>JBGCFM010000138.1:0-21560 GCA_045106895.1 Polyangiales bacterium | reverse complement strand
TCTCGACGGTCGTGGCTCCAGCGTCGCGAAGCTTCGCGCCAAGTACGGGGCCGATACCTTCGATCTCTTCGATTTTTTTTTTTTTTTTTGGTCTTTCTCGGCGCGATTGGCCGTCTTTTTTTGTATTGCCCTGCGTCAGCGGTACCTTCTTTTCGGCGAAGTGCCAAGACCCGTTGACGAGGCCGGGGGCTTTCGACGACGCTGCCCGCATGACGGAATTCTCGACTCCTCTCTCGAAGAAACTTGGCCTTCGTTACCCCCTCGTCTCGGCGCCAATGTTCATCATTTCGAACAAAGAGATGATCGTGGCGTGTGCGGAAGCTGGAATTCTTGGTTCGATGCCAAGCCTCAACGCGCGAACCTACGAAGCCTTTGAGAGCGACCTGAAATGGATTCGTGAAAAGACGGACAAACCCTTCGCGATCAACCTGACCATCGGACTGACGGACCCGGAGCGTTTGATGGCGGACGTTCAGCTCTGCCTCAAGTACGAGGTTCCGGTGATGGTCACGAGTTACGGGAACCCAACGGAGATCGTCCGGGCGGTCCACCCGCATGGGGTCACGGTGTTCCACGACGTGATCAACTTGCCACACGCAATCAAGGCTCAGTCGGCCGGTGCCGACGCGATTATCGCGGTGAGCCAGGGCGCCGGAGGCCACGCCGGAACCGTGAACCCCTACGTCTTCGTGCCTTGGTTGAAGCGCGAGCTGACGGTCCCTGTGATCGCCGCGGGCTGCATCGGCGGTGGCGCGCAGGTCGCAGCGGCGTTGGCTCTTGGCGCGCAGCTCGCATACATGGGCACGCGTTTCATCGCCTCGGAAGAGTGCGGCGCTTCGGGCGAGTACAAGGACTTGGTGGTGTCAAGCAGTCACACGGACGTCGTCTACACCAACAAGGTTTCAGGCATTCACGCGAACTTCCTGAAGCAGACGATTCCCAGCGAGACGGAGCCGACGCGGGGTCCCGACGCTGCGAAACGCTGGAAGGACATCTGGTCCGCCGGGCAAGGTGTGAGTCTTGTTGGCGAGGTGAAGAGCATCGGCGCCATCGTCGAAGACGTTGTGCGCGAGTACCACGACGCCATCTCGGTGTTTCGCTAGGCGCTGTTTAGGCACCCGCTGTTCAGCCACCCGTGCTGAGGTCGAGGCGTCTGATCAGGACGTCGAAGTCATTGCGACAGCGTCGTCGCTGGCCGTCGATGGTGCGATTGTATTCTCGGTAGCCTCGGCCTCGGAGATGGTCACCGCGGCGCTGAACCTCGAAGTGAGAGCGCGCCGCGTTTGGGCCTTCTTGGCCACGAATGGTCGCGTCCCCAACGACTGTTCCGTCGGGGCGCACGACTAACGTCCAGCGTGGCCAGTAGTCGGAGTTGACCAAAGACATGCGCATGTCTGCGGCGCCGGGGACGCCGTCAATGGCTGCGAAGAAGCTGCTCGTAAACCCTGAGTTGCTGTCGTCTTCGCACGTCGCGGTATCGAGACGGGTTTGGTAGACGTAGGCACCGGGTCCCAGCACTCGTTGAGCGACGCGCGCAGGTTGAGCTCCGACTTCTGACGCAAAGCCAGGGCTCAGGACGAAAGCGGCGAGTAGGACGAGGCAAGCTTGTTTCACAGTAACTCCGGTGGGTAGACGCGAGACGTCCAGAGACGGGGAAGATTCAATCGCCGGGAGGAGCGGCTTTCTTGGAGCGGAACGGATAGGCGAACTGTCCCAAGAAGGTCTTCGGGAGAGGAGAAACCGTTCCGTATTCCTTGGGCCAGAAGTCTTTGGGCAGGTGAAAAGAGCGAAAGAGAAGATCGTAGATAGGTGTGTGAACTGCGTAGTTGGTATCCAGCGCGGGGTCGTCCTTGCTGTGATGCCAATGGTGAAACTGTGGGGTCACGACGAGATAGCGCAATGGCCCAAAACGAAGCCCGAAGTTCGCGTGGACGAAGACGGCTTGGAATGCGGCGATGGCCACGTAGAAGTTGAGCGCATCCAGGCTCGGACCCAAAAGGTAGAGTGGCACCATCACCAGCGAGCGGTCAGCGATGGTCTGAAACATATGCGTGCGTGATCCCGCGAGCCAATCCATGTGCTCGGTGCAGTGATGAACGGCGTGGAACTTCCACAAGAATGGGACCTCGTGGAATGCGCGGTGCACCCAGTACTGCACGAAATCGGCGGCGAGCACCAAGATGAGCACCTGTATGGGGAGTGCTTGGGACTGCATCCACGCTTGGAACGAGGCGTTCGTCGCCCAGTCGAAGGCGAGGGGGGCGAAGCCGTTGCCGATGAGGAGGAAGAGGCCAACGAGCAGGTGGTTGAAGACGAAGTAGAGCAAGTCCATTCGCCACTCCGGACGGAGGATGACTTGGTCGGGGTACTTCGGGAGGATCTTCTCGATGAGGATAAAGAGCAGCGCCGAGCCGAAGAGGTCGAGGACCATCCAGTCGACGCCGGCGAAGACCGGGCTTGGCTGAACACTGCGCGCTTCGATTCCGTAGCCGCCGAGGACCCAGGCGAGGGCGACGGAAACGAGACCCACCATCGCTAGGGCGCGTCTTTTTGCACGAACGATGCAAAGCAGGCCAAGAACGACGGTGCTCCACATGCCGAACTTGAGCAGCAAACGGATGTACTCGACGTTGTAGACCTCTCGTAGGTCCGGCGTGGTGAGCTGCTCGGGGAAGCGGAAACACAGAACGCCGAGGAGGCTCAGAAGGCCGAAGGTCGCCGCGATGTAGCTGCTGATGCGGCCTTCTCCCACGCGGAACTCTCGCGCGGACATATCCCCCGTCTCGCGGTCTCCGTATTCGTAGCTCTCGTCGGCTGGCTTGTCGGGGGTCTCGGTCTCCGTGCTCATCGTGGGACGATTCTAGAGCACTGCGACGCGGTTCGTCGCTTTTTGCGCGCTACCAGACCCGGTCGATTTCGTGGAGTCGTACCTTGCCGCCGACCCGCAGCTCGAAGTCGTCGCCCTCGTGTTTCTCGATGAGGGCGCGTCCGACGGGGGAAGCGGGCGAGAGGAGCGCGACTGCGATGCCGTCGACCTCAACCTTGGTTCCGCCGCCGGCGGGGACGACAAAGAAGCAGCGGGGTTCGTCATCGACGAGGACTCGGACCATGGCGCCGAGGTCGATGGGTTCATCCCCAACCGGGCGGAGGTTGACGAAACGCAGCCGCTTGATGGTCTCGTCGATCTCTTCGACACGCATGGCCTGACCGCGGGCCAAGTAAGACATCTCGAGTCCGCGCGTGTCTTTATCGTTCTCGGCCTTGGCCTCCACGTGCGTCGCGCCTGAACGTGTTTCTTCGGCAAGCCGGCGGAGCTTCTTGTGCTCCGTTTCGAGGAGGGCAAGGGCGGCGTCGCGGACACGGGTTTTGTCCGGGAGGTTGGGGGTCGAAGAAGACTCAGGCACGAATCCATCATACCCACCTCAGGCGATGACGCGTATATTGTCGAGCATGCTTCGATTCATTTTGATTCTCGCCGTGCTCGGCTGTGGTGACGATGCGACTTCGGACGCGGGACGCGACGCGGGTGGAGATGTCCCAACCCTCGATGCGAGCGCCGATTCCGGGCCAGGGGACGCCGGGGCGGTGGATTCCGGCGCGGCGGATTCTGGGCCGGGGGATGCGGGTGCGATGGATTCCGGCGGCGGTGGCGACGACGCGGGAGAGCCCGACGCGCCCTCGGAAATGGGTTTTGGGGCCATCGCAGGACCCTGCGCGCGACTCGCCGGGGAGCTAGCGAGCGCAGAGCCTAGCTTCTACAGCACACGCCTCGACTTCATGGACGACGCGTATGACGACCCTGAAGAGCGCCCGATGCTCACGGAGGACGCGGTGCGTTTGCTCGAAAGTCCCAACGCCGGCGGGTCGAGTCAGATCTCCGAGGCCTTCGCGCTGGAAGTCCTCGTTCGCTGCGAAGGCGCGGATCTCATCGCAACGGAGAACGAGATCGAGTACGAGCCGATGGGCAGCAAGAAGACGGACTTCCTTGTGGAGATGATGGGCGGACAGCGCATTGGCGTGAGCGTGGTGCGCGCGTTTATGTTCCCATTGGGGGCGGACTACACGGTGGCGCGCGCGCAGGAGGTCATCGGCGATAAGCTCGACGACATCTTGGAGAGCTCTGCGAACGTCACGGAAGAGTTCGAATGGGACAAGCAGATCTTGGCGGTGCTCGCACCGGACGATATGCCTCTTGAATCCGTGATGAGCGCGTGGATGTCCTTCAGCGAAGAGCGGCGCGCGGACACCATCGTGTATGTGATCGTGACCGACGGTGAAGACGAAGGCGTCTACATCAATCGCTGAACGTACCGCTTTTGCGCGTCGCTCGCGTGCTCCGTCGCGGCGATGTACATGCGCTCGACGTTGCGCAGGTGGCTCACCGTACCGACCTTCTCGCCCCGTGGGTTGTGAACACCGATCTGTGCGCCAACGTAACGCTTGAAGTCTTTTTCAACGACGGCGACGGGCCCACGCGCGCGAAGTGTCCCTTCGAGAACTTCGCGTGGCAAGTACGCTTCGTCGCTGAAGCTCACGATGAGAAGAGGTGCGTGGAGGGCGGCGATGAGGGATTCGAAGGCGCCCTGGTGACGCCGCTTTGAGTTGTAGTCGCTCTTGTGCGTTCGCACGTCGATGCGTTTCTGCGCGATGCCGTAGGTTTCGGGCTCGTCCCACTGCACGAGGGTTTCCCACACGTGGTAGTTGCCGCGGTAGCTGTGCTGGTTGTAGGGCGGGTCGATGTACACGAGATCTACGTCGAGCTCGGAGGCGAGCTCGCCCGCGTCGCGGCAATGCGCTGTGCCTTCGCCGTTGAGTATGTCCGGGAGCCTGAGCGTGAGATCGTTGTTGGAGCGTTTTGCCCACTTCTTGACGTAGGCCATCTGCACGCCGCAGGTGCTGTCGACGCGGTCGGCGGCTTCCATGAGTGACACGAGGGCGATGGCGCGTAGCTCCGGCGCGAGGTCGAGCGTCTCGATGTGGTTGCGCATCGCTTCGACACGCGCTCCGTTCTTCGGCTGAAAGAAGCGAGCATCTTCGCAGTAGGTCTTCGTGAACCAGCCGGCCTCGGGCGGGACCTCCGCGAGCTCTTTGAGAAGCGCCTCCGCAGGCTCGCGCCACTTGGCGGCGTCGGCTGCGACGTAACATTGGGCGAGGGTAAAGGCGTAACTGTTGTGGTCATTGGACGTGACCTCGTAGCCGGCGCCTTTGAGCGCGTGACCCACACGGCTGGTGCCGCTGAAGAGGTCGGCGACGCGCTTGATATCCGGCGCGCCATCGGCGAGAGCGACGATGTCCGGAAGGAGAGTGCGTTTGCTGCCGAGGTACTTGATCAAGAGGGAAGGCGGATAGCACAAGGGTAGGGGAGTGGGAGCCGAAGTTCGTCTGCGTGGAACAATCGCCGCCGCAGGAGGTCCATTGCGATTGTGGACGCCCATTCTGAAACTGAGAATCTTGAACTCCTTGAGCTTGCGCGATCCATCGCGGCGCGTTCGGGGCCCGCGCGTCGGACGTCGTTGCTACGCGACATCGCCGCCTAAGCCTTGGTGGGCACCTTGGCCTTGGCGCAGGGAGTCAGCGTGGGGGCGATCTTGTATCTCTCGCACGCTTACAACCATGAGCGCACGGTGCTCTATGGGTTGCTGACGCTTCAGTGGTTGATGACGACGCATGCCGCGCGGAAGCCGCGTTCCGGCCTGGTCGAGCGACGGGGCCACTTGTCGCTTTCGACAAAGAGAACGTCGGTCTCGCGAAAGCGACGCCTCGTAGCCCGGAATACTGTCTCCACATCGAGACAACCCGAGCCAAGGAGAGCGATGTGGAACGTTCGAAGACGATCATTTTGATCCACGGAAATTTCGTGAACAACGAAACGTGGGCCCTATGGAAGGGCCACTACGAGGCACGGGGCTACGCCGTGTACACGCCGGCGAACCCTGGCCATGAAGGGGTTCCCGCGGAGCTGCGCGAGAACGTGCATCCGGACCTTGGCGCGACTGGGTTCATCGATGTCGTGGAGAACATCGAGAGGCTCATCGACACATTACCCGATAAGCCGCTGGTCATCGGACACTCGATGGCAGGCGCGGTGGTGATGAAGCTCATCGAGCAAGACAAGGTGGTCGCGGGCGTGAGTGTGCATGGCGCGCCGCCAAAGAACGTCTTCCCCGTGCCCTTCCAGACGATTAAGGCCGTGTTCTCTGCCATTGGGCTCTTCTCGCGGCAGAAGACTTGGCTCGGCACCCCCGAGTGGTTTAACGGCGCCTTTTTCAACACGCTGCCGGAAGAGCAGCGCGAAGCGGCCTATGAGCGCTTTGCGGTACCGGAGAGCTTCAAGGTGAACACCCAGCTGCTCTTCAACAGCTACTCGAAGGTCGATTTCGGGAAGCCCCACGCGCCCTTGCTCTTCATCGGTGGTGGAAGTGACCAGATCTTCCCGGCGCATCTCACCCAGCGAATCGCTGGTCGCTACACGGACGAGAGCAGCCAGGTGGATGTGAAGATTGTGGAGGGTCGAAGCCACTTTACGTGTGGCGAACCCGGCTGGGAGAACGTCGCCGACGGCATCCTGGATTGGTACGAAGAACTGGAGGTTCAACCATGACGACGAGAAACGCGACGGCTCACTGGAATGGCAAGCACAGCAATGGAACCGGAACGCTGAGCGCTCCGAGCAACGTGCTCTCGGACACTCCCTACTCGTTCCACACAAGGTTTCAGGACGCTGCTGGCGCGCCCCAGACAACGCCGGAAGAACTCCTCGCGGCCGCACATGCGGGTTGTTACGCGATGTCCTTGGGCTTTGCGCTGGAGCAGGCTGGGCTGACGGCGGAGCGAATCGATGTCGACGCCACCGTGACTCTGAGCGAGATGGACGGCGGTTTTGAGATCAGCCAGATCCACCTGAACGTGGACGCGACGGTCCCAGGTCTTTCGGCGTCGGACTTTGAGGAGACGGCGGAAGCCGCCAAGGTGCTCTGCCCGCTGTCATTGGCGCTCCACAGCGTTCCCATCAGCCTCCAGGCCAAGCTCAGCGGCTGACGCCTTTGCGACGATGGACATCGGAGAGGGGGAGAGACATCTTCACTTCTATGCCGACCCCCTTGCCCGATGAGCTGCTTGAGGCGCTTCAACACAGTTCAGCGCAGGTGCTCTGTCACGACATCGTGATGGATGCGATCGACATCTCCTTGGCGCTCGACCGTCACGTGATGCTCTATGCTCTTCAGGGACTTTTCCTGCTTGAGACGGACGAGGCATCGTGGCGGCTCGCGCCATCGCGCATCGCTTGGGTTCCTGCGGGCACTCTTGTTCAGACCACGACGATCAAAGAGGTGCGGTGCACGTCCCTCTTCTTTCAGCGTGACTTCGCGCCGCCGCTGGCCACGAAGCCGCACGTGTTCGAGGTGAGCCCCGTGGTACGCGAGATGATCAACCACTCGCGGGGTTGGGCGGGGAAGGAGCCCACGAACAAAACCGAGCACGACCGCTTCTTCCTCACCCTCCTCGATTTGTGCCGTAGCCAGCTCCAGGAGAACGCTCAGCTCTCATTACCGAAGGCGAATTCAGAAGACCTCATTGAGGTGCTTCGGTACACGCATGCAAATCTCTCGCAGCCGCTCAAGCTCGAAGACGTCGCGAAGAAAGCGGCGATGAGTCCGAGGACCTTGATGCGGCGCCTCAACCTCGAGATCCACATGACTTGGGGCCAATACCTCTATGTCGCGCGAATGCTTCGGGCGATGGAGTGTCTGGCTCACGGCACACAGGTCACCGAGACCGCATTCGATGTGGGCTATACGAACGTCAGCGCGTTCAGCACCGCGTTCCGAAAGTTCACGCGGTCCACGCCGACTGACTACCGCGGGCAGTTCTGAGCGAAGAGCGAGCTACGCGAAGAGCTCGTCCACCGTTCCCCCGATCTCGCCGAGGCGCGCGTCGCTTCCCATGGCGCGGATCGCCGAGTTGAGAACTTCCGCGGGGTGACGGTCTTGTCCCTCAAGACCGATGCGTCCCGCAGGTCTGAGTCCACCGGCGCGCCCGCCCATGAGGACCATCATGTGGTCGCAGCAGTGGTTGGAGCCCACGCCACCATCACCGACGCGTTGCGGGTCGTTTCGAAGACCTTTGCCGCCCTCCATGAGGAAGACGCCGGCCGAATGATCGAGCAAGGTGCCTTCGCCGTCGGGGGTATCCTTGAGCTTCTCGAGGACGCGCGCGTAGCAGTCCACGAACCATTGATTGGCGTCGTCCAGGACGGCTTGGCTTCCGTCGGAGTGCTGGACTTCGCCGTGCAGGCCTCCGTCGCTCGCCCAGATTGGATGGCGCATGCCGCTGCCGGTGAACTGGCCCGTGCCGCTGATGGTGATGGTGCGCGTCATATCGCAGGCGAAGGCCATGCGGGTTAGCTCCGTGAAGAGGTCCATTCGGGCGTCGTGGCTGGGGAACGCGCCCATGTTGGCCGGGTCATTCATCGACAAAGAAGGGTCTGCGCAGGCGTTGCTCATGGGCGCTTCCGTGATGAGGGCAAGACGACGTTCAAGTTCGCGGATGTGCGTGAGGTGCGCGTCGAGGGTTCGACGATCCGCAGCGCCTAGACGCCGATTCATCTGATGAATTTGCTCGGACGCAAAGGAGAGGCTGCTGACGCGAAGCCGCTGGTCGAGGGCGGCGACGGGGTCCGGGCCGGAGTCGGGTGGCACGAAGTCTTGGAAGAGAGTGCGGTAGGCGCTCGCCGGGGAGGTCTCCGGCTCGACGGCGCGGCAATTTCCGGGGCTTCCTTCAAAGGAGATGTAGTGGGTGCCCGGGTTGGGGTCGACCTGGTAGTAGAGCTTTCGAAAGCGCAGGTCTGCCGGGGCGTTCTGCGCAAGGAGCTCATCCGGCGAAGGGCCGCGCGGCGCATAGCCGCTTCCGAAGCCCGAACGCATCCCATTGAGAACGGCCTTGTAGGCGAAGCCGTGGTAGTCGGAGTTGTACGCGCCGGGGGCGTCGACGGGCGCGCAGAAGAGGCCGGTGACGACGCTCACGTCGTCCTTGATTCCGCGATCGACGAGGGGCTGCAAGACCTTCGTCGTGGTGTACCCCACGCCGTGGTCGGTGGGGATGGCGTCTTCGACGCGCGAGCTGTTCGTTACGAGCGCCGTCGGCGAAAAGAAGAGCACATAGCGGCAAGGGAACTCAGTGCCGTCCGCATAGGCGGTGCCGTTCGAGTTGAGCATATAGTCGAGGAGTGGGAGACCGATGACGGTGCCAGCGGCTCCACGGAGAAAACCCCGACGCCCGAGTTTAGGTTTCTTCACGGCGATTCCTCCATGCGGTAACGAAAGGTTGGGTCCAGAGCGACGCCCATCATGAGAGCGCGAAAGTCCTCGCCGGATTCGACGAAGCCATGGTGGATACGTCCGACGAGTTTGTGGTCGTCCGCCGCGAGGCCGCGCCGCAGTGCGAAGCGCAGAACTTGCTCGGTGCCGCACTCCGTGAGGTCGCCGGATTCGGCGATGGCCTCGACGAACTGGCGAGGACCGGTGAAGTCGACGCCGGCGGCGCGTCCGAGCCCGTCGATTTCACACTCGGGGTTCTCGCGTTCGACGGTACGGTAGCGCCCGTGTCCGTCGAAGCGCTCGAAACCAAAGCCGATGGGGTCCATGCGTGAGTGACAGCTTGCGCAGCCCGAACCAGCGTTGCGGTGGGCCGCGTAGGCATCCGACTTGCACTCGCCTTCTTCGATGATGGCTCCGTCGTCGATGTTCACGTCGGCGGGAGGCGGAGGGATCGGGGTGCAGAGAATACGCGCGGAGATCATCGCGCCTCGTCGACTCGGCAGCGTCCCGTGTCCGCGCGTGGAGCTCAGAGAAAGGAAGCTGCCGTGGGAGAGGATCCCGGCGCGTTCGGGGTGCTCGTACTCGGTCCATCCACCCTCGCTTGCCAGGCCGTAGTGCTCCGCTAGCTCGGGGCTGAGGAAGCTCTCGGTGCTTCGGAAGAGTTCGCTCCATGCTGCGCCTTCGTCGAAGAGGACACGCTCGAGGAGGGCGTCGCTCTCGGCCAGCATGTCTCGCCTGAGTGTCTCGTCGGTGACGAGGAGTTCTTCGTAGCCGAGCCACATGACATGCAGGTTCCTCGCCTGAATCGACGTCAGTGGGTTGTCCGCGACCATCGTGACGAGCTCGGCGAACTCTGCCTCGTCGAATCGTTCGCCGGCGGCGCGCTCGAGGAGCATCGGCGAGGGCGGGGAGCCCCAGAAGAGATAAGAGAGCCGAGAGACCATTTCGTAGTTGTCGAGCTCACGCAGGCCTTCGCCGACGTCCTCCCCAATGTCGGAGCGGTAGATGAAGTCCGGGCTTTGGACGAGGCTCTGGATCACTACGCGTGCGCCGACGTAGAACGTCTCGGCCAGGGCGAAGTCGAGGGCAGAAGCCATCAGACGCTCGCGCTCGTCACCGCTTAGGGGACGGCGAAAAAGTCGAAGGCCTAGGTTGTCGATGAGCTGCCCCATGCAAAGGGCGTCGTCGTCGGCGCTTGGCTCGCATCCGGCGAGGGCGTGGACTTTGTCTTCGTCCGCCGCGACCTCACGCGCCAGATCGAAGGCGAGTGTGGCCATGGCCTGCACGAACACCTCGCCGGGAATGTAGGCGCCGAGCGTACCGACGAAGGTATCGAAGACCTCCTCGTCGCCGGCTGTCGAAGGGTTCGTCGCGAGCGTCGCCTCGCCGGGCAAGATTCGTTCGGCCAGGCCATGGATGTCGAAGATCTCAGCCACGCTCGCTTCGATCTCTCGCTGACTGAGTCGGGGCACCGCTGTCGAGGGGGCCTGGTCGCTAGGAAGGGCCGGGCCGGCCTGCGTCGGGTCGTGAGGGGGAAGGTCGCCCGGGCCTCCGCCGAGGTCGGCGCCGGGGTCGGAAATCGCGCCTTGGCATGCGCATATCGAGAGCAGCAGAAAGATGCTCCAGAGCACCCGGCTCGCTTGGGAATGAGGCGCGCGTGCAGCTGACGCTGCGTCGATGGTGGCCGCGGGGGCGAGTGGGTTCCGTGCAATCACACGTCCCCAAAAAGCAGGATGTGTGCCAGCGAAAACTAGGGCCTAAGGCGTTCACCGGAGCTCAGCGAGACTCACTCTGCGCCCTCTTGCCGGCAAGAAGTTGCCGGTCGAGGGTTAAGCCCTGCGAAGACGAGAACGCCCGGTGTCGCCTCGGCGGGGCACCCGGTGTATTCTTGTCACGTGCGATACAGCCTGACCTCCTTCGCGTCCGTTCTCTCTTTCATCGCGGCGTTCGGACTCCCGGGATGTGCGACGGGCGGCGGAGATGGCGAGGCCTGCACCCGTTCTTCTGAGTGCGAAGGAATGTGCGAGAACGGCCGCTGCGTTCCGGAGGTCGACGCTGCCAGGCCCGACGCGGGCATCGACGGCAGCGTTCCCGACGCAGGCAGCGACGGCGCGGCGCTGAGCGATGTGGCTGTCACCTTGGACGCGGCGCGCGATGCCGTCGGGAGCGATGTTCCTTTGCCGCGGGACACCGGGGTCCGCGTGGATGTACCGAGTGGTCCATGCGCGGCTGCGGGCTGCGTCGGTTCTGTGCTTCGGGACGGTGCGGGCGCGTGGACGCCAATCGCGGTGGACCCAGCAAGCCCTTTTGCGCCGCCTTCGCCGGTGGTCGGTGCCTTCGATATCGAGAGCCTCAACGTCGCTTATGTTCTGACGGACACGACCTTTCACGTGCTGCGGCTAAGCGACGGCGCTTATATCGCGTCCGGAAGTTTGAGCGCGCGCTTTCCGGGAGTCGTCGGCAGCGTTCTTAGCGCTACATCCGTTCCGGCCGGTCACGCTGGTGGGGACGCAAACCTTGAAAGCGTCACGCTCGCGACACGCGATATCGTGTACATCTTTGAATACAATATCACCACGGAGCGCTTCCGGCAGAGCGCTGAGCCCGTCGACTACAGCGATGACTGGGACAGCGCTTTCGCGCCTGACCGAAACGCGGTCCTCGGTGCTTGGCTTGCCCTTGAAAACGAAGATGGCTGGCTGCCTGGCTCCCCACGAAGCACCTGCGCTGCGAACGCGGACGCATTCGCGGTGTACGCCGCCTACCTCGCTGACGGGCAGGTTCACCTTTTCGACGCCGGCCACTGTGGCGACTTCGTCGCGCGCATCCCTGCTACTTCTTTCGTTCCTTTTCAGCTGCCAGCTGCACCGGACTTTTCGAGGATCGGCGGCAGTTTCTATCACCAGGGTGATCTCTGGGTGCTCAACGCGCGTTCCCGCTAAGTTGGGTTTCCGGTTCGTGGAATGCGCATCCCTCCTGGTCTAGCCAGTGCGTCATCTCGGTCTTCCAGTCGGCCCACGCACTTGGATAAACGACGCCCTCAAGCATCTCCAGAGACTGCTGTAGCAGCGGCTGGGTGTGCTCGGAGAGCGCGCGTGTGTACATGGAGCGCATCTGCGGGTCGCCGCCGATGGCGTTCGGTATGGGTGCAGAATGAAAGCGCTCCACGAACACCGCGTAGGCGCGGCTGAGCCATGCGCGCGCGTAGGGGGCGTCCGCGAGGGGAACGCGTGAGGAGTGTAACGCGAGCGTTTGAAGGCGAGCCGTGGCGTCACGGAGCCATGCCGAGAAGACAGTCTGTGTCCAGGTGTTGATGCTGGACATGGAGTCGTCTCTTGGCGAAGAGAAAGCCGGCGCAAGGCTCGCTTCGTAGGTGACGCGCAGCGCATCGAGTTCTGGAGTACGGGGCGCTCTTGGCGGCGGAGGGGGCAATCCGGGAGTGATCGAGACCAGAGCGCAACGCGCGCCGGTCGCTGCGCTCTGCGCTGCGGCGTCGCTCCGCGATGCAGGAGGCTCTGCGGCGGCGAGCGCAGACCGGCTGGCGGGTGCGGGCTCCGCGCGTCCGGCTTCGGCGTGGATGGCCTCCTCACGAGTAAACTCACCACCGGCGCTGTGCCGGGGTGTGGTGGTTGACGTGCCGCAGCCAATGAGGCCGAGAATGAGAACGAGGGGTTTCATCACACCTTGGATTCCAAGGGATGGAAATAGTTCCGGTCCTCCCACAAAGAGGGCGAAAAGCGAATGCGTGGCATTCACAAAAGCACGTGTTTCGCCCGTCGCCGCTCGGGCACCCCTTGGCGTTTGTGGTGCTTCGTCCTATGTCCGGCCGCATGACGAAAGCAATGTTCTTCTCTCTTCTTCTTTGCATCGCCTGTGGCGGGCCGAGCGCGAGCACGGAGGCGCCGGCGGAAAGCACGGCGGGTGCGGAAACGGCGCCCGTCGAGGCGACGGTGCAGACCGGGTCTGTGGCTGCGGCCCTCGCCGGAGCGCATCGTTCGGACGAGCATCGCGCGCGTGATGAGTTCCGTCATCCTGCGGAAACGCTGGCGTTCTTCGGCATCACGCCAGAGATGCGCGTCGTCGAGGTTTGGCCTGGTGGTGGCTGGTACTCGGAAGTCCTTGCGCCGATGCTGCGAGATCACGGCACGCTCATCGCGGCGGGCTACGACCCCGAGGACACCGGCCGTCGCGGTGGCTATGAGCGCACCTACCGGGAGAAGCTCGCGGAGCGCCCAGAGGTCTACGACCAGATTGAGCACGTCGTGTTCACCGGCGATCAGCTCATGGCGGACGTCCCCGACGCGTCCGCAGACGCCGTGCTTGTCTTCCGCGCCGTGCACAACATGGTGCGCAACGATGGTCCCGTCGCCGAGTACTTCGCCGCGATGGCTCGCGTCTTGAAGCCCGGCGGAGTCCTAGGCATCGTCGCCCACCGTATGCCTGAAGGTCTCGACGTCGCCACGGACGGTAGCGCGGGTTACCTCACGGAAGCCGCCGTTATCGGATACGCCGAAGCCGCCGGCTTCACCCTCGCGGAGCGCTCCGAGCTGAACGCCAACCCCCAGGACACACATGTTCACCCGGACGGCGTCTGGTCGATGCCTCCCGGACTTCGTGGTGGCGATGAGTCGCTTCGGAACCTCGGCGAGAGCGACCGCATGACGCTTCGTTTCGTGAAGCCAGCTGCGGCTCCCGCGGCGGAGTAGAAGACTCCGCAGAGCTCAGCGGCGAGTCGAGCGAACCTCGACCTCGACGCTGACGCGCTGTCCCTCAAACACCGCAGTGATTTGGTGGGCCCCGGGAGTTGGCACCCAGCGCCGGACAGCGCGCCCATCGACAAAGAACTCCGCGGAGACATCGTCGCGGCCGCGGGCGGCGCGTAGAGGGATAGTCGGTGGTCGGCGAGCGTCGATAAGCAGCTGCGCGCCTTGTGTGGGGTAGGCGATTCGCAGCGGGGCGGCACCGCTGGTCGCGATGCGGTCTTGGGTTCGGCGCATCGCGGCACTCCAGCGGGCGTAGCGGGCAGGCAGGCGGACGTCGCCGTTCGCTTCGTGCACGTCACACACGTGCGCCGGGGAGCCGCCCGGCGAGAAGCGTTCAAGGTGCGCCGCGGGACAGCTCTGGTTCGGGCGAGCGCCGCTGAGCGAGCAAACAAGCGCCTCTTCACTCGAGGGTGCATCGCCGGCTTTGCCTGGGCCTTCGTAGAGGTCCGCCCGCACCCGCGCGGCGGCAAGAATGCGCGCCGCCACCGGCGCTGCGGCTTCGAAGCCGGAGACTTCATTCATGGCAGCGCCGGCGGGATCGCCGAGCCAGACCACCACGCTGAAGTGTTCGTCGAAGGCGCTGGCCCAAGCGTCATGCCAGGCGCTGCTGGTTCCCGTCTTGAGACCAAAGGGGCCACCGGCGATGTCTTCGAGATCGCGTCCGAAAGCCGCGCGCCGTGCGTCGCCGTCGCGGAGGACGTCCACCGCCAAGGCAGCCGCGCTTCGCTCCATGACACGCCTTCCTGAGCGCAAGGTCCCGGGGGCGTAGACGGGCTCAAGTCGTCTGCCGAAGCGAGCCAGAGTTTGCGTCGCGCGAGCGAGCTGCATGGGGGAGACGTCGATGCCGCCGAGGGCGAGTCCCGCGCCGTGATCTTCAGCGCGACCGACATCAAAGCCGAGCTCCCCAAGGCGCAGCGCGAGGCGCGTTGAGCCGGCGCGGCGCGCTGCGTCGATGGCGGCCAGGTTGAGCGAGGACGCGAGGGCGAAGCGGGCGAGAACAGGACCACGCTCGCGGCCGTCGTAGTCTTGGGTCTCGAAGAGCGCCCCGCCGGCGCCGGTCATCGGCGTGGAGATGTCATCGAGCCAGGTCGCAGGGTGTCCTCCGCGTTCGAAGAGGAGCTCGTAGACGAAGGGTTTGAGGGACGAGCCGGGCTGCCGGCGTGCGCGGAGAAGGTCCAAGGAAGCGCCTTCCCCACGGGGGTCCGCCGCGGACACGTAGGCGAGGACCTCGCCCGTGCCGTTGTGAAGGACCACCGCCGCTCCGTTCTGAACGCCTCGGCTGCGCAGCTGACGTACGGCGGCGGCGGTGAGGTCGCGTGCTTCGGCATGGAGCGCGCGGTCGAGGCTGGTGCGTAGTTCGCTTTCACTCCGCCGCTCGCCGCTCGCGAGGACACGCTCCACGAAACGCGGCGCGTGCCACGGCCGGGTGGATTCGTCGCGGATACGCGGAAAGCGCGCGAGCTCACTCTGCAGCATGGTCTCCGAGATAGCGCCGGTGGCGCGCATGCGGTGCAGTACGAAACGTTGGCGACGGATGGCGCGTTCGCGATGACGTCGTGGTTCCGTCGCGCTTGGGGCTTGAGGGATGCCCGCGAGGAGGGCTGCTTCGCCGACGCTCAGTTCGCTCGGCGCTTTGCCAAAGTAAGCCTCGCTGGCGCGGGCGACGCCGACGATCTGATCGCCGAAGGGGACACGATTGATGTACTGCTCGAGGATCTCGCGCTTGGAGAAATGTTCTTCCAACGCCAGGGCGCGGAGCATCTCGAAGGGCTTGTCCCAGAGGCCGTGGGGGCGTCCGTAGACGAGCTTGACGGTTTGCTGAGAGAGCGTGGAGCCGCCGCTGAGGCGTCTCCCCGGCGTGATGAAGGAGACGCTGCCGCGGAGCGTCGCGCTC
This sequence comes from Polyangiales bacterium, assembly GCA_045106895.1. Classification (GTDB taxonomy): domain Bacteria; phylum Myxococcota_A; class Polyangia; order Polyangiales; family Houyiibacteriaceae; genus JBCCRV01. The sequence continues at coordinate 5,586 of JBGCFM010000138.1, read as the reverse complement.
CAATCGACGCCTTCATGCTGGTAGAAGTCAGCGTCTTCGGTGGCGAGGAACGCTTCGATGAGGCGCGGCGAGACGTCTTCCAGCCGCACCCAGCGGCGGTCTTCCCCGTCGGGCCGCGTCAGGCGAAGAGCGAGGCCTTGGCGGTCGGTGATTCGAAAGGAGTCGCGCGGCTGGACGAAGAGCGCCGGCTCGATGAGCCCCGGCGCCGCATAGGGCCAGAGCGTATGGATCACGAGGGCGAGGGCCAGCGAGAGGACGACGCGTTTGGCGAAGCCCGAGTGGGTCGACCAAAGCATCACGGCGCGGCGGCGCTCGTCGGAGCAGCGACGCTCAGCTCGTGTACGGCGCTTCGAGCGACGAAGCTGGGGTCGCGCTCCGACTCGATCTGCGCAGGCGGCGCGGTGAAGTGACCAGGCGTGGTGGCGCGGACCACGTAGGTGTACTCCTGCAGGCGCGCCGGCAGGCTCTCCAGTGTGAAGACCGCGGCGTTTCGCTCGAGGGCGCGGTGCGTGATGGAACCCGCCGAGCGATACGCGTGATAACCACGAGGGTCGCGGGCGTCATCGCTGGGCCCGGCACCCAGCATGGACGCGACGGCGTCATGGGCGCTGGTATTGAAGGCGTCTTCGATGGGTTCGAAGCCTGCGGCGAGGGGGTCGTGAATAGCGACGGGGTGCTGGCTTGGCGATTCCGAGTACACGAAGAGGCGAACGCGAACCATGGTGCCAAGAGGGAGCTCCGTGTCGCCGGTGACGGGCCGTCCATCGATGAGCTCATAGCGGCGGTGGATCGCCACGCGTGCACCACGCGCGACGTAGTCTGTCGCATTCAGGGCTTCGGCGTAGTCGCTCTCGACGCTGAAGAAGAGCGGGGCGTCCGAGGGAGACTCGAGGACCACGAGGTGGTCCGCGCCTCCGAGCGCAGCGAGAGGTACCTCGAAACGCGCGGCGTCGACGCTGGAGGACTCCGCTCGAAGCTCGACGCCGTCGAGGGTGACGGGGCCAATGGCGGAGCCTCTGAACAGACGCGCGTAGGCGGCGAGTCCACGGGCCGCGAAGGCCGCGTCGACGCTCGACTGCCAACCGTAGGCCGCGTGGGGAGTCGTCGCTGCGAGGAGACGCTGGGAGACGGCGCCGAGGTGTTCCCGCCCGACGCGCGTCGCGGCGAGGGCTTCGACGATAGGCCCGAGGACGCTGCCGCGGAGGTCTGGGTAGCGCACGCTATAGGGGAGCGTGTCGTCCGCCGTGTGGTCGTTCATGGCGTAGTCGGCGACCTCGAGGGCGAGGGTGTTCTGCTCCCCCTTCTCGGCGTCTTCCATTGCCAGGGCGAGGAGCGCGCGGGCCAAGAGGCTGAGCTGACCGCGCCTCTCGAAGAGCTCTTCGGTGACGCTAGGAGCGCGCTCTCCGGCCTCTGTCAGGACGCGGACGGCGTAGGCGATGCCGGCGTCTGCGTCGGCGAAACGGTATTCGGCGTAGGGGCGGCGCTGGATGGTGGCGCGGAGCCACTCGAGGGCCCGGGTGTAGGCGATGGAGGGGACATGGAAGCCCGCGTTCTTTGCAGCGACGAGGGCGTGGACGCCCATGGCGCTCTCCCAAGGCGAGGACCATCCGCTGGATGCCCAGCGGCCGAAGGCGCCGTCCTCGAGCTGAATGCGCAGCAGGTGTTCAACGGCGTCGTTGCCGCGGGTCATTCGTTCTTCATGCTCGCCAGGAGCGCCGATGCGGTGGTTGTCGGCGGAGGAGAGGCCGCTGGCGAGTTCCTGGCTGGCGGCGAGGAGAAGAACACGCGAGGCGCGGTCTTCGACGCTCTGCCACGGCGACTCCGCGATCCGCGCAGGTAGCGCATCGAAGCCGAGGAAGGGATGTGTCGCGACGTGGATGCGTGCATGGCCTCGTTCGACGTTTGGAAAGCGAAGGGTGATGCCGGGGTTTGTCGGCGAACCATGAGCCCCCTGCACCGCGCCGTAGGCGATACGGCGATTCCAGCGGGCACGCGGCGCGATTCGTAGGGTGCGATCGGTGTGAACCTCGCCGAAGCGGGAACGAATACGAAGGGCGTCCCGGTTCGGAGCCGTCACGTCGAACTCGAAGCTCGCCGATGCGCCTTCTTCAAGCTCGACGCGGCGCTCATGGCGCTCGTTGCCGAGCTGAACCTCGAACGTGCCAGACAATGCACCGCCCGTGGCGTGGAGCATGAAACGCGCCTTGAAGGTGTCGCCGGCGGTGGCGAAGCGCGGGAGGCTATCGCGAAGCACGGCCTCCGCTTCGACGGAGAGCGGAGCGCTGGCTTTCCCGAAGGCCGCCGCCTCGTCCATCGCGATGGCCATGATGCGGTACTCGGTGGCGCGCTCCGGGAGACGAATCGTGGCGCGGACGCGACCGTCTTCGTCTGTCATGAGGCCAGGGGCCCACAGAGGCACGGGCTCCGGGTAGGTCTCATCGGGTCGAAGGACGCGTCCACCGGCGGACTCGCCGCCATCGCCACCTGCGCGCCACTGCTCTGGGATGATGCGGCTCACGAGGCCGCGACGGACGTCTTCCCAAGAGAAGCTCGCTGAGCGCCGCGGAAAGAGCCCCGCGCTTAGGTTGCTTGGCTCGTAGTCTGTCAGTCGGAGGAGCCCCTCGTCGACGGCCCAGAGTGTGACCTCGGCTCGGGCGGCGGCGCCGCCACGCGAAACGAGGGCTTCGACGTCGACCTCTTCGCCAGGGGCGGCGTTCGTGGCCGCTTCGATGGTGACTTCCAGCGACTGTCCTGCTGGACGCACGGAGATTTCCGTGGCGCCATAGCGGAGGTCCGGGCTGCCGGGGTCGCCGCTCGCCTGAGGTTCTCCATCACGGCCGCGGAGAAGCGTAAGTGTGAGGTAGACGTTGGGCGTCATGGTGTCGTCGATGGGGATCTCAAGCGTATTTCCGCCGCTCTGGACCTCCATGCGCTGGTGGTGCAGGACGCCGTCGCGCTGCACCGTCAGCAGGGCCTGCGCGCCCTCCCAGGGCGACTCAAAGGCGACGAGGGCGGTGTCGCCGACTTGGTAGCTGAGTCGTTGAGGCGTGACGGCGATGGGCGCGCCAGGCGCGTCGCGGTCCGGGTACTCGCCGGGCCCAGCGACGTAGAGGCGACGTGAGGCGATGGTCTTGCGTCCTTCGCCGTCCTCGGCCTCGACTTCCAGCACATACGTGCCCGGGCGCGCCGGAACAAAGTCGCACCCGGCGGCTTCCGCGGAAGCGTCCGCAGACTCAAATCGGCAGGTGTGAACCGTTTCACTGCGTTGATCTCGACGCACGCGGTACCCGGAGGATTCTCCGCCATGCCATTCCCACCAGCCGTGCCAGCCTTCGCGGAGGATACGTCCCCGCACGTTCTGGCCAGCGAGGGCGGTTCCTTCGGGGTCGAGAACGACGGCACGGAGTTCCAGTGTTTCGCCGGCATCCACCCACGCGTCGCCGCTTTCAAGTCCGATCTCAAAGGCTGCGGGCTGCAGAGTGAGGTCGTGGTGCGCGGCGGTGGACTGGCCTGTGGGGTCGCGGACTTCCACCTCGAGGGTCAGGCGCTCGCGTCGTGCGCCGCTGACGAGGGCCGTCTCGAAGGAGACGCGTCCGTCCGCGCCCGTGCGTGCGCTTCCCGAGTGTTCGGTGCGTGGTGACACGGTGGCGTCGACGGGGCCGAAGACGAAACCGCGATACTCGCTCGCGGCTCTCGCCGGGCCGCGGCGTAGGAGCGACCACTCGACCTCCGCGTCGGCGACGGGCGCACCGAAGAGGTAGCTGGCGTCGACGGTGAACGACGGGGTTTCATCCGTCATGACGAGGGCGGGTCCTTGCGCGTCAACACGGAAGGAAGGCTGGCGGAAGTTGGCGACGCGAATACTCGTTTGGCCGAGTTGCTCTTCCGCGGCGTCGGTGGTCTCCGGACGGTGCACGGAGACCACGTAGTTGCCGAGGGCGCTAGTCTGCGGGAGCTCAAACTCCGCATGGACAAAGCCGAACTCACTCGACTGCGCGAGCGCCTCGGCGATGGGGGATTGCTGGGAGGGGCTCGTGAGGCGAAGAATGAACTCTTCGCCGGCGATGGCGGCGACGTTGCTCCCGTCTGTGCTGCGAATGGCGGCGCTGGCCCGTACGGTGGTGCCGGGGCGGTAGGCGCCGCGGTCGCTCATGACCGCGGCGATGGAGTCGCCGGCGAGGGAGGTGTCGCCGCCGGCGTAGATGCCGAGGCGCGCTGGGCCAATGGCGCGGGAATGCTCGACGACGAGGGCCACTTGGTCGTCTTCTTTGAAGGCTGCGACCCCGAGGCGTGCGCCGAGGAGGGAGTCCTCGGTGGGCAAGAAGACCAAACCGTCCGAGTCTGTGGTGCCTTCGAGGGCTTCGGCGTCCTGGCCGGCGGCGCGAACGACGACGCGTGCTCCGTCGACGGGGGAGCCGTCGGAGAGACGCGTCAGCCACACTTGAACTCCGTCTTCCAGCGTTTGCACCGTCGGGGCGAGATCCGTGCGCTGAAGGAACATCGGCGTGACCGACGAGCCGCTTTCGCCGGCGCGGAAGCCCACGACGGCGGTGGATGCGGAACGCGATTCGTCACGCCACCGGTAGGTGCCGCGTCCAGGACGGTTGGCGCGGGCGTCGGGGATGAGGTCCACCATCGGCGTGAACGCGTCGTCCTGGTGCGTTGCGCGGAGGAAGGAAGCTGGAGCGAGTGCCGCGTCCATGAGCTCGTTTGGGGCGACGGCCCGGTAGACGAGAGCGCCCTTGCGCACGTTGATGCCGGTGAGGTGAAGAAGAGGATCGGCGCCGAGCTCATAGCTCAGGCGCGCCGCTCCTCCTTGAACGCTGACGCTCGGCGTTCGTCCGCGCGAGCGAACGGCAAGGGGTCCCATGCGCTGGAGGGGGGCGCCGGAGGCAGCGTGGAGCTCTCCGAAGCGTACTTCGTAGACCTGGTCCGGTGCCCACTCTCCCTCCAGAGAGAGAACGCGCCCGCTCGGACCACGCACCAGGCGCGCGCCGGGGAGCCGCGGAGAGACTGAGAAGAACGTGCTAGCCGCGTCGCCGAGTTCTTCGCTGGCGAGGATACCGAGCTGAGATTCGATGTCGACGACGCGTCCCGGCGCGGCGCCAAAGGAGCAGCCGGACCTCGCGCGGGCGTCAGCGCTGCAACCGACGCCTTCGATCTGGGGTGGGGGCTGCACCATGAAGCGCATCACGCCGGGTGTTCCGCCGGCCCATGTCCACCAGCGCGGCGCGAGGGCGACGCCGATGTTGGAGCCAGCTTCGAGGCTACGGCTTGGAACAAGATCGACGCGGAAGAGCGCGTCTTCGCGACCGCGAGAGCGCAGAGTAAAGGGGAGTGAGCGTGCGCCTCCGCCGACTTCGTACGCCATGACGTCACCGCGCAGGTTGGCGGCGCTCACGGGGTTATCAAAGTAGAGGGCGAGGGGCTGTCCCGCTGCGACGCGATGTGCGCCGCGGCTGACGGCGTGCGGCGTGCCGTCGAAGACGACGACGCGCTCCCGTTCATCGAGAAGCTCCGACCCATCGAGGGAGCGAAGGTCTGCGCGGACGCCAAGCTGAGCTTCGAGGTTTCGGTTCCATGCGA
>JBGCFM010000137.1:0-4759 GCA_045106895.1 Polyangiales bacterium | reverse complement strand
ACGACATCTGCTGTGCTTTTGGATCGCCGCTCAAGATTCGACGATTCGTGACCATCGATGAGGATGCGTTGCCCAAGATGGAAGAGCTCATCGTTGAAATGGAAGGCGTGCTCGGCTGGCTTGAAGTCGAGTGAGAGATCCAGCGTGCCTCTCCCGCAGTTACGCGGCAGCCAGGTTCTCTGACGCGACGGTCGTGAGCTTCTGTTGACGGAGTCGAAGAGCGACGACTAGCCTCCGCCTATGCTCTTCATCATCGAACCTGTGACGCGGGAGCAGTGGCTCGAACACACCGACGCGAGCGAGCACTGGTCACTGCCGTCGGTCACGACACGGCCGAACCCCTTCAACCCGGATCGCCCGATGGTCGTCCGTGAACACGCGGAAAGCACGCGCCGGATGTTGAGTCAGGGAAAGCTCAAGGCCAGCGCGAAACTCTCTCCGGATGACGACTCGCCGGATGTGCTTATCGTCGAGACCGACAACGCCGCAGCGGCCAAGCACATCGCGGCGCTCTTCGACGCCAAGTGCGCGCAGCTCAAATAGCGATTACGCGTGGCAGGACCGACGCGTTGCCCGCAACGCTGCGCGCGTACGTTCTCGCGCCGGTTCCGCCGGCGGCAAGCCGTCGCCATTCCAGACGCCAGCTTCGCGAAGCTGCCATGCGCGCGTGAAGCGTCTGGGCCGCAGCTCCGAAGGCGCTCCGACGACGAGGTCGGTGATGATGTCTGTGGACGTCGCCTGAGTCTCGAAGGTCTCAGCGTGTGGCATGAGGTGGCGCCGGCGTGACCCTCCCCAACCCGTATGAATGGCACCTTCGCAGGTCATTGGCCGCTCCCACCGATGAAGGATCGCGTATCGCGCCTGGAACGTACTTCGCTCTCTTGATGCGCGCCGGCTTGGCAGCGCTCCCCGGGCGTTGGGGGAGCCCACGCCTCCGGCCACAGCACGGGCGTGGCGAAACACGAGGTCGCTCGTGTCGCCTCCTGGACGAACACGCAGGTGGAGCCGCGTCGCGGTGAACCCGAAGGCGCTCGCTTGGCTCCGCTGATAGACCGGTTGAAAGTGAATGCGCACACGCCAGTCCGAGGAGTCTCCGCGCGCAGACGGCATCAGTCGGCTATGGCGCATGATCCGAGCGAGACATGCGCCGTAGCCCGCCGTCGACCTGGGAACACGCAGTCGGGTGAGTGACCCGTTGCTGCCGAAACTGATGTCGGCGTGGGCTTCGGTCCAGCCGCCACGAGCGTGCGGCGCACACTGAGCGATCGGAACGCGACGCCTGTCGAGGAAGTCGGATACGGCGGCCGCGGAATGTCCATCTCCCGAACGCCGCTCGATAAGAAACTTCACTTCGTGCGTCAGAGTCGCCCTCTCCTCCGCCCCCGAGATGACATCGCCGCCAAGCTGATCGAGTTCCTCCGCCCCGAGAGTGGGACCAGTACACGGGTCACAGCCGGTCACCGCCCAGGCGTGCTCCGTGACCGCCGCGCCCGGGTTTCGTTCAAACGTGCGGTCGAGGATCGACGCATAGAGTTCGGAGAAGCGCTCCCGAGCTTCGGGGCGAACTTCGAGGTTCGTTGGCACAAAGACGTTCCGGCGATTGGCGACTTCGAAGCGACCTTCGCGCGAAATCACCACAGCGACGATGTCTTGCTCGCCGCGCGAGTTGGCGAGTCCGAGGCGAATCGGTAGCGCGAAGCGAGGTGAGTCATAGGCGATGCGAATTGGGGAAAGCTCGGCTCGTCCGTTTGCAAAAGTCACGCGTGAGGCGTCCACTTTGGCCACGAGGAATCGGTAGCCTTGAAGCACGTAAGGGCGAAGCAAGGCCGCCGCGTTGCTCGGAATCCGGTAGCCGTTTTGCGTCAGGTAGCGCTCGAGCGAGAGCGAGTCTCCGGCGCCCAAGACGGCGAAATCGTACTCGCCCACGGCGAAGGAAGTCTCAACGCGAATGCTGGCGGAGCTGGAGCGAATGCTTGGCACCCTCACGCCACGCGGCCGGATCCGCGAGGGGCAACGCGGCGCGTTCTCCCAGTACTCGACGAGCCGCGGAGAAGTGAAGCGCTCGACGCTCTCGAGGACTTCCGGGTTCAGGACGTGGACATCGTCCTCGCTGATGGAGACGGGGACCGGCACCACGAGCGCGAAGTCGGCGGCAGGGCCTACGTAGTCGTTGCGCATCGTCATCACGGTCTTCGTGCCATCCCGAAGCAGCACAACAAAGCTCGAATCGTTGCCAAGCTCCACCTCTGAGCCGCCAACATAGAATCCGCAGAACGCCTCGGCGCTAGATGGCCCCCAAAGACTCGCGGTGAAGGCTCCCACGACGACACACATTCTCCACGACATGCCGGTCGGACAAACGAAGCGCCCAGAAGTTCTCCAGCGCCTCATGTTTGCGGGGCGACTTCGTCTCTACCAGGTGATCTCGAAGGTGTAACGAGACTGGTCAGACAGCTCTTGGACGCTGACCACCTCAACTCGCGCGTCGTCGACGTCGTGGGAAGCGAGCGTTCCTCGTACGATGCCGCGCAGCGTATTCGGGTAGAAGGTGCTCGGCTCCACGCGGCACTCCCACGTGGCCGCGCTATCGCCGCCCGGCGTGAGCTTGTGCTCGTTCCACGGAATGGAGATGGAGTAGGCCTGGGCGAGTCGGCTGAGGATCTTCGCCGGCTCACGTCCCATGAGCGGAGCCATGGTGCGGCCCAGCATGCTCTCGCGGAACACCGGGTAGAAGGTCTCGGCAATTCGCCCCAACGCGTCTGCGAAGGAGACGGACGGATGCAGGCGTGGAGCCGCCGCAAAGTAGAGCTTGTAGAAGTCGCGGTGCGGATAGAGCGCAAAACCAACGCAGCGGCGAGGCACGCCAACGCGATCCATCAGCTCGTTGGTTTCAATCGCGCCGAGCTTCTTTCGAACCACGTTCGCCAACCCATCGAAGAACATCCCTCTCACCTGGCAAGCATGGGGGAAACGCTCCAGCGTCGTGGTGATACCGCTCTGTGAGTTACGGTCGGGGCCGAACTCGCGCGCGAAGGCTTGAGCTTCAAGGGTGGATACGTCGCGTTCGCCCCAGCTCGCGTCGATGCTCATGTCGTTCATGGCGTGACCTTGGGACGCATGAAGTGAGCCTTGCCCTTTGCGTAGCGCGAACGGTCCCAGCGCTTGAGACCTTCGAAGATCCGTGGCTCGCGAAAAGGCCAAACCTTGCAGGGCGAAGCGGACGAACCGGAGCGTTCGATAATGGCGTTCACGGCGCGCCTTGCAGCCTCGTTTGCGCCTTCCATCGTCGCTAGATCGGTGTGTGTGCGCACGTAGTCCGCGGCCAACACCAGGTTGGGCACATTCGTCGCGGCCTCGGGGCGGTGCTGCCAAGACCCTTTGGTGTTGACGAGGAGCGGCTCTGCGTTCGTCGCGCCGCTCGCCGTAAAGCCGATGCTCTCGTCGAGGTACCAGGTGCTGACATTCGCTTCGTCGAGGATCTCTTCGCCGCCATCGTTGAGCGACTCCTTGAGCTGCTCCCAGACCTCGTTCTTGATGTCCTCGGCGTTCGTCATCTGCGCGGCGGACTTTCCGAGCAAGAGACCGGGCCGGGTCCAGTCGGAGATGTCGACGGAGAGAATCCCGCGCACGGTTCCGTCGCCATAGCCCGAGAGTCGGTCTTCCCAGAATTGCTGTTGAGAGATCGAGGTCAGCGCCCAAGGCGTGTCGACGTAGATCGTGTGCCCGTTGACGATCTTCACGTCGTCCTTGAGGTAGAACATGATGCCGTTCATCCACTCGGTCTGCAGATGATGAAGGCCCCCGAGGGAGGGCTCCGCAGCACGCAGGGCAGGCGTTACAAGGGGCTCAAGGCGCTCCTTCGGCATGGCGGAGATGTAGAAATCCGCGACGACATCTTCCGTCGTTCCATCGTCGTATTGCACTGCGACGGAGGAGATAGAGCCACCCGTCATGTGGATCGCGCTCGCCCGTGCGCCGAGGTTGAACTCGACACCCTTTGCGCGAAGAAAGTCGAGCCAGGGATGGATCCAAACGTCGCTCGTGGGCCCGTCGAGAATTCGATCCACGGCGTCGTTGGCACCGAGCAGATCAAGGAAAAGCTGGATAAGGACGTACCCAACGGTTCGCGTGCTTCCGTCTTCGGCGCGCATGGCCACGAGCGTGCGTGTCAGCCCGCGGGCGAGGTAGCGCTGGTAGTTCAGGCTCTTGTTCGCGGCGTCGATGAAGTCCCACCAGGACACGTTCTCCCATTGCCCGAAGCGTCGCTCTTCGCAGCTCGTCAGAAGAATGAACATACGATTCGCGAAGAAGAGCGCTTCCTTCGTTGGGACGCCAAAGTTCGCCTCTGCGAGGGTCTTGATGGCGCTGATGAGACCCCGTGCGGTGTGCGGGAGGTGCGCGACGAGGATCGGGTCGCCCTCGTTGAAGCGCGCCATCTGAAGTCTCGTCGCCGCGCGCAAATTTCCAAGTACACCGTCGACGTTCGTCCCGTAGGGGATGCGCTGCATCGTGTCCGAGATGTGCCGGTAGAACCCAGGGAAGAAACGGAAGCCGTGCTCGCCCGGAAGGTCCTTTCGAGGGCCGGTTCCCGTACCGGCGACCTCCACGCTACGTGCCTTCCCGCCGGCGACGGGCTTTGCTTCGAAGACGCGAACGGTGAAGCCGCGTTCGACGAGTTCGTGGGCAGCCGTCATACCAGCTACGCCACCTCCCAAAATAGCCACTGTTGTCACGCGGGGAGGGTACCAGAAAGCGTGTA
>JBGCFM010000136.1:0-39212 GCA_045106895.1 Polyangiales bacterium | reverse complement strand
TAGTCGAGATCGAAGGTGCGCCCGAAGCGTTCGCTTCGCTCGGCGAAACCGGGCTGGGCGCTAGCCTGGAGCACGAAGGGGCCGAGCGTGAGAATGTCCATCTCGGTGCCCATGAAGCAGCGGTAGGCGTCTTCCGGCGTGCACACGATGGGCTCGCCGCGGACGTTGAAGCTCGTGTTGATGAGCATGCCTATGCCCGAGCGCTCTTTGAAGGCGCTGAGCAGGCGATGAAAGCGCGGGTTCGTCTTGGTGGACACGGTCTGAACGCGCGCCGAGTGGTCCACGTGGGTGATGGCGGGCACATCGGAGCGCGGGTGATTGACGCGCTCTTTGAGGTCCAGGTCTCGCGCGCCGTCGGGCTCGGGGATTCGGCGCGCTTCGCACACTGGGGCCACGAGGAGCATGTAGGGGCTCGGTCGGTCTAGCTCGAAGAACTCATGCGCGTCTTCCTCGAGCACCGCCGGCGCGAAAGGCCGAAAGCTCTCGCGCTGCTTGATCTTTAAGTTCATCACCGACTGCATCTTCGCCGAGCGCGGGTCGCCGATGATGGAGCGGTTGCCCAGCGCCCGGGGACCGAACTCCATGCGCCCTTGAAAAAGACCCACGACCTCTTCGTTTGCGAGCCGCTCGGCGACTTCGCTGGCCCAGGCCTCGTCGTCTTCCAAGTAGGTGTACGGATACCCCTTGGCATCGAGCCACTGGCGGATTTGCGCGGGTGAAAACTCCGGGCCGAGATACGCCCCGGCCATGTCGTCCGTCGCGCGTTTCTGGGGCGTCTCGCTCGATGGTGAACGCTTCGCGTGAAACACAGACAGCGCCGAACCGAGCGCGCCGCCTGCGTCGCCGGCGGCGGGCTGAATGAACACCTCGTCGAAGATGCCGCTCCGAAGCAGGTGACCATTAGCGACGCAGTTGAGCGCCACGCCGCCGGCAAGGCAGAGGTGTTTTTCGCCGGTGACTTTGCGCGCGTGTTTTGCCATGCGCAGGACGATCTGCTCCGTCACCTCTTGGACGGAACGCGCCAGGTCCATCTCGCGGGTGGTGAGCGGCGACTCGGGCGCTCTCGCGGGTCCGCCGAAGAGCGTCGCAAAGCGTTCATTCGTCATCACGTTGTCGTCGAGGAAGGCGAAGTAGTCCAGGTCGAGTCGGAACGAGCCGTCGTCCTTGAGGTCCAACAGATGCTCGAAGATCTTCTGCGTGTATCGACCTTCGCCGTAGGGCGCGAGACCCATGAGCTTGTACTCGCCGCTGTTGACGCGGAAGCCGCAGAAGTACGTCATCGCTGAGTAGAGCAAGCCCAGGCTGTGGGGGAAGCGCATCTCCTGCAGCATCTCAAGCTTGCTGCCTTGTCCATGCGCCAGCGTGGCCGTGGCCCATTCGCCGACGCCGTCGATGGTGAGCACCGCGGCGCTCTCAAAGGGCGAAGGAAAGAACGCGCTCGCCGCGTGGGAGCGGTGGTGTTCGGGGAAGGCGACGTTGAGCTCATCAGCGTTTGTCACGCCGACGTCTTTGAGCTGCGTGATGACCTCGGGTTCGATCCAGAGCTTGTCTCGAAGCCATACGGGAATGGCCTGCGCAAAGCGCCTCAGACCGCGCGGCGCCGTGCCGAGGCTCGTCTCCAAGATGCGGTGAAACTTGAGGATCGGCTTGTCGTAGTAGGCGACGGAGTCGAGGGTCGTCGCGCCGGCTTCCGCGAGGACGTAGCGGAGCGCATTCGTCGGAAAGGCCGCATCGTGTTTGACGCGCGTGAAGCGCTCTTCTTGCGCCGCTGCGACGATGCGAGGCCGGCCATCTGCGCCTTCTTCGATGAGGCAGGCGGCGGAGTCGTGGTAGCCGGAGCTGATGCCGACGATGCGTTGCTTCATGGGAATCTACGCCGGCTCATTAGTAGGGGTGCTCCAGCGAGCTGCTCGCGTCTTCGGCGTCGCGCTCTTGCCAGTAGGATTCGCGCTCGGGGTCGAGCCGCCGCTTGAGCGTGTCGCGCTCTCCGCGCCTGGCGAGGAGACCAAAGGGCGTGATGAAGAGGTAGAACACTGGACCAAGAAGTGCGTAGCTCAGCACCGCGCCGACCAGTTTCGCGAGGCGCGCGAAGAGACCGTCGACAAACGCGTGGGCGCCGAGGGGCGACACCAGGGCCAGCAGGAAGATGAACGAGGAGACGCTCGCGATGATCGTCGCGAGGACAGGCCGCGCGAAGACAAAGAACGCCAAAGCCGCGACGCCGAGGCCAAACGCCCAGCGAAGCACAGCGGAGCGCCGGACCTTGGCCGCACGACCCGCGTCTGTTTCCGTGGCGGCGTCTTGCAACGCAGGCCAGATCACAGCCGCAGCTTCCTCGCGTCCCTTCACGGTTGCGCCTCGTTCCCAGAACCGCCCTGCGGCAGCTCTCGAACAAACGTCGCGATGTTCTCGCCGAAGATGCGAGCGCCTTCGGAGCCGTAGTGGAGGTTGTCGCCGGAGATGCGCAGCTGCTCTGGGGAGAGCTCGCCCTGCCAGTGGGGAAGCGGGTCATACACGGCAAAGCCGGCGGCCTGCGCATGTTCGCTCACGTACGCGTGGATGGCGTCCCAGTGGTAGTCGTCGAAGGACTCGAGCACCGGCGAGACCACGAAGACCGGCGTGGCGCCGTCGGCCTGAATGTCGCGGCCGAGCTGGGCGATGGCGGTCTCGAAGCGCGCGCGTGCGTCTTGTTGCCGGTGCATCACGAGGTACTCATCGTCGTAGTGGGCGTCGAAGTCGCGGCGAATGAGGATGCCTTCGAAGCGCGCCCAGAGTTTGAACCACGCGTATTTTTCGTTGTGGTGGACCACGGTGTCGATGGTCTCACGTCGCACCGGCGCCACGCGTTCAAGGAGCGCTTCTTGTGCGTCCTTGCGTGCGCGTGCGTCGTTGTCTGCGTATCGCTCAAAGGGGCCGCTCATGATCATCAGGTCGTTCATGCAGAACACCACCACCACGATGTCCGCGTCGTAGTTCCGCACGTGGCTTTCATACCACGCCGCCTCGTCGCTCGTGTCGTAGCCCGTGACGCCGAAGTTCAGCGCCTCGTATCCGTCGCCAAGAGCCGCGTCGATTTGCTGCGGCAGCGCTTCATTCACGGCGACGAACTCCGTCCACACCAGCGAGTCTCCGACGACGGCGATGCGGACGTCGTCGCCGCTTTCGATGGCGACGTCGCTCGCTTCGCGCATGCTCTGGGCGTTGAAGCCCGCCTCTCCGTATTCCATCGGCACCGAGCTGGAAGGCACGGGTTCGTAGACGCGGCGCGGGTCGCTCGAGGGCTGGTAGATGGTCTCGTTCATGCGCGTGTAGCGCTCGCGCCAGCCGTCGTCCCCGCCGTCCGCGGCGTTTGGGTCCGGGGCCGTAGCGACGCGGTAGATGCCTTCGGCGATGCCGAGGAAAACCAAGAGACTCAGCATGGACAGGCCGAGCTTTTTGACCCGCGCGTTCAACGCAGATCCTCCAGCGCGCGCGCCATGGAGTCGGCGATGAGACCTTGGGCCTGCCTGTTCGGATGTCGGTCGCACGCGTGGACCCACAGCGAAGGAGCGTCTTGGCCGGCGAAGTTCGGCAGCGCGTCGGTAACGCTGATGCCGCGTGCTTCGAGGTCACCCAGCACCTTCTCGTGCACGCCTTCGAAGGGATAGACGCCGTCGAGGTCGACGAGGAGCGGCTGAATCACCACCTCGAAGTCCGCGCCGAGGGAAGACGAGAGGGCTTTCATGGCGTCGATGTGCTCAAGGGAGCGTGTCCATCCTTCGGCGTTGGGCTCCATCACCATGTCTCTGTACCAAGTCGTCGTCGCTTGCCCAACGGAAGCGCCTTCGAGGCGGTCCTTGAGCGCCGCGAGCAAGTGCGACTGAAAGAACGAGAGGCCGCCGGGGCCTTCACTCACCATCTGCCGCCGCGCCAAGATCCAGTCATCGAGGAACGTCTGCTGCGCCGCAAAAGCCTCGGACTGCTCCGGGTCGTTGAGCGTGTAGGCGTAGAGCACCACGTCCGGCTCCAGCGTCTCTAGGTGTCGTTCCAGAAAGTTCGCCACGTCGGAGACGTCATAACCGCGGCGCCCGCAGTTGAGCACTTCGTACGAGTCGCCAAGTCGCTCCTGTAGTTGCGCCGCGCTCGTCTCGTCTTCGCGTACGCCTTGCCCTTCGGCGAAGGAGTCTCCGACGATCATGATGCGCGTGCGCTCGCTCTTTGGCGGGACATCGCCTCCGCGGCAAAGCTCCGCCGAGTAACGCAGCTCAATGCCGTGGGGCGTGTGCTCTGCGTACTCGGATGCGTCGAGGCCCTTCGTCCTCAGCGCGGCCAATGTCTCGGCGTCGCCAAGGTCTACGTCAAAAGCGTCGCGTTCGTCGCTGGGGTAAAGGTCGAGGCCCACTCGTTTGTCGTCCGTTTCGAGGTGACGCGTCTGCGCGAACTGCACCGGCGCGAGGCCGCTGGCGCGCACGACGAGTTCGGCGACGAGAAGCAGCACGACGAGAACGCCGACGCTGAGGCTGAGCTTCTTGAGTGTGTCTTTGGGGGCCAAGATGAGATTCTTCGGACCCTGTCGTATCATCCGCGCCGCTGAGGGGGCATCGAAAAAGGAGTCATGCGCCCGGGGTCGATCACGTTGACCCTACGATGTCCTAGGGGTCGGCCGCTTCACTACGCGGCAGCGGCGGCGGCCATCCGCAGGTCAGCGGCAATTCCTATGGCATGTGCGCGTGCGCGTTTGGCCGCGGACTTGAAACGCAGTGCTCGCATCGAGCCGTCTGTGCTGTTGGTCTTGATGTACATGTGCGGGCCCCGCCCGTAGACGCTGCATCCACTGCCGAGGGCAACGGGGAGTTTGGCGAGGCGCATCAGTTCCTCGATGGACGTCCCGGTGTGTATTCGGATTTGAGCGCGTCTGTTTCTCTTCGTCATGATTTGGATCTCCGTGAAAGCGCTTACTCGGCTTTCTCGGAACCCAGTTGCGTCCGAATACGAACCCGCCTCACCCTGCACACGAGCCTCACGACGGGTCGAGGCCCACGCGTTTGTCGTCCGTTTCGAGGTGGCGCGTCTGGGCGAACTGCACCGGCGTGAGGCCACTAACGCGCACCACGAGTTCGGCGACGAGAAGCAGAAAGACGAGAACGCCGGCGCTGAGGCTGAGCTACTTGAGTGTGTCTTTGGCGGCCAAGGTTTAGAGACCTTCGGTCCCCGTCGTATGATCCGTGTCGCTAAGGGGGCATCGAAAAACGAATGCGTCGCGCTCTGGCCCGGGTGTGATCAACTCGTAGACGTCGCCGTCTCGATAGGCGATGAACTCTGTGGTGTCTTCTTCTAGGTCTGGCGTCTCCACGTCGGATACTTCCGGGCAACGGCCCTCGCGTCGGTCCGCGCTCCACTGCAAGAGCCGCTGCAGTGCGCGCTCGTTGTTGCGAGCTCCCTGCATCTGCGTAGCTGTGGATACAGCTTCCACCGTTCGCTGCTCACAGAACTAGGCATGCACCTATTCGGCGTACGGGCTTGAAGTTCCGCTTCCGCCGGAAGTTCCGAGCACGCCGCGAGCACCCGCGATACGCGTTCGTCGTCTTCCGCGTCGTCTCCGTCGTAGCCTTCAAAGTGAGCACCTTCGGCGATGCTGATCTGCCACTCATCGTTGCTCACGGCGGCCCAGCATCCTGCGAAAGGACCGTCCCTAGTCAGCAAGTCTTCCAGCGACAGCGCGTCCTGCGTAGGCGCGCCGAGAAGCGCTGGCCGCTGACTCGAGCTCGCTCAGAAGCGCCGGTATGTCTTCGAGTTCCGCGACCGCTTCGCGTAGCTCCTCTTCTGTGACAGCAGGGCGCGTTCGTATGTACACGAACATCGCAGCCGCGAGTCCGATCACGAACGCCTCCACGGCCCAAATGCGCCACCCCCTCATCGCTGGACACCCTACCAGCTCGCCCCGCGACCCGGCGCACCCTTCATCAGAGCGAACGGCGCCTTTGCTGAGCATCATTCTCGCGCAAAGTTGTGTACAACCTCGTTCATGGAAGACCGTCTAGCGGCCCTTGAGGCACGCGTACGAGAGCTTGAAAACGCGCCACGAAAACCCATGAGGGAATCCCTTCGTTGTCCCATGTGTGGCTGTCAGGACATCTACCACTCGACGGCATCCGTGAGTGACTGGGTGCTCATGTTTCTTGGGAACAAGGGCAGCGGCTTCGGAAGGCGCGCCGCGTCGCCATGCAGCGCGCATGCCTGCGGAGCGTGCGGTTTCGTGGAGCTCCACGCGCTCAATGTCGACGACGAAGACAACGACCTGGAGAAAGTCGTCGTCGCCAAGGGCACATCGGCGAGTCCCTATCGATGATCTCGAAGAGCGGCGGACGCTCACAGAGGACGGACGCGACAAAGCCGCACTGCACCCCCTCATGAGGCGGAGCCTGTCAGGCCATTTCTGCTCCGCCTAGCGAGACAAGAACTCGATCGCGCGGGAGATCGCGTGGGTGGTCTCAGGCAGCTGGGCGTCGTTCACGAAGCCGTGACGCATGCCTTCGATGATCTCAAGTTCCGTAGGCAGACCAGCTTCGGCGCGAGTGCGCTGGAGTTGATGCGCGTGGCTCACGGGGACCATGCGGTCGTCGCCGCCATGAATGAGGAGCGTTGGCGTCGGGGTGTGGATGAACGTGTGCGGGGAATATGCCCGCCATGTGTCTCGGTCGCTCGTCCCCATGACCAGCCGCATGAGCAGGCTGGCGCGGCGCCCCTCGACGCGGCTAAAGTCCGCCGGACCGTACATGCTGAGCAGCCTGTGATAGGGCCGGGCTGTTCGCCCGGCGTGCAGCATCGCCAAGGCGGCGCCGGCGGAGAAACCGGCCAGCGAGACCCGCTCCGGATCGCAGCCCAGCTCTGCACAGCTGCCGCGCCAGTGGTCTCCCGCGTGCTCGACGTCTTCGAGCTGCTCCTTGATGCCGCCGCCGCGAAAGAGCAGCCGGTAGTCCACCGCGCACACCGCGAACCCGGCTTCCACCAGGCGTGTGGCGACCAGCCGGACGGGCTTCATCTTCCGGTGCCCGATGACGAAGCCGCCTCCATGAACCAAGACCACCGAGGGATGACGATCTCCCGAGTCCGGCAGGTAGACGTCGTAGAGCGGAGCTCTGCGCCCCCCTCGCTCGTTGTAACGAACACCCTCCACGGTGGGCGCGCGCGCGTCGAAGGACGGACGTTTGACCAGTGTGTAGAGGGCAAAGAAGAGACCGCCGCTGCGTTCGATGGGTGGTTGAGCCACCCCGCATCATAGCGCGTGTATGTGAGAGGGGACGCTTCTATTCAGCGTCGTCCCTGACACGAGTCTTCGCCCCCAGCTCACTCACTCAGAAATCACGGCCCCACCTTGTTCAATTAGACGCGTCAACTCTTCGTAGTCGATGGGCGCAGAGGGATTGAGGTCCGCCTCATCTCGCAGGCGCTGAAGTTCGCGTTCCGCCTCCACATTGGGCCAAGCCGCCGGCAAGTTTAGGCGTGGCCACTCTTCGCTTGGTCGGCTTCAGAGGTTGAGTTGCAAGCTCTCGCCCTCGATGAGGGAGATTGCAAGGTAGCCCGGGTCCAGCGTTTGCCCTGGGGCTGCCTCCAAGCATTGAAGGTCAGACATTCCTGTTCCAGGCGCTAGCACTTCTGCATGGCGAGCGGCGAGTGACGGTCCTCTCACCACCCACGCAGCCTGACAGTGTCTCTATACGTGTCTCGTCGCCCCTCAAAGACTCAACGGCCGCGCGGTATTCCCTGGGCCGCAAGTACCAAAACCCGGCCAGCGCGTAGAGTCGCGCGACTCGGTTTTCGCTCTGCCATAGCGCACCGACGGCGACCTGCGCGTCGGGGTGCCGAACGAGGAGCCGCAGCGCTGCCGCGTAAGGCGAAAGTCTGCCCCCATACCCAATATGAGCGGAGGTAAACGAGTCCGCGTCCGCGAGAAGCTCGAACGCTTCACGCGCTTCGCCTTCGAGCGCCGCCAGCGCCTCGGCGTGCGGGTGTTCCGCTTTGACACCTCCGCTCTCGGCGCGGTGCAGGCGAGGAGCAAAGCTAACACCAACGCGCGCATTGCCCGAGAGTAGTAGCATCGCAAGTGCGGCGTCTTGCCTATCACGGCGATTCCGCCGGGACTTCCGCGGAGCAACGAAAGATGTACCCTCTCCTCTCCACGCCCGGCGTGACGAGGCGGTACACGCCTTCGTTGTTCTGTTCGACGTAGAAACGATCCTCGTGTGCTTCGGGATCCCACGAGGACACCGCGGGGCACCGCCCTTCTTTGGCCTCGCCGCTCCATCGTAAGATCTCTTGCAGTGCGCGCGGGCTCCAGCGTGCATCCAGAAGTTGTTGAAACTTGTCCGGGTAGTCGTAGGTCCATTGGGCGTGCAAAAATGCGAGGGACTGACTTCGAATGAAGAGCGGTCCCAGCAGCTCCGCAATACGTTCATCCGGAACTTCGCCAGCGTAGGGAAAGAACGCCATACACGCTTCCATCGTCGTTCCGGGAGGACATGTTTGCGTAAGCCGTGACAGGAACATCGCCGACGCAAAGGTCACCCGGCGTCGCTCCGACTCAGGCTGAAACTCAACATCAACGATCGACGGGAACTCTTCCACCTGCCAGAGGCCCTCGCCGCCGACCAACGCGTGTGCGTTCACATGCATGTCCGCAAGAACACCAAGAGCTTGGTGAAGCTCGGCGTGTACGTCCGCGCTGATGGTGCTCCGTTGCGCGATGTGGACAAAGGCGGCTGCAAGCGTGTCCTCGAAACGAGTGCTCGCTCGAGCGAACTCGAACCCGTTTGCCCCTTGCCCCAGGTCTCGTGTTACGGCCATGCCTTGGATGAGGAGACGTAGGCGTTCCTCGTCCGGCATCTCTCCGTACCGTGCCACCATCGCTAGGGCGCGTGCGAAGTGATTCGATTCGATTCTCGATGCCTGGCGATACCCAAGCTCGCTACGCAGCCCGTAGGGAGTGCAGCGATTGGGCGTGCCGGCCTGGCGGCGGACTTCTTCGGCGAAGGGAGCGCAAGTCTCGAGTGCTTGCTCAAGCGTGCTGCTTTGCACGAGGGAATACGAGCGAGGAGAGTGGGTCACGAAGAGCTCAAAGCCAGAGGGGCGAGGCTCTCCGGTCTCGTGGATTGAAGCGATTCGCGTCGCGTCGACATAGGCTCCGAAACAGCCACGGAAAGGTCCGTCGTGGCGAAGCAGGTCTGACACCGGCAAAGCGGGCTCCGAAGGTGGACCCCAAAAAGCGGGGCGCGGACACTCCACGTCTTCAAGGGCGTCTCGGATGGCCTCGACCTCTTCGAGCGCCTCGCGCAAGTCGCCTCCGCTCACTGCAGGACGGGTGCGGATGTAGGTGAACATCGCCGCCGCGAGAACGAGCACGAACATCACCAAAGCTCCGACGTGCCGACCCCTCACGAGTGGACTGTAGCGCGTAGAGGCGACCTGAGTGTGTTCATCGGCAACTATGCAGCATTGTTGAGTCTGTTGCCGGATCTCATCGCCCATCTATCGACGCGCAGACTTTGATGCGGCCTCGCACCAAGCGATACTCCACCATGGAACCCTTGAGCCTCCACGAAGCTTGCTACCAAGGAAAGGTGGAGGACGTAGCGTCGCTCCTTGCCGCAGGGGCAGACCCCAACGCGCCCGCCGAAGCGACAGGGCGTAAGTGGATCTCATGCGCGGAGGGTGCGCCTCGTCCGCTCAACTGCGTCGCCATCGCGTGGGGCATGACGGAGCGACATCTGAGAATCGCTTCATTGCTCATCGAGCATGGCGCGCGTGTCGACGAGACGATGATCAAAGACCACCAGGTTGAGATGGCCGGGAGCGCCCTGGACCTATCTTTTCAGCGGCTTCTGGCAGAGAACATCTAATGCCTCACTAGCTGCTTTCTACCAAGCGAGCACTGGACGGTGGTCGCTCATGCGAGCGCGGTAGCCGTGGAAGACATCCTCGAGTCGTAGAATACGAGCGCGTAGCGCGATGGGCCGAGTGACCAGGATGTGGTCGAGGTCGAGGTCGTCTCGGCCGATGATGGTGCTGCTGGACTCGCCACGGGCGAGGGGCACCGGCGTTGCGAACACGGGCCCGGCGACGAGGCTGCTGAAGGCCTGGCTTCGAACGGGGTCCGACAGTAGCTCGTTGAAGTCGCCGAGAATCACGACGGTCTCAGAGTTCCGTTCCTCGATGTAGCGAGCGAGGGCGTCCATCTGAGTCCGTCGCCGCTCCGTCGCCGCCGCTCCGGCGCCGGGGTACAGGTGCACCGCATATACGTCGAGAGCGTCGCCGCGCACATCGACCAAGCTCGCTCCGAGGACAGGCCGGTGGTTGGCCATGGGTACCTCAAAGAGCTCGCTGATGTCGAAGCGGTCTTCCCGGATCAGAAGCACGACCTTGTAGCGGTCGACGTTGCTCGCGGTGTGCTGGATGTATTCCGTGGCGCAGCTGGTGACACCATCAAGGGCGTCGGCGGACGCGATCTCCTGCAGCGCGACGACGCCCGGTTGAAGCTCATGAAGCACTTGCCCAATGCGCGAAGCCACGGAGGTCGCGCCGCTAAACTCCAGCACGTTCCACGTCATGAACGTTGGCTCCGCTTCGACGTCCGCGAGCACGTCCTCGCACAGCGTTAGATCACCACACGCGCGGCAGTCGTCTTCGCACTCGCTTCGCGGGCGATCCCACACGCACCTAAAGTCGACGCAGTCCGTGAAACCGTTGCCGTCGTCGTCGCACCCGTTTGCGCAGCTTGTCTCCGTGGCCGCGTTTTCAGGGCAGCTTGGCTCGAGCATGTCCGGATGGCGCGCGTCTCGTTCCTGTGCATCCGGCTCGCTTGCGTCGAGACCGGTGTCGTCGGCGCCTCCGCATGCGGCGAAGAGCGCGAGTAGGGCGACGACCGAGATAGACTTCGCGTGGATGCGCGCTGAGTGCACCTCGCCACGCTATCACGCCAAACTCCCAACCTCGCCCGGGACGCTGTACCCTCCGCGCCATGAAGAGTTTGTGGAACGACGCGGACGCGAAAGCGGCCATCGAACGCTGGGCCTCTGACAAAAGCGCAGGCGAGGGCGCCGTCAACGAAGACATCGCGCTGCGCACGTACACCTCGCGACTCATCGGCAGCGAACCGGCGCTGGTGCTCCACGGCGGCGGCAACACGTCGGTGAAGACGCGCCTCACCGACGACACCGGCGAGGCCGTCGACGTGCTCTGCGTCAAAGGCAGCGGCTGGGATCTCGGCGCCATCGAGCCTCCGGGTTTGCCCGCTGTGCGTCTCGCCAGTCTCGGCGCTCTCCGCGGCCGCGAGTCTCTTAGCGACGAAGCCATGGTCAGCGCGCAGCGCACGCGGCTCCTTGATGCCAGCTCGCCGAACCCGTCCGTCGAGACCTTGCTTCACGCGTTCTTGCCGGCGAAGTTCATCGACCACTCCCACGCGGACTCGATTCTTGCGCTCGTGGACCAGCCCGATGCGACGGCCATCTGCGCGAAGGTCTTCGGCGACACCCTCGCCGTCGTGCCTTACATCATGCCGGGCTTTGCCCTGAGCAAGCTCGCGGCGGAGGTGCAGGAGAAGTACCCGAACGCGCAGGGGCTCTTGCTCCTGAAGCATGGTCTCTTCACTTGGGGCGACACGGCGAAGGAGAGCTACGAGCGCCACATCGAGGCCGTGACCAAGGCCGAAGAGGCCATCACAGCAGCCAAAGCGAGCGCGACCTCCACCGTGAAACGAACCCGGCGGGAAGCCGTCGACTGGACCACTCTTGCGCCCCTTGTCCGCGGCGCGCTCACCCGAGGCACGGGTAAGTCGTGGCTGCTTCATCATCGCAGCACGGAGAGCGTGGAGCGCTACCTGGAGCGCGAAGACCTGAACGACGTCTCCCAGCGCGGAACGCCCACGCCGGACCATGTGATTCGCACCAAGCGCGTGCCGATGCTCCTGGAGCTGGCGGGTCTTGAGAACGAGGCGGTCAACACGCACATCGAAGAGCGCCTGTGCGACTACCGCGCAAAGTACGAGGCCTACGTCGCGCGGGAGTCCGCCGAAAAAGGCCGAAGCGTCACCGCCCTCGACAGCAACCCGCGCGTCATCTTGGTGCCGGGCCTTGGCCTTTTGAGCGCCGCCACCACCATGAAGGCAGCGCACGTCGCGGCGGATCTGCACGAGCACTGCATCGAGGTCATCGAAGCCGCCGAAGCCGTGGGCACCTACGAGGTCCTGCCCGAGAGCGACGTCTTCGACATGGAGTACTGGTCGTTGGAGCAGGCGAAGCTCGGCAAAAAGAAAGCGCGTCTCCTCGAAGGCAGCGTCGTCTACATCAGCGGCGCGGCCAGCGGCATTGGAGCGGCGACGGCCCAGCGCTTCGCCGCGGAGGGAGCCAATCTCTTCCTCGTGGACCAGAACGTGGAGTGCGTTGAGGCCCTGGCGGCAAAACTCGGCGCGCCGAGCATGAGCATCGACGTGGCCAACGCCGCCGAGGTCCGCGCGAGCGTCGACGCCTGCGTGCGCCACTACGGCGGCATCGACGGCGTCATCAGCAACGCGGGCTACGCGCCTCAAGGGGCGATGCACGAAGTCGACGACGAGACTTTTCGGCGTAGCTTCGAGGTGAACTTCTTTGCGCATCAGACGCTCGCCGCTGCCGTGACACGCGTCCTTCGCGCCCAAGGCGTCGGCGGATACCTGCTCTTCAACGCCAGCAAAGCCGCGTTTAACCCCGGCAAAGACTTCGGCCCCTACGCCTTGCCCAAGGCCGCACTCGTCGCGCTCATGAAGCAGTACGCGGTGGAGAACGGTGAGGTGGGAATCCGCAGCGGCGCCATCAACGCAGACCGTATTCGCACGGGCCTCTTGCCGCCGGACTTCGTCAAAGAGCGGGCAGCGGCACGCGGTCTCTCGCCGGAAGCGTACTTCCGGTCCAACTTGTTGAAGCAAGAGGTCACCGCCGAGGACTGCGCTGCGGCGTTTCTTCACCTGGCCTGCGCGCGCAGCACCACAGGCTGTGTTCTCACCGTGGACGGCGGAAATATCGCCGCGTCGCCCCGCTGAGGCGTCCCTTGCTTGCACTGGGGCATTCGCTTCCCCCACTATGAGACATGCGTCGTGACGTTCTTGTCTTGGGCTGTCTTCTTGCGGCCGCAGGCTGCACCGGGACCATTGAAGAGGCCGCCCCACTCACCCCCATCATTCCTCTCCCGGAGCCGATGGAGTGCGTCGGCGAGATCCTCGGTTCGCCTATTCAGCTGAGCCGCCTCACGCGCGTTCAATACAACCGCGCCGTCCAAGACCTCCTCGGCGTGGACCTCGCTCCGGCGGAGGCGTTCTCCGCGGATGAGTCCGTCGCCAACTTCGAGGTCGCGCGCTCCATCAGCGCGCTTCAGGTGGAAGGTCACCTCGACGCTGCCGGCGAGCTCGCCGCCGCAGCGGACCTCAGCGTCGTCGTCCCTTGCGACACCTTCGACGCCGAATGCGCCGATGCGTTTATCGCGCAGTTCGGCCGCCGTGTGTTTCGTCGCCCCGTCGGCGCAGAAGAAGCGCAAGACCTGCGCGCCATCTTCGACCTAGGCGTGCAGCCCGATGGCATCGACGACGCCGCGGCGTTTGAACGTGGCGTTCGCCTCACCCTGGAAGCGATGTTCGCTTCGCCGCAGTTTCTCTACCACTCCACGCGCGTTCCCGAGGGCACCTCACCGAGCGTCGGCGATAGCGTTCCCCTCGATGCCTACGCGTTTGCTAGCCGCATCGCGTTCTTCCTCTGGAACTCGCCGCCGGACGACGCGCTCCTCGACGCCGCGCCGATGCTGAACGACGACGCCGTCCTCGAAGAGCAGATTTCGCGGATGATCGCGGACGAGCGTTTTGAGCGCACTGTCCTCGACTTCGCTCGCCAGTGGCTCCACCTCGACGCCGTGAGCAACCTGCTCAAAGACGAGATCGCCTTCGGTGATTTTGACGCGGACCTCGCGCGGGAGCTTCGGGCTTCCGTGGAGCGGCAGGTGCTCGAAGAGTATCGCCGGCCGGACGCGACCTTGAGCGACCTGCTGACGAGCGACACGATCTACGCGAGCTCGCGCATAGCGACGCTCTACGGACTTGAGGCTGTCACCGGCGAGGGCCTCCAGGCCACGCGCGCTCCCGAGGGCGAGCGCGCGGGTTTGATGACGCACCCGGCCTTGATGGCGCTCCTCGCCAAGCCCGACCAAGGTGACCCGATTCACCGCGGTCTCTTCATCCTCGAGCAGCTCTTTTGCCGACAGCTCCCGGAGCCCAACATGGACGACGTGAGCGTTCCGCCCTTCGTTCCTGGGCAGAGCACCCGCGAGCGTTTTGCGGCGCACACGGCGGACAACGCTTGCCGCGCGTGCCACTCGCTCATCGACCCGCTCGGCTTCGGGTTTGAGCAGTTCGACGGGATGGGACGTTTTCGCGCCGTCGAAGAAGGCAGCGCCGTCGACGCATCTGGCGAGTTCCCCGAAGCCATCGGCCTGAGCGGCAGCTTCAACGATGCAAACGAGATGATGGACTCCGTCGCCACCGCAGAGCGAGTTCAGACCTGCTTCGCGCAGCAGTGGTGGCGCTACGCGCATCGCCGCGTGGAGACCTTGGATGACCAGTGCGCCGTCGAAGGCGTCGCCGAGTCCTTCGCACAGAGCGGAGCGAACCTTCGCTCCTTGGTGGGTATCGTTGTGCGGGATGAGAGCTTTCAGAGTGCCCGTTTTGGACAGGAGGGCGCACGATGAAACGCCGCGATCTACTCAAGCTTCTCGGCGCCGGCGCCATCGCAGCACCAGCCGCTGGAGGGCTGCTCAGCGCAGGCGCGCGGAGCCCCGGTATGCTCAAAGCGCAGGACGAGATGGCGCCCACGCGTTTCGTCGTCATGTACACCGCCAACGGTACGGTTTGGCCTGAGTGGTTCCCCCGCGGCGGAGACACGGACTTCGAGCTCGGGCGCATTCTTCAGCCTTTGGACGCGCACCGCGATCGCCTCGTCATTCCGATGGCGTCTGACCTTGGCACCGAAGACGACCGCTGGCGCGAGGCGCGCGGCATCAGCATGAAGTGCAACGACGAGCTGCCTTCTTCTGGACACGGCATCGGCTGGCTTCTCACGGGCGCACCCGTGCGCTCCTTTGGCGACCAAGACTGGGCGAGCGGACCCAGCGTCGACCAGCTCATCGCCAACAGCATCGCCGGCTCGACGCCGTTCCGTTCGCTGGAACTCGGCGTCCGTGTCGCAGGCGAAGCCGGTGACGGGCAGCGACTCTCCTACCGAGCCGCCGGCGAACCTTTGCCCGCCGAGAACGACGCCGACGCCGTGTGGGAGCGCCTCTTCGGCGACTACATGGACGACCCCGTCGACCCCATGATCGAGGCACGCGCCCTTGCACGGCGGAACGCGCTTCTGAACTTTGCCGAAGATGGCCTCGGCGCTTTGAGCGGCGCTCACCCGGCGGCGGACAACGAGCTTGTCCGCGCGCATCTCGAAGCCCTCGCGGAGGTTCGTGGCCGAGGCGGCCCTCGTCCGACCGGCGACGCGTGTATTATCCCGCCCAAACCGAACGTTCCCGAACACCAATCCTGGGACGACTACTCCACCATGCCCGCCGTCGCGCGGGCGCAGATCGACAACCTCGTCGGCGCCTTCAGCTGCGACATGACGCGCGTGGCGACGTTGCAGATCACCGAAGCGGCGAGCAACGCCCGTTACCCCTTCCTCCTGGGGCCGGACGGAGCGCCCATCACGGATTGGCATCACACGCTGAGCCACGCGGCGCCGGAAGACACCACGGAGATGGAGAAGCTCACCCGCATCGGCGTATGGCACGCGGAGCAGTTCGCCTATCTCTTGGACTCCCTTCAGAGCCGCACCGACGTCGACGGGCGCACGCTCCTCGACAACACCGTCATTCTCTGGGCCCAGGAGCTCAGCGAGGCGCGTTTCCACACGCACCAGAACATGCCCTTCCTTTTGGCCGGCGGCGGGAACCTCAACGCCGGGCGCGTCGTTCGCGTGCCTGACTCCACGCACAACGACCTGCTTCTGAGCTGCATGCACGCCTGCGGCGTCGAGGCTGAGGCCGTTGGCGATCCGGCGCTCTGCACCGGCGGCATCGACGGGCTCCTCGTCTGAAACGGAACGACGCCTAGAAATGCAACGCTTTGGACGCTCTCTCTTCTCCGCCTGCCTACTCGGGGTTGCGATGGGCTGCGCGTCCGATCCGTCCATACCTGACGCCTCCATTTCCGACGCATCCATCGACGCCGGCGACGCGACGTCGGACACGCGCGGGGACGCCGGCGGCGAAACGGGAAGCCTCCCTCTTCGTCACCCCTTCGACGCCGAGCGCGCCGAACGAGGCGAAGCGTTTCTCTACGCGGCGAGAGGTGCCGGCATTCCATGGGAAGCGCTGAGCAACCTCTGGGTGGTGTGGGGACAACCAGGTCTCAGCGACGAGGCGTACTGGGCGGAGTTTTCGCGGCGCTACGGGCTCGTGCCTCGCGACGACGGCGGCCTTCCTTTCGGCATCCTTCGAGACGGCGCCGAGGGTTCCATTCAGTGCCTCGCTTGCCACACAGATCGCATCGCCGGGCAGACCTTCATTGGCGCCGGCAACAGCCGCGTTCAACTGGGTCAGCTTTACCTCGACCTTGTCGAGCTTCGCGAGCGAGCCGCCATGTTCGGCGTCACCGTTCCGCCAGTTCCAGAGGTCTGGCACGACGCTTTTCGCGATCGAACGGCGGCCCCCGGCGCCACGGACGCCTACGGCATGGGCATGACCCTCGCCATCGCCACCGGCGCCGCCGACCTGGAGACGCACTACGGCTTTCAGCAGCCCGCCGCGTGGTGGCAGTTCGCCTTCAAAGACCGCATCTACTCCGACGGAACCAGCCCAAGCGAGAACTTCCGCACGATGATGGCGACGTCCCTCGCGTCGAACGCGACGCTCGCCGAGGTGATGGCGGAGGAGGCAAACTTCGAAGACCTGCGCCACTACCTACTCTCCCTTCGCCCGCCTGCGTGGCCTTTTGAAGCGCCCGAAGCGGACGCCGTCGCGGCGGGCCGTGCCGTCTTCGAAGACCGTTGCGCAGGCTGCCACGGAAGCTACGGCGCGGGCGGCGACTATCCCGACCGCATCGTCGACGTAGGCACCGACGCGGTCCGACACACACGTCTCAGCAGCGCGGAGATCGACTGGCTCAACGCCACGTGGTTTGGCGAAGACCCGCTCATGGAGACCGCCGGCTACCTCGCACCTCCCCTCGTCGGCGTGTGGGCCACGGCGCCCTATTTTCACAACGGAAGCGTCCCGGACCTCCGCTCCGTGCTTCGTCCGAGTGAGCGTCCGGCGCTGTGGTGTCACGAAGGATCCGGCGACGAATACGATGTGGAACGAGTGGGGATTGCCTACTCCGCTTCTTCCCCAGGGCTCTGCTACGACACTGCTATTGCAGGTTTGTCCGCCGATGGTCACGACTTCGCCGAGGACCTCGGGGATGTGGATATCGACGCGCTACTGGCGTTCTTGAAGACGCTCTAGGCGCCCTCGGGCTCCGCTTGTCCCCAAAAGACTCAGGTTTTGGGGAGAACTTTTGGAGCGTCTTTCCGGCCGCATCGAGGGCGCCATGGAACTTTTTCGGCGCCCAAGCGTACGACGCTTCATGCGTACGACGTTCTGGGTGCTGGTCCTCTGCCTCTTGCCAGCGTTTTCACCACCCGCGGCGTCGGCGCGGAGCTGGTGCGCCCAGCCGCTCTTCGTTCATGAGTGGGGCGTACAGGCTTTCGACTCCAGCGGCGCGCCCCAGAGTCCCACGCCGATCCCCCCATGGTTTCACCGAATGGGTCCCGCGCCGACGCCCGTCGCTTCTCCTGTCCGCCACATGCAGCGCGACGAAGGCACGCGTTTTCTTCCGGTGCTGCACTTCTACGCGGACGGCGCCCGCTCGATCCCCGTCGGCATCGAGGTGGGTTTCACGTTGGGCGAAGCGTCCGTTTGGTATCCGCAGGTCGATACGCGCCGCCGCGTCGCCGACGCCAATAGCGCCGCCGCGTTGCAGCGCCGCGCCCAGCTCGTTCAGGCACGCGCCGGACGTCAGCCCTTTGTCCCCAACGCATCGACAGAGCCTGACCCAACGCGCCAGCTTCAGTGGGACCACCTCACGCTCACGCCCGCACCTAGTGCGACGCCGCACCGCTCCCGGGCACGCATGGTTCGCGATCTTCGCGCCGTCGATGCGCTCTGGGTCAACGGCGCCGCGGAGAGCGAGCGTTTCGTTTTCTACGAAGCGAACACCACGGAGCGCGTCGCCATTCGAGTCACCCGCGGCGAGGAGTGGGCGCAGGGACGCCGGCATCTCATCTTGCACAACGATGGCGCCCATCCCGTTCATGATGTGTTCCTCACTCACCGCGAGCGAGGTCACGACTATGTGATCTATGCGCCGCAGATCCCCGCCGGACGCAGCGCTGGGTTTGTCCTCGAAGACCACGCCGTGTCGAGGCGCGATCGCAGGGCGCAGACCCGCGGACGGCTGCGCACGCAGCTGCTGGAGCGACAGCCCCGGGCGAGCGAAGACTGCGTGATGATGCGCGACCCCGCCATTCCCGTGGAGAGCGCCGGTGGGCATCGTCTGACGAGCCAGGAGATCGACGTCATCGACTCGGTTTGGGGCGCCAGGTTCTTCGATGGGCGCGGCACAACCATCGTCTATCGCGAGGACACGGCGCATCTCGACGCCGTGATGCCGCTCTCGATCTACACGGACATGCACTCGTACGCCGTGCTCAACCGAGCCGGGCTCGTGGTGTGGAACGAGGTGCCGTTGCCATGATTCGACTGCTCACAATCGCTTTTGTGGCGCTAGTCGTCATGCCCGTTCACACCGCGCGCGCGGAGTCTTGGTGCGCGTATCCCCTTTGGGCGCACGAGTGGGGCGTGCAGTCGTTTGATGGCCAGGGCGTTCCCGTGGCAGCGACCTTGCCGCCTTGGTTTCACCGGAGCGCGAGCACGACTGCAGGTCGAAGCGCGGTGCGGGATATGCCCGTCGACGGCGGCGAACGCGCGCTGCCTGTTCTCCATTTCTACTCCAACGGGACGCTTTCGCCGAACAGCATTCCCGTGGGCATCGAGGTGGGGTTCCGGCGCGGCGCCGCCACAGTCTGGTACCCTCAGGTTCAGGGTATTCGTAGTGCGGCACAGGCCAACTCTTCCGCGGCTCTCGCGGCGCGCCAGCGTCTCGTCGCAGCGAGAGCCGCTCGCACGCCGATGGGTGGAGGCCCCTACGCGACGCTGGATCGCGACCCGACTCGCCAGCTCTTCTGGGATCGACTCGACCTGAGCGCGCAGCCGGCGCGCAGCGCTCATTCCAGCACACAAGCGTGGATCAACACCGCGCGCGGCTTCGACGCGCTCTGGGTCAACGGCGCCCAAGAGAGCGAGCGTTTTGTCTTCTACGAAGGCGCGACGCGCGAGCGACCTTTGGTGAGCCTCGAGCGCGGCAGCCGCTACTCCGCGAATCGGCGCCACATCGTTTTGCACAACCGCAGCGCCTACCCAGTGCACGACACCATCCTCACGCATCGCGAAAACGGCCGCGTCTACGTGGCGCATATTCCCCGCATCCCGGCAGGGCGCCGCGCAGGCTTCATACTCGAGGAGCATCTCGTCTCCGGCGATGTCGACTCCCAGACCCGCGGACGTCTGCGCCAGACGCTCGTGGACACTTCAGCCTCGGCGCCCGCGACGAGCCAGGGCGAGTGCCCCATGATGCGCGACCCCGCCATCCCCGTGGAGAGCGCCGTCTCGCATCGCCTCTATGACGCTGAGGTCGAGCTCATCCTGCAAACCTGGGGCGCGGCTTTCTTCGATGGCCCAGGCACCACCCTCGTGTATCGCGAGGACACCACCTACCTCGACGCCATGCTGCCGATCTCGCTTTACACGGACATGTACAACGACATCGTCCTGCACCGCGCGAGCCTCGCCGTGCAAAGAGGAATCACCCTGCCTTGAGCCTGACGGAGCCGGGGAATATGGCCGCAGAGGGCGCCGAAACGAATTGTTAGGCGATGTTACCCATGCGGCAGGCGAGTCTTGTGTAAGGTCAGCGAATGCGTTTTTCATCTGGGTTGTCCTTGCTTGTTCTGATCTTTCTGTCCGCATGCAGCGAGCCAGGGCAGGAAGCGGATGCTCGCTTGTGGCTCCTCAGCAACGGATACGAGGTCACAATGATCACTTCGTCCGAGGCCGGCGTATTTGAGTTCATGGCGATCGAAGGAGAGAAACGTTGCCGGGGGACGCTAAACATCAGCACAGGTCCGCTCGGCAGCACGAGTCATATGCGCACGTGTTCGAACGGCGCGACGGAACTGGACTTAGAGGTGGAATGCGAGGGCGGTCGCACTCAGAGCTGTCATGGGCTCGGTCTTCGCCGCATGGAATCGGACCCAGCGGCAAGCCTCACGTTTTTCGTCCGTGCGTGCGAAGGAGGCTTTGTGCCTTCATGTACCAACGCCGGCGTCCTGAGTGCGCAGTCTCAAGCGCCGATCACCCAAGCGATGTCATACGCACGGCGCGGGTGCGCCGGAGGCGACCCGCTTGGATGCGACAACCTAGGCATCTACCTGCTTCGCCGGCCACCGGCTGACGTCAACGAAGCGGACAAAACAGAAGGGCGACGGCTTCTCGAAGAAGGATGCACACGGGGGAGTGCCACGTCCTGCGGCATCCTGGGATGGCACCTCTCCTTCGGCCCCCTGCTCCCTCATGATGAAGTACGCGCACGCGCCTTGCTGACACAAGCATGCGAGGCTGAGGCATGGGGACCATGCGGGGATCTGGGTTTGCTCTTCCGTGACGGTCGCGGAGGTCCACGTGACGTCGAAGAGGCGCTTCGTTATTCAACGATGGCATGCACCGGCGCGGGCCTCGCCGTGAGCTGCGGCGTTCAGGGAGGCTTTCTCAGCGAGCGCCAGCCCGGCGCATTCAGCGCGGAGGCTCTGGCGGCTTTCCAGCGCGGTTGTGCGAGTACAGAACGAACACCCCATGTCGGTGCAGTCTGCAACATGGCGGGTCGTTACCTCTTTCAGATGGGCAACCCGCCAAACGCTGAGCCCGTGGCGGCGCTGCTCGGACGCGCCTGTGAACTCGAAAACTCCGATGGCTGTCATAACCTCGGCATGCTTCACGCATCCTCTCGTTTTGGTCCTGCCAACATGTCCTTGGCACGAGAGTTCATGCAGCGCGCCTGCCAGCTGGGTCGACAGGAGTCCTGCCGCCTCGCGAGGCAATAAGCGGAGACTCAGAACGCGCAGCTGCTGGGCAGCGGGGCTTCCTCTTCAAGGCCCGGCGCGAAGTCCGCGCCGATGTCCGGCGCGGCCTCGAAGCCCTCGCTGAGCGTGCCGCGAAAAGCCGAGCCTCCATAGCCGCCTGGGGCCATGTGGGCGCGGACGATGAGCGTGGTGTTGCCGTCGACGTCCACGGGCCCGCCGCTACGCGTGAAGGGCTGCTCGTCCACGTGGCTATGACCAAGGATACGGCGGTAGACGAGGGCGCCGTCTTCGGTGACGACCTCCCACCAGTTGGCGTACTGCGCGCAACCGGTGTCTGGGCTTTGAATCGTGACGGCGAGACCGTCTCCCTGAGCGACGACGGCGGTGACGCTGGCGAGGCCAGTCTCGACCTCTGCGGCATCGACCTCTGCGGCATCTGCGGCGTCTGTCTCGCTTGCATCTGCTTCTGCGGCGTCGATGGCGGGCGCATCTGCTTCTGCGGCATCGCTCTCGCTCTCCGGCGGATTCTGAGCTCCGCAGGCAATCAAAAGAACCAAGAGTGTACGCATAGGAACGAACCTGGCGCCGCCGGCGGGACACCGCAACCCGCACGGCGCGTTCCGAAGTGGCGGGCCGACCGAAAACCCGTCAGCATCGCCGTCATGGCTCGAGCGACCTACGATCAGTTCATCACCGCCCTGCAAACGACGGATTGTTCATCTGGCGTACCCGCAGAGCTGGTCCATCACATGGACGATCTCCGGCTGCCTGACCACCTACAGATTCAGCTCACAAAGCTGCTGCGCGCGGGCAACCCCGATCGCGCCGCGAAGCTCGTCGATGCGTATCGAGCCCACGAGCCGCTCTTCAACAAGCTGCGGCGCAAGCTCGGGCTGTAGTGCCCTGAGTCCGCTCACTCGCCGGTCTCACATCATGTCTGGGCCGACGCCTTCGATGAAGCAGGAGTCGGAGTCGGGGAAGCTCATCGAGTAGAGGAAGCCTCGCGGCCGGTAGTCGTCCGGGAGGGGGTCGCCGTTGAGGTTGATGTCGAAGGCTTCGTCGTCCCAGTTTTCGTAGACGAAGTCGTTCCAGGAAGCGGCCTCGCGAAGCTGCTCTATCCAGGCTGTGCCCGCCATGACGCTCATTCCTGCAGGAAGTAGGTGCTCCACGATGCCTTCGCGCTCGGCGGCGACCCATGCGGCGTCGTAGACGGCGAGGTTCATCTCTCCTTCATAGACGATGCCTCGGTTGTTCTTGTTGGCGCTCCCGACGCTCATGAACACATCGTCGACGATGAGCATCTTTGAGTGGATGTAGATCTCCGGGAAATGCCCGCGCGTCTCATCGGGGCCGAAGTCGTCGTCCGTGTAGTCGAAGGCTCGGATCTGAAGCAGCGTGTATCGGTCCGGGAAACGAGACTCGATCTGCTCGTTGGTAATGTATGTCCACTCGCAGCCGGGATCGACGAGCTGGTTCATGGGCCGCGTGATCACCACGAGCTGAAGCTCCGGCACCTCTTCCATTCGCTCGACGATGGCGTCGACGAGCATCGGCACGCGCCAGTATTGGTCCTCGACGAAGATGAAGTTCTCGGCCTGATTCACGGCGTTGAACCAGCTCTCGGCGATGGAGTGGTCCCAGAAAGGCTCGGGCATGGTGACGGTGACCTGCGCCTGAATGTCGCCCGCCGGTGCGACGGGCTGCGCCGTGAAGGGGCTCGCCTCGTCCGCGTACTCGACATCGGTGTCGATGAGGTAGGACCAGCGTTGCTCGAAGATGGCGTTGACGTCTTCGACGACGGGGCCTTCGATACGGGTGAAGAAGTCTTTGCGCGGCGGCGTGTCCGTCTGGCGCTCGCGGGTGATGACGTCCATGCGTCGGCCGAGAGAGGTGTCGAACTCCATGCGGCGCGGCTCGAACACCAAGTGCTCTTCGGTATCCCAGTCCACGGCTTGAAGGTTCATTCCGCCAACGAAGGCAACCTCGCCGTCCATGACGGAGAACTTCTGATGCCAGCTCGCCGCTTGAATCTCCAGCGAGATTCCGAGGGGCCAGTCGTTGAGGTCGACAGGATGCGGCGGGACAACGGACGCGAGGAGTGTCTCCCCGTCGAGGCGGTAGTCTGCGAGGGGGACGCCGTTGCTCTCGCCCTGTTCGAAGACGCGATCCGAGAAAGCCATCGGCTCCACCATGAATTCGAAGCGGCCCGAGGTTTCATTCGCCTGACCCATGTACTCGAAGTTATCGCCGGACGCGGCGCCGCGTGAGCGAAGGGGTTCGTCCGTGGAGAGGTTGCTGAGCAGTCCGTCTTGGGAGACGAGCTGGCCAATCATGATGCGGCTCGTCGCGGAGTTGGATTCGAGGGCCGAGATGATCGTCGCTTCGGCGCGTTCTGCATCGGACAGGAAAGGATGTGTTTCGGCGTCTCGGACGAGCTCGAAGTCGGACTCCCACCACCAGCTGGCCATGTGCACGGATTCCGTGGCGCCGCGGATCTCAGCGTCGACGGCGGCCCACGCCGTGTCGCAGCTGGTGTAGAGCGTCACGTCGTTTCCGCGCCGTGCCGGCGGGCCTTGCGCCGAGAAGTAGCGGTGACGCAATCCGAGAAGGACTCGGTGCGTGGGCAAGACAGGCCATGCGCCAACCTGCTCCTCACCGTGGGCGACGAGCAACCCACCCGGCGTCTCGGACCGTGGCGTGGTGGCGCCGAGAGCGTCGTCGGCGCCGCCGCCATCGTAGGTCACCGTCGCCTCCATCGTGTGGTGGCCCGGGGCTTCGAGGACGAGGGTGTAGGTGCCCGCTTCGTAGAGCGCGACCTGAAGCTCCGCTTCGCTGCTCCGCGCGACGAGGTCACCACCGGAGTAGACCGTGAGGGATCCTTCGCCGCGGGGAAAAGGCTGACCCCAGAGGTCGAGGGAGTGCACGTAGAGGAGTGCCATCGGCGCGGGGCCTGCGTCGGCGGGGCCCGCGTCCACGAAAGAGGCGTCGGACCCGTCTAGAGCGAAACCGTCCGGCGCGGAACCATCCGGAAAGGCAGAGCCGCCGTCGCTGGTCCCGTCGTCATCGCCGCAGGCGAGCGCAAAAGAAAGGAGGAGGAGGGAGAGTCTTCGGCCGCGCATCCTTGCTGGGTACCACAGACCTCCTCAGTCGTCGTCTTTGGCGGACTCTTCCTTTGGCTCTTGCTTGGCGTTGGGCATGGACAGGATGTGCACGTCCTGCTGAGGGAAAGGAATCTCGATGCCTTGTTTCGCAAATTCCGCGTGGATCGCGCTGGCGAGCAAGCTCTTGGCTTCGATGGCTTCGAGGTATCCGGTGCACCAAGCGCGCACGGCGTAATCGATGGAGCTGTCGCCGAAAGCCGTGCAGATCACCTCGGGAATCGGAAAGTGAAGCAAGCCGCGTTGGCGAGCGACGACGCGCCGGAGAACCTGCATGACCTCCGCGGGGTCGTGCGCGTAGCCTGCGCCGACGACGAGCTCGAGGCGCCGGCGCGTGTCGCTGAGCGTCCAGTTGATGAGCTTGCCGCTGACGAGGTCGGAGTTCGGTACGATGACCTCCGCGCCATCGAGGGATTGAACGGTGCTCGAGCGAATCCCGATGCGCTGCACGGTGCCAACAAGCTCGTCGCCGACTTCGATGACGTCGCCGACTTTGATGGGGCGCTCGGCGACGAGGATGAGGCCGCTGACAAAGTTGCTCACGACGTTCTGCAAACCGAAACCAATACCCACGCCGAGGGCGCCGCCGAGGAGCGCGAGGCGTTCGGGGCCGACGCCGGCTACGCCAAACGCGAGGACGACGCCGATGGCGACGAGAACATAACTCGCCGTGAGACTGATGGCCGACGAGATGCCTTGCTCGAGCTCGAAGCGTGGGAGGACTTCAAATTCGAGGAGCACGTGGACGAGTCGCATCACGAGGAAGGTGCTCGCGAGGGTCACGATGAAGGCGATGACGCTGCCGAAGGAGAGCTCGATGGAGCCAAACTCAAAGGTTGTGCTGAAGGCAGTGCGCGACGACTCGAGGGTAGGGTCGAGGAGGTCGAAGCTGTTGAGGGCTAGGAACGCCAAAGCAACGACGGCGCCAAAGCGTAGCGCCATCAGCAAATAGTGGGCGACCTCGCGCCGGTAGTCCCGGACCACGTAGAAGAAGCGCGCGCCTTCCGTGCGGAGAGCGAGGGTCAAGAGCCCAGCGATGAGCTCGGTGCCCAAGAAGAGGCCGATGGCTTGCTCGATGACCCAGAGTGTTCCCGTCGTCCAGAGTTCCGCGCGCTCCGTGTAGCCGGAAAGCAGCAGGTAGACGGCGAAGCCAAGGGGGAGGAGGGTCCAGCGAAGGAGCAGGTAGAGCCGAGTGTGCACGCGGCCGGCGCGTTTGATGGCGAGCTTCCAGCGCCGCGACCAAAGCTTGAGGACGAAGTAGAGCGACGCGACCTGAAGGGCGAGAATGTAGAAGCGCTGGCTCCAGTCCGGCGTGATTCCAAGACTGAGGGGCACGCTCGCGGCGGCGAGGATGAGCAACGCGAGAATGGAGCGATGGGCCGCCGGGAGAAGGTGGCGGTTGAGGAGGTGGATCGCCGGCACCATCAAGATGAGGCTCGCGCCGACGGCGACCACCGGGACGTAGCTGTAGACGATGGGCGCCAGAATATGCACGAGGAGGAGCGCGCTCGCGATGGGATGCGCGCGGACACCTCGGTGCACGCTCGGGCCGTCTTTGGGCGCCAGCTTCGAGCTTGTTCGTCGTCGCATCCAGAGCAAGAAGACGACCAGGAGAAGCAACGAGCCGGCGTGCCATCGAAGAGGCTTCTTCTCTGTGTATGTAAACGCTCGCACGGACGCAACGTGTTCCGCGTAGATGGCGCTGATCGTCTGTGATGGGCTTTCTTCGTCACCGAGGCGACTCCAGCCGCGCCAGAGCGGTCGGTGATCACGACGCTGCCGACGATCGCGCACGTTCTGCTGCGCGGCCTCGATGCGAGAGATCTGCCGCGCGATGCGGATGCCCTGGTCACTGAGCTCGCCTTGAAGCGAGAGGACCTCCGCCAAGCGAAGGTCGACGCGCCGCAGCACGTTGTTTACGCGTTCGAGGAGCGAGCCGATGCGGTCGGCGTGATCCGTGAGGGACTCCTCGTCCTCCGCGTCTCGCGTCCGCGTCCAAATACGCTTCTCTTCTAGGGCTGTTGCCCGCGCCTCGGTGAGCGATTCGGTTCGCTGTTCCAAAGTCTGCTGCCACTCGGCGAGGCGGTCGCGAACCCGGCTCCACTCATGCTCTAGGTCACGAAGCGACGCGGAGTTGAGCGTCCCGAGGTGGCTCAGCGCCGGGTCTTCGGCGAGGCGCGTGACGTTCTCCACGAAACCCGGCATGCGCCGCTGGACATCGAGGGTCTCGGACTGTCGGCGGAGCAGCGGGGTGAGCTCTTGGAGCTGCTGAAACGTCGACTCGATGCGGCGACCGATCTCCGCCGGCGGAACGATGTCCTCGTCGGGTTCTTCGGCTTCCTCGGTAGCCGCGGTCTCGTCCGAGTCGCCGGACTCGCCTTCGGTGTCATCGCTTGAGTCGCCGGACTCGCCGCTCTCGCCGCTCTCGCCGATTTCGGTCTCTTGCGCTTGTCCGAGCGCCGGCAGAGCAAAGAGCACCACGAGTGCCAGTAGAACGCGCATCGCCGGGAGCCTACCTCAGCGCTCGGGTCGCGCATAGACTACAAGGCGCGGAGCGTCGCCCGTCTGAAACTCGGCGTGACGCACCAGGCCTTGGGAGCGAGCAAAGTCGACGAGCCTGTCCGCCTGAGACGACGCGCTGTTGACGACGACGTGGGTCACGGCGTCGTGGTCGCCCTCGCTCAAATACTGAAACTCGGTGGCGCGGACCTCAGCGTCGACGTAGCCAAGGTAGGGGTAGCGAAGCTCGACGGACATCGGCCAAGTCGTCACGACGAAGCGCTCCGACGAGGCGCCGCCATCCCTCGTGAGAGAGTCGATGGCGCCGCGGTGGGAGGCGATGACATCGGCGTAGGCGAAGGTGTGTTCCTCGGCGTCGCGCTCCGCTGGACCGAACATGCCATAGAGCCCCCACACCGACGCGCCGAGGACGAGGGCGCTGGCGCCGGCCAGCCGCGCGTTTCCCTTGGCGAGGGAGAAGAGGGCGCCGCAGAGCAGCACGAGGAGACCGGGGTGCGCCGGCAGGGCGTAGCGTTCGAGCCAGAACATCTTCGCGAAGAAGACCCAGTTGAAGGCGACGAGGAGGAGCGCGGCGAGGTAGACGGAAGCGCGTCTCGGCTGCCAGCGCTCGGATGTTCGCGGGGAATCCGCCGTTTGCCTGCGGAGGAAGACAGCAGCCACGAGCGCCGCCACGCTCACGAGCCAGCGGCCATGCCAGGCGAAGAGTGAGGGCACCACCGTGATGAGGTTCGCCCAGGTCATCGGGCGGTCCGTGAAGAGCCCTTGGTGGTGCGGAAAGATGAAGTACCCCGCCGTGCTTCGCTGCCACACGAAGAAGAGTACGAGGGCGAAGAGCGGCGTGAGCGCGAGGGCGATGCGGCGCAAGCTCTCGCGGGTGCGCAGCACACCCGAGCGGTGGGCGTCGTAGAGGAGCGCCGCGCCGACGGCGCCGGCGGAGAAGATGCCCGTCTCTTTGATGAGGACCGCGGCGCATCCCGTGAGGGCGACGACGCCCATACGTCCCCGGGCGAACGCGAAGAGCGCGACCACCGCGAGCGTCGTCAGGGGCATCTCCGGCAAGAGCATATTGCCCATGGTCATGAAGAGCGGCGTGCACCCCAGCATGAGCGCGGCAGCGACGCCGGTGCGCCGACAAAAGAGTGTCGCGCCGAGCCCATAGGTCGCGGCGAGGGCGATGACGCCGAAGGGCAGAATGAGGAGGTGAGCTACCGTGGGCGTTGCACCGAAGAGAGCGAAAGCCGCGCCGGCGAGGAGATAGAGCAGCGGCGGGTGGCCGCGGGAGTAGTCGTCGGGAAAGACGCCCGGCGTGACGTTGAGGCCGTTCTCCGCGACCCAGCGTGAGCCAGGCACATAGACGTCCGCCTCGTCCCAGAAGAACGGAAGGTCGAAGCCGCCGGGACGAACGAGAAGAAACCAGACCGTGGCAACGACGCCGGCAAGGGCGGCGTCACGCCAGTTGAGCTGTGCTGAATCGTTAGTGTCGCTCATCGTCGCCCCGAGCCGCGTTCGCCGGGCGTTTCCTTATAACGAGCACTCGTGATAGTCCACCTTGCATGGCCAACGTTTTCATTACCGGCATCGCCGGTTTTCTCGGCAGTCATCTCGCGGACCGGCTGCTCGAACTGGGCCACACCGTTCGAGGCAATGACACCCTTATCGGCGGTTATCGTGACAACGTCCCTGAAGGCGCTGAGTACTTCGACGTCGACTGCTGTGACCTCGACGCCCTGACCAAGGCCATGAGCGGCTCCGACGTCGTCGTGCACACGGCGGCGATGGCCTACGAGGGGCTCTCCGTTTTTAGCCCCGCCATCATCACGCGCAACATTGTTCAGGCGTCAGTGACGACCTTCACCGCGGCCATCGTCAACAAGATGAGTCGCGTCGTCTACTGCTCGTCCATGGCGCGCTACGGCGACAACGAGGTGCCTTTCCGCGAAGACATGGCCACCCGCGCGTGCGACCCCTATGGCGTCGGTAAAGTCGCCGGCGAAGAGATGCTCAAGACCCTCGCGAAGGTGCACGGCATCGAGTGGGCCGTCGCGATCCCGCACAACATCATCGGCGCCCGCCAGAAGTACGACGACCCCTTCCGAAACGTCGCCAGCATTATGGCGAACCTGATGCTCCAAGGGCGCCAGCCTTACATTTACGGCGACGGCGGCCAGATGCGCTGCTTTAGCCCCGTGCAAGACGTGGTGGACTGCCTCGTGAAACTCGCGCTGGACGATGGCATGCACGGACGCACGGTGAACCTTGGGCCCGACGACGGTTTCATCAACATCCGTGATCTGGCGAAGCGCGTCGCCGTCGCTGCGGACTTTGAAAACCTCGAACCGATTTTCGTCCCCGCGCGACCCGCGGAAGTGCGCCTGGCGAACTGCTCCGCGGACCTCGCGCGGGAGCTCCTCGGCTACGAAAGCAAACGAACCCTGGACGAAGGTCTCCAGGACATCGTCGCGTACATTCGCCAGCGCGGCGTCCGGCCCTTCGAGTACCACCTGCCGGTAGAGATTCAGAACGAGCACACGCCTAAGACGTGGGCGAAGAAGCTCTTCTAGACCAAGCTGGCAAGGGCATGAAGCTTCGTTTGTGGAATGAGTCGGGCGAAGAGGAAACGAGCGGCGTGGAAGCGGGCCCGGCGGGTCAAGCAGCGATCGCGGCGGCGGTGAAGGCGACGGACTGGGCGGCGCCGGAGATCTCCGGCGTGACGCTGGAGTCTGCGGTGGGCTGGGCCGATGGTTCGGGCAGCTTGGACGCGAGCGTTGGGCTCTCGCTCATGGTGGAGCAATACGGCGTTCAACACGTGGGCGTCAGCGCGCCTGCCCGAACCGAAGAGATCGTGTCGTTTCTAGAGGCATACCTCGCCGGCGACCTGCGGAAGGTCTTTGAACAGCTCTACGAGCGCGCGCCCACCGACGAAGAGCTCGCAGCTTTTGAGGACCCTTCGCCTCAGGGCGGGAACGGAACCTGGGTGATGGTCGCGCTTGCGTTCATCGTGCTCCTAGTCCTGCTCGGCGCCGTCCGTCTTTTGGGTTAAGAGCTCGCTACCAGCGCAGCGTGGTGCCATCGAGATAGACAACGCCTCGCTGGTACTCGCGCATTCTTCGACGGTAGCGAGCGCCTCCAACGACGTGCCCGATGATGCCGCCAATGATCATGAGGCCGCCAAGACCCATCATGCTGGCCCCGAAGAAGCCGCCGTCGAACTGCTCCACGAGCCAAACGAGCCCACCGAGGCCGGTCATCACGATGCCTCCGCCCCAAAGAATGGACCACAGGTGGTATCGCCGCGAAGGTACATCGAGCGGTTGCGCCGCCGGCACGTAGGTCACCGGAACCTCCGATACCTGAACCCCCACCTGCGCGTTGTTCTCTTGCAGCTGAAGCTGAAGGTTCGTCAGCGAGAACACGTGGCTCGTCGCGGTGAGCGGCGGCGTGAGTTCGACCTGCGCTTCGGAGGTGCTTGCGCTCAAGGAGAGCCCGAAGGCGGCGACGAGAACGAAGAGTCGTGGAAAGCTCATACCAAACCATAGACGCTTTGGGCTGCGCGCCAAAGACGATTTGGTCGAGTGCGGTGGATTCGGGGCTAGCGGCGGACGCCTTCGGTCCACGCATCGAGCCGAGGGCCGTTCTTGTCGAAGAGCGGCGAAGGCTTGCCTCGCGTGTTGAAGAAGAACGCGGACGCGGTGCTTAGGCAACCGAGGCCATAACGAATGCCTGGCATCAAGGTGATGGTCTGCATCTCGTCGAAGTAGTTCGCGGGGCAGGACATCTCGCCGATGCTGTACCCAAAATGAAGCGCCTGGGCGATGGTCTCGTTGTCGAAGACGAAGTCGTTTCGGTTCCCTGCCAGCGGAAGCTCCTCGAGGATCTTGCGGCCGAAGGCGCGGTAGCCCGTGTGGTACTCGCTCAGACCTGCGCCCATCACGGCGTTCTCCGTCATCGTGAGTCCGCGGTTTACGTAGTACTTCCAAAGCGGCATGCCGCCGGCGAGGGCGCCCCGCATGAGCATGCGTGAGCCGAGGGCCATGTCATAGCCACCGTGGATAACCATCGAAGCCATCGCGGGCATGAGCTCTGGTTTGTATTGAAAGTCCGGGTGCACCATGACGACGACATCGGCGCCGCCGGCGAGAGCTTCGCGGTAGCCCGTCTTTTGGCCGGCGCCGTAGCCGAGGTTCTTTGCATGAGAGACGACGGTCAGGCCGAGGCTTTGAGCCAGAGCCACGGAGTCGTCTGTGCTTCCGTCATCGACGAGAATGATCTCGTCGGCGACGCCTTCGGGGAGCGCGCGAATCGTGCGCTCTAGCGTTGTCGCGACGTTGATCCCTGGCATCACTACGGCGACGCGTTTTCCATCCAGCATGGCAGGGACCGTACCCGTGAGATGGCGCGTGAAGCAAGGTCCACAACTTTGACGAAGGGCGACCTAGCCGTCGCCCGATGTCACGGCTAGGGTCCGCCCCATGTCGGCTTTGGAAGACTCGTCCGCACGCGTTGATCGCGCTTTTCGCGAGAAGCTCGCGGCTCTCGAGGGCTCGTCCCTTGCGGTCCCCGAGGACACCCTCAGCGAAGCAGACCGTTTGCTTTTGGCCCGTGCTCAGTTCGTCAGCCGTCACGTCGACTTTGAAGCGCGACGTCTTCGGGCCCAAAACAAGGGCTACTACACCATCTCTTCGGCCGGCCATGAAGGCAACGCAGCCCTCGCGTGGGCCACGCGCCACACAGACCTCGCGTTCCTTCACTATCGCTCCGGCGGTTTCTTCTTTGCGCGGGCGCTCAAGGCCCAGTCCGAAGGCGTGGAGTCCGACGCTATCCGTTCTGTGATTCGGGGCATGGTCGGTTCGCGCAAAGACCCCATCGCTGGCGGCCGGCACAAGGTGTGGGGAAGTCGCGAGCTGTCCGTCGCGCCACAGACTTCCACCATTGGCTCTCACGCGCCGAAGGCCGTCGGCTTTGCGCTCTCCATCACCCGCGCAAAGAAGCTCGGCGTCGAGAGTGGGTACCCAAGCGATTCGTTGGCGATAT
Organism: Polyangiales bacterium; assembly: GCA_045106895.1. Taxonomy (GTDB): domain Bacteria; phylum Myxococcota_A; class Polyangia; order Polyangiales; family Houyiibacteriaceae; genus JBCCRV01. The sequence continues at coordinate 7,234 of JBGCFM010000136.1, read as the reverse complement.
GCTCCTTCGGCGATGCCTCCGCGAACCACTCCACGGTAACGGGGGCGCTCAACACCGCCAGGCAGTGCGCGTATCGCGGCTATCCGCTGCCGCTGGTGTTTGTGTGCGAAGACAACGGTCTCGGCATCAGTGTCCCAACGCCCAGACGCTGGATCGAAGAGGCCTACGGCGCCCTCGGTCCGGACGCATACCTTCAGGTGGATGGCGGTGATGTGTTTGGAAGCGCTCAGACCCTCGCCTTTGCCATGCAGCGTGTTCGCCAATCTCGCGCTCCGCTCTTCGTTCATCTGAAGACCGTCCGTCTCCTCGGCCACGCCGGCTCGGACATCGAGAGTGCGTACCGAAGCGCCGCGGAGACGCGCGCCGATGAAGCGCGCGACCCATTGCTGCGGACGGCGCGTGCCCTCGTCGCCCACGGCATGCCCGTAGCCGCCGTGCAGAATCTCTATGACGACGCCGAAGCGGAAGTCCGGCGCGCCTCCGAGGAGGTCTGTGATGAAGAGGGGCTCCGCGACGCCGAGGACGTTCTTTGGTGTTTGGGCGGAGCGCCAAAGAGCGCGCCGACGAAGCGACGAAAGAAGAAAGGCGAGGCCCCTGCGCCGGAAGGCCTGACCCTCGCCGAGAGCATTCGCCATGTGCTCACGGACGAGATGAAGCAGCGCCCGGAGGTCATCGTCTTCGGCGAGGACGTTGGAAAAAAGGGCGGCGTCTACGGCGTCACGCGTGGCCTTCAGAAGACCTACGGCGTCGCCCGCGTGTTCGATTCGCTCCTCGACGAACAGAGCATTTTGGGCATGGCCATCGGCGCGGGCCAAGCGGGCCTTCTGCCAGTCTGCGAGATTCAGTACCTAGCTTACCTCCACAACGCCATCGACCAGCTTCGAGGCGAAGCGAGCAGTCTTCAGTTCTTCTCCGAGCGTCAGTTTCGAAACCCGATGGTCGTGCGAATCGCCGGCTACGCCTACCAGAAGGGTTTTGGCGGGCACTTTCACAACGACAACTCCATCGCCGCGCTCCGCGACATCCCGGGCCTCGTCATCGCTTCGCCTTCGCGCCCTGAGGACGCCGCCGGCATGCTTCGAAGCTGCATTGAACTCGCCAAGGCCGAGGGCACCGTGTCTGTGTTTCTCGAGCCCATCGCCCTCTATCACACACGCGACGCCGAAGACGGCGACGAGGCATGGCTCTCCACCGGCGGGCCCGAGCGGGTCGAGATCGGACGCGCGCGGACTCATGGCCGCGGAAAGTCACTGACCATCGTCACCTTCGCCAACGGAGTGCGAATGAGCCTCCGAGTAGCCGCGCGTCTGCGCGAGGTCGGCATAAACATCCGCGTCGTCGATCTCCGCTGGATCTCCCCGATGCCCCTCGATGATGTCCTTCGGGAGGCGCAGGCCACGGGCAAAGTCCTCATCGTCGACGAGACACGCAAGAGCGGCGGCGTCAGCGAAGCGCTCCTGGCAGGCCTCGTGGACGCTGGTTTTCAGGGGCACATGGCGCGCGTCACGAGCCTCGACAGCTTCGTTCCTTTGGGACCTGCGGCGGACCATGTGCTCTTAGGCGAGGAGCAGATCGAGGCCGCAGTGCTCTCGCTCTTGATGTAGCTCTGCGCGCGCGCCAGCCCTTTGATGGTAGCATGAGGGCATGCTCCACCGCGCATGGCCGGCTCTTCTCTTCGGAGCGCTCGCGGCGTGTGGCTCGGGCGAACCGAGCCTCTCCGTGGACCTGCGCACAGACTTTATCCCGGGGACGGAGTTTGACGGTGTGACGGTCCGCATCGGCGAGGGCGTAAGCGCGCCATTTGTGGTGCTCCAGGACCAGGACTTCGTGCGCGGCGTGCGCGTGGGCAATATCGAAACCGGAGCAGGCACCCAGACCGTCACGCTTGAGCTTATTCGTGCCGGCGAGGTGCTCGTCGAGCGTGTTGCCACGGCGGCTGTCGCGGGGGACACGGTCGTACAACTCGTCGTCTCCCGAGACTGCCGCGACGTACAATGTGGAGCGTCACTGAGTTGCCGAGGCGGCGCTTGCGTCGACCTCCGCTGCACAGCGACGACGCCAGAGTATTGCCCGGACGCCGAATGCGCCACGGCTGCGGAATGCGCGACGCCTGTCGACTGTGCCACGAGCGCTTGCGCCAGCGGCGTGTGTTTGGTGCGTCCCGACGACGCTCGATGCGGCTCCGGCGCGTGTGACCTGATGATGGGATGCGTGGGCGCGCCCTTCGACGGGGGAGTGAGCGCAGACGCTGGAGTGGACGCCGGCGTAGATGCCCGAGTGGATGTGAGTGACGCCGGCACAGACGCGCCGGAGCCCGATGGGTTTACCAGTGGAGGTCTCTGCCCCGAGCGCTTCGAGCGCACCACGACCTGCGATGTGCTCCAGCAGACAGGCTGCGACCCCGGTGAGTCTTGCCTCCCCAGCGCCGACGACGCGTCGTGTCGTGCACATGGAGACAGGAGCGAGGGAGAGGTCTGCAGCCGAGGCGAGTGTGGCCTAGGACTACGCTGCTGGCGTCAGCCTGCATCGGGTGTGGACCGATGCAGCCGCATCTGCACCACACCTCACGACTGCACATGCGGAGCGAACGCACGTTGCGTGCCTCTTGAAGAGGCGCCATTCGGAGCATGCATGAACGGAGCATCGTGTGACCCCGTCGCCAACACCGGCTGCGGCGCAGGTCAGACCTGTTACCTTTCAAGCTTCGGCCCAGCATGCACAGCCGAATCCGGAAGCTTGATGCCAGGGGCCATGTGCGATGAGTCGACGGACTGTGAACCCGGCTACTCCTGCGCGAACGTCCTTGGGATGGGCGCGCGTTGTCGGCGCGTGTGCGAGCTGTCCGACGTCGTGACTTGTATCTGCACCAACATCGGGTTCTCCGACGAGTACGGCTACTGTCAGTGACGCCCGATCTCCCTTCGGATACAATCGAGCGATGAGATGGATCGCGGCGGCGCTGACGCTTGCCCTTTTGCCCGCGTGTGCCGACGACAACCCAACCTTGTGGGTTGATCTGATCACGGACATGCGACCCGGCGTTGATTTTACGGCGGCGACGATCCGCGTGGAACCCGCCGGGGGTGGATCGGCGGAGATGCGTCAGTTTGTATATCGAGGAGAAAGCGGCTTCGACACGGGAGCGCGCCTCGGTGAGTTCTCGCTCCCGCCGGGCGACTATCAGGTCATGGTGACCCTTCTCAGCTCGGGGGCAGCGGCGGCTACACAAAGCACCTTGGTGATCGTCAGCGGGGACCGCGTCATCACCGTGGTCATCTCCCGAAGCTGCGTGGACGTCACCTGCCCGATGGCCGCCGAGCCGAGCGCCACGAGCTGCCTCGGTGGACGCTGCGTCGACCCAGAGTGTGTCGTGGTGGAAGCGGAGTGCGCGCTGGAGTGCACGGAGGCCAGCGAGTGCGCAGACATCGGTTGCGCGTCGCCGGTGTGCAGCGCGGGAACCTGCCTCTACTACGAAGACGACGCACGTTGCGACGAAGGCCGATGCGACATCGCTCTTGGGTGTGTGAGTGAATCGATGGACGCCGGCACAGACGCTGGCCCGATGCTGCCCGACTCCGCGACGCCGGACGTTGGCACGGACGCGGGAGTAGACGCGGGCGTGGATGCGGCCACGGACGGTGGCACTGACGCTCCGCCTGGTTTCGACGGCGGACCAGACGCCGGACCCGTCGCCTGTCCAGAGCGATGGCCGGACCCCCCTCCCACCTGCGACCCTCGGGACAACAGCGGATGCAGCTCGTCGCAGACCTGCACGCCGGATCCACGCACTCCCGGGACAACCTTCTGCCAACCCACGGGCGGCCGAGGGATCGGCGAACCTTGCGGCGGACGCCTGCGCTGTGAGCGTGGTCTTGTGTGCCAGGCCTTTGTCGATGCTTCAAACCCGCGCTGCCGCCCACAATGTGCGGCGGGTGCAGGCTGTACGTGTCCCGACGTGACGGACTCATGTTTCGCGCTTGAAACGACAACCTATGGCGCATGTCGCTCTTCGTGCGATCCCATCGCTAACACCGGCTGCGCGTCGGGCGATAGGTGCGTGCGCAGCGTGTACGGCACTTCCTGCGAGCGCCCGACGGACAATGCCGGGGAGGGCGAAGCCTGCTCTGTGTTCACGGACTGCGCGTCGGGTGGCTACTGCCTCGTATGGAACGGCGTCGCGCAGTGTCTCCCCATCTGCCGGCTCGGCGGAGACGACTGCAGCAGATGCCGCGCGGATGGGAGCTCCACGGTCTACGGTTTCTGCGTACCTTGAGGTCTTAGCGCGTTCATTCAGCGAGGTGCCGTTGGCCTCTGCGCACGCTTCGGCGAGCGAAGCGATGGAAGCGCGTCCTTCGCGCAGCGAATGAGCGCGTCACGAATGGCGCGCTTCGTCTCCGAACGATGCACCGCGAGGGTGAGTTCACGATAAGGGACGGGCCCCGCGATGTCTTTGAGGAGGTGACCCTGCCCCGCTTTTCGGAGGTCGCCGGCGGCGAGCGCAGGGAGCACCGTAAAGAAGGGCCCCTGCAAGACCATGGCGCACAAGGTCGCGACGCTCCCGGCTTCGATGGCGAAGCGCTGCGACGGCGGTGGCGATGCCTCGTTGCGACAAATATGAAGTGTCTGTGCACGCAGGCAGTGCTCTTCGCGCAGAACCAAGAGACGCTCCGTCGGTAGACGGCTCATGTCCACGCGCCCAGCCGCATTCAAAGGAAGCTCCGCGCTGGGCGAATGAAAGACGCAGAACTCTTCGGAGCCGAGCTCGAATTCGACGACGCGACGGTCCGCCAGCGGTCCGGCGAGGATGCCGGCGTCGAGGGTTCCGTCGGTGAGGCGGGTCACGATTTGGTCCGTCGGAAGCTCCTCGATGTGAAGCGTGACGTCTGGATAAGCGTCGCCAAAGGCCGGAAGAAAACGAGGCAGCAGATACGGCGCCATCGTCGGAATGATGCCGAGCTGATACGGGCCCCGCACCATGCCGCGTAGACTCGAGACGACGTCCTGGATGCGTTCATGTTCACGCAGAACCACCTGAAACTGCTCAAGTAAGACCGCGCCCTCCGGCGTCGGCGCCACCGGCGAGCGGCTCCGATCAAAGAGCAGGATCTCGAGGTGCTCTTCGAGCTTCTTCAAGCCTGCGCTCAGCGTCGGCTGTGTGACATGGCACCACTTCGCCGCCGCCCGAAAAGAGCGATGTCGATCGATGGCGACGGCGTAGCGAATCTGCGTGATGGTGGCCACAGGCTAGAGCGCAGCGAAGTGTTGCTTGAGTTCCTCGAAGCCACCAATGCGTGTGCCATCGATGTAGATCTGAGGTGCCGTACTCTGCCCGGTGACGTTCCGAAGCGTCTTGTAGCTGAGTCCCTTGGACAGCTCGATGGTCTCAAAGGCGAGGCCCTTTTCCGTGAGAAGCTCTTTCGCTTTGATGCAGAACTGGCAGCCCGGTTTCGCAAAGACGGTGACCTCCGGCGCGAGCTGTGCGGAGGGGTTGAGGTGGTTCAACATCGTATCCGCGTCGCTGACTTCAAAGGGGTCCCCGGGCTTTTCTTCTTCGATGAACATCTTCTCGATGACGCCGTCGTTGACGAGCATGGAGTAGCGCCAGCTGCGCCGGCCAAAGCCGAGGTTGCTCTTGTCGACGAGGAAGCCCAAGCCCTCCGAGAACTCCCCGTTGCCGTCTGGAAGTAGCGTCACGTTGTGGAGACCTTGAGTTTCGCCCCACGCCTCCATCGTGAAGCCGTCGTTCACCGAAAGGCAGGCCACCTCGTCGACGCCGTTCTTCTTGAAGATCGGCGCGAGTTCGTCGTAGCGCGGCAGATGACTGGACGAGCAGGTAGGCGTGAAAGCGCCGGGGAGAGCGAAGACGACGACTCGCCGACCAGCGAAGAACGCGTTCGAATGGATGTCGTGCCAGTCGCCGTTTCGGCGGGTTCGGAACGTCATGTCGGGGATGCGGGTGCCTTCTTTGTTTTCCATCTGTGTTTCTCCTTTGGGGTTGAGAGCACTCTAGGAGTGGTTGGCGTATCGATCTAATCAATAGTTTCGCTCAGGTGATAGAGCAAGACTATCGACAAGAAACACCGATAGAACGGAACTTTCGAGGTGCTTCGCCCTCAGAGCGGCTGTGCGTGTGCTTCTCGCCCTCTCCTTCGTCTTCATCGCCAGCCGCGTGAGCGCTCAGTGCGAGTATCAGGGCGAGGCCACCCTCACGGTCCATGTCCCCGCGTTTCAAGCCGGTCTCGTCGTCGATGGCGCCGTGGTGGTTCGACCTCAGCGACAAGGCGCCCATGTGGAGGCTCGCGTGGGGCTTGGTTTCGAAGGCACCTCGGCGGGGGTTCGGTACCGTCTCGTCCGTCGCGTCGAGACAAACCACGGGCGGGTGTCCCTCGGACCGGCGACACACGTCAGGGAGCTCCACGCCCACGGCTCAGGACTGCGCTTCGACGTTCGCCTCAACCACTACATGGAGCTGCGTGGTCTGGACGCGCCTTGCGGAGCGGTGAGTCTCTTTTCCCCGCTGCCTGAGTCGACCATCGAGTTTCCATACGAGCAAGGCGACGGCACGGCGTGGACGCCTCGCACTCGGACCCTTCGTCTCTTCCGTCGGGCTGGCGGCGGCGGGTCTTATCGCCTGCGCCTACTGTTTCGAACCGTGATCTACTTGAGCCGCACGGAACAACATGGCGATTGGTTCCGAGTACATTGGACCGATCGCTACAACCGATTCGATGGCTGGGCTCATCGCCGCGATCTCCGCCCCACGCGGCGCATGGGCCACGGGATGACCGGAGGAAGCGGACAGATGGGCTGCATGCGAGGCACCGTCCGCTCCATTGGCGATCACGTCTATCAAGGCGCAGCTCGGCCCAGACCCGGCGCCTTCGTTCGAGAGTCCGCGGGCGGCGAAATCTGGGCCAGCGTCCGCGAATCGGAGGGCTTTGAGGTCCGGCACATCAACGGCGAAGCCTGGGCGCAGATCATCATCGCCCCCGGCGTACACGAAGAAGACATCTGCGAGGAGCTGCGACACGCGTGGATCCGCGCGGACGAGGTCACTTTCCCGGTCCCACGTGATGTGACGCCCGAGGTAGACGCCCCGTAGAGTTGACGAGCGTGATGTCCGAACTCCACGAGATTCGCACCGCGCTCAAGGTGCTGACTGCGAAGCCCAAAGACCCCCTCAAAAAGCACCGTCGGTCGGGCTCTCGCAACCTGCTCACGACGGCGGCTTTCG
>JBGCFM010000135.1:0-51141 GCA_045106895.1 Polyangiales bacterium | reverse complement strand
CCTCTTTCTCCTCCTCTTTCTCCTCCCCCTTCTCCTCCTCCCCCTCCTCCTCCCCCTTCCTCACTTCTCCCTCCTCCTCTCTTCCTCTTTATGCCCGACCGCTGCAGGGGTTGCCCAAACGCTGGGACTCAACTTCGACAGCTATCAGGACACCATCGATAACTCGCCAACCTCTCCAGTGGGCGAGGGCAGCAGGAGCAGCAGTGACGGGGGGGGTTCAGCCGCAGCAGCGCCCTCTATGGGGGTTACAGCACCACCACCAGCAGTGCCAACAGTAAAGGATGGTTCAGCAGTGGGTGCTTCAGCAGCAGGTGCGTCAGCAGCGGGTGCTTCAGCAGCAGGTGCGTCAGCAGCGGGTGCGTCAGCGGGCGCGTCAGCCTTGGCTTCCGGCGCTTTCTTCTCTGGCTTCGGCGGCGGCTCTGGAAGCGGCTCGATGGCGTGGGCTTCGCGGGCGTCTACGAAAGCCATCGCGCGACCGAAGAGGTCGAGGGTGATGGTGCCCGACTCCGTGGAGCGAACGATGCCAGCGACAATTTCGCCGGACTTGAACGGGCTCTGCCGTCCTGCGTTCTTTCCAAACATGCGCGTGAACGCCTGTGGAGGACGTGCGTCTCCACCCTCGGCTGGCTTCTTCTTTTTCTTGCGACGACGCTTCTTCTTTTTCTTCGCATCACCTTCCGCGGGCGCGCCTTCGGCGCTTGCCTCGGCCGGGCTCGACGCGCTTGCGTCAGCATCGGCGGCGGGGACATCCCCTGCGGCGCTCTCCGTCGAGGCGGCGAGATGCGCGCCGACGGACGTGATCGCATCATCCGATGCGTCCGGCGATGCTTGCCCTCCGACGAGAGTGACGGCGTCCTCGGAAATCTCCGGAGTCGCGGCGTTGGTGTTTTCGCCTTCAGCAGCGGCTGGGGCGGGTTCAGCGGCGGGGCTGATTTCAGGATTCTGCGTTTCTTCGGTCATCGCTTGCTCTCGCGCGATCAAGGCGGGGCCGCGTCCCCATATGGATATTTCACGGATCCTTGATCGAAGGTCGAGCAGCCTATGAGGCGGCCCCCAGTGAGTCAAGGTAGCGCTATTCGTCTATTCGCGTGCTCGTCGTGGCCGGCGCAGACATGCTGCTCGTCTGGCGCGCGCGACGTCGTCGTGCTCGCGGGAACGTATCCAAGACACCGGACACGCACTCATCCACGCTGTCTGAGAGTGGCTCGGACGTTTCTACCCCCACGACGCGGCGGCCATCGGTGCTCTCGCGAACCCGTGTGATGCGGATGTGGTCAGGAAGACAGCTCTCGATTCGGGCGAGCGTTCGACGCTGGGAGGCGCTGAGCTCTTGGTCCTCGGACCGCTCCTCGGGGGAAGCAGGCGCCGGCATGCCGCCTCGGGCCGACATCCGCGATCGAGGCGCCGCCGCCGAAGGCATGTCCTGCTGATTTCTCGCGGCTTCGTCATACTGCAGAGCGGCGACCATGGAGTCATCGGCGTCGGCTTCGGCCTCGGCCATGGCCTCGGGCTCCATGACCTCGTTGGGCTCCTCCATGACGTCCGCCAGCTCCGCAAGTTCAGCGGGCATTTCCGGCGCAGCTTCAGCCGCAACGGGAGCCATGGAGCGTTCTTCAGCCGCGTAGCCCTCAGGCGCGCCCACGCTCGTGGGGCTCGGCGCCACGGAAGCGGCCATCTCCATCGCGCTGTCTGGCGAACTGCTCAGGGTCATCAACGTGCCCGTGGCCACCAAGCCGATCACCGCGGCGGCGGACAACAAGAAAGGCGCCGCTGAGCGCTTTCTTCGCTCATCGTCCAACGAGATCGGCGCCGGCGCCGCTGCTGGGGCAGCCGCGGCGGGGGCGACTACAGGGGCTTCGGCAGGAGCTACGTCGGCGTCAAAATGAGGCGCATCGAAGAGGCCGGGGATCTCGTCGAGGTCTTCGTCGAGTCGTGCCAGCACCCCTTCACTCAGGTCGAACTCCACGCTCGGCATCGATCGCAGAGCGGCATCCAGATCCACCATGGGCTCAAGTTCGGGCTGGGCCGCGAGCTCTTGGAGAAGCTCATCGGACACATCGCCAGCATCGAGGGCCTCTTGGAGGCGCTGCTCAAGGTCATTGCTCATGAAGCACTCCCCACCGAGCGAAGACGGGGGCGGGCCAGGTCTTTGAGTTCACTCCGAAGACGGCGCCGCGCTTCGTGGATACGCCATGCCACGGTTCCTTCGGGTACGCCCAACACGTCACCCGCCTCTTTATGGGGCATTCCCTCGATGAGCACCAAGACCACCGCGGAGCGAAGACTTGGAGAAAGACGCTCCAGCGATGCTTGCAGTCGGCCTTGAAGCTCCGTCAGCTCCAACGAATGACCCGGGTCATTCCCGCTCTTCTCGGGATCTCCGGCGATATCCGGCGAGGACGGATCGTCCAGGTCCGCGTGGCGCTTCCCTTTGAGCTTCCGAATGCGGTTGAGACAGACATTCACGCAGATTCGGTAGAGCCACGTGCTGAGCTTCGACCGACCGTCGAAGCGAGCGAGCGCCTTCCAGGCCCGGATAAACGTCTCTTGGGCGGCATCTTCCGCTTCACTTGGACTCGTGAGCATCTTCGTTGCGCACGCGCTCACGCGTCCCTGGTGCATCTTCACCAGGTGCCCGAAGGCCCTTCGATCACCCTCTCGGGCTTTTGTGAGCAGTTCCGCTTCGTCCATGACACGTGCAAGCCAGGGCCCTCGAAGGACCTTGCCCTGAGGGGGACTCCCCACTTTCCTTTGGCGACGGTATGCGAACATCGGCCCTAGGACAACCTCAGGTCGCTTTGCATTTGGATCCAAATGCAGAGATGTGGGAATACTTGCGCATGGCTGACTCAGAATCCCCTCGGCGCGGCGCTCCACGAGCCCCGATCGAGCTAAAAGTCGAGTATCAGCGCATGAATTCGTTCTTCGCCGACTACACACGAAACATCTCGAAGGGGGGCACGTTCATTCGAACGGAGCGTCCCCTTGCGATCGGCACCGCGTTTTTGTTCAAATTGACGGTCCCTGGGCTGCCCAGCGCCCTGGAGTTGAACGGAAAAGTTCAGTGGACGGTTCAGCCTGGTGGAAATGACGATCCGGGCATGGGAATCGGCTTCGTCTACGAAACGGAGGCCGATCGCCAGCGCATTGAAGCCATCGTGGAGCGCCTGATGGTGGAGAGCCTGGGCCGCGTCCTCTACGACAAGCTCCTGCGCCTCGAGTCCGTCGAGGCCTAGCCCCAAACCAAATCGACGCGCCGGTTTTCCTTTGCTGGGCGGAGTCATAGGCGGCTGCTACTCTCGCCACGTGGCCGAAGCCCACGAGACTCCGCGACCTCAAGCACCGCCGCTGGCGGTGGGTGCCGTGGTGGGCGACCGATATCGCATCATCAAGGAGATTGGTGGTGGAGGAATGGGCTTCGTCTTCGAAGCGGAGCACATCGCCCTGGAGCGCCGCTTCGCTTTGAAGGTCTTGCGCGTCGGCCACTGGGACGAGGAGCTGGTCCGTCGGTTTGAGCGAGAGGCCCGCGCCCTCGGCAAGATCTCGTCGCCCCGCGTGGCGCAGGTCTCGGACTTCGGCGTCGCCGATGGAGTTGGCCCTTACTACATCATGGAGCTCGTCCCTGGGCTCTCGCTTCAGCAGCGCCTCGACGAGTCCGCCCTTGCACCCCGCGATGCCGTCGAGATGGCGATCGGTCTCTGCGACGCCCTCGTCGACGTTCACGCCCAAGGCATCGTCCACCGCGACCTAAAGCCCGCGAACATCGGCATCCCCGGCGGAGCTATCCCTGTGAAGCTCCTCGACTTCGGACTCGCCGCGAGCATCGACGACGCGTTCTTTACGCGCATCACGCAGTCCCAACAGGTCCTCGGCTCGATGCCCTATATTTCCCCGGAGCAATTCGCCGGGGCGCGCCCTTCGGTTCGCCAGGACATCTGGGCCATCGGTGTTGTCTTCTACGAAATGCTCACCGGCTCGTTGCCCTTCGAAGCGCCGTCGACGCCTGCGCTCATGCACCGTATTCTGACGGCACCTCCCGCGCTCATCGGAGACGTGCCTATCGCCCTTGGCCGTGCGCTCGACAAACTGCTTCACAAGGACCCCGAACAACGCGTGAAGTCGGCGAGCGAAGCCGGTGACCTTCTTCGCGGAATCGACCTCGACTCCCTGCCGGAAGAACTCGACTGTCCCTCCCGCGAGATTGGAACGGCACCCACCAGCACCGGAAGTGGCGTCCGCCTGACAACAGGGTCGCTCTACGCCCCCCCTCCCCCCGCTTCTTCCACGAAGATCGCGCTCGGTATTCTGGCGGCGTCGTTTCTCATCGCGGGCCTCGGGGCGTGGGTGATCTTCGGAAGCGACGAGGGCGTGCCCGTCCAGGCCACCCCTTCCGCCGAAGCCGCGACGTCCGCCGGTGAGGAAGAACAAAGAACCGAGGACAATTCAGGGCTCGAGCCCGAAGAAACATCGCCTGAACAGGCGCAGGCGCCCGAAGAGACCCCCCCCGAAGAGACGCCGTTGCCGGAAGAGACAAGCGACGGGGCTCCGGAGGCAGAGGCGGAGGCGGAGGTCCAGGACGACCGTCCGCGCGTTCGACGACCGCGGCGTACCCCGCTAACGATGCGCTCGGAGACCACCATGGATCTTCCTCCTCCAGACGTTCGTGAAATCCAGGTCACCATGGAAGCGCCTACACCTGCTATGAATGCGGCGATGGGCACATGGACCGGCGAAATCATCGAATGAATCGGGCAGGCGGGTGGCTCGCCTTGGCCCTCCTCTTCTGGATGCCGTCCGCGCTATGCGCCCAGGAGGCGGAGTCCAACGAGGAGCACGAGGTGCTCTTCCGACAGGCCGTTGAGGCGCTGCGCCTCAACCAGTTCGAAGTGGCTTCGACGGCCTTCGAAGCGAGCCTCCGTATTGAGCCTCAGGCCAAAACCGCATGCAACCTCGCGCTCACGTATGACCGCTGGGGTGGTCACGACGTGCGGGCACGCGATGCCTACGTTCGATGCGCGGAACTCGACCGAGGGGGCCGCTTTCGGGACCACGCCCTGTCGCGTGCCGCCGCCCTACGCGAAGTGATCGCCAGTCGTCCTCCCGAGCCGGAGCGCCCAGACCCCATCATCGTCGTCCCAGACCCCGTTGACGACTACCAGCCACGCCCCGTTCAACCCCAAGTCGTCGCGCCGCCAACTCGAGGGCTCCTCTGGGCAGGTGTCGCGTTCACCGTAGCCGGCGTCGCCGCCGTGGGGAGCGGGGCTGTGCCGTCGGTGTCCGCGTCCGCCGACTCGGACACCATTCTCCTCAAGTACCCCAACCGACGCATCGCCCCCGACGACGATGCGTACCTGCGACTGAACGACGACTTCAATCGCAAACGAAACGTCGCACTCGGCCTCTTCGTCGCCGGCGGCGCGGTGGTCCTGGTAGGCGCCGCGTTCATCATCGCGGACGTTGTGCGTCAGGGGAACCGCCCTCCAGCCGCCCTAGTGGGCGTCGCGCCAACGGACGGCGGAGCCATGGCCGTCGGGCGCTTCGAGTTCTGAAGCCCTCGCCGGGCGTTGACTCACTGGTCGGGCCGGGGTAGCCCCTTCCCCGGTCCAGGCACGGACCACTGGAAAACATCGATCATGACTATGCTCATTGGTGAGAGCCGCACGACACTCGCGGACCTTACTCAGCGCCTCGCGGCGCTGGGGAGGTATCTTTGACGTCCCTGGATTGCAGCACGAAGTCGACCGACTTACGAATCTGAGCGCGCAAGAGGGCTTCTGGGACGATCCCCAGGAGGCCGAGAAGATGATGCGCAAGCGTTCCCAAGCGGACGCCGTCATCACGAACTTCACGCGTATCGAGAGTGATGTCCGCGGACTGATGGAGCTCATGGACATGGCCGAAGGCGACGAAGAGTCCCTCGGCGAACTCATGGAGCAGATCCCGGAGCTGGTGGCCGGCGTTCGCGCCCTCGAGCTCAAACGCATGCTCACGGAAGACGACGACCACAACTGCATCTTGAGCATCAACTCGGGTGCCGGCGGGTCCGACGCTCAAGACTGGGCGGAGATGCTCCTGCGCATGTACTCGCGCTGGTGCAACAAGAAGGGCTTCAAGACGGAGCTCCTTGAGCGCAACGAAGGGGACGTCGCGGGCATCGCCAGCGCGTCGATGCTCGTGAAGGGCGAGAACGCCTACGGCTTTCTTCGCGCCGAGCACGGAGTTCACCGCCTCGTGCGCATCTCCAAGTTCAGCGGGCGTCGCGAGACCTCCTTCGTCGGCGTCAACGTCGTCCCGGAGCTCGACGACACCATCGAGATCGAGATCCGTCCCGAGGACCTAGAGATCACGACGATGCGCTCCGGCGGCGCGGGTGGACAGCACGTCAACCGAACCGAGTCCGCTGTTCGCATCAAGCATATCCCGACGGGTTACGTGGTTCGCTGCGAACAAGAGCGCTCGCAGCATCAAAACCGCGACCACGCCATGAAGATGGTCCGCGGCTTCCTCTACGAGAAAGAGCGCCGCGACCGAGAGGCAGCTTTCGAAGATGCGTTCATGAGCAACATGGGCAGCATCTCCTTTGGCAGCAGCATGCGCAGCTACACGATTCACCCGTCGCAGATGGTGAAAGACGAGCGCACCAAGCACAAAGTCACCAACGCCGACGCGGTGCTCGATGGGGACCTGGACTCGTTCATCGAGACCTACCTGATGATGAGCGCTGACAAGCGCGAACAAGATAAAAAGAAGAAGCAAGAGGCATAAGAACGTGGCGAGCGAGAACGACCTACGACAGGCACGTGCAGCAAAGAGCGAAGCGCTCATTGCGGCTGGAACAGCACCCTTCCCCAACGGGTTTCGACCAAGCGACGAAGAGCGCGAAGGGCGAAAAACCGTCGTGGCTTTGGCCCTCGGCAGCGACGAAGAGCGCGCCAAGCTCCCGGAAGAAGGCGAGCTTACGGGCGAGGAGACGACGTACTCCCTCTACGGCCGAGTTGTCGCCAAGCGTGGCCCCTTCCTTGTCATTCGAACGCCCTACGGTGACGCCCAGTCATTGGTGCGTAAAGACAAGCTTCCGGAGAATGAAGCCGCGCAGCTCGCCGCCGTCGACCTGGCTGACCACGTGCTCGTGCGTGGCCCTCTCGTTCGAACCCGAACCGGCGCGTTGGCGCTGAGCGCTCGAACCTACGAGCACCTCTCCAAGGCGATGCTCCCGCCGCCGGGCAAGTACCACGGCCTCAAAGACGTCGAGAAGCGCTACCGAGAGCGCTACGTCGACCTCTTCGCCAACCCCGACGTTGCCGCCATCTTCCGCGCGCGCGGTCTCATCATTCGAACGATTCGCAGCTTCCTCGATGAGCGTGACTTCCTCGAGGTCGAGACGCCCACGTTGCACTCCGTCCGCGGCGGCGCCACGGCGCGTCCTTTCAACACGCACCACAACGCCCTCGACATGAGCCTCTTCCTGCGCATCGCGCCGGAGCTCTACCTGAAGCGCTTGGTCGTCGGCGGCTTCGACCGCGTCTACGAAATCGCTCGCTGTTTCCGCAACGAAGGCATCAGCACGCGGCACAACCCCGAGTTCAGCATGCTCGAGTACTACATGGCCTACGCGACGGACATCGAGCTGCGCGAGCAGACCGTGCGCTTGCTTCGCCATCTCGACGCCGTCGTTCAAGAAGCCCACCCAAAGCTGTGCGAAGAGCGCTCTTTTGACCTTCAGGCGGAATGGAAGGTCGTCACTATGCGTCAAGCCATCGTGGACGGCGCAACACATCTTGGAATGGACCTCGCCATCGAGACCCTCGAGGATGAAGATAAGACCCTCGCGTTTATCGAGGGCGTCAGCGAGAAGCTCGAGCACCTCGACAAGAAGCTCCTGGGCAAAGCCAAAAACCAAGGCGAGCGAATCTTCTCGATGTATGAAGTGTTCTGCGAGCCTCACCTCACGACGCTTTATCGTACTCCAGACGGAGAGCGCTCCGTGCCTGTCTTCGTCACCGAGTACCCCTTCGAGGTGTCGCCCCTCGCGCGCAAGAACGACGAGGATGGACGCTTCGTCGACCGCTTTGAGCTCTTCGTCGAGGGCCGCGAGATCGCGAACGCTTTCAGCGAGCTCAACGATCCCGACGACCAGGCGGAACGATTCCGTGGCCAGCTTGAGAACCGCGCCGGCGGCGACGATGAAGCGATGGACTTCGACGAAGACTACATTCGCGCGTTGAGCCACGGCATGCCTTCGGCGGGCGGATTTGGCATGGGCATCGACCGAGTCGTCATGATGCTCACGGGTCAGCCATCGATTCGCGACGTGCTGCTCTTTCCTTTGCTGCGCGCAGAAGCGGAGTAGCGGCTCCGAGCATGGCCAAGCCGTCCCAGAGTGATTCCACCGCGCGCTCGCATGCGCGAACGGCGGTGGGTCCATCACCGGCGCTTCTTTTCTTGGTGAGCGCGGCGAGCCTGGTGGCGACGCTCGGCCCCCTTGTGATCTGGCCCACCTTGGCCCGCCAAGCGGACCAAATGGACATGCTCAAGAAGTACCTATTCGCCCTCGGCGGTGGGTACCTCGTCGTCCTCGCCGTGGCGTTTTACGTACGCCGCCGGGCCAAGGGACTTCCACCAGGCACCCGTGGTCAGTGGCGCGTGGGCGCCTTCGCGTGGGCCTCGGTGATCACCCCGCCGCTGATGGCCGCCCTCCACGTTCTCATGTGGTACGGCGCCTACCGTTCCATCGAGTCCGGGTTCGCGTTCACCTACTCCATCGACGAGACCATGCTGGCTCTCGGCGAGACCGAGCTCATCGCCGTCTACGCGTTGGGCCTCGTCGCCGGGATTGCGCGCCTCGCCTGGCTCATGCTCTCGGTGTCGTGTTGGTTTTTGCTGCCCAAAGCCTTCCGCGTCGTCTTCTGGGCGCTCGCGGACATCGCCATCGTCGCGTTCTTCGTTTTCGCGCTGCAGAACTACACGCTTGAGGTCGCCTCGAGCGAACTTGACGCGCTCCGCGAGCCGATCATCCGCCTCTGCATCACGACGCTCCTCGCTGTACGCATCGCGGCCCGCGTCGTGCCCTTGATCATGCGCACGTTTGAGCGCGTCGATTTTCACCTGCTCGTCGCCGCGCGCCATCTTCGCAGCAAGAAGAGCGGCTTCCTCGCGACCATCGCCAGCCTCTCCATCCTCGCTGTGAGCGTCAGCAGCTGCATGCTGACGTCCGTGCTCAGCGTGATGGGCGGCTTCCGGGATGACCTCCAGCAGAAGATCCTCGGCAACCACGCGCATGTGGTCATCGACGACGAAGAACAGCGCGCCTTCGAAGGCTGGCTGCCCGTGCTGGACTCGGTTCGCGACGTCGAAGGCGTCCACGCCGCGACTCCGTATCTCCAAGGTGAGGTCATGGCCACGAGCGCGAGCAACCGTGAGAGTGTCATCCTCCGAGGCATCGATCCCGCGTCCATTGGCGCCGTCACGGACCTCGAAGAGAACATCACGAACGGAAGCCTTGGGTTCCTGGAGGACCCCCAGTCGCTTCTGGATCTGCCGCCGGAACAGCGGCGAAGCATCGTCCCCATCGACCTTGGAAGCGGCGTCCTCGGCGAACGCGACGAGGGAGATGAGGGCGCCCCCGAAGGCGGCTCACTCCTGCGGGAAATCGAAGACGAACTCAACCTGCCAGAGGGCGCCGAGGATGACGTGCGCGCTCTGCGTGACGCCATGGAATCGGACAACCGAGCGCGTCGCAACTCCCCCTCCAGAGATCAAGAAGTGCTGCCTGGCATCGTTGTGGGCAAAGAGCTCGCGCGCTCCCTTCGTCTCTTCGTCGGCGACGAAGTCGACATCATCTCGCCCTTCGGCGCCCTCGGACCCGCGGGCCCGATGCCGAAGTCACGTCGTTTTCGCGTCGCCGCCATCTTTTACTCGGGCATGTACGAGTACGACATGAAGCACGCCTATGTGCTCCTCTCGAACGCGCAGAGTTTCCTGAACAAGGGCGACGCCATCACCGGTATCGAGATCAAAGTCGACAACGTGGACGACGCGGCCATCGTGTCCGCCGCCGTCGGCGAGACCCTCAGCGAGCGACCCGAGCTCCGAGCCAAAGACTGGCAGGAGTTGAACGCGAAACTCTTCGGCGCCCTCGCCCTCGAGAAGCTCGCGATGTTCGTGACCCTGGGCATCGCCGTGCTCATCGCCGGCTTCTGCGTGTTCGGCACGCTGACGCTGATGGTCCAGGAAAAGAGCCGGGAGGTGGGCATCCTCAAGGCGATGGGCTCGACCTCTCAGAGCATCATCGGAATCTTCCTCTTCGAGGGGTTGCTGATCGGCGTCTATGGGGCCTTAGCAGGCTTAGGAGCCGGGTATTTAGTGGTCTTCATCCTCGAACACATCGGGATCCGGCTGAATCCCGAGGTCTACTATATCGACCGACTGCCCGTGCACACCGACCCGATGGAGTTCGTCGCCGTGGGCCTCGCCGCCGTGGGCATTTGTCTCGTGGCCACGGTTTTCCCAGCATTCCTCGCATCACGCATGCGGCCCGTCGACGCACTACGGCACCTCTAAGAGCTCCCAACGCGCAGAAAACAACATGTCTGAGTCCCCACCCAATCCTGACGCCCTCGTCGTCGCCCAAGGCGTCCGGAAGCACTTCATCCATGAGGGCAACCTCGTCGAGGTGCTCAAGGGCGTCGACCTCGTCATCGAGAAGGGAGAAATGGTCTGCGTCGTCGGCGCCAGTGGTGCTGGCAAGAGCACTCTGCTGCATCTCCTCGGCACCCTCGACCTGCCCACATCCGGCAAGATCATCTGCGAGGGACGCGACGTCACCAAGCTCTCGAGCAAGCAGCTGGCGGCGTTTCGAAACGACCGAATTGGCTTCGTCTTCCAGTTTCACCATCTCCTCCCGGAGTTCACCGCGCTTGAGAACGTGATGATGCCGGGCCTCGTCCGCGGCAAGAAACGCGGCCCTCTCGCCAAGCGAGCGCGCGCTCTCCTCGAAGAGGTCGGACTCGGTCACCGCCTCACCCACCGCCCAGGAGAGCTCAGCGGTGGCGAGCAGCAGCGCGTCGCGCTGGCTCGGGCGATCGTGATGGATCCGGCCCTCGTCTTGGCCGATGAACCTACGGGAAACCTCGATTCGGCGACCAGCGACGCGATTCATCGCCTTTTCTTCGATCTAAACGCCAAACGCGGGACGACATTCCTCATCGTCACCCACTCCCGCGAGCTGGCATCGAGGATGCCTCGAGTCGTCTCCATGCTCGATGGGGTCGTCGACACGGACGAACGCCAATCCGAATTCGACTATGAGTCTCCCAGCAAGGACTCAAACCTTCCCTCGGACGCGCCCGGGTCCGACGACGGAATCGCCGCTGAGCCCGCCAAAGAGATGGAAGAAGCTCAAATCTGAGGTGTTCCAGCGCCGACCCCCACCTTGACCCCCTTACGGGGCACGGCTATAGCCGCGCGAGTCCCGCATAATCATGACTTTCCTTCGTAATTGGCCCATCTGGGCCCTGGTGATGGCCGCTGGCTTTGCCTCCACTCTCGGGCATGCCCAGGAGCCGGAACAAAGCCCCGATGAAAACGCCCAGGCGGACACGACCGAAGAGGACGTGGACGGGGCCGACGAGGAAGCCGAAGGGGAAGTCGACGGCGAACCTGAGGCGGCCGACGTGCCCCCACCTCCTCCGGAACCGGAACTCGAGACCTACACCCCGCAGGAGACCGCTCCTCAGGTGGGGACCATTTGCCAAGGACGACGCATTCGCGAAATCCGCGTGGAAGGCGCCAGGCGCGTGGACCCCGACGATGTGCGCGCAACGATGCGTCTCCGGCGAGAGCTCCCGTGCACGGACACGGAGATCGCACGCGACGCACGCGCCATCTGGGACCTTGGGTTCTTCGACGACATCATCATCGAAGCCGAGCCCTCCGGCGCGGAGATCGAGCTTGTCGTCCGGGTCGTGGAACGGCCCGCCATCGCCCGCATCATCTTCAGCGGCAACGACGAGGTCGACGACGACGACATCGAAGAGAAAGTCACGCTGCGTGAGGGCGCGATCCTCTCCGTCGTCGATGTGCGCCGGCAGGTCACGAAGATTCGCGACCTCTACGCGGAGGAAGGCTACTTTCTCGCCCGCGTGAACTACGACATCCGCGAGCTTCCGGGCGACCGAGGCGAGGTCGAGGTGCGCTTCGCCATTGAAGAAGGCGACGAAGTCACCGTCCGGCGCGTGCGTTTCCTCGGCAACGACAACATCCCAAGCGACGATCTCAACGAGATCATGCGCACGAGCGAGACGGGTTTCTTTTCGTTCATCTCGGACGACGACACCTTCAACACCACGTTCTTCGAAGAAGACGTCACGCGTCTCCAGGCCTGGTACTACGACAAGGGCTACCTTGGAGTGTCCATCGGGACGCCTCGCATCGAACTCACCGGCGATGGCTCTCACATCGACATCACCATCCCCATCGAGGAGGGTCCGCGTTTCCGTATCGGCCGCATGCAGGTCACGGAAGTCGACGAGAACGGCGCCACCATCGACGCCCTCGAAGACGACCTTCGGGAGAGCATCGATCTCGAATCCGGCGACTGGTTCAGCCGCACAAAAATCGCCCTCGGCATCGAGGAGATCCGCCGAGTCTACCGCGACGCCGGCTACGCCCGCGTCGAGATCGCGCCGGACACAAACCTCGACCAAGAGCGACGAATCGTTGATGTAAACGCGCAAATCGTGCGTGGTCCGCCGGTTCGCATCGAGCGCATCAACATCGGCGGAAACACGAAGACGCGCGACGCCGTCATTCGTCGCGAGATGCAAATCCTCGAGGGCGAGCTCTACAATCAAACCGCCATCGAGCTCTCGCGCGCTCGACTGATGCAGCTTCGCTACTTTGAACGCGTCGACTTCAGTGAGGAAACGGGCTCTGGCCCAGGACTCATCGTCATCAACGTCGAGGTCGCCGAGCGCGCCACGGGTACCTTCCAGGTGGGCGCTGGTTTCTCGTCCATTGAGAGCTTCATTCTCACGGCCCAGGTTCAGCAACAGAACCTCTTCGGCAATGGTCAACAGCTGAGCTTCCAGCTTCAGCTCAGCGGCATCCGCCGGCTCTTTCAGCTTCGCTTCGTCGAACCTTGGTTTTTGGGTTCACGTTGGAGCCTCGGCCTCGACGCATTCAACCAGCAGCGACAGTTCGCGAGCTTCAACCGAAACAGCATCGGCGGCGGAATCACCTTCGGCCACCCGGTCCTCGACCCACGCCTCCGCGTCTTCCTCAAGTACCAGGCTGAGTACATCGACATCTCGGCTCGTACCGGTGGCTTCTTCCAGAGCGGATCCGGCGGCCAGGGCTTCAACATTTTCCAGGCCGCGCCTTTCGATAACCTTTTCCGCGAAGGCCTGACGAGCTCCCTCCAGCTCTCCCTGACCTGGGACTCGCGAACGGGCAGCCCGTTCCGAACCACAGGCGGTGTTCACGCATCCGCCTCCACAGAGGTCGCCGAGAGCTTCCTTGGGAGCCAGCAGCTCTTCGTGCGGAACAACGCGTTCTTCCGAATCTACCGTCCTATTTTTGGGCCCCTGATTTTCCGCTTCAACCTCCAGCTTGGCTACATCTCCTCCCGCCAAGCGGGCGGCGTTCCGCTCTACGAGCGCTACTACCTCGGCGGCATCCAGAACATCCGCGGCTACCGGCTCCAGTCCATTGGACCTCGTGCGTCTCTGGGACGAAACACCGACCCGAACTCCATTCCTCCCCAGGCAGGCGGCGGCTTCCCCGGCGGCATCGCTCTCGGCGGAAACCTTCAGGGTTATTTCCAGCTCGAGGTCGAGTTTCCAATCCTCGAAGAGGTTGGCATCTTCGGCGTAGCCTTCATGGATGGCGGAAACACCTGGAACACCGAAGCGACGTTCTGTCAGGCCCCGGTCACCTCGGACAACGATCCGACGACGAACCCGTGCAACGTCAATCCCTTCCAAATCCGCACCTCCGTTGGATTCGGCCTTCGGTGGATTTCTCCCCTCGGCCCTCTGCGCTTCGAATGGGGCATTCCCCTCGCCCGGCGTGAGCATGAGGAGAAGATTCGCTTCGAATTCACCATCGGCACATCTTTCTAGTGAGAACGGCGACTTACAAAAATCACGTATCCGAGTGAATCGCCCACACCGAAGCCCGTCTTACCCGAGAATATTTTCGACTTGAATAGACAGCCGCCTCGGCGGTTGACGAAGCCTCTAGGCCCCGTTACTAGGGCTTCCTGCTTTTCTGAAAGAACCTTATGAGCATCAAGCGCCACGCGATTGTCCTTCTCGCAGCCCTCCTCGTTTCGGTCATTACCCCCGACCTCTACGCCCAGACCAAGATCGCCGTTGTCGATCTTCAGCGCGCCATGAACGAGACCGAAGACGGCCGTGCAGCGAAGCGCCGCCTTCAGCGCCTCTTCAAGCGCCGCCAGCAGGAACTGGACGCCGCCCAGAGCAAGCTGAAGAAGATGAAGGAAGACATCGAACGTCAGAAGAACGTTCTGTCGCGTGAGGCCCTTGAAGCCCGCCTTGAGGCCTACCAGAAGGCGTTCATCGAACTGCAGTCGACCTACGTCGAGTTCCAGCGTGAGCTCGCCACGAAGGAAGCTCAGCTCACGAAGAGCATCCTGGAGCGCATGCAGGAGATTCTCCGCCGAATCGGCCAGACCGAGGGCTACGAGCTCATCGTTGAGGCCAACGAAGGCGGCGTGGTTTGGGTTCCATCCAACTTGGACCTCACCGACCAGGTTATCCAGCGATACAACTCCACCCGCGGCTCAAGCAGCATGGGCGGCATGGGTCGCTCCAAGATGCGCTAGCTCCGCCGCCCGCATGGGCCCGGCTCGAAACTCGGCGTTTCCCTCACGGGAGACGCCGTTTTTCTTTGGGCCCGCCGCCAGTGAGGCTGCTACGGACAAAGCGTGCGGTTTCGAGTCATAGCGCTAGCCCTCCTCTCGGCCCTCGGCTTTGGCGGCATGCTCCAGGCACAGGAGCAATCCAGCGAGGCTCGCAACCTCGCTCAGTTTCTCGCAGAGGCGGAAGCGAACTACCCCGCCCTTCAAGCCGACGAGTTCGCACTCGCAGCGGCGGAGGCGCGTCTAGGAGAAGCGCGCTTTTCGCCATTCTTCCGTTGGACGGCGACGGCGGGGCTGACCATCGCGCCCAACGCCAACGGCACCGCCATCTTCAGCGATCAGGATCAGCTCTCCTTCGACGGATGGGGGCCCGCCCTCGGCGTGGATGTTCAAGGCGCGATCCCACTCTACACTTTCGGGAAACTCAGAGGCCTTCGGAGAGCAGCCCGTGCGGGAGTCGCCGTCGCCACCCACGAACGCGAACGAACTCTCGCGCGCGTTCAATACAACGTGCGCCGGGCCTACTATGGCTTGCAGCTCGCCCTGGACCTCGAGCAAATGTTCAGCGAAGGACGAGGGCACCTCGAGGGCGCTGTCCGCAAGCTCGATGAACTCCTCGAGGCCGAGGATCCGAGTGTCAATCCAATGGACCGCCGACGCCTGGGCGCTGCGGTGGCCGAGATCGAGGCTCGCGCGAGCGAGACCCAGCGGCTGCGGGAATCAAGCGAAGCCGCACTGCGTGCCCTCACGGGCATCGCGAGACCCGAAGTTCCTCCATGCCCCATGGCTGCAGCGCCGGTGGAAGAGGCCACGACGGAGGCGATGCGAGAGCGGGCGCGAGGCTCGCGGCCTGAGCTACGTATGCTGGACGCGGCCATCGATGCACGCGAGGCGGACTTGGCCATCCAGCGCGGCGGCTACGCCCCAGATCTGGCTCTCGCATTCCGCGCAGGCATCACGTGGACCCCGGGCCGCGCCGACCAGAACAACCCGTGGATCGACGACCCCGCCAATCAGCCTGCCTTGGGCGCCGGCATCTTGCTCCGGTGGAACCTCGACCTCGCCGGGAACGTCTTTCGAACTCGCGGCGCTGAGGCACGCCTCGCGGAGACACGTCTCGATGCGGAGGAAGCCCGCGCAGGGCTCAACCTCGAGGTGGAGCTCGCCGTGAGCCAGCTCGACGATGCCCGCCGACGTGAGGCTGCCTGGAGCCGCGGGGAGCGGGAAACCCGCGCGTGGTTCGTCGGTGCCGCTCAAGCCTACGACGTGGGCACCCTCGAGCCACGCGACCTCATCGACGCCTTGAAGGGTTATTTCGAAGCGCGCGCACGGCACCTTCAAGCTTTGATGGAGTTCAACATCGCCGCCGCCGAGCTTGAGCGCGCGACCGGGGCCCCCCTTCTCGCTCCCGCTGACTGGGAGCCAACCTGCGACTAGCGACGCACGGAACAAGGCAGACTGAATGCTCAGCCTCGTACGCCGTCCAACGGACAACGCCATGACTCTCCAACGACGAATCGCCCTCCTCCTCACCGCCGTGGTGGCCAGCTTCCAGTTTTCCGCCGCGGCGCAGGCTCAGCCCGCTCGTGCGCAGTCCTACCTGGAAGCGCAGCATGAGCGCGCCACCCGGATCCTCGGACAATCCGAAGGGGCCGCTCGCAGCCGCCAGCTGACGGCGCTTTTGGGCAACCTCTTGGACTTCGACGCACTCTCCCAAGCGGCGCTCGGCGACCACTGGGAGTCTCAGCCAGAAGAAGCCCGAGCTCACTTCGTAAGCCTCCTTCGACAGCTCGTGGAGCGGAGCTACCAGGCCAACCTTGAAGGCACGCTCAACTTTGACGTCAGCTACGTGAACGCGGAAGCCCGCGGGGAGCGGGTACTGGTTCAAACGAGCGCGCGTTCGCGAGCAAACCGCCGCGCGCCGCCTGTCACCATCGACTACACGATGCGCCGTGAAGGTCGCCAGTGGCGCGTCGTCGACGTCATCACCGATGGTCAGAGTCTCGTGGAGGGCTACCGAGCGCAGTTTAACCGAATCATCAGCCGAGATGGCTGGGACGCGCTCATCGCTCGGATGGAGCAGCGCCTAAGCCAGTAGGCCCCCGCCTGGGGTTCGATTTGGCGAAGCTCGATTGACCCCGCAAGGGCGTTCGGCTACTGATCGCCTCGATGCGACTCTTTAGAGGCCAGGTTCCGCTCATCGCGGGTCAAATTGTCGAAGTTCTGACGAAAGTCGAACCCGTCACCGATAGCGCCGACATCGAGGTCCATAGCGCGGACGAAGTGAAGCTCGATCTTGAGGCGGTCTTCAAGGAGTTCATCCGAACCGACCGCGCTGTGAGCGAGGAAGCTCGGGACATCCTGGATCGTGACGGCCTAAGCCGCTCGATGCTGGGTCGCACCATGGCTCGCGTCGCCAAGGAAAAGAACTTCCCGACGCAGGACGACCGGCTGCCCTACTTGGTCGAGCAGGTCATGACGATGCTCTTCCACAGCAACAACGTCGACGACATCTTCGCCGAAGACCATGTGATGCGAAAGAAGATCACGACGGTCCTCCGCAGTCACGCCGGCATGGAAGACGAGCTCGACGTTGAAGTTCGCGCCAAGATCAAGAACCTCGAAGAAGGCACCGCGTCCTTCGACATCGAGTACCAGCGCGTGATGGGCCAGATCAAAGGTCGCAAGAACATCGACGACTGAACGTCAGGCGACGTTCTGTACCTGCTCGCGCACGCGCTCGAGGCATGATTTGAGTTCAACGATTCGAATCGTGATGGAGGCGTCATGAATCTTGGAGCCAATGGTGTTGGCTTCACGGCCCATCTCCTGAAGCAGGAAGTCGAGCTTTCGCCCCAGTAAGCCGGCGCCCGCGCTGATCTTACGGAACTGAGTCACGTGTGATGCGAGACGAGCGAGCTCCTCTGCCACATCACTCTTGTCGGCGAGTATTGCGACCTCTTGTTCGAGGCGCACCTCGTCCACGTTGGAGAAACGCTCGTCGAGAAGTGCCTGCAAGCGTCCACGAAGACGCTCACGACTCGACGCGACCAGCCGCGGGATGTCTGCCTGGAGCTGTCCACAGTTTCGAGTCACGGCATCGAGGTGAAGCACGATGTCTTTCGCCAACGCCTCGCCCTCGACGCTGCGCATGGACTCAAGCTCATCGAACGCGGCGTTGGCAGCGCGATGAAGCGCTCCCTGAAGCGCCTCGCAATCTTGCGGCGCCGGCACCTCAAAGAGCCCCGGCACACTTGAGAGCAAAGAAAGCGGTACAGAGTCACCAGGCGCCAACTCGTCACGGAGCGCGCAGAGTTCGGCGTACGCCGAGCGAGCGCGATGTGCATCAAGCTTCGGCGGTGGCGAGAGCCGGCCATCCGCCACCATTCTCACGTCGAAGCGCCCCCGCGTTCCGCGCTTTCGAATCAACGCCTCTACGCCCCCGGTCAGCGCCTGCAGCTCGTCGTCACTGTTGATTCGGACGTCGATGTGGCGGTGGTTCACGGAGCGGATCTCAACGCTCAGCGTAATTGGACCGGCAGCGCCCTCGATGGCCACGGACCCGGCACCAAAGCCCGTCATGCTCTCCATCCGCTAAGGATGCAGGAGATAAAGTCAGAAGCGAAGTGAGAAGAACATATCCGGGGCTTGTGTCTTTGCATCGAGGGCGATTCCCGGTAGACACTCCCCGTGGCGCACGACGATATGTTGCTTCTAATTCTCTCCTCTCCCTCCGGGGCAGGAAAGACCACGTTGACCCATCGACTGCTCACGGAGTTCGACAAGCAGTTGCGCTTTAGCGTGTCCCACACGACGCGTCAGCCGCGCTCCAACGAAGTGGACGGTCAGGACTACCACTTCACAGACCACGACGCGTTTCGCAAAGCCGTCTCCGAAGGACAGTTCGCAGAATGGGCGGAGGTCCACGGCAACCTCTACGGAACAAGCATCAGCGAGATCGACCGCGCTTCGAAAGCCGGAACACGCGTGCTGCTCTTCGACGTCGACTACCAAGGCGCGCGCCAGATCAAGGCGAAGTTCCCGAACGCCGTAGGCGTGTTCATCCTGCCTCCATCCATGGACGAACTGCGCCGGCGACTCGACAGTCGCGGGACGGAGTCGGAGGAGAGCTTCGCGCGACGCTTCGCCAACTCGACGGAGGAGATCGAGCACTACACCTTCTTCGATTACCTCGTCGTGAACGACAAGCTTCAAGAAGCGCTCGCCCAGCTGCGGGGGATTCTCCACGCGGAATCATGTCGCCGCCAACGTATGGCCCCTCTTGCTGAGCGTTTGCTCCGGCCGGAGTGAGACCCTCTCCTCTACTCGGCCTCATCACGCTGGGCTTTGTTGCGGGCGCCAGCGCGCAGGAGCGAGACGCGCCCACTTTCATGCGTGGGGAGCGTGTCATTCAGGACCTCGTCGTCGCCATCGACAGCGATGATGATGACGACGACGGCATTGCGGATGCCACGCAGGAGGTTCCTCCGCCGGGAGATGCCGTTCGCGTGCACTTAGTCGGACGAGGGCGAGCCACCTTGTCCGCGCACGGTGCATTACGCCTGCTTTGGGCCGGGCGCCCTCTGTCGCTGCCGGCGGAGATCCAGCTACCGGCGGACATCCGCGTTCAAGCCACGGGCTCTGGGGTTGGAGAAGTTCGTCTAGACCAAGCGGAGCGCGTAGTCCTGAGGACCACGCACGTCGGAATCCACTTCGTGGACGCATCAGGCTCTGCCCTCGCGCCGACCGCAGACGCTCTTGCGCCCACCTTCGCTCAGCCCAACGACGCGTCGCTTCCGCGAACGCTCACGGCGCAGGCGAACGACGGACGCGCGTTCTACGTTCAAGTGAGCGGTCTCCCAGCCGTGGAAGAACGTCGATGGCTCGATGTTCTCTCCCGCGGCGAGGGCGAACGACGGAGCGTGCGCCGGGTCGAACTGGAAGGCGGTCGTTCTCCCTGGCTCCGCCTCGTCAGCGATGCCCTTGAAGAGTCCGCGCCTGGAGCGGCGCGTCAACTTCTGCATGTGCAAGTCGGCGATCAAGTCGAAGCGAGCGTGCTCGGGGCGACTCAATCGTTGCGCGTTGGCAGACCGGATGTCGAAGCTGGAGACCGGGCCGTGCGTCACCTAAACCTCGCCATGACTCTTCTCGCGCCGGGCGGCTCTCCGGTGGTGGGCGGCACTCCGGAGGCAGCCACCCGACTCGGTGGCCGCCTTGTGCAGAGCGTCGCCGATGCATGGGCGCCTTGCCTCATCCACGTGCGACACACGACGAGACTCTCGGCGCCGCCCCCACCTGCTCTCCTCTCGGTGAGCGACGAAGATGGGCTCCCCGCCCGCGGCGGCGGGGCGTTCTCCTTCCGCGCGGGGGACGTGCTCATCCGTGTACCAAGCGTGGCGGGAGACACTCCGCTGCAGAGCGCCCAACGAATCGCCGACGAACTCCGCGCCCACGACTTCACCAGCGACGTTCTTCCTGTCCCGCCGACGACGTTTGGCGCCGGCCCGAGTGCGGACATTGTCGTCCGAGACGAACAAGGCTTCCTCGTCCACCTGCGCCGTGATTCGGAGCAGCCCTTGAGCTCCGACGCTCGTCAGTCCCTCGACATCGCCGAAGTGCACCTCGCCGACGGCCTCGCCGCTTTTGATAACCATCGACCCGGGGGAACCTTGGAGGAACGCGCTCTGGTGGCGCTGCTGCGAGACGATGACCCCACGACCGTGGATGTGTTCGCGATCGGTGCGTTCTCGGGCTCTCGTCGTCAGGGAGAGGCGTTCATCCCATCCGATGTGGGCCCGGCCTCCTCCGCCGTGATTATCGACCGCCACGGAGCCGCATACGCCCGTTCAGCATGGACGCTCGCCCATGAGGTCGGACATGTCCTGCTCAATGATCCCTTTCATCCGGACAACTTTGGACCGGACACCCCCCACCGACTCATGGACTCCAATCGTCGAGATGGAACACTGGAAGGGCCACGACGCGTGACCCCCGAAGAGTGCGCGCGGGTGCGATCCTCGACGACTCCGCACCTCCAGCCTCGATAATTAGCGTCGAAATGGTGGGATAATGAGGTTTCGGGCCCTGGATAGGGGACGGCTCGCGTGATACGTCTGGCTATGACCTCCGCGACGGCGACAAAAGCCAAACCCAGCCGCCGACCTTGGTGGCTCTCACAGCCAAGCACCGCCTTCCTGCGAGACCCCCACTTCTACACGAAGTACGACCTCGTTTGGTCGACGCTTGCCATCGCGCTGTCCGCGACGCTTTGGTTCGCGCTGGATTGGCGCGGCTTCGACGTCGCTTTCACCATGGCAAACGCGCCGCTGCTCGTAGGGCTCTTCTTCCTCGCGGCCTACCTCCAGGTCATGGCCGGAGTGTTCATTCACAACGGGGCCCACGAGAACTTTCCGCGGCCGATGAATCGACTGTGGAGCGAGCTGATGGGCTCCGTGGTTTGCACACGCTTCGCATCGTGGGAAATCCTGCACCGCTACCATCACATGCACACGGACGACACGACGCTGGACCCCCACCCGGTCAACCCTGGGTTCTGGCGCTTCTTCTTCGTGAAGATGGTCAACGGGCTCGAAAAGAACCTTCGCCATCAGTACCTCGAGCGTTGGGGCGACACGCCGGAGACGCGTGCACGCGACACACGGCGCACTCTCTACAGCGGCGCAACAGGCCTCCTGCTTGTGGGCACGTGGTTTGTTCTCCTCGGACCCGTTCTGTTCCTCGTCGTGTTCCTCCCGGCGCTAGTTTGCGGAGCCGTTCACGTCAGCCACTTCAACTGGGTCACGCACAACGCCGCCGAAGGAAACGAAGGTGACTACCGTCCAACGAACCTCGACACTGGCGTGTACTGGCTCGCGAACCGAGTCCTCTTCGGCCTCTACATGCACGCCAACCACCACGCCTACCTGAAGCTCTTCAACCCCCTCAAGATCCCCAGCGAGCAAGCCGCCCGCGTAGACCAGAAGATCAGCACGCACCGCGTCCGCCGCGGTCTGAGCGAGTAGCCCCCCGGCAGTCGAGCCGGTACTAGACCGCCAGCGTCGCGTCGAGCGCTTCTTCGAGCGTTCGAACAGCACTGATCTCGGCGCCCTCGCGCTCTGAGTCACTCAGCTGCTGCGCATTGGCGTAGGGCATGATGAGCCGGCGAAAGCCGAGCTTCTTGGCTTCCATCACGCGAGGACCGGGGCGCGGCACAGCGCGTACTTCCCCGGCGAGCCCCACCTCCCCGAAGACCGCGACGTCCACGGGGACGGCGACGTCTTTGAGCGACGAGACCACGGCCACCGCCAGCGCCAAGTCGAGGGCACGTTCATCGACGCGGGCGCCTCCCGTAATGGAAGCGAAGACATCCCTGTCGAGGACTCGGACGCGGCTTCGACGATCGAGAACCGCCAGCAGAATCGCGAGACGGTTCCCGTCCAGACCGGTGACGACGCGTCGTGGCGATCCATAGGCGCAGGGCGCCACCAGCGCCTGCAGCTCCACGAGGAGCGGTCTTGAGCCCTCCGCGGTGGGCACAACGATAGAGCCCGCCGTTGCTTTCGGTCGCTCCGCGAGGAAGAGCGCGCTCGGGTCCGGGACCTCGATGAGGCCCTCGCGCTGCATCTCGAATACACCGACTTCTTGGGCGGGCCCAAAGCGGTTTTTCGTCGCGCGAACCAGTCGAAACGCATGACTTCGGTCGCCTTCGAAGGCGAGCACCGTGTCGACCAAATGCTCCAGGACTTTCGGGCCCGCAATGGCACCGTCCTTCGTGACGTGGCCGATGAGAAAGAGCGCCATCCCTTGTCGCTTGGCGAGGTCGATGAGACGCGACGCGACCTCTCGAATCTGCGTCACGCTCCCAGGAGAAGAGGACAGCTGCCTTGCGCCGAGCGTCTGAACGGAGTCGACCACGCAAACGTGGGGCCGTTCTTTTCCAATGGCCGTTTCCGCGTCTTCGAGTTCTGTCGTGGCGAGCACTCGCACGTCGTCCGCGCCTTCGCATCCGAGGCGACGAGCGCGCAAAGCGATCTGAGACGCCGACTCTTCGCCGCTGACGTAGAGCGCTCGCTTGCCACGCCCAGCGAGCGCCGAGAGCGCCTGCATCAAGAGCGTGCTCTTTCCGATTCCAGGGTCTCCGCCGAGCAGCACGACCCCGCCGGCGACGGGCCCGCCGCCTAACGCCCGGTCGAGCTCGCCGATTCCCGTCGGCAAACGCGCAGCGTCCGCCGTGGACACATCACCGATGCGCGCGGCGCCACCGGACGTGCCTCCGGTTCGCTCGACGGCCTTCTTGCTCGTCGTGCCTACCTGCTCTTCGAGCGTGTTCCACTCTTGGCAGGTTCCACACTTGCCCATCCAGCGTGGCGCCGACGCGCCACATGCAGAACAAACGTACTGCGTCTTCTCTTTCTTTGCTTTCGCCATGTCCGACTCCCTTACCACACCCCGGTGACGCTGGGCTCGGCCACCAAAGTCTAGAGTTTCGTCGTCGGCTAGCGTTTGCGAAGGCTGCCGGCGCACCCCCAGGGGCATCCGCATGGGCGAGACGCACTCGTCTTCGTCAGCGCCCGAGTTCGCGAACCTCGCTCGCTAGTATTGAACGCCGAGCACGAGGCGAAGCGACTGAGCGGTGCTGATGTCCGGCGCGTTGGCCACGGACGGCGAGTACCCAAGTCCCGCGAGGGGGAAGAGCACGCCGTATTGGAACATGCCGTAGAAACCGTCGAAGATCTCAGGGCCGTCCTCACTCCGGTAGTAAAGCGAGAGGTCGATCTCGAAGCCCAGATTGGGGTTGGACCCGTAGGTCTGTACTTCTTGGGCAGCACGGCTGTAGACGAAGTCCACGCTCGCGCCGAAAAGACGGCCGAAGGGGCTCTTGATGAGGTCGTAGCTCACGCCGGGACGCAAGTACCAGGCGCCGCTGACGCGCTCCATGATGTTGCGCCAGAGGATAAGGTCGACGCGGTAGTTCGGGTGGAAGTTGAACGCCGAGACCGTGCGGTTATCGCTCTGCTGCGCCAAGAGGCCATCACGCGAGGAGAGCCCGTTCACGTCCGCATCGCCGGTCGCATAACCGGTGTAGAGACGAATCGAGAGCTTATCGTCGAGCATCCGGTATTCACCCTCGAAGGCGAGGCCGAACTGAAGCAATCGGTAAGGGTCGTCGGTGAACGTGTCGTTCTCGATGTTGCCGATTTCGCCGATGATTGCGGCGGCCTCAAGCTCAAGTCGAAGGCCGCCCATACGAAAGCGGGCCCAGAGGTCGGGGATGTGCGCGCGCGCGTCACGACGCACGAAGGTGGGGTTCGTGGCGAAGGGGTCCGTGGTTCCCGCCGACGAGAGGAACTGGGAGCGGAAGACATAGTAGAGACCACCCTCAAGGACCCAGCTGCCACTAGAAAGGCGCTCCGCTGCGGTGCGTTCTTCCTCGCGACGAGCGAGAGCAAACACGTACTGCCGGACATCGTCTTGCCCAGTGAGGTCGAATGGAACGCCACGAAGGTCGCCGGTGAGCTGGTTGGTCTGGCCCTGAGAGGCGAAGTCGTACGCGGCGATGGCGTAGATACCAAAGAGCTTGGTGACGGCCATCACGCGGTCCACGTCGCTGGAGAAGTCAGCGTCGATGCCCTCGCCGCCATTGGCGAGCATGCCGAGACCCCAATGAGAACCCATGCGACCGAAGCGAAGCTGTCCGAGGTCGCGGTTTCGAACAGAAGCCCAAGCGCGCCTCACGTAGATGCTGTCGCGGCCGCCGTTTCGAAGGGCCTGGGACGGGTTTTGAGTGGCAGCGAAGCTGTCGATGGGGACCCCAGGACTACGCGCAGGGTTGGTGAACTGACCGGCGCTTCCGCCAGCCGCGCCAACAGGCAAATAGACCGAGCCTTCTGGAGTCGAGCCGAGCACCAAGTTGTCAAAGGCGTCGATCATCATGTGCACCTGGACGTCGTCGCTCAACGAAATGGTGGGTGCGAGTCGAAGGCGCATGTTCGCAAACGAGAGACGGTCGGTCCCACAGACCGATCCTGTTCCTTCGCCACAGCCTCCGGCGGGTTCCAAACCTCGGTCAGCGGGACGAAAGTACTGAAATGCGCCGGGCTCTGCACGCAGGTCGCGTAAGCCGGTGGTGGGGTTGGGGACGCCATCACGGCCCAAGAAAAAGTTGTCGTAGACCTCACCGCGCGTTCGAAAGTAACCGTGCAGACCAAAGATGGGCTGGGGCGTTGTGGGGAGCGCGACGGTCGGGTCACTGGAAGGCGGCTCGCTCTCAGCAAGGAGATCCACAGCGTCATCGGTGACTTCCGCGTCGTCTTCTTCTTCCTCATCGGGTTCGACTTGAAGCTCCAACGCTTCAGGATCGATCTCAAGCTGAGGCTCGGCTTCGGGCTGAGCTTCGGGCTCGGCTTCCACTTCGGCGCTTGGTTCGGCCTCTGCATCAGGCTCGGCTTCATCGCTTGCTTCGGCTTCAGCGGACTCCGGCGCGGACTCCTCGGCGCCTTCCGGCGCGGGCGATTCGTCTTGAGCGAAGGCCGGTGCTGCCAAGATAAGGCAAAGCCACATGAGGGTTAGCTTACGCATCAGTACTGCACTCCAAGGATCACGCGTAGGTGTTGAGCGTTGGTGAGATCGGGGTTTTGGGCGGGGCTGCCCGTCGGCACTTCGGGGATGCCGTTCTCGGTTAGGTAGCCAAGTCCCTGGAAGGGAAAGAGCACGCCGTATTGGAAAGAAGCGTAAAAGCCGTCGAGGAAACCGGGGCCGTCTTCGCTGCGGTAGTAGGCCGCGAGGTTGAGCTCAAGACCCAGGTTCGGGTCGGAGCCATAGGTCTGGGCCTCAAACGCCGCGCGGCTGTAGATCACGTCCGCGCTGAGTCCAAAGAGGCGGCCGCGCGGGCTACGAATGATGTCGTAGCCAAGCCCCGGCTTCAGGTACATGGCGCCGGCAACGCGGCCCATGATGTGGCGCCAGAGGATGAGGTCGATTCGGTAGTTCGGGTGAAACGCGAACTGCGAGAGAGTGCGGTCGCCACGCTGGTCGAGGGTGTTTTGGTCGTTCCAGCTCAGACCATCGATGTCTCGGTCACCTGTGGCAAAACCGCCCGCGAAGCGAATGTAGAGCTTGTTGTCGAGCTCGGGAACTCGGTAGTCCGCTTCGAGAGCAAGGGCGAACTGAAGAAGGCGATAGGGGTCTTCCTCAAAAGGCTGCTCATCACTGAACACATTCTCGAAGTTGCCAATCTCACCAACCGTGAGCGCTGCTTCAAGCTCGATGCGAAGGCCGCCGGTGCGGAGACGCATCCAAAGGTCGGGGGTGTACACCCGCATGTCTCGTCGAGCGAAGGCGTAGGTCGTGATGGTGTTGTTCGGATCGCTTCGGTCTTCGACATTTTCGAAGTCCGCCGTGGGAGCGAAGGCGTTGGACAATCGCCCAAAGTAGCTCTGCCTACGTGCAGTAATATGAGCGCCGATGTCGAAGACGGTTTCGCCGCGCCGAAGCCGCTCCTGGGCTTCCCCCTCTTCGGTACGCCACGCCAAAGCAGCGCTAATCTGCCGCATGTCGTCGCTGTCCGTGGCATCGTAGGGAACGCCGCGGAGGCTGTTTCGAGTCGCGTCTTCCGCAAGAGTCCGCTGGACCCCCTGGTCCGCAAAGTCGTAAGAAACGAAGCCCGAGAGCCCGAAGAACTGTGTCGCAAACATGATCCGGTCAACGTCCGTGGAGAAGTCCCCGTCGATATCGTTGCCGGCGTTGTGGACCATACCGAGACCCCAGTGGGAGCCCATTCGACCGATCCGAAGCTGGCCGATTCCGCGGTTGGAGACTTCCGCCCAAGCCCGCCGCACGACGATGCTGTCGCGAAGAGAGTTCCGGAGGGAGGACTGTGGGTTCTGGGTGTCGTTGTAGATCTCGGAATAGACGCCGGGGACACGACTCGAACGAGTGAACTGTTCGGACGCCGTCGACGGTGGCAGGTACACGTTGCCGGCTGGGGTGGAACCGAGGACCATATTGTCGAAGACATCGAAGGTCGCGTGAACGCGAACCTCATCACTGAGGGAGAGCGTTGGCCGAAGACGAAGACGCATGCTCGCGAAACGATGGTGGTCTTCGTCGCCGCAGGAATCAGGCCCCGTGGGACTTGGGTCTGCGTTTGGATTGGCGTTGTCGCCACAGCCACCCGCGGGGACCATGTTGCGGTCGGGGGTTCGGAAGTAACGGAAGGCGCCAGGATCCTCGTCGCGGTCGCGGCCCAATCCGAAGCCGTTCCAGAGAACAGCGCGCAGCCGCATGTACCCTTCGAAGGTGAATGTCTGCTCGGGACGTCGCCACGGGTTCGCCGTGGGGTCCGCCGAGTCGTTCACCGGAATCGCCACGACGGGCTCGTCTTCCTCTTCGGGAGGAAGCTCAATGTCGGGCAAGTCACCGATGTCAGGCATCGTTAGCTCCGGCGCACGAAGCTCCGGAGTCTCGAGGGACCCAGTGTCCTCATCCAGGCTCTCGTCAGCGCTGGCATCGAGTTCGCCAGGCTCCGAAAGCTCACCCTCAGCGGGCGGCTGCGCCTGCACGGGGGCATGCCAGGATGTGGCGATTAATAAGGCGAGGACACCGATGGAGGGAAGGAAGCGCATTCGTAGGACAATTCCAGGCCCGGGCGTGCCACGCGTACCACGAGGGGTCAACCGCGAAACCGGCTCTTGGCGCCCGCTCAGTAGCGTGCCAGGGTCCGCCGATGGCCAGCTCCCCCTCCCCCTCCTTGGAGATCGTGCCCCTCGGCGGCCTTGGCGAGGTCGGAATGAACTGCATGACCCTCGAAATCGAGGGATCCATGGTCATTCTCGACTGCGGCGTGACCTTCCCCGGCGGTCACCTCGGCGTGAACCTAATTCACCCGACCTTGGATCACATCGTCACCCGCCGACAGCACGTGGACGCGCTCCTGATCACGCATGGCCACGAAGACCACATCGGCGCGATCCCTTTCCTGATGCGAGCGCTGGGCGACGATATGCCGCCTATCTGCGCGCCCCCCTACGCCATCGAGCTGATCAAGCGGCGAATTGGGGAGTTCAACGACCTGAAGCAGCCGGAATACCGGCCCACGGAGCGCGGCCAGAGTTTTGTCGTGGGCGAGTTTGAAGTCGAGCCTTACCGCGTTAACCACTCGACGCCGGGTTCGACGGGCCTAATTTTGCGCACCGCCGCAGGAATTGTCGTCCACAGCGGTGACTTCAAGATCGAAGAGACGCCGCCGCCGGGTGAGCCCTTCGACGCCGATCGCCTGCGACGTTTGGCCGATGAAGAAGGTGTCGATTTGCTGATGAGCGACTCGACGAACGTCGACAACCAAGGCCGCTCGGGGAACGAGCTCGACGCTGCTACGGCTCTCGATACGCTGGTCGGCGAGGCAAAACACCGGATCATCATCGCGCTCTTCGCGAGCAATGTGTACAGGATGCGCGGAGCCTTCGAGGCAGCGAAGAAACACCATCGCAAGGTGCTGCTCCTCGGCCGAAGCGTGGAGAACCATGCGTTCGTGGCGCGTCAGCTCGGCCATATTCGTGGCTTCGACAACATCATCGTGTCGGCTGAACAGGCACGACGAATCCCGCGCGACCAACTCCTCGTCATTGCAACGGGCACTCAAGGAGAACGTCCAGCGGCTCTCGGCCGGCTGTCCCGTGGCGACCACCGCTACCTCGACATCGAGGAAGGCGACACCGTCGTTCTTTCCTCGCGCATCATTCCTGGCCAAGAGAAGTCGGTCTTCGACCTCATCGACGCACTGGAGCGACGTGGCGTTCGGGTCATCGATCGCAAGTCGAATCCTGGCGTACATGTCAGTGGCCACGCCTGTCAGGTGGAACAGGCTGAGCTCATCCGAATGGCGGACCCCGAAGCCTTCGTCGCCGTGCACGGCACCTATCATATGATGCGTGCTCACAGCGCCATCGCCCGACAAGAAGGCGTGCACTCTGTCCTCCTTGCGGAAAACGGAGTCAAGTTCGAGCTCCAGCACGGCGAACTTAAGGTGACGGGCCAGGTGCCCACGGGCCGCGTGCACATTGCGCACAAACAAGAGGTCGATGAACAAATGCTCAAAGACCGCGCCCTCGCGTCGGAGCTCGGAACCGCCATCGTAGCGTTTTCGATTCGAGACGGGCGCCTCGTGGGGATGCCGGAGATCGAGACGCGTGGCTTCCTTCGCGCCGACCTCGAAGGAGAGCTCTGCGACGAAGCTGTGGACTATTTGGTCTCCGACCTTCGCAAGAACAAGAACCTGGACCCCGCCAGCGCAGAAGACTGCGCGCGGCGCGCCGTGAAACGCTTCTTCGGCCGCCGTATTGGGCGAAAGCCCTTGGTTGTCGCCTTGGCGGTGGACGTCCCGTGAAGCGCCTAGCGCTTGTTAGCGCTCTGTGCGCTCTGGGTGCTTGTGCCGCGCAGCCCCAAGGTCCCGCGCAGGTTACTCACGTCGCGCCTTCGCGCCCCGCGGAGCCCCGTCAAGAAGAGGGCCGGCGTCGACCCACGGCCATCGAACACACCGCCATCGCACGAATCATCACCGCCACCGAAGAGGTGCGGGGCCTTGAGTTCAAGATGCCGGTTCGCGTGGACATCGAGAGCGCCGCACGAATCGCCGCCTCTCTTTCCGAGCAAATCACGGAAGAGGACGTTCAAAAAGCCGCGCACGTCTACCAGGCGCTCGGTCTCTTGCCCGCTGATGTCGACGTCCGAGAGCTTCTTGAAGGCGTGCTCGGTGAGCAGGTCGTCGGCTACTACGACACGGACTCCGCGCGACTTGTGGTTCGGGACGACGTGATTCGCATCTTGGTGGGGCGCCCGAACACGCGGGAGGCTGCACTGGCGCGGCTGACGCTCCTCCATGAGCTGGTTCACGCCCTGCAAGACCAGTGGCTCCACCTCGGAGAAATCTACGAGGCCGAGCACGACTCGGACGACGAGGGCGTCGTGCGAAGCATCGCCGAAGGCGACGCTATGCTGACCATGGTGCTCCATGACGCTGCTGCTCGCGGGCAAGACCTTCGACAGGCGGCCCTCGAACGAGGCCGAAGGCCCGTGGATCTCAATGGGCTGAACGGTGACCCCGCGGGTGAGTTGAGCAACGCGCCCGCGATCTTGCGCGTGACCCTCGTCGCTCCGTATCTATTGGGTCTGCGCGTCGTGGCGCGCGCCTACTACGAGGGCGGCTGGGACGCCGTCAATGCGCTCTTCACGACGCCGCCGGACTCCATGGAGGCCATCATGCATCCCGTCGAAACGGCGCTCGCGGTGGACGTCGCGATGCCCGAGTTTCCGTCGATGGATGAAGCCGGTTTTGAGATCCTCGACGAAGACACCCTAGGCGAACTTGAACTCGGCGTTTACCTCGCTCAGAACCGAGACGAAGACGTCGACACGGAATCTGCCAAGGGCTGGCACGGTGACCGTATTCGAATCTACCAACGCGACGACGCCATCGCCGTGGTCTGGTGGATCGCTTTTGATAGCGAAGAAGATGCTGTCCGCGCCGCCGCGGCGGCGGAGCACGCTGGCAGCGATGTCTCGGCTACGGGCCGCGCACTTTTCCTGACCCGCCACGTTTCGCCAGAGCTTCGGGCTTCCCTGCTAGCTCCCTTCGAGACCTTCGCCCTGGCACTTTGATCACGCGTGGAGATGAACGTGGAGATGAACGTGGAGATGAACATGGACCTCAACATCAACGACGAGCGGAAGCTCACCCAAGCCGACGGATCGCTCACCGAGGAGACGATGCTGCAAGCACTGCAACTCCTGGAGGTGGACGAATTTGCCGTGCTCGCCCTCGAAGACCAACGCTACGTGCAGACGTTCCGCGAATCCGAGAGTGAGTATGCGCTGGAATACCGAGAAGGCTCGAACGACACACACTTCGGGTCATCCGCTCATGTGGCCCTCGACGTCGTTGAGGCAGCGTTTGCCGCCTACATCGGAGGGGACTTCGACGTCTGGAAATCCGCCGTCGAGTGGAAGCTCCTCAAGCTTGGGTGACCTCCCTCGCTCGCTCCCTGAGCGACGCTCCGCCGCTGCTTCCTTCCGCCTTTCGCACGTCACCCTGGGGGTGCGTTTCTTGAGGGCTTTTTGGCGGCGGACCCGCACCCTTCGACCTTGACCCTTCTCGGCGCCGGCATTACGTAAGCCCATCGGCGTGCGCATTTTTGCGGACCTTGAACTCCTGCGGCAGACGTAGTGAGAACCCCGAGTAAGAGATGACGGTGAGATGACGGTGCAAACGGAACTAAGCGAAATCAGTCCAGTAATGGTTGAGGTCAAAGTGGAGGTCCCATGGGAGACCGTGAACAAAGAGCTCAGCTCAAGCTTCAAGACCCTCGCCCGGACGGCCAAGGTTCGCGGCTTTCGGCCCGGAAAAGTCCCAACGCACGTCGTTCGAAAGCTCTACGGCGCCCAGGTTGAGGCGGAGGTCACCGGCACCCTCGTCGAGCGCGGCCTCATGGAAGCCGTGCAGAAGCACAAGATCCAGATCGTGGCACAGCCCGAGGTGGACGAGCCTGTGTTCACAAAGGGTGAGGGCCTTCGTTTTAGCGCCAAGATCGAAGTTCAGCCGGTTCTCGAAGCCGTCGATGTCTCCAAGCTGACCGTGGGTCACAAGCCCGTCGCCGTCAGCGAAGAAGCGGTGGACGAGTCGATTTCCCGCCTTCGCCACTCCGCCTCCGACCTTCGGGAGCCCGAGCCGATGCGTGGGGCCAAGGAAACAGACCTTCTGACCATCGACTACGCCGTTCGCGTGGACGGCGAGCTTCATCCGGACCTCGGTGCGGAAGCTCGTGAAGTCGACCTCGGTGACGAAGGTCTCTTGGACGCTTTCCGCGAGGGTCTTCTTGGCCTCTCCCCCGGAGAGTCCCGAAACGTGGACGTGACCTTCCCCGAGGACAACCCACGGGAAGAGCTCGCCGGAAAGCCTGCTGTCTTTGAAGTTCAGCTCAAAGAGATCAAAGAACGACTCCTCCCGGACCTCGACGATGAGTTCGCGCAGGACGTCGGAGAGCACAAGACGCTCGCTGACCTCAAAGCCCACGTTCGTGGAGACCTCGAAAAAGAAAACGAGCGTCGTGAAGAGAGCATCCTTAGAGAGAAGCTCATCGACAAACTCATCGAGACGAATGAGATCCCCGTGCCGCCGAGCATGCTCCAGCAGCAGCGCCAGCAGATGATCCAGGAGTTCATTCAGTTCGCACAGATGACCGGGCAGCAGATCGACCCAAGCATGCTGGGCGACGTCGATGGACGAGCTGAGCGCCGCGTGAAGGCCGGCATCGTCCTGGGTGCACTGGCGCGCATCGAAGGCATCGATGTGACCAACGACGAACTCGACGCGAAACTCGCTACGATCGCGGAAGATACGGGCAAGCACATCGCGAAGGTGAAGGTCGAGTACGCCG
Source organism: Polyangiales bacterium (assembly GCA_045106895.1). GTDB lineage: Bacteria > Myxococcota_A > Polyangia > Polyangiales > Houyiibacteriaceae > JBCCRV01. The sequence goes on along the minus strand of JBGCFM010000135.1, from coordinate 18,831 downwards.
GCGAACGTCGCGGACAGCTTGAAAACCAGCTTCTTGAAGAAAAAATCGTCGCTTTCCTCAAGTCGAAGGCGACGATTGACGAAAACATGGTGGAGACATCCACCGTGGAAGACGAGACATCCGAGAAAAAGGCCCCAAAGAAGAAGGCCAAGGCGAAGAAGTCCAAGGCCAAGGCCGATACCCCGGAGACTAGCGAATGAGAGAACTCGACCAGCCCCGCGCGTATGTCCCAGTTGTTGTGGAGAGCACCCACCGCGGCGAGCGCGCGTGGGACATCTACAGCCGTCTTCTCAAAGACCGCATCATTTTCCTCGGCACCGAGGTCAACGACCCCGTCGCCAACACGATCATCGCCCAGATGCTCTTTTTGGAGAGCGAAGACCCGGACAAAGAGATCACTCTCTACATCAACAGTCCGGGCGGTGTGATCACGGCGGGCATGGCGATCTACGACACCATGCAATACGTGCGCTGCCCAGTGGCCACGGTTTGCCTTGGACAGGCCGCCTCGATGGGCGCTTGGCTCCTCGCGGCTGGCAGCCCTGGGATGCGCCGCGCGCTCCCAAACAGTCGCGTCATGATTCACCAGCCCCTCGGCGGTTACCGCGGGCAGGCCACGGATATCGAGATTCACGCCAACGAGATCATCTCTCTTCGGACTCGAATGAACGAGATCATGGCCCACCACACGGGACAAAAGGCCGAAAAGATCAAAGAAGACACGGAACGCGACCGTTATCTCTCGGCTGACCAGGCCAAGGAATACGGAATCATTGACGAAGTCGTGGCACCACGCAAAAAGACGAAGAAGAAGTAGCAAATAACACAAGTCGGGGTGCTTTTTGCACCTTGCTTGCCGGCCGAATTGGCGGGCGCTATCCTCTCGGAGGATAGGAAGGGATAGGTTTTTTAGGGTGGATCGACGGCGCGACGACGGACATGGAAATTTGAGTTGCTCATTCTGCGGGAAATCGCAGAAAGAGGTGCAGAAGCTCATCGCGGGCCCAACGGTCTACATTTGCGATGAGTGCATTCACCTCTGCAACGACATCATTCGCGAGGAGATTGACCGCGACGAATCGATGCAGACGGGAGCCCCTCTCCCGAAGCCCACCGAGATCAAAGAGATCCTCGATGAGTATGTCATCGGACAGGAGCGCGCGAAGAAGGTGCTCTCCGTGGCGGTGCACAACCACTACAAGCGCATCGACTCGAAGATGGGCAGCGAAGGTGTTGAGCTTCAGAAGTCCAACATTCTCCTTCTTGGACCTACGGGCTCAGGAAAGACACTCCTCGCCCAGACGCTCGCGCGCATTCTGAACGTCCCCTTCGCCATCGCGGATGCGACGACGCTCACGGAGGCCGGCTACGTCGGAGAGGACGTTGAGAACATCATCGTTCAGCTTCTTCAGAACGCGGACCATGACGTGGAGCGTGCGCAGCGCGGCATCGTCTACATCGATGAAATCGACAAGGTCGCGCGTAAGGGCGACAACCCATCCATCACGCGAGACGTGAGCGGTGAAGGCGTTCAGCAGGCGCTCTTGAAGATCATCGAAGGAACCGTGGCCAACGTTCCCCCGAAGGGCGGCCGCAAGCATCCTCAGCAGGAGTTCCTGCAGATCGACACCTCGAACATCCTCTTCATCTGCGGCGGTGCCTTCGTCGGCCTCGACCAGGTCATCGAGCGACGCATCGGTGAGAAGACCCTCGGGTTCGGCGCAGACATTCCTTCCAAGAAGGACAAACGAATCGGCGAGCTCCTCGAGCAGGTCCAGCCCGAAGACCTCCTCCGCGCGGGCCTGATCCCAGAGTTCATCGGCCGACTTCCAGTCATCGCGACGCTCCACGAGCTGAACGAAGAGGCGTTGGTCGACATTCTCACGAAGCCGAAGAACGCGCTCATCAAGCAGTACCAGCGGCTCTTCGAGCTCGATGGTGTGAAGCTCAAGTTCGCCAAGGCCTCGCTCAAGGCCGTCGCCAAGGAAGCGCTCAAGCGAAAAGCCGGCGCACGCGGACTTCGCGCCATCATGGAGAGCGCGATGCTCGACATCATGTACGAGATCCCGAGCCAGGAAGGCATCGAGGAGGTCGTCGTGAACGAAGAGGTCATCACTAAGGGCGACAAGCCACTCGTGGTGTACGAGAAAAAGAAGCAGGCAGAACCCGCCTAGTCTTCTCTCTCTACGTTCCCTCTATAAGGGCCTGGCACATGTTAGGCCCATGTTTTCGGCCCCGCGTGACGGGGCACACCCGGCCATTCGCCGACTCATGTTTGCCTGCGGTCATTTTCCCACCGCAACTGGAGCGCCATGTTCTTCCACAAGAACGACACCGAAGAGAAACGCAAACAGGACCGAGCGAAAGTCGTTCCTTTGCTGCCACTGCGCGACATCATCGTGTTCCCCCACATGGTCGTTCCGCTCTTCGTCGGACGTGAGAAGTCCATCAACGCCCTCGAAGAGGCGATGAGCCACGACAAGGAGATCCTCCTTGCGGCGCAGAAGAAGGCCAAGACGAACGACCCCTCGCCAGAGGACATCTTCGACGTCGGCACCGTTGGCACCATCATTCAGCTGCTCCGACTTCCCGATGGCACCGTCAAGGTGCTCGTCGAAGGCAAACGCCGCTCACGCATCAAGCGCTTCATCCCCAACGACGAATTCTTCCTTTGCGATGTCGAGACCGTCGAGGACACACCAAGTGCGTCCGGCGAGGTCGACGCGCTCATGCGCAGTGTTCAGAACACCTTCGAGGCCTACGTAAAGCTCAACAAGCGCATCCCGCCCGAGATGCTCATGACGGTGCAGACCATCGAGGAGCCTTCGCGCCTCGCAGACACCATCGTGGTGCACCTGACGAGCGTGAAGCTCGCCGACCGCCAAGAGATCCTTGAGACGACGGATCCCGGTGCGCGGCTTGAACGACTCTACGAGCTGATGAACGCCGAGATCGAGATTCTTCAGGTGGAGAAGAAGATCCGTTCGCGCGTGAAGAAGCAAATGGAGAAGTCGCAGAAGGAATACTACCTGAATGAGCAGATGCAGGCCATTCAGAAGGAGCTCGGCGAACGCGACGAGTTCAAGTCTGAGATCCAGGAGATCGAAGAGAAGCTCAAAGAGAAGAAGCTCACCAAAGAAGCGCTCACGAAGGTCACCAAGGAGCTGAAGAAGCTCAAGATGATGCAGCCGATGAGCGCCGAGGCGACGGTCGTTCGAAACTACATCGACTGGGTGCTCGGACTTCCTTGGTTCGACATGAGCGAAGAGAACTACGACCTCGACGTCGCCGAGGCGACCCTCGACGAAGACCACTACGGTCTCAAGAAGCCGAAAGAGCGCGTTCTCGAATACCTCGCTGTCCAGGCGCTGGTTCAGAAGCTCAAGGGACCTGTCCTTTGCCTCGTTGGACCTCCAGGTGTCGGCAAGACCTCACTCGCTCGCTCCATCGCGCGTGCGACGGGCCGCGAGTTTGTGCGCCTCAGCCTCGGTGGCGTGCGCGACGAAGCGGAGATTCGCGGTCACCGCCGAACCTACATCGGCGCCCTTCCCGGCCGCCTGATTCAGTCTTTGCGCAAGACCGGCACGAACAACCCCGTGTTCTTGCTCGACGAGATCGACAAGATGTCGAGCGACTTCCGAGGCGACCCAGCCGCCGCGCTCCTCGAGGTCCTGGACCCGGAGCAGAACGACACGTTCAACGACCACTACCTCGACATGGACTACGACCTCTCGGACGTCATGTTCATCACGACGGCGAATGACCTCGGGGGCATCCCTCTTCCACTCCGAGACCGCATGGAGATTCTCCAGCTCAGCGGATACACGGAGTTCGAGAAGCTCAACATCGCCGTCCGTTACTTGGTTCCACGTCAGCTGGAAGCCGCCGGTCTCAGCGACGTAAACGTGGAGATCACGGAGAACGCGATTCGTACCCTGGTCCATCACTACACGATGGAGAGCGGCGTTCGAAACCTGGAGCGCGAGATCGGCAGCGTTTGCCGCAAGATCTCACGTCGCGTTCTCAAGGAAGGCAAAGAGCAGACCTACCGAGTCGCAGCGCGGGATATCCCCGAGCTCCTCGGCGTTCCCAAAGTCCTCCCAGACAAGAAGTCGAACAAGGACGAAATCGGACTGACCCACGGCCTAAGCGTGATGACTGGACTCGGCGGGAACATCCTCGAGTGCGAAGCCGTCGTGCTCCCCGGCAAGGGCAAGCTTCAGGTCAGCGGCATGATCAAGCAGATGATGGAAGAGTCCGGCAAGGCCGCCATGAGCTACATTCGCTCACGGCAGGCGGTCCTTGGACTCGATGAAGACTTCTACCAAAAGTACGACCTTCACGTTCATTTCCCCGGCGGCATCGGCAAGGACGGCAACAGCGCCGGCGTCACGATGGCGACCTCCATTGCCAGCGCCCTGACGAAAATCCCCGTGCGCAGCAACGTGGCGATGACGGGCGAGATCACGCTTCGCGGTCGCGTCGGCGCCATCGGAGGGCTCAAAGAGAAGATGCTCGCAGCCCACCGCGCCGGCATCGACACCATCCTGATTCCGGAAGAAAACCGGAAGGACCTCCGCGAAATCCCGCGTCGTGTCCTCCAGGCAATGCGAATCGTGCTCATCGAGCATATGGATGAAGTTCTTGCCGAAGCGCTGGTGTTGAGCGATCCTGACGCCCTCTTCGGGAAGAGCCGCAATCGTCCCGTTGAGTACCGACATGGCAAGCTCATCGAACCCACAGCGCAAGCCCCTGCGCCCAACGCACCCGCACCCGGCACCCAGCAATAGCCGGCGCCAAGACCCCACGGAGAAAGACACCATGAATCGTGGAAACGCCGGCCTTGGGACCGTCAGTCTAGTGCTCTCGGTGGCGGCTTCCGTAGTTCACCTCGGCTGCATCAACTGGGTGGATATCCGTCCTCAAGACCTCCAGCGCCTCTCGGCTGCCTCTTCGGCACAGTTGCAGGAAGCCATCGAGACCGGCGAAGAAGGAGGAGTCTCTCCATCGACGGCGGTGACGGGGACGACCATTGAGGACGTCGATGGGGATGAAGTCCGAATTCGGCCGCCCTACGACGCACGCATCACCACTGCTGCAGGCCGTCTCGACGTCAGCGGACCCGTCGCTGCGGCCATCGCTGACGGCGCGCTGACAGTCCAAGGTCCACAGACCGAGCGCTCCACGGTGCCTCTCGCCGACATCGAGACGGTTCAGGTTTCGCAGTTCGCGACGGTGAAGACCTACCTGCTGATTCTTGGCCTGACCATCGGCATCGCCGCCGGCGGTCTGGCGCTCATCGCCATCGACTAAGCGGCGTCAACGCCGGATGATTTAGCGACGCCGTCCACCCGGACGGCGTTTGTCATGAGCAACGACGCCGGAACACCAGCGCCGGCGCCAGGAGCACTCCGCTCGGGCCATGTTCATACAAAGCCGAGTAACGGCTTTTGTTGTGCCCCAAAGCGACCTTTTCCCTGGGCGGCGTGCGCAACGCTGCTATGGTCCCGCCTCTCCTGGGACCTCTTCCAGGGGATTGGGAGAATAGCTCAGTGGTAGAGCGACGCCTTTACACGGCGTGGGTCCGGGGTTCGACACCCCGTTCTCCCACCAGTTTCGACAGAATCAGCAGCTCGCTGACAACGCTTGAGCGACGCCGGGTAGCATTGCGACGCTGAGACCGGCACGACAAACGCGTTGCTTTTCAAGCACTTAGGCGCACAACGAGGCACAAAATGACCCGGGGTCATTTTTCCTTGTAACCCCGTGCCGCCGAACCCGACTGGATGTGGGTGCAGGAGAACCAGAGCATTCGTCGTGCGAAACGACGGGAAGAAATTCTCGCAGCGGGTGAAATATGTCTCTTCGCTTCGGGGTATGAGGGCCTGAAGATGCAGGACGTCGCTGCACACGCCTCCGTGGCCAAGGGGACCGTCTACCTCTACTTTCCGAGCCGCGATGCGCTCTGTGCGTGCGTGGCAGAGCGAAATCTCTCGTCTCTCCTGTCCGAGTTTCGAGCCATCGCCGACGAGGCGCCGAACGGCCTCGCCGCCATGGAGGGGGTCCTTGAGAAGTGGCTTTCCCACCTGGACAAACGACCCCACGTCGGACGTGTGATGGCGGAGTGGTGGCGAACGAAGGACATCGATGCGGGCAGTGACGCGTTCAACGCCTACCAGCACCGGGCCCAAGGAATGCTCCGCTTCTTCGAGACACTCCTCGAACGCGGCCAAAGCGACGGCTCCGTTCACGCAGAGGTGCAGCCCCGCTACGACGCGTTGGCACTTTGGGGAGCAATCTTCGGCGCTCAGCTCTTCTCGTCGAATCCTGCAGGGACGCGCTTGCGCCTTGGCGCCTTCGACCCAGCTTTGCTACGCGGCGCTCAGCTGCGCTCCCTCTTGCGCTCTCTTTCGGCTCGCCCATGAAGCACTTCATCGTCCTACTATCATCTCTCGGGTTCGCGCTTGGCGGCTGCACCAAGCTCCGTTCGCCTCAGCCCGACCGTCCATTGCCTCCTTTCCCAGAGTTCACGGAGACGAGCGGCGACGAGCGTGAAACCTCACAGGCCGCTGGGCCCTGGTGGCTGGTTTTCGGCGACCCTGCTCTTCAAGCGCTCATCGACCAAGGCCTTGAGCAGAACCTGACGCTTCGTCAGCAATGGGCTCGACTTGAGCAAAGTAAAGCCCTCGCGGATCAGGCCCGGGCAGGTCGCTTCCCGCAGGTACGCGCCACCGGAAACGTCGGCTGGAATCGTTCCGTCGGTGCTTTCGGCTCGGCGACGAGCCAGAGCGCGAGCGTGTCATTGCCGGTGAGCTACGAGCTGGACGTGTTCGCACGAGCGGCGCGGACGCATCAGGCGGCTTCCCTCGAAGCGGAAGCAACGCGAGAAGATGTAGACGCGATGGCGCTCACGATGTCGGCTCAGATCGCCGAAGCCTGGTACGACCTCGTCAACACCCGCGCGAGAGAAGCTCTGCTCCAACAACAGAGCGAACTTGATGCCACCTATCTGGAGCTGGTCACGCTGCGTTTCCGTGAGGGCCTGGCGTCTTCCGTGGACGTGCACCAGCAGCGGCTTCAGGCGGCGCGCTCCGCATCGCAAATGGAACTCACGGAGTTGCAGCGGGAGCTCTTTGAGCAGCAGCTCGCGCTTCTCCTCGGGCGCACGCGGGGGGAGCTCTCGCTCCCCGAAGGAGCCACCCTTCCCGAGCTTGGTGCGGCGCCGCCCACCGGCGCGAGCGGGGACCTCATCGAACAGCGCCCTGATGTGCGGGCAGCACAGCGCCGCGTGGAAGCATCCGACCGACGCATCGCCGCCGCCGTTGCCGCACGCATGCCGAGCATTCGCCTAAACGTCACCCCGGGTTACTCGTGGAACCGAAACGAGTTCGGTGACGACTCACCCATCGGCGGAGGTGAGGCCCGAGTAGCGAGCGGTTTCACCTTGGGCGCAGGGGCCTCCATCGACATTCCTCTCTTTGACGGGTTCGCAGGTCGCTCCGCCGTCCGCGCCCAAGAGTCCGGGCAGCAGCTACTTATTGAAGCGTTTCATCAAGTGGTTCTCCAGGCGCTCTTCGAGGTGGAATCCGCCATTCGCCAAGAGCACCACCAAGCCCGGAACCTTGAGCTTCTACGCACCCAGGCGACCATCGCCGATGAGACGCTCGAGTCTGCTCAAGCTCGTTTTCGCGCCGGTCTCTCGGACTACCTACCGGTGCTCGGCGCACTTCAGGCGCGTCACGCGCTGCGCCTGCAACTTCAGGATGCGGAGAGACAAGTAGTGTCGAGCCGCATCCAACTCCACCGTGCCCTCGGCGGCGCGTGGAACGCTGAGCGCCCCGAACCGAGCCGGCTGCGCGAGAACGAAGAAGGAGATGAGTCGTGAACCCGCCTGATTCCGAGGGACCTTACCGCGAGAGCGCCGGGCCACTGCCGCCAAAAACGTCCACGCAGGTATTGCGTGGTGTGATCCCCATTGTCGTCCTTGTTGCCGGTGTGGTTGGCGTCCGTGCCCTCATCGCGACCAAGCCCGAACCGGCGCGCCAAGAACGAACGTCCATCGGACTGCTCGTCGAAACCAGCGCCGTGGAAGACGGCAGCTTCCCCATCAGCATCGACGCTCAGGGGCAGGTGATGCCCGCCCGTCGCGTCGTTGTTTCATCGGAAGTCCCGGGGCGCGTTCGAAGCGTAAACTCGGAACTCGTCCCCGGCGGACGCCTTGAATCCGGCGCACAGCTTTTCCGCGTCGACGCGCGCGATTTCTCGCTGGCGGTGGAATCCCGCGCCGCCGAGGTGCACCGCAGTCAGCTTGAGCTTCAGCTCGAAGAGAGACGCGGCACCGTTGCGCAGCGCGAGTGGGAAGCTTTTGGCGGAGAAGACCAAGGGTCCGGCGAAGGCCGCGACCTCGCGTTGCGAGGGCCCCAGCGCGAGACCGCCGGCGTGGCCGTGCGCGCTGCGCAAAACGCGGTTCGCTCGGCGCGGCTCAACCTCGCGCGCACCGTGGTCCGCGCGCCCTTCAACGCCACCGTAGTTTCCGAGAATCTCGACGTCGGGCAGTACGTGGCGCCCGGCGCGCAGCTCGCGACGCTCGTTGGAACGGACGAAGCTTGGGTCCAAGTCAGCGTCCCCCTCGCCTCTCTTGGACGAATCCAGTTGCCCAGTGGTGATGAACCCGGCGCTCGGGTCACCATCGAACACGACGTCGGCGATGTGAGCGTCGTCCGCGAGGGGCACGTCATTCGGCTCCTGCCCGACTTGGATCCGGCGGGCAGCATGGCGCGTATTCTGGTGGAAGTGCCGGACCCTCTGCGCATCGCGGAGACGACGGATCCGGGCCCCCCGCTTCTCCTCGGCACGTACGTACGTGTACAAATCGAAGGCGGCGAGCTCTCCGGCGTGCAGGTTCCCCGTCGCGCCGTCCGGGAAGGCAACATCGTGTACGTAATGACGCCAGCGCGAGAGCTCGAGATCCGTCAAATCGGCGTCGCCTGGAGCCTGGATGACGCGGTCATCACCTCGTCGGGCCTGAGCGACGGAGACCTTGTGATCACCAGCCGTGTCAACGCACCGGTCGAAGGCATGCTTCTCCGCGGGCCGGACGATCCTGTTCCAAGCGCCAATGAGGCTGGCGAGGGTGACGACGGCGACGAGGGCCCGCGATGAGCGAAGAAGTAGACTCCATCGAAGAGGGAGAGACCACCGCGATCCCCAAGAAGGGGCCTGTCGCCTGGTTCGCGCGAAATCGTGTCGCGTCCAACGTCCTGATGATCGTCCTGATTCTCGGTGGCCTGGCGATGCTGACGCGCCTCAAGCAGGAGGTATTTCCGGAGGTCAGCCTCGAACGCATCGTGATTCAAGTTCCATATCCTGGCGCGAGCCCGGAAGAGGTGGAGACGGGCGTGACCCTTGCCCTTGAGGAGGCCGTCCGCGGTCTCGAGGGCGTCGATGAGGTCACCTCAACATCCGGCGAGGGGGTCAGCACCGTCGTCGTGAAACTCCTCACCGGGGCGGAGCAAGACCGCGCGCTCAACGACGTCAAAGCCGCCGTGGACCGCATCACCTCGATGCCCGAGGACATCGAGCGGCCTGTCATCTCCCTCGCCGTCAACCAGCAGCAGGTGATCTCCGTCGTCCTCTACGGCGACATCAGCGAGTCCTCTCTGCGTGAGCTCGCGGAGCAAACCCGCGACGACCTTACGAGCAGCAGCCCGAAGATCACACTCACCGACGTAAGCGGCGTCCGACCACTCGAGATCAGCGTGGAGGCGTCCCAGGCCTCGCTCCGTGCAAATCGCATGACCATCGGCCAAATCGCCGAGGCCATTCGAGGCTCGTCCATCGACCTGCCCGCGGGCGGAATTCGAACAAGCGCCGGGGAGGTGCTTCTCCGCACCGCGGCGCGTCGCGAAACGGGGGCGGAGATCGAAGACATCGTCATTCGTAGCCGCCCCGACGGGAGCGAACTCCGGGTCGGTGATGTCGCGACGGTTACCGACGGCTTCCGCGAGGTCGACCGCGAGGCGAGCTTTAACGGGCAGCGCGCGGCGATGGTCAACATCTACCGGATCGGTGAGCAGTCCCCCATCGAAGTCGCGGATGCGGCCAAAGCTTGGATCGAAGCGAACGCCGCGAACTTGCCTCCCGGTGTCGGCGTCGTCACTTGGAACGATGCGTCCGAGATCTACGCCGCACGTATCGACCTCCTCTTGCGCAACGCCTTTATGGGTCTCGCGCTCGTGCTCTTGGTGCTCGGCCTCTTCCTTGAGCCGCGCCTCGCCTTCTGGGTGACCCTCGGCATTCCAATCAGCTTCGCAGGCTCGCTTCTCTTCCTGCCGGCGGCGGACGTTTCCCTGAACATGATCTCGCTCTTCGCGTTCATCGTGACGCTGGGCATGGTCGTCGATGATGCCATCGTGGTGGGCGAGTCCGTCTACCAGATGCGGCAGCAAGGCAAGTCGCGACTGCGCGCAGCCGTTGTCGGCGCCAAGTCGGTGTCCGTGCCGGTGGTCTTCTCCATTCTCACGACATGTGTGTTCTTCGCGCCGCTCCTGTTCATTCCAGGCGTCTCCGGAAAGTTCTTCCGGAACATTCCTATCGTCGTCATTTCGGTCCTCTTGATCTCCCTTGCGGAGTCACTCTTGGTTCTGCCGGCGCACTTGAGCCACGCCATGCCTTTCTGGTTGCGGGGCCTCCTCGCCCCGCTGCTCTACCCCCTTGAGTTGCTTCAAAAGCTAAAGATCCACGAGCGACTGCTGACCTTCATCGACAAGGTCTTCGAGCCCATCCTTCGCGTCGCCATTCGATGGCGCTATCTAACGCTGGCCACCTCCGTGATGATCTTCATGCTCGTCGTCGTTGGCTCCCTCGCCGGTGGCCGAATGAGCTTTACGCCGATGCCGAAGATCGAGGGCGACGTCGTCTCCGCGAGCCTCCGCATGCCGGTCGGAACGCCCTTCGAACAGACCCGCGAGCTCACTGAGCTGATGACGCGGACGGCACGTGAAGTCGTGGACGCGTCCGGCGGCGAAGCGATTCTGGAAGGCATCTTCAGTGAGGCTGGCGCTGGGGGTTCAGCGGGCTCCGGCCCAACATCGAGAGCCGGCGCCGCCGCGAGTCACATGGCGAATGTTCGCATTCAGCTCGTGGAGAGCGACCAGCGGGACGTCACCACCTCCCAACTCGCCGAACAGTGGCGCGCGCGCATCGGAGAAATCCCCGGCGCGGAAAACCTGAACTTCCGTTACTCACTGGGTGGAAGCGCCGGGCAACCCATCGACATTCGCCTGAGTCATTCGGACAGCGAAATCCTCGAAGTCGCCGCGCAGGATCTCGCGGACACCATCGGAGGTATCGAAGGAACACGTGACGTCGACAGCGGCGTGTCCCTCGGCAAGGAACAGATCGACCTCAACCTGACGACGGAGGGGCGCGCGAGGGGACTCACCGAGCTCATGCTGGCTCGTCAAATCCGCAACGCTTACTACGGCGCCGAGGCGTCCCGGCAGCAGCGAGGTCGCGACGAGCTACGCGTGTACGTGCGTCGTCCTCTGGAGGAGCGCGAGTCCCTCAGCGACGTCGAGCGCCTCATCGTGCAAACGCCGGACGGAGGCGAGATGCTCCTCGCCGACGCTGCAGACATCGAACGCGGTCGAGCGTATACGTCCATCACGCGTATCAACGGCCGCCGCGTCATCAGCGTCACCGGCGACATTATCGATGGAGTCGGCAACGCGACGGAGATTCTTGCGTCGTTGCGAGGCGAGGAGCTTCCGCAGCTGCTCGCAGAGACCGGCGGACTAACCTACGAGCTCGGTGGTGAACAAAAAGACTGGGCCGAGACTTTCGCCGCGCTCAAAACTGGTTTTGGACTCGCCTTCTTCATTGTGTTCGGCCTCCTCGCCATCCCGTTCCGCAGCTATGCACAGCCGCTCTTGGTGCTCAGCGCGATTCCTTTCGGCTTCGTCGGGGCGTTCCTCGGTCACCTCTTCATGGAGTTCGATCTCAGTATCATCAGTGTGATGGGCATGGTGGCGCTATCGGGGGTCGTCGTGAATGACTCCCTGATATTAATTGTGCGCGTCAACGAGATGCGCGAAGAGGGCTACTCCATCTGGGACTCCGTCATCGGCGGCGCCAAGCAGCGCTTTCGCCCTATTCTGCTCACGTCACTCACCACATTTTTCGGCTTGGTGCCGATGATTCTCGAACCCTCGGTGCAGGCGCGCTTCCTCGTCCCGATGGCCGTGTCGCTCGCATTCGGTGTCCTCTTTGCGACCTTCGTCCTGCTATTGCTCGTGCCCTCGCTCTACTTGATCCTCGAAGACATCAAGAACCGGTTGGCGCGACCTGTCGCGTTCGTCGCGAGGAGCATCGGGGTGGCGGAGGCGGAGCTTCCCACGGCCACGGAGCTGAGCTTTTCCCCCGCCGGCCTTCAGCTGGAAAAGGTCAGTAAGTCGGGCTAGACCCGGATCATGCCTGAAGAACGTATGCTTGAGCGCCGTCGCTTCTGTCAGCTCGGCGCCATCGCCGCTGGCAGCCTCCTCGTGCCCGCGGTGGGTCAGGCCCAGAGGATCGAAATTCCGGTCCCCGAGGGCAATCAAGCGAGCCTCGAAAGCGCGCCGAGGCGTCCAGGGCCCAACAACGTCGAGGCCGACGCCCGTGTGCTTTTCGACGCGCTGAAGGCCGACAGCCCTGAGGCCGGGATGGGCTTTTTCATTCCCCAGGATGTGTTTCGCGCGGTCAAAGGAATCTCGGACCCCGACGCTCTTCATGCGAGGATGATTCGTCTATTCGAGCGCGACGTGCACGAGCTTCACGCAGAGTTAGGCGAAAATGCCGCTGACGCTGAATTCCTCCGCTTCGAATTCTCACGCCGTCGTGGCTGGGTGGGACTTCGAGAAGAATCCAACCGCCTGCCGTACTGGGCTCAGCGTCACAACTGGCTCTACTACCGAGTAGGCGAGCGCGAGCATCGCTTCGAGGTCCGAACCATGATCTCCTGGGGCGATCACTGGTACATCACGCACTTGAGCGAATTCCGCCGCTAGGGCCTAAGGCATCTGCGAAAACGGACGTTTCCGACGTCATAGGCGCCCAGCGTTCCCAATCTCCTGCTATCGTCGCCGCGCCGAGAACCCCATGCTTCGCCGAGCCATCACCGTCTTAATTCTGAGCGCTGTCTGGATCCTTTGGTCGGGGATCTTGGACAACCCGATCGTCGTGGGGTTTGGGTTCTTCGCGATTCTCTTCACCACCTTCATGGTGAATCGCCTCGGCGTCCTCGACTCCGAAGGGCAGCCCTACGAGATCAACCTTAGGCTGCTCCGCTATATCCCTTGGTTGGTGTGGGAAGTGCTCCTCGCGAACATTCAGGCCGCAAAACTGATCCTGAGCCCGAAGCTCAAGACCCACCCTCACCTCATCCGTGTGGCCGCGCCTCAGCGGACGAGTCTGGGCAAAGTGATGTACGCCAACACGATCACCATCACCCCCGGGACCATCGCCCTCGATATCCAGGACGACGTGATCCTTGTACACGCGCTGAGCGAGGACATGGCGTCGAAGGATAGCGCCGGTGCGACATCGAAGATCATCTCCTGGCTTGAGTCCAAGGTCATCGAAGACGTCGTTCCCCACGATGACTCCAAGGACATCCCCGCATGAATATGCAGTATGTCTATGCCGCCGCGACGGCAGCGGTCGTCGTGACCATGGCGCTCGCGCTCATTCGTTCAACGCTCGGGCCCACCGTCTACGATCGAATTCTCGCGCTCAACGCCTTCGGTACCAAGACCGTCCTGCTCATCGCGCTCAGTGGCTACCTCTTTGGCCGACCGGAGTGGCTCGACCTTTCGATCACCTACGTGCTCATCAACTTCGTAGGAACCCTCGCGGTCCTCCGCTTCTCCAAATACGGGTCCGTCGCGCCACGCGAGGCGGAGCCAGAGGCGGACCCCGAATGACGCTAGCCCTCGACATCATCGCGACGATTCTCATTGGCGGTGGCTCGTTCTTCTGCGTGGTAGGCGCCATCGGCCTGTTGCGGCTTCGTGGTTTTTACAGCCGCTGTCACGCAGCGGGCGTCACGGATAGTGCCGGTGCCGCCGGAATCCTCGTCGGGCTTTGCTTCGTGAGTGAGCCGCTGATTGCGTTCAAGCTCCTGACCATTCTGGTTTTTCTCTGGCTCTCAAGCGTCGCCTCCACACACGCGTTGGTAAAGGCCGCCTACGCGCGGGGCATCAAACTGCACCGGCCGGAGATCAAAGACTGGACACACCTCGACGAAGAAGCGGCCCAGGAAGCTGCCGCCGCCGCGGAAGGCGCATCGTCGTGAAGCGAAGGTTCAGCGTTTCAATGGCCCGCTCGAAGGCGACGCGATGCTAGGTTTCTTTCCACTCGAAGCCGTCTTCTTCGTGTTCCTCGGTGTCCTCGCCGTCACGATCACACTCCAGCGCGACCTCTTCGCCGCCGGAATGCTCACGGGCATCTTTAGCTTGGTGTCCGCCGCCCTTTTCACGCTCATGGACGCTGTGGATGTCGCGTTCACGGAAGCCGCCGTTGGCGCGGGCATCTCCACGGTGCTGTTCTTGGCGACGCTCGCTCTGACGAAGGACAAGGAGAAGCCTGGGTTTCACCGGCCCATCGGCGCCACGCTGGTCGTGCTCCTCACCGGCGGCGCGCTCATCTATGGAACGCTCGACATGCCGATTTGGGGCGTCGCCGACGCGCCGATTCACACGCACGTCGCCCGACACTTCATCGACACCTCCTACCGCGACATCGGCATCCCGAACATGGTCACGGCCATCCTCGCGAGCTACCGCGGATACGACACCTTTGGAGAGCTCGCCGTGGTCTTTACCGCCGGCACCGGGGTCACTCTTTTGCTTCAGCAAAAGGGAATCTTCTCGTCGGAGGCCTCGGCCGTTCCTGCGAAATCGCGTGCCCCTTACGTGCGCGAGATGCCGGTTCTGCGCTCTATCTCCAAGGTGATGCTTCCGTACATCTTGCTCTTCGCCCTCTACGTCCAGGCCCATGGCGACTTCGGGCCCGGCGGCGGATTTCAGGCCGGCGTCATCTTCGCATCGGGCTTCATCCTCTACGGCCTCGTGTGGGGCCCCGGTGCGTTGCAGCGCTTCGTCGGCGGCCGCCCGGTGCAGGTCCTCATGGCCTCCGGCGTTCTCCTCTATGGAGGCGTCGGCCTCTTTTGCCTCCTCGCGGGTTTTCCCTTCCTCGACTACTCGGCGCTAAGCCCCGCGCATCCAGAGCACGGCCAACATTACGGCATCTTCCTCGTTGAGGTCGGCGTCGGCATCACCGTCAGCGCCGTGATGATGATCATCTACTTCCTCTTCAGCGTTCGCCCGCGTGTTGGGTCGGGGGTACCTCGATGAGTCATCCGCTTATCGACCTCTGGCACTACGGCGCCGTCATCTTTCTGATGATGACGGGACTCTGGACCGTCATCGCGAAGCGCCACTTCGTGAAGAAGCTCATGGGCCTGAGCATGTTCCAGGTCGCCGTCATCATGTTCTACGTTTCGATGGGCAAGATCGATGGTGGCACCGCGCCGGTCTATCTTCCCGACGGCGAAGGCGGCGTCGATTTGGACGTCGTCTACTCCAACCCCCTCCCCCACGTTCTGATGCTCACAGCCATCGTCGTTGGCGTCGCGACGACAGCGCTCGGCCTCGCCCTCGTCGTGCGCATCCGTGAAGCCTACGGCACGAGCGAAGAAAACGAAGTCCTCGAAGCGGACCGCGCCGACGAAGAGCTTGAGCGTGCCGCGGAAGAAGCCGAAGAGCACCTCGCGGAAGAAGCTGCTGGAGGTGTCGCATGACCTTCCTTGAACACCTTCCGGTGCTCCTCGTCATCACGCCTCTGCTGGCGGCTCCGCTCGTGGCCCTCGCGCGCCACGCCTTCGCGGCACGTCTCCTGGCGTCTGCGGCGGTCTTCGCCACGGCGTGCATCGCCTTTGGTCTCGTTCAGTGGACGGGTCACCTCGAAGCGCCCCTCAGCTACCAGCTCGGCGGCTGGGCCGCGCCCTATGGCATCGAGTACCGCGTGACGAAAGCGAGCGCTCTTGTAGCCGCGCTCGTGTCGTCCGTCGCGTTCATCGCCATCCTCGCTGGCACACACTTCACTCGTCGCGAAGTCGTGGATGGACGCCAACATCTGTTTTTTGCCGCGTACTTGCTCTGCCTCGCAGGTCTCCTCGGCATGGCGACGACGGGTGATGCCTTCAACGTCTTCGTTTTCCTCGAGATCAGCTCGCTCTCGACCTACACGCTTGTGGCCATGGGCCGCTCGCGACGCGCGTTCTCCGCGAGCTTCAACTACCTCGTGCTCGGCACCATCGGCGGCACCTTCATGTTGCTGGGTATCGGCCTGCTGTTTCAGGTCACGGGCTCCCTCAACGCCGCGGACATCGCCGCCCGAATCAGCGCCGACGACCCGTCGCGTACTCTTCACGTCGCCTTTGCCTTCGTCGCCACGGGACTCGCCATCAAGCTCGCGGTCTTCCCCCTGCACCAGTGGCTTCCTGGTGCCTACGCCGAGTCGCCGTCCGCCGTCGGCGCCTTCCTCGCGGGTACCGCCACGAAGGTCATCTACTTCCAGCTGATTCGCGCCATCGTCGGCCTATTCGGCGTCGCGTACGTATTTGAGGGCCTTCATTTTGGTCGCATCTTGGCGGCGCTTTCGCTTCTCGGAATGTTCGGCGGCTCGCTCTCGGCGGTGTACCAATCGAGTCTCAAGCGCCTCCTCGCGTACTCCTCCATCGGACAGGTGGGCTACCTAACGCTCGCTCTGAGCCTCGGCACAGAAGACGGTCTCTCCGCAGGCCTCCTTCACCTCTGCGCCCACGGCGTGACCAAGTCAGGCCTCTTCCTCATCGTGGCCGCGATGGTCGCGACGGTTGGCTGTGACCGCATCTCGCGGCTCCGAGGGTACGGAAAGCGCCATCCGGTCATCGCCTTCGGTTTCGTTCTCGGCGGTATCGGTCTCATCGGCATTCCCGGGACCGCTGGCTTCGTGAGCAAGTGGGCCCTTCTCAAAGCGTCCCTCGCCTCGGGGCACCCGCTCTTGGCCGCGGCGGCGCTCTTGAGCAGCCTCATCGCGGTCGTCTACGTATGGCGCGTGGTGGAGACGATGTACCTGCAGGACCCTCCAGCGAACGCCACTCCCTCGGCGGACCCGACGCCCTCCTGGAAGCTGGCCGGCCCCGCCTTCATCCTCCTCGGCGCCAGCATCGTGATGGGTGTCTACTCAGAGCCATTGACTTCGTTCGTGGGGGAAGCCTCTGCACAACTCTTCCGCGGCGCAGAGCTGATTGGGAGCGCCCAATGAACATGCTCATCCCGGCGGCCCTCGCGGCGCCACTCGTCGGTGCACTCCTGGTTTCACGAACGGGACGCTCCCCGAATCTGCGCGAAGGAATGACGGCGCTCGCGAGCATCGTGACGCTTGTTTGCGTCGCGCTCCTCGTTCCACCTGTTCTGCGGGGTTATCAGCCCGAGTGGACCGTGTTCGAGTTCCTGCCCGGCATACCGCTCGCGTTCCGCGTCGAACCCCTCGGCATGCTTTACGCGTTGGTCGCCGCAGGCCTTTGGCCGGTCACGAGTTCCTACGCTGCGGGGTATTTGCGTGGTCACCACGAGAAAAACCAGACGCGCTTCTTTGTCTGCTTCGCTCTTGCGATCTTTGCGGCCCTCGGCATCGCCTTCGCTGCAAACCTAGGCACGCTCTTCTTCTTCTACGAAGTGTTGACGCTCTCCACCTACCCGCTGGTCACACACAGTCAAAACGCCGAAGCCAAGAAGGCCGGTCGCGTTTACCTCGGCATCCTCATCACCACCAGCGTGTGTTTCTTGCTCATGGCCATCGTGTGGACCTTCCACATGACGGGCACGCTGGACTTCCGTATCGGCGGCATCCTCGATGGGTACGTCAGCGACGCGGCGCTTCCTATCTTGCTGGGTCTCTACGCGTACGGCGCCGGAAAGGCGGCGCTCATGCCGCTCCATCGGTGGTTGCCCAACGCGATGGTCGCGCCGACTCCGGTCTCGGCGTTGCTCCATGCCGTCGCGGTCGTCAAAGCCGGCGTCTTCACCATCCTCAAAGTCGTCGTCTACATCTTTGGGTTGGGGCTGCTTCAGCGCACCGGCGCCAGCGAGTGGCTCATGGCCGTCGCGGCCTTCACCATCATCGCCGGCTCGCTCATCGCGTTCACGCAAGACAACCTCAAGGCCCGCCTGGCTTACTCCACGATTGCCCAGCTCGCGTACATCACGCTCGGCGCGGCGCTCGCCACGGAAGATGCGGTTCTCGGTGGCGCCATGCACATCGCCACGCACGCCGTGGGCAAGATCACCCTCTTCTTCTGCGCTGGGGCCATCATCGTTTTTGCCCATGAGACTCGCGTCAGCCGCCTGGACGGGTTGGGCAAATACATGCCGTGGACCATGGGCGCGTTCCTTATCGCGTCTCTTTCCATCATCGGCCTTCCTCCCACCGGCGGCAGCTGGAGCAAGTGGATGATCGCTCTAGGCGCGGCGGACGAGCATTCGTTCTACATCGCCGTGCTCATGGTCAGTTCGCTCCTCAATATCGGCTACCTAATCCCGATTCCAATCCGTGCGTTCTTCTTCCCAGCCAAGCCTGGTCTTCACGCCAAAGAAGCGCCCCTCGCCTGCACGGCGCCGCTCGTTCTCACGGCGACGCTCTGTGTCGTGCTCTTTTTCTTCGGCGACGCCATCATCACGCTCCTCAACCCGATTGTGGGGAGGTAACCAATGAGCGCCCACAACCACGGCCGAGAGCCACTCCCACCCA
>JBGCFM010000134.1:0-2647 GCA_045106895.1 Polyangiales bacterium | reverse complement strand
GAACGCGCCGAGAACATCGGCACAAAGTCTTCTGTCATAGCCCAGGGCGCAGCGAAGGCGCCACGGGAGCGTGCAAACCCATTGACGAATCGGGACCGGATAGCGGAAGAGTCGGAATTGGTTTTTCGGTCCTATCCGCTCCAGGGTTCTAGAACACGTCTCGCGGGAGGTCGTCGGTGGCGTCGAGAGTCACCTTTGGATGCTCCGACTTCGCGAGGGCGCGTCTCTGAAGCTGTGGAGTGACGGAGTCAGACAAGTCCAGCACCTTCCGAGCAAGTCCTCCCCTGCGGTAGTCAACCATTACAAAGGGCCGAAGTCGAGCCTGTAGCGCCTCGAGTTCGGCGCTTGAAGTTGCGGCCACTCGCTCGTAGTCCCAGACCTTCCAACCTTTGATCGCATCCGCCATACCGTCGGCCCGTACTTCGGGAATCGCTTCGCGTGGCTCCGAAGAGAATGTGACATGACAGTCCGCCAACGAGGAGGGGAGGTCGAAGTCGTAGTTCAACCCCCAAACACTGTCGATTTGGTAGCGACAAAAGTCGGCTAGCTCTTCCACGTCTATTGGCCTGGCAACACGATCCGTGTGGATCGCAATTTCGAGGAGCAGCTGCGATCGTTTACGATCGAACCGAAGTGTCGGAACCGCTTCGACTATGCCGATGTTGAGCTCTTCAGGGAGCACGTTGTCCTTAAGATCGAGGCAGTCAGCGATACCGTCTAGCTGGTGCAACAGGGAGGCATCAACACCCTTCCCGGTGTCGTCTTCGACCTCGGCTTCGAAAGTGAACACGACAAGCCGCTGATTTCGGTTCATGCGCGGAACATAGCGCAACCTGGAACACGAGACATCATGCCCCGCGGCTGATCGCTGCCCGTGCTCACGCCCACGAGCGCACCACTGGCCGCACGCTGTGAGAGAAGCAAGAGCAGCGCAGACACGACAAAAACCCCTGCTTTTATGGGAGCTCAGTCTTGAACACGTTCGATTTGTCAGTCCTATTTTCGCCGTCAATGGTCTCTGGACCGATTTTGCGTTTTTCGATTCGCTGCCTCGTTTCTGCCGCTCATCCCGCCGCCCCGCCTTCACATGCTCCGCTACAACGGCACCGTGCTCGCCGATTCGGAACTGGCCTTGCCCGAATGTCGGTGGTATTCCCGCTTCATGAAGCTCTTCCTCATTTCTCTCGCTATCGTTTGCCTTTCTGGCTGTGGTGACGACGACCTTCCGCCCGTGGACGGAGGCATGCCAGATGCGTCGACAAGCAACACGCGCGAGCTCGCGGGAGACCTTCGGGAAGCCGAGTTCGAGCTGTCAGCGGGCCAGTGTGACTGTAGGTTTGAACGCGACGGATATGAGTCTGCAGAAGCGTGTGTTGCCGACCTTGACGCCGTGACGCCAGCCGTCCGGCAATGCGCCGTGGACTCCTTTGCACCGTACATCGAAGTGGCTCAAGCATCCGTCGAGTGCGCTCTAGAGATGAACCGCGAGTACATCGCGTGCAATGATGCGACGACTTGCGCAGATAGCGCCGCACGCACGAGCTGTTTTGAAGCGTCCGAGGAGGCTCGTCTGCGCTGCCTGTCGCTGACTCCCGACGACGCTCTAGACTGGCTCGATGATGAGCTCGCTTGTCTCTCGGAACTATAGACGCGTGCCCGGACGCACCCGCAGTGGACGGTAACGCTTACTCGGCGCTGAGCGCGTCGGCGGCGGCGCCCACCGTTGCCGCCGTGACCAGCGTCGCAAAACCGATATCCAGCCGGTCCACGGTGTCTTCTTCGCCGCCAAGGCAGTGGTAGCCACTGTAGCGGGACTCGCTGGTATCCGTGATCATGATCGCGGGGACCTCTGTCTGCCAGAACGCGTCGTGGTCGGAACGCCGAAGGTCGCCGAGGAGTGGCGAGAGGTGAAAGCCCTCGAAGATCGTGAGCGGCTCGTGACGGAGCATGAGGCTGTCCGCGTGATGTGCGAGGCGTTCGACGAAGGGAGCGCTGGCAAAGTCGCCGATCCACGCGATGAAGTCCCCGCGGCGCATGTTGGCCTCGATGCGTGCGGTCTCTTCTTCGAAGAGCACGTCGAAGCCCTCCGGGAGCTGCTGGGCCGGGCTCGGAGCTGACGTATCCGATCATCTCAAAGTTGAAGTTGATGTCGAAGCCCCGCCCCGCTTCGCTCTCCCGCGTCGCATAAGCGGTGGAACCGCGCAGGCCGCCTTCTTCATCGTCCCAGCAAGCGACGACGAGGGTGCGGCGGCTAGGACATCCCAACGGCCCATTTGCCAATTCCTGGCTCCAACTCTCTCCTCTCAAACCCTCGCCGAGCACTCTCCTCTCAAACCCTCGCCGAGCACACAATTTGTCCGGCTGGCGCATAGGACATCCCAACGGCCAATTCCGCCTCCTCGGCCAGCAACCCCTCACCCTTGAGCCCTCCCCAGGCGTCAAGTTCCTCCCGGGATTGGCGCTTCACACGGCTCCATTCAACTCCCGCGGACGGGTGCATTGGCCGGCGCTCAAGCGGCGGCGAAGTTGAGCTCAAGCTGCCGCAACGGTGGCGGAGGTCGCGCCCGCGAGGCGATGCCAAGGACGGCGCGGATGTGGCTGGCCTCGGTGGCGATGGACTTCACGTGCATGGCGCCTTGGCATTTGG
>JBGCFM010000133.1:0-24018 GCA_045106895.1 Polyangiales bacterium | reverse complement strand
CTGGATGTATCGACGGGCGACCGATTCTTTCAGTTCCTGGGAGTGCCGTTTCGATTTCCTTGCTTTCATGTCAGTGCTTCCATCGCCCAAGTTTCGAAAGACCCGATTTTTTAGGCGACAACTATCCTGACGCAGGGGGCGAGGCCTCGCGTTCGGTACTCGTTCGGCAAATCAACCGGCTCGCGTTCGGTGCGCTTTCGCGTTCGGTACGGGGTTCCGTTGCCACGAGGACACGGTAAGCGGGAGTAGTGACGCAGGCAGCGAAAGGAACCCGACGAGGAGCCAAACCGCCACTGCCTCTCCGATCTCGTCGATGTTTCCGGTCAAGGAGTGAACAAACAGACCGCAGGTCGCAAACGTGAACGGAATGAAAGCTCGAACTCGAGCGGGTGTTGTGCGAGTGCGTCGATAGCCGCGGCGGAAACGGTACAAGACCAGCTCACCTAATAAGACCGAAGCCAATGGAAGGGAGAACAGAAGTATTAAGGACAAGATGGGTCCAATGTCTGGGCGGTACTTTGCCAGCACACCTAGGGCTGAGCCGTAGATGAACAGGAAACAAAGGGACCACACGATCAGCGCAGTCACTGATGCGCGTCTTGTTGAGATAGGAGCGTGCAAAACGAATCTACTGGCGTGTCGCTCTTGTCACGCCAACGACGGAGGTGTTGGAAGCCCATTCGCTTCTGCCGTGTTGCGAAGTTCGCTGAGAAGGGGCGCAAGTGCCTCAAGCGGCAGGTATCCAGAGAGCGTCTTCAGACCATATCCACCGACTGCATCAAGGTACGCCAGCTCCGCGTAGAGCTTGTCCGTTTGCGGGTCTCTCTTGTAGAGGCGCACCCCACTGACCCCGTTGTCGCTGTCTTCGGCTCTTAGCGTAATTCCCCCGCAAAAATCTCCACGGGCCTTCTCCTTGTCGCTCATCACGGTCACCATCCCGCCGAGGCGAAGACTATGCGCAGAACGCGTCCCCGCGGGTTTTGATTCCTCTACTCCTCCGCGCCCTGCACCGAAATCTGCTCGCTGCCATCCCCAGGCAAATCCACAGGCTTGCCCACAAAGCGCACGACGAGAACCACTGCGATGGCGCCGAGCAAGAGACCTACCCACGCCGGGTAGAGACCGTAGCCCGTGCCGAGTTCGCCGAGGACGATGGCGATAAGCCCGACGACGAGCGCGTACGGCAGCTGCGTGCGCACATGGTCAATGTGGTCGCAGCTCGTTGCCATGGAGCTCATGATGGTGGTGTCGCTGATGGGCGAGCAGTGGTCGCCGAAGACGCTTCCGGCGAGGATGGAGGACATGGCGCCAAGGAGAATGTGCATCTCGCCGGGCGCGAGTCCGTCGGCGAGGGGAACGACGAGGGGAAAGAGAATCGCCATGGTGCCCCAGGACGTACCCGTGGCGAAACTAACGGCGGCCGCGACGATGAAGACGATGGCCGGCAGCAGCGATGGGGAGAGACCTTCGCCGATGGCCTGAATCACGAAGTCTGCGGTGTGGAGGTCCTTGCAGACGGATCCGAGGGACCACGCCAATACGAGGATCACGCAGGCAACGAGCATGGACTTGAGCCCTTCCATCCACGCTTCGATGGCAGGCTCGAGTTTGAGCGCTCCGCTCATGAGCGCCCCAGCCACGGCGACGGCGCCACCGGCGCACGCCGCCCAGAGGAGCGCGTTGAGGGAGTTGGCGTTGCCAAAGATGGTGCCGAGCAAGAGCGGTTTGCCTTCTTCGACGACGACGGCGCGGCCGGTGAAGTACATGCCGAGGAGCGCGACACCCACGACGGTGATGATGGGCGCGATGGCGAGCCAAAAGCGAGGCGGGGCGTCGGGGAGCTGGGCGTCGAAACGCGAGGCGGGTTTTGCGTCGTCGGCGAGGACCTTGCCCGTCGAACGCGCGCGCCGTTCCGCTTTGTGCATCGGTCCGAAGTCTCGATTCATAAGGACCAGTGCGAGGCCGAAGACAAGCATCAGCCAGGGATAGAAGCGGTAAGGCAAGGTCTGGAGGAAGGCAAGGTAGGGGTCCATGTCGATGTCCCGCGCCACGAGCTGTTCACGGATATAGCCAACCTCAACACCGATCCACGAGGACACCAGAGCGATGCTGGACACGGGCGCCGCCGTAGCGTCGACGAGGAACGCGAGCTTCTCGCGGCTGATGCGGAGGCGGTCCGTGATGGGGCGCATCGACGAGCCGACGAGGAGGGAGTTCGCGTAGTCGTCGAAGAAGATGACGATGCCGAGGAGCCAAGTGGATACCTGTCCACGGCGCGCATTGGTCGCGCGTGTGGTGACTTTCTCGGCGAGGCCTCGGGCGCCTCCGCTCGCGGTCATCACCGCGATCATTCCGCCCAGCGCTAAACTAAAGACGAGCACGGAGGCGTGGTCGGGATCGGCGACAGCGTCGATGGCGTAGTGGTCGAGACTGCGAAGCAGGCCCGTGAGCGGATTATAACCAGCGACGAAGATCGAACCGATGGCGACGCCGGCAAAGAGCGCCAGGACCACGTGGCGAAAGATGAGCGCCATGAGAATGGCGAAGATCGCGGGCAGAAGAGAAAGCCACGGTCGATGAACGTAGACTTCGGCTTCCGCGTGCTCGTCGCCGACTTCGATGCGCAGGGCTTGGGCGCCGAGCTCCTCAATGGCGACCTCAACAGTGGCTTCGCCATCGGCGGACTCCGCCTCTCCCTCGAAGAGCACCTCGTCTCCGCGAAGCACGCGCACCTGAGCCGTGGTTCCGCTCAGCCCACTGAGTTCGAGTGTGTGAGGGATGCCCTGGAGCGCTTGGGAGTGCCCTCCGACCTCGAGGTCCGCGCTCGCCGGCGCGGCGACACTCAGAAGTGCAACACTCATCACAGTAGCGACGAGGTTCAAGCGCCGGTTCATAGACCCGCTCATTGGAGGCGCTCAGCCATTCGCTGGTCCACATCGAAGCGCGTCGACTGAACCAAGGTTCGCAACGCTTCCGTCGCACAGCCGATGGAGTCCGCCCAGAGCTCGGAGCGTTCGTAGCGAACGACGAGGTGGCCTTCTTGGAGGAGCTCGATGTCGAGAACACGCCGCTTCGCTTCGTCCTTGCGGCCGGACGAGCGCTCGCCAAGGAGAATCGCCATGGTTCGTGTGGCGGACACGGGCTCAAACCGCTCACTTCCTTCCTCACCGACGGTGAGGTGATCCGTGTGTGTGTAGGAGATCAGGAAGTTCACCACGGCTCGACCGACTTCTACATGGCAACGAAGCGTTAGCTCTGGAGTGAGGTGCTCGCGGCCGGGGACGAAGGCGAGGTCGCGCGGCCAGTAGTCTTTGCCCTCCGGGTCGATGACGCGATACGTGCCGTACTTTGCACAGCGCACGCCGGCGACGACGAGGGAGGGAAGGAACGTTCGCTCCATGGGGTCGCCCAAGAGCGTGAGAATGTGGTGGATCTTCGCCGTCTCAGCCGAGGCCTGCTGAGTGACGAGGTCCCATGCCGCGGCGATGGCACGCTCATCCGCTTTGCCCTCGCCTTCACGTGCCCAGCGCCAGTCTTCGAGGGCCGGGCTCGGGTGAACCTCCAGCGATGCGTCGAACCTCTCGGTCCAGCTCTGTGGCTTGCGCTTCATGCCGGGACCCTATCGCACTTTCGGGGGCGCTCAAGAATCGTCGCGGTACAAGGCCCTTTGCAGGCTTGCGCCGAGGTTCTCAAGGTCGACGGGCTTCAGCAGAAAGTCAGTCGCCCCCATTCGGGACAGGACCTGCCAGTCGCCGGCGGCGCCGGTGCCCGTGATGACAAGCAAACGTGTGTTCTCGTCACGAGCGGACAGGAGCGCCGTGAGCTCGAGGCCGTTGACCCCAGGCAGCTGGAGATCGATGGCGATGGCGTTGTAGTGACGGGCGCGAGCGGCGACGAGGGCCTCTTCCCCCGTTCCGGCGGAATCCACGTGAACGGCGGGCATGACCTCTTCGACGACAGCGCGCACGAGGTTCACGAACGCGGGGTCGTCGTCCACCACCAGCAGAGCACGCGGAGCTCGCCGGCGCAGCGTCGCGCGAGCCTCACCGAAGTCCTGTGCAAACGCGAGGGCCGAGCGTGTTCTGAGTTCTGGGTCACGTGCCATTGCTTTTCGCACGATGGCGTCGAAAACCGGCGGTAGGTCCGGCCGAAACGTCGTGAGCGACGGTGGGTCCTTATAGAGTTGCTGCACCAACACGCGCGCGGAGTCTGGGGCTTCGAAGGGACGTCGCCCAGCGAGCAACTCAAAGGCGATGACGCCCAAGCTGTAAACGTCACTGAGGAAGCGCCGGCTGGGCTCAAGACCCTCCCCTTCGGGAAGACGTTCTGGCGCGAGGTAGCCCGGCGTACCTTGGTCACCACACGTGGAGGTTGCGTCGAGGGTGACGCCGAAGTCGGTGACGAAGGGCTGAAAAAGGTCGTTCACCAAGACGTTGCTCGGCTTTAGATCTCCATGAACGATACCTGCCTGATGAATCGCCGCGACGCCTTTGCAGATTCCTTCGACGAGCCCGACTGCTTCGTCCACGGAGAGCATGTCCATGGACGCGAGACGCTCATCGAGAGTCGACCCCTTGATGTACGCCATGACAATGAAGGGCGAACCATCGTGGGTCCCGAAGTCGAAAATCGGGACCACGTTCTCATGGCGAATCGCCGCCATCGCTTGTGCTTCGCGTCGAAAGCGCAACCGTGACGCCTCGCGCTCGAGCAAGTGTGGAAGAACGAGCTTGATGGCCACGGGGCGGTTGAGCATTTGATCTTGGGCGAGCAGGACCCCGCCCATCCCGCCGACGCCGAGCATGTGCTCCACGCGGTACTTTCCGCCGATCACATCGCCGGCCTTGGGCAGCGTCCGCACAACGGCGCGGAAGACCTCTGAATCGCTCTTCACTTCGGCACTATACCTGTCTCTGACACAAAGCGACTCCCCGAGGCGGGGGGCATCGCTTGGACGCCGGCGGATTCTCAGATATGCCACGTCTCATGACGACGATTTCCCCGCTATTCGATGCCGACGCCTGGGAGCCAGTGCCTGGGTTCGAAGACCTCGACGACATCACCTACCACCGGGCCAAGGACCAAGGCACCGTTCGAATCGCCTTCAATCGGCCGGAGGTACGGAACGCGTTTCGCCCCAAGACCGTCGACCAGCTCTTCCGGACGCTGGACCACGCTCGCGCTTGGAGCGATGTCGGATGCGTAATTCTAACGGGCAACGGCCCTTCGCCGAAGGACGGCGGCTGGGCATTCTGCTCTGGGGGCGACCAGCGCATCCGCGGAAAAGACGGTTATAAGTACGCCGAAGGCGATACGAACAAGTCCATCGACCCCGCGCGTCTTGGCCGCCTTCACATCCTGGAAGTGCAACGACTCATTCGTTTCATGCCCAAAGTGGTCATCGCCGTGGTCCCTGGGTGGGCCGTTGGCGGCGGACACAGCCTTCACGTGGTCTGCGACATGACCTTGGCGAGCAAGGAACACGCCGTGTTCAAGCAGACGGATGCCGA
This sequence comes from Polyangiales bacterium, assembly GCA_045106895.1. GTDB lineage: Bacteria > Myxococcota_A > Polyangia > Polyangiales > Houyiibacteriaceae > JBCCRV01. Next base: position 18,508 of record JBGCFM010000133.1, on the reverse strand, counting down.
CGTCGCGAGTTTCGACGGTGGCTACGGCAGCGCCTACCTCGCGCGCATGGTCGGGCAGAAGCGCGCCAGAGAGATTTTCTTCCTGGGCCTGAACTACAGCGCCGACGAAGCCGTCGCGATGGGCATGGCGAACCGCTCAGTGCCGCACGAGGATCTGGAAAAGGTGGCTCTTGAGTGGGGGAGGCTCATCAATGGCAAGAGCCCGACGGCCCAGCGCATGCTGAAGTTCGCGTTCAACCTCGTCGATGACGGCATCGTGGGACAGCAGCTCTTCGCCGGCGAAGCGACCAGGCTTGCTTACGGCACCGACGAAGCCAAAGAAGGACGTGACGCGTTTCTCGAGAAGCGCGACCAGGACTTCTCGAAGTTCCCCTGGCACTACTAAGACCGGCGCCGGCGGTATCGGCGCCGGCTCTTCGCTGCGTAAGCCTCAGGGACAGACCGTGATCTCAGGAACCTGGCAGCTGAAGTCATCGCAGTCGGCGAAGCCGTTGTTGTCGTTGTCGATGCCGTCACTACACATGAAGTCATTCAGCTCGTCGCAAACGAGGACCGTTTCGTTGAAGCTGCAGTCCCAGTCTTGGCAGTCGATGAAGCCGTCCCCGTCGTTGTCGACGCCATCGGTGCAGGCGCCTTCGGTATCTTCGGAGCCGCACACGGTGACGTCGGGAGAGCGGGTGCAGCTCCAATCTTCGCAGTCCGTGAAGCCGTCGTCGTCGTTGTCGATGTCATCGCTACACAAGGCATCCGTGGCTTCCGGTGGCAGGTCGCAGACGAAGTCCTCGTCCGTCGCGCCGTTGCAGTTGTCGTCGAAACCATTGCAGATCTCCGCGGTGGGCGTGACGCCCCCCTGACATGCGCCGAAGCGGCCGCCGACGCATTCCTGGAAACCGCGCTCACATCGGCCCACGCTCGTTCCACATGACTGACGTGTTCCGTCGAGGCAGTCGCACCCTTCGTCCGTCCTGCCGTCGCAGTCGTTGTCACGTCCATCGCAGCGAGTCTCGTCCACTTCGTAGGTCGGTCCGTAGGTATCAGCGGTGCAGTCGGCGAAACCGCGAGCGCCCTGGCACTCGCGGGCGGCACCGAGGCAGACGCCTTCGGTGAGCGGACACAAAGAGGCGGCGAGGTCTTCGTCGACGCGGCTGTCGCAATCCTCATCTTCTCCGTCACAGGTCTCGAGAGCGGGCCCCGTGTCACTACATTCTCCGAACGCTCCGCCGATGCACGTCTGAGTTCCCGGCGCGCAAACGCCGATGTCGGAACCGCAGGACTGAATGGTCCCGTCCACACATGAGCAACCTTCGTCCTCGACACCGTCGCAGTCATTGTCGAGTCCGTCGCAGGCGGTCTCCGTCGCTTGGTAGTCGCCGCCGTAGCTTTCGACTCCGCGACACGCGATGAAGCCGGCGATGCCACCGCACCTTCGCTTGGATCCTGTGCATACACCTTGGCTGAGCGGACAGTTCGGTGCTTCGAGGTCTGACGCTTCGTCTTCGATTCCGTCGCAGTCGTCGTCGATGCCGTTGCAGCTTTCGCCCATTGGTCCAACGAGGTCGGCGCACTCGCCCCATCCACCGTCCACGCACGTCTGAGTGCCCGGCATACAAGCGCCAACTTCGAGGCCACAAGCCTGGACCTCGCCGTCGGCGCACGTGCACTCTTCATCGAGGTCTCCGTCGCAGTCGTTGTCGAGGCCGTCGCAGAGAGTCTCGGCGGCCTCAAACTGCGCGCCATACTCCGCCGGTCCGCAGGTCAGTACGCCCGCGGTGCAACTTGCCACCGCGCCGGCGCACACGCCTTCGGCGAGGGGGCAAAGCGTGCGTTCGAACGCTTCGTCCGTCGTGTCGTCGCAGTCGTCATCGACGCTGTTGCAGAGTTCCGGCGCGCTCGGATGAATCGCGGCGTTCGTGTCGTCGCAGTCCGGCCCCGCCTCGCAGCCATCGCCATACCCGTCCTCGTCTGTATCGATACATGAAGTACCTCCGTCAAGACGCGCGCCATCCGGGAGCGCTCCGTCCGCGCCAATGGAGGTATCTACGAGAGCCCCGCCGTCGGCGGGCGTACTATCGTCGCCGCAGGCAAGAGCGAGAACGAGAGGAAGGAGGGTAAGAAAGTGCTTCATCGCTCCTGATACGAAACGAAGCTCTCTCTCTTCCCTTTGGCGACGGTTATCCGGAATGCCACCCTCAGCGGGAAGGTGCGTGGCTTGCGGGAGTTTCTGTTCCGGGGGGGGTCGAGTGCGGAGACATCTCGTCGGTGGGCGCTTCGATGGGCATCGGATCGACCATGAGAGGCTCGGGCACGGCGCCTTGGACTGCGATGTCGCCCGTCGTTGGGCTGCTCATCCAACCAAAGGGGCTGAAGCCGGCGAAGCGGGCAATGCCAAGGACGCTTAGGATCGTCACCACGGCGCCGACGACCTTGGCCGCAAAGCGAAGGCTGCTTCGGCCCGCATCACGAAGCTGTCGGAATCGCACCGGGGAGCAATCGCTCGTGACAACGGTGCCATCCCTTCGGCGAAAGAAACGAACACACACGCGGCCGGTACTTTCGAAGACCAACGCCTCCGCCTCATCCTTTGTCATCTCGGAGAGATCGTAGACGTTCTGGGCACAGAGCGCGCAGTTCCGCTTTCCGGGTTCGACGACTTCCATCTCGCTCCAAGGCTCGTCGCAGGGGGACTTCACGTCGATGATGTTGAGGCTTCGTTTTGCGCTGGGCGTCATGTCTTGCTCCTGTTCCCAAGACCCGCGGCCCCTTCAAATCCTTGGAGAAATCTTCGACAACTTGAAAAGGTGCGGGCGACCCAAGGAAAGCGCGACGCGAGCGTTCCTATCGCCATGCAGAAAACGCAGCGACCCTGGGCCACAATCATCCTCTCCGCCCTCGCGCTCTTCGTCGCTCTGTATATGGAGTGGGAATTGGGCCGCGCCCCTCGCATGGCGGGCCTCTCGCTTGCGTTGGTCCTCCCATTGTTGGTCTTGGGCTTCGGCATTGACTGGCTACGACTCGTCCGCCCGTCGCTCGCGCGGAGCGCGTTTGTCGTCAGCCTCACAATCACGACGCTCGCCCTCCCCGTCGCGCTTGCGTTTCCTTTGGGGCGCGTCCTTATTCTCGTCGCCGCCCTAGGCTTCGCCGGCGCCGCCATGGGAGCGCACCTTTGGGCATACTGGACCAGGCAAATCGTCGAGGCGACGTACGTCGGGCAGCGTGGACACCGCTCCGTATTCGTCGACGCGGATTCTTGCTGGGCCCTTGAGTGCGACGAGGCCTTCGAGATGCGACCTGGCGACCCCGTCGCGTTTCGTTTTTGCGGCGAGGAGCAGAATCAAATGGCGGACGGTCCGTTCCGTACTCGCCCGCAGTTTTGCGGACGTGTGTTGGAGATCGCCCAGAGTCGCGCGGCTCTCCGCGCCGTGCGAAAGCGGCGAGCGCGCTGGGTCTCGAAGTCTGTGATGGTCGCCGCCGGCGCTGGGGTCTTGGAACTCGCCGTGTGCGCGCTCTTCCTCATGTTCTGAGGTCGAGCGTGATAACTCGACATTCTGCCGCAACTCCACGACGAAAAGGTCGACGGCGCCCCATGTCGACCACTGCCCCCCTACTCCGAGTTCCTGTGACGGCGAGCAAACTCGCCTTGCCGCCCACCATCGAAACCCACGCCACGGAGGACTATCGCGGGGCTCCAAGTGGCTCTCTTCGTATTCACGCCCAAGACGTATCGGGCCAAGTGTTGAAAGTGAAGAAACGCGCTCTGGGGCTCTTCTTGTGCGTATGCGCCATCGGCATTTGCGCCGCCTCCTTCGCCATCTATTCGAATATGTACGAAGTCGGAGGAAGGCTCCTTGGCTTCTTTCTTACCCTCACGCCCGTCGCGTTCTCCGCTTTGTTCGTCGAAGCTGTAGCGACGAAGAAACAACGCCCTGAGCAGCTCGTCTACGTGAAGGATGGCGTCTGTGAAGTGAGTGGCACAAGCGAGCGAACACCGCTCGCCGAACGCCTTATCAATCGGCGGCTTGATGGCGCAGGAGGCTGGCTCGTCGAAGTGCTCTTGGCCGACGGAAGCGCTCGCATGTTGGCGACGGGACTCAGCTTTCAGGAGTCCCTCGCCGTCGAGCGGATCGTTTCAGACTGGGTACCAGCCGCGCTTCCCTGCACGCGGAACGCTTAGTGCGCGATTCAGAGCCACGGAACCGCGACGACGAACTAGTAAGACCAGAGAACCTGGTCGACGTGAACGGCGCCGCGGTCCACGACGAGGTGCTGATACGCCCCCTGAAGCTGGACGTCCGTCGCATGGCGACCGAACTGCGTGTAGAGGAAGTGTGTGAGTTCGCCGACGGTCAAGACACGGTCTTGGGGTGAGCGGTCCGCTTCGCCGCTGACGGCGGTTCGCAAGAAGTGACTGAGGTAGCCGCCCGCCTGGAACTGACCGGCGACGGCGCTGAGAACGTCTTCTTCGGACGAGAAGAGACCGACGCGACCGGGGCGTGTGATGAGGTCCTTGGCGAACCCGCCACTGTAGCAAGAGTCGAGGGCGATAACGGACGTGCCATTGTTGATGGCTTCAAACGCCTGGGCCATCTCGTTGTCGACAAGCTCGCCGTCGTAGAGCACCAAGGACTCGTCCGTTCCGTCGATCTCGCGTGGATCCGTGGATCCTCGTCGCTGGTTTCCGTGCCCCGAGTAGAAGAAGACAAAGACATCGTTCGGGCCCATCTGGGCGCCGAAGCGCTGGATGGCGCCGAGGACGTTCGCACGTGTCGCTTCGGAGTCCGTGAGCAACACCTGACGACTTGGATCCAAGAGCCCGTGATTGCGGAGCGCTTCCGCCAGCTTGATGGCGTCGTTCGCGCACTCGGGCAAGTTGCCAATGCCCGCGGGGTAGTTTGTGATGCCGGCGAAGACGCCGAAGACACGCGCGGCGCCGTTTGCAGCCTGGCCGCCGCCGCCGCCGGCCGTCCCACCACCCGCCTGAGGGATGGCGGCTCCAGCGCCAAAGCGGAGTGAGTAAGAGCCGGTCTCGCCGGGCTCGTAGCTGGTCGCGACGATACGGTAGTCGCCGGCCTCGGCGCGCGGAATGTCGATGCCCGCGTTGCGGGAGCCTTGGTAGTCGTCGTTGTCGCTCTGGTCGCCATTCGGTGACGTCACGATGAGGTAGGGGTCAAAATCCGTGGAGTCCAAACGAATCTGAACCGGCGCTCCGGGCGTAAACGAGCGGGTGTAGGCGTCTCGGAACTCGCCCGACTGTAGCGTGGCGTCGCCTGCAGCGAGGGCTCCCTGGACCATGTCCCCGGTTGCCGGCGTGGTGCCTGCGTTTGCGTTCCCCGCGTTGCCGCCGTTTGCTGGAGGAGCGGCGACGTTGCCCGCGCCACGGGTGATGACGAGCTCATACGCGCCGGTCTCGCCGGGTTGGTAGCTCGTGACGGTCACGTTGTAGGTTCCTGCAACGGCCGCGACGTAGTCGAGACCGGCGTTGGTGTCCGGCGGGTTGGCGTCGTCGTTGTCCGTCGCATCACCGGAAGGAGGCCGGACGATGAGATAGGTGTCGAACGCTGACGAGCGAGCGTCGAAGCGAACGCGCTCACCGGCGGCGAGCTCAACCTGGAAGCCGTCGGCGAACTCGCCGCTCTGAATCGTGGAGTCTCCCTGAGCGAGCGAGCCAGCCCGCGTTTCGCTATTGGCTGGAGCGCTTCCCCCAGCAGCCGCGGCGGCGTTCGTCTCGGCGGCGCGGACGGCGGAACTCTTGAGCTCAAACTCTCCGACCATATCGGCGCGATACGCCGTGGCGATAATGCGATAGACGCCGGTCTCTGGAAGGGTGATGTCGAGGCGAGCGTCCGTAGTGCCGCTGTGGTCATCGTTCTCCCAGTGCTGTCCGCTGGGGCTCAAGACCATTAGGTAGCTGTCGACGACGGAGCTGCTCATCTCGAGGTGAAGGGGCTGACCCTGCGTTCCGCTGAGCTGGTACACGAGGGCCGGTTCGCCGCTGGGCAAAGTGGTCGCCGCAGAGAGCTGTCCGCGGATGCTCTGGCCGACCTGAAGCGCGGCGCCGCCTGTGGAGGTGGGGAGCTGATGGTGGGAGCGTGCGAGCGTCGGAATCACCTGAGTCTGACTCTGCGTGAGGGCGATTCGGTAGCCCGCGTTTTGCGCAGGCTGCGCGCTGATGAGCTGAAGTCGGTGAGGGCCCGGCTCGACGATGGCGTAGCGTCCGTTTGCGGCCGGCGCGAGAGAGTGTCCGGTGGGGCTCATCAAATGCGCGTTCGGCACCTCGTCGCCCGTCGCGTCGATGCGTAGCTCCAGGGACGTGCCCGCGACACCGTTGACGACGTAGTGGTCCGAGAAGCGCCCGTCCGCGAGGGCATGGTCCGTCGCGCCGAGCTGACCCTCAATGGTCTGACCAGGAGCGAGGGTGACGGACGCCGTGGCGGCCGTTGGCGCCGCGACGGTACCGCCGCCTTCGCGCTGAACCGAAACATGGAAGGCGCCGCTGGCCTGTGGGTCGAAGCTGGTCACCGTCACCTTGAGAGTCCCGGCGGTGATCGCCGTGGCGCTCAAGCGCGACTCTTCGCGGCTGCCGTGCCAGTCGTCGTTCGACATGACCGACCCACCGGGCGGCTGAACCGCGACGACGGGATCAAACGCCGTCGAAGTCACGCTCACGGTCACGTGGTCGCCGGCGTTGACCTGAACATCGTAGTCCGTCGTCGCTCCGGCTCCGCCCGCGAGGGCGCCATCAACATCCAGAAGCGATGTGATGGCCGCAGCGGGATCCGTCGTGACTTCGGCTCCTTCTTCCTCACAGGAAGAGCATGCGACGAGAAGGACGAGGAGGAGGCGACAGGAACGCATGCTGCGAACTATACCAGCGTCTTCCAGCGCCGGGTCTGGCATTTTCGGGAGAGAGATTCACGCCTTGAGACTCGACGAGACAGCAAAAAGCGCGTTAGATCGCGCCCATGGCGGCGAGCCCACCGACGTTAAAACCGACCTCGCGACGCTTCGCAGACATCGCCCTTGCGTCGCTTGTCCTGCTCGTCGTCGGAATGATGATCGTCCCGCTTCCGACGGCGCTTCTGGATATCCTCATCAGCGCCAACATTGGGATCGCCGTGCTCATGCTCCTGACGGGCATGTACGTAAAGAGCGGCCTCGAGTTCACGTCGTTCCCGACGGTGCTGTTGATCACAACGCTCTATCGCCTCGCCCTCAACGTATCATCGACGCGTCTGATTCTACTCCAGGCCGATGCCGGCGACGTCGTGGAGGCCTTTGGACACTTTGTTGTTCAAGGCAATTTCGTCGTCGGCGCCGTGATCTTCGCCATCCTCACGCTGATCCAGTTCCTGGTCATCGCGAAGGGCTCCGAGCGCGTCGCGGAAGTGGGGGCGCGCTTCACCCTCGATGCGATGCCTGGAAAACAGATGAGCATCGACGCGGAGCTCCGAGCCGGCGGCATCTCGCAGGACGAGGCGAGGCGCAGGCGCGGGAACCTACAGCGCGAGAGTCAGTTTTATGGCGCGATGGACGGCGCCATGAAGTTCGTGAAGGGCGACGCCATCGCGGGCATCGTCATCACCGTCGTCAACATCCTCGGCGGTCTCGCCATCGGTGTCGCCATGCGCGACATGAGCGCCGGCGAAGCCCTCGCAAAATACGGCATCCTCACCATCGGCGACGGCCTGGTGTCTCAGATCCCCGCGCTGCTCATATCCACGGCAGCGGGTCTCGTCGTCACGCGTGTTGCGTCGGAAGACGAAGACTCTTCCCTCGGCGGCGATGTCGCCCAGCAGATTTTTGGCAACGCTCGCGCTCTCACGGTGGCGGCGGTTTTTCTGACTGTCCTCGCCATCGTGCCGGGGCTCCCCGCGCTCCCATTCCTGGTTCTCGCCGTTGTCTTTTTCGTGACGGCCCGGCGCCTCGTCACCAAACCGTCCTCCGAGGAGGCCGTCGTCGTCGTCGCCAAAGAAGAAGCGGCGCGCGAGACAAAAGCCCGCAAAGCGATGGTCCCGCTCATGGTTCCCGTCGCCGTGGAGGTCTCGCCGAACCTCGCAACACTCGTCGCGAACGAAGCTGGCCAAGGCCCCTTTCTCGAAGAAGACGTGCCTCCGCTGCGCGACGAGCTCTTTCTCGACCTCGGCGTGGCGCTGCCCGGTGTTCGCGCGCGGGCAATCGATGGGCACCCTGCGGGTAGCTACGTCATCGCGCTGCAAGAAGTACCCGTCGCCAGCGGCGTGATCCCGGAGGACCGCGTGTTCGCATTGGAGCGCGTCGACTTCCTTGTCGGCTACGGCGTGGATGCAGAGTCCGCAGAAGATCCACGCGGCGGTCTCGGGGCATGGGTCCCGGCCGAGAGCGTGGAGCTCGTCGAAGAGCTGGGCGTCCCGTGTCTGGGCCCGGCGGCCTTCATCGCGCGACACCTCGGCGCGACGATTCGCCGGCAAGCGACGCCCTTCGTAGGCTTGCAGGAGGTCCAGTCGATGCTCGACCAGCTCGAGCGCGCCTACCCTGCCCTCGTCAGGCACGTGGTGCCAAAGCCCGTGTCGCTCTCACTCCTCACGGATGTGCTCCGCCGCCTGGTGGACGAAGGCGTGTCGATTCGTCCGCTCCGCGAAATACTGGAAGCCCTCGCCAGCCACGCGAACACCGAACGCGATCCCGTCGCGCTCACGGAGCTGACTCGCGCGGCCCTCAAGCGACAGATTACCCACGCACATTCCGAGGAAGGCTCCCTCGCTGTCTACCTCCTCGACCCAGAGATCGAAGAGGCCGTGCGCGACTCGATTCAACGGACGGCGGCGGGGTCCTTTCTTGCGCTCCCGCCGGCGATGGCTCGCGACGTCATCGGCGCTGTGCGCGGCGAATGCCGCCCTGAGGAGGGTCCCGTCATCATCCTCACGCAAGCCGACATCCGCCGCTTCTTCCGGCGGCTCATCGAGGTTGAGCTTCCAGACGCCGCCGTTTTGTCATTTCAAGAGCTGTCGCCCGAGGTGAGCGTGCAGCCACTCGCGCGAATCTCTATCTAGACGCTTTAGCGGAGTCGGCGGCGGACCGTCATGAAGACGACGCCGACGAAGAGCGCTGCCCACGGCAAGGGAAGCGAAGAGTCGCCGGCGGCTCGACACCCGCAGCCGTCGGCCATCGGGTCGCTGCGGCTGCCGGCGTCGTAGTTTGGCCCGCCGTCAAACCCAGGACCTGCGTCACCGCCTCCGATGGGCGGACCGCAGGTCGCGTCGACGCCGCTGCAGTCCTGGTCGATGCCATCGTCGCAGAACTCGCGGGCTCCAGGATAGGACTCGGGGTCGTCATCGTCGCAGTCGACATCGGAAAGGAACCCATCGCCGTCCGCATCCACGGCGGTCGTGCACGCGCCACCGCTGCACACCCCGGGGCAGGTTTCCCGCTCGAATGTGCCGTCGACGCACCGGACGCGCATGTCGCCTTCGCACGCCCAATCGCTCTCGGAGCAACGGCCGGCGACACTCTGAACGCGCACCTCGATGATATTGTCCGCGGGTCCGCCGTCCTCAGAGAACCAGGTGACGCCCTCTCGAAGGATTCCAAAGAACTGCGGGTAGTCACCGGGTTCCGTCGGGGCCTCCACGCTGAAACGGAAAACGCCGACGGCTCCGGGAGGCGTGCTCGCCTCGACGCTGGCGGCGCGGATGGGGCTCACCCAATCGGACGCCGCGATGAGCGATGGACCATCACGAGGTTCTGACGTTCCCAGGAACACCTCCCCTGGATTCCAGGTCTCAGCGCCATCGTTTCGAAACTCGATGGTGCCTTCCACAACTTCGCCCGGCGCAAGCATGAACGGCTGCGAAGAGAGTGGAAACGACTGACGGACAAACGACGCACGGTAGTCCGGTGGACCGCTTAGCTCTTCGAAGGAAGAAACCAGCGACATGTACGTCGGCGCGTAGGTCGTTCCAACTCCGCTGACGTTCTGGCGCAGGTTGAAGTGCAGATGGATCGTCGTGGATGTGCCGCCGAAACGGTTCGAGGCTCGCCCGAGGCGATCCCCACGCGCGACCCTTTGACCGACGGAGACCGTCGAAGACCTCATGTGGAGATAGTCGTAGCGCGTGCCGTCGTCGCCCATCAGGTAGACCGCGTAGCCACCGTCGCGGTCGTCGTTGGTGATCACGCCATCGGCGCCGGCGACGATCCAATGTGTGTTGTCGTCACAGGTCGCCGGACGGATATCTTGGCCTTGGTGGCCGTTGCCAGAAGGACAGAGCGGCATATCCCAGGAGCGGGACTCGCAGTAGTTGTCATACCAAGGATAGGAGTAGTTGGACGCGGCGCACTGCCCGCCTCCTGGACCCATGTAGCCACCGGGTCCGTAGATTTGGGAGTTCGCGTAGGCATCGCCTTCTTGCATGGGGAAGCGCATGCCGGGCGCGTAGACGCGTGAGTCGACTCGGCCGGCGCCTGGGCGCGAGGGTCGACCGTCCGGTGCCTGGAGCTCCCCGGCTGGGCGATAGCTGAACTGGGCGGAGGCGGAGATCGGCGCCGTGACTCCGAGGGCCAAGACGAGGCTGATGACAGCCCTCATGGTCGTGCCTCGTAGGCAACGAGCTCTTCGGCGAGGTCGAGGGCAAAGCCTGGCGTCGCGCAGCGCGAATCGACGAGCGGGTCTTCGTGGCACTCCACTTCCAGAGAGTACTCGGCGCCGACCTCTCCCCAGGTCACGCTCCGAATTCCTTCGTTCACGGTCGTTCGCGCCGGGATACCGCGGACGGTTTCCCGTGGCGCTGGAACCTGGGCCCCTTCGGGCAAGGTGGCGTGAACCACGTCTGTGCCCTGAAGTATCAACGTCATTCTCTCTGTCTGCACGTTGAGCGAGAAGAAGTGCTCCCCGGCGCTGGCGTGAGTGAGGCCGGCGTAACGGGTCGGGAATAGCAAGACCGGGAGCGTCGTTTCATCGAGGACCGCGCGAGATTCAGCTGGGAGCGAATCACTTGCGCTGAGGGAACGCGACGTCGGGCTGAGGCCGCCGGAGCAGGCACAAAGGGAGATCAGGAGCAATCGGGCGACTCTCATTCCAAGAGCATCGCGCGCCGACAGCATTTCTACAAACGAGTCCGGCTCATGGTCGCCCACAAAACTGTGGGCTGGAGCGGATGGGCTCAGAGCCACCAGCGTAGAATGTGCGCCCACCAAGGGGCGGGTTTGCTTGGCGGTGTCCAGGAATTTGGGTTCTCGACGTTCATTTGTGCCCTCCGTATGGGTTGTATTCTACACGTTTACACCCCTCTTCACAAGAGATTTACAAGCCCGTGTACAACTTGTGCACACTGAATGGGGCAAAAATCGCCTCTTTTTAGGGACTATTGCCTCGTTTTTCGTCTCCCCTGTCCCCGGCGCCCACTCGGACGTATAGATACAGGGATGACAATCGCAGCGACCAACTCAACCTCACCGGATGCCTTTGACCCAAGCCCCGTCGTCGCGGGCCTCCGTCGGGTCTTCGAAAGCGGACTCACCGGTTCTCGTGAATGGCGGATTCGGCAGCTCCAGGGCATCGAGCGCTTCTGTGTAGAGGAGGAAGCCGCCATCGCCGCGGCCCTCGCCAAAGATCTTGGGAAACCCTCTCTCGGCGCATTCGCGAGCGAGATCGTGTTTGTGAAGAACGAGGCCGTCCACGCCCGCAAGAAGCTCAAGAGCTGGATGGCGCCGACGAAGGTCGCCACGCCGATCACCGTCCAGCCGGCTTCAAGTCAGATCGTTCCAGAGCCCCTCGGCGTGGTGCTGATCATCTCGCCATGGAACTACCCTTTTCAGCTCCTCCTCTCGCCCCTCGTGGCGGCCATCGCTGCCGGAAACTGCGCGCTCCTAAAACCCTCGGAGGTAGCCCCGCACACGGCGACGCTCGTCGCTGAGCGCCTCGCAAAGTACGTGGACGCTGGCGCAGTTCGTGTGCTCGAAGGTGGTGTCGAAGAGACAACCGCGATCCTCAAAGAGCGCTACGACCACATCTTCTACACGGGCAACGGCACCGTCGGACGCATCGTGATGCGAGCCGCCGCCGAGCACCTCACGCCGGTGACGCTTGAGCTTGGCGGGAAGAGCCCGTGCATCGTGCATAAGAGCGCCGACCTTGATGTCGCCGCGAAGCGCATTGTGTGGGGCAAGTTCTTCAACGCGGGCCAGACCTGCGTGGCGCCGGACTACATCTTGGTGGACGAGTCCGTTCACGACGCCTTGCTCAACCGCTTGGTAGCGACGGTGCGCGAGTACTTCGGCGACGACCCAAAGCAAAGCCCGGACTTTGAGCGCATCGTGAACACGCGTCACCACGACCGACTGACGGCGCTCCTCGAAGGCCAGACTCTGGCAACGGGTGGGGATCACGAGCGCGAGAGCCGCTACATTGCCCCAACGATTCTCCGCGATGTCAGCGAAGATTCCGCGGTCATGCGCGATGAGATCTTCGGGCCGATTCTTCCGGTCATCGCCGTCCGCGATACGAACGAAGCCGTCGCCTTCGTCAAACGCCGAGACAAGCCCCTCGCGCTCTACATCTTCGCGGGAGACAAGCGCGTCCAGGAAGACGTCATCGCTCGGACCAGCTCCGGTGGGTGTGCGGTGAACCACGTTCTGGTGCACCTAGCGGTCCCCGAACTGCCCTTCGGCGGCGTTGGCGAGAGCGGCATGGGCGCCTACCACGGGAAGTGGGGCTTCGACACTTTCAGCCATCGCAAGTCCGTGTTGAACGTCTCCACGAAGATCGACTCTGCACAACTCCTCTACCCACCCATGAGCGGCTTGAAAGAAGGCATCGCACGCAAGGTGCTTTGACCACGGTGGCAAAGGCCGCGCATACCCTTGCGGCCTTTGTGCTTCTCCCCCATCTCTAACGTGTGGGGCGCAATTACAAAGATGGTGAAGTGGACGCGATTCTTCAGCGTGCATTGAGTGAACAAGGCGACATCGACCATGATGACCTGGTCGCCGCAGCGTCCGAGATCGGCGTCTCACGCGATGCCATCGAGCGGGCCGTCGAACGTCTCGACGAACGCACGGAGGAAGCGGACGCCGTCGCGGAGGCCCGGCAAAAACGAAAGCAGCGCTTTCAGGCATCCATGATGACCTTCGTCATCGTGAATATCTTTCTCTTCGCCATCGACTTTCTCAGCGGCGGCGGGTGGTGGTTTTATTGGCCACTGCTGAGTTGGGGAATGCTGATGGCGCTTCAGGGCGCGAAGCTGCTTCAACCCGAGCCGGTGCCGAAGGCGCTCATCAAGCAGCGGCGTAAGGCAAAGAAGAACGCGAAGAAGGCGGCCATCGAGCAGCAGCGCAAAGACCGAAGCGCGGCGGCGGCGAAACGCTTCGAAGACGCCGTCGACGGTGGCGTGACAGCGCTCTTTGACGCTCTTGCAAAACGCATCGAGGGGGTGACGCCCTCGACCGAAGAGAAACAGGCCGACGGGGAGTTTGCGCGCTACGTCGCGCGAAAATCTGGACGTGGGATGCGAGTAGAAAAGCAGCCCGTCGAAGAGGAGCGGAAGCGACCAAACGCCCGCGTCGCAGAACTGGACGATGAATACAGCGAAGAGGAGCTCGCCGAGGCAGAGCGCGAACTGGAACGTGAGCTAAACGGCTAGCGCGGCTTATTCGCGATACTTGGGAACCCAGCCGCTGACGGCTTGAAAGAGCCGAACGCAGTGCATCGTGCGTGTGTCCGTCAGCTCGAAGCGGTGGTAGCGGCCGCCGGGAACAACGATGAGATCTCCCGGCTGAACACGAACTCGCATCCACCGGTCATCGTTGCTGCGGATGTCAAAGATGCCCTCGCCTTCGAGGACAAAACGAACTTCGTCTTCGTCATGAAGGTGTTCGCCGTCGAACTTCTGGAGCAGGCCATCGAGACCTGGAGTATCCGGGCGGATGTTGATCTCGTCTTGCTGGATGTACCCGTTCGACTCTTTGAGTGTGTCGATGGTGGGCTGATAAGCGTCGAGACTTAGCGCTTCGTAGTGGATGCCGTGGAGCCTAAGCTCGGTTGCTTCGATGGGGGATTGATCGTCGATCCAATGCGATTCCATTCTCCGCTCCTCTCAGGGCGCCTTTGACGCGTCAAAACCGAGCTGCTTCATACGGACGGAAGCCTCGAAGAGGTAGTCGTAGCATTCGGCGTGGGTCTTCGCTTCGACCCAGTCTTTGCCCCAAACGTAAACGCCGTGACGGCGAACGAGGACCGCGTGGCTCGTTGGGTACGCCTCGATGGCAGCAGCCATCGAATCCGCCAAATCACACTCGTGGGCGGTGTTCTCAATGATCGGGACGACGAGTTCGTCGTGGTAGCCGGTGCCGCGAACGCCCTTCAGCATCTCAAGATGCGTGGCGCGAAACTCCGTGCCGTGGATGAGCGTCGCGAGCATGGCGTTCATGGAGTGACTGTGGAGTACAGCGCCCGCGTCGCGAAGACGAAAGGCGTTGTAAAAGAGCGGAGCACACGCGCTCAACTTCCCCGCCGCCGGTGCTTCGACGACTTCACCTGCATCGTCTAGGACGAAGAGCTCTTCGGGCCGCAGGCGCTCTTTCTGGACTCCGCTCGGCGCCATATAGACGCGGCCGTTCTCACGGATCGAGATACCGCCGCCGGTGCCCGAAACCCAGCCCAGGGCGAAGAACTGTTGGCAAAGTTCCACGATGAGATCGCGGGGATCCTTAGAAGCGGATTCGGATATTGAGGTGCCGACCATGACAAAAAGTAGTGTCTAAAGCCTGCTGCGCAAGCTCAACGCGTCACGCCATTTGCCGGCGTGGGCGGTCGTGGACGCCGCGCCGGACGCGGGCAGCAGTCGGCCGCACAAGGCGATACTCGAGGCCCTAACACACCGAGACTACGCTTGTCTGTCACGTCACCGATGACTTCACCGATGAGCTCCCGTAGGCCGCTGACGAAATTCGGGTGAGTGCCAACGGTGAGGGCGCGGGCCATCTCGATGCCGTGCTCCTCACACGCCTCTTTCGCTTCGTGGTCGAGGTCCCAAACGACCTCCATGTGATCGGAGATGAAGCCGATGGGCGCGATGACGACGCGTTCAGTACCGATGAGCGAGAGCGCTTCGATGTGGTCGAGGATGTCCGGCTCAAGCCACGGCACCGTCGGCGGACCCGAGCGGCTCTGATACACCAGCTGCCACTGGGACACGCCGACCTTCGCGGCGACGAGCTCACACGCTTCCATGAGCTGCTTCTCGTAGTCGGAGCTCTCGGCCATCGACACGGGGATGCTGTGCGCCGTGAAAGCGATCCGAGGTTCGCCACCGATTTCGCCGATGGCGCTCTGGACGCGATCGGCGAAGGCGTCGAGGAAACCGGGGTGATTAAAGAAGCGGCGGATGAACGTAATGTTCGGCGCGCCTTCGACGTTCTCCTGAGCGACGGCGACGGCCTCGCGATACTGGCGACAGCCGGAGTAGGAACTAAACGCGCTCGTCACGATGGCGACTGCGTTCTTTACGCCGGCGTCGGCCATCTCGCGCATCGTGTCCTCGAGAAAGGGCGCGCTGTGTCGGTTGCCAAAGTAGATCGGAAGCTTCTCGATGCTCAGCGGGTTTTCGCTTAGCTCTTCCTCGAGGGCCGCGATAAGCGCGCGGTTTTGGTCGTTGATCGGGCTGCGACCACCAAGCGCGTAGTAGTGCTCGGCGACAGCGGTGAGGCGCTCTTTGGGAACACCTCGCCCTTTGACGACGTGCTCAAGGAACGGAAGTACCTCGTCGGCCTTCTCAGGTCCGCCAAATGAAACCACCAGGATCGCGTCGTGCTGCGTCACCCTCGGAGTCTTTCGCCAACTGGCGCTCGGTTCAAGGGCTTCTTTGATCAAGGGGCCCCGAGCGACGAATCGAGCCCTTGCACCCACGATCGTCAAACGGTACGAGTGGCCATGCGCGTTTCGGTGATCGGCTCGGGAAGCCAGGGAAACGCGACGCTCTTCGAGGCTGGCGGCACCCGCGTCCTCGTCGATGCCGGAATTTCCGTACGTGCGCTGCGAAAGCGTCTGGCGGAGCTTCAGATCGCCGACACCGGTTTCGACGCGCTCGTTATTACGCACAGTCATGCGGACCACGTTCAGCATGCCGCACGATGGGCGAAACACCTCGATGTGCCCGTGTACGCAAGTGCAGCGACGCGACGCGACGCCACGGCCCTCAGCAGCATCCGGGTAGAGGATATTCGTCCGCGCGGAAAGATCCGTTTCGATGGCCTCACGATACACACAGTGCCGCTTCCCCATGACGCGCCGCAGATCGCCATCATCGCCGAATCCAAGGCCGACGAGCGCGTCGCTCTCGTCACGGACCTTGGACACATCCCAGCCACGCTCAAGCATGATCTCGCCGACTGCGAGACCGTCCTACTTGAAAGCAACCACTGCCCCGAGCAGCTGGCGATCGCACCCTACCCTCCTTTTCTGAAGCGCCGCATCGCCGGCGAACGGGGTCACCTGAGCAACGAACAGGCCGCGGGTCTGATTCGCGATCTCCCGAACGTTCAGCGGCTCGTTCTGATGCATCTCTCGCAGAAGGCGAACTCCCCTCGACGCGCAAAACAGGTGGCGATGAAAGCTCTCGGGGGCCGCAAGGTCGAGTTGCTCATCGCCAAACAGGATATGCCCATGGTGCTGCCGACCCTCGCGCAGCCGAAGGATCAGGGCACAAAACAGCTCGCCCTTGCGTTCTAGTTTCGCCACGTGGCGCCCCCCGGACGCGGCTCGTTGTGTGCTCCGCGTGTGCTGCTAGACCCACAACGAAGGAGCCAGGAATGTCCGTTTGGTATCAAGAGACCTTTAAAGGAACGCGCCTCAGCCTTGAGGTGACAAAGACCTTATTCTCTGGTCAGTCCGAGTTTCAGAAGGTGGAGATCTTCGACACCAAGGACTACGGCCGCGCGATGGCCATCGACGACGTCTTCATGACGAGCGAACGCGATGAGTTCTTTTACCACGAGATGCTCGCCCACCCCGCGATGCTCACGGTCAAGGAGCCGAAACGCGTGCTTGTGATCGGCGGCGGTGATGGTGGAACTGTGCGCGAGGTTTTGCGCCACCCAGTCGTCGAAGCGTGCACGATGATCGAGATCGACGAGCTCGTCGTGCGTGCGTGCAAAGAACACCTTCCCGCCATCGGCACCGCGTGGGACGACCCGCGTCTCGACGTTCGTTTCATCGACGGCATCGACTATGTAAAGACGTCCGACGACGACAAATACGATGTCGTTCTCCTCGATGGCACCGACCCCATCGGCCCCGGCGAGGTGCTCTTCGGCATCGAGTTCTTTCGGGGCTGCAAGCGCATGCTGAAAGACGGCGGCGTGCTCGCTCTCCAAAGCGAGACCCCTGTGCTGCTGCCCGACGTCTTCTTCGAGACACAGCAGAAACTGCGTTCTCTTTGGGCCGAAGTGCACCCCTACTTCGCTGGCGTTCCACTCTACCCTTCGGGCTCATGGAGCTGGACCTGGTGCTCCGACGCCGGCTCGCCCATGGACGTCGACACGCAGCGCATGGACGCCATCGACGATGGTTGCCGCTACTACAACGAAGGCATCCACAAAGGTGCCTTTGCGCAGCCCAACTACGTCAAGAAGGGCCTGGCGAAGCTATGAGCCCGCTTGTTCTCGATCGCGCGGACGCCCGGAGAAAAGACGACGGCACGCTCAACGCGCTCCTCGAGAACGATGAGACGCAGGTTCTCTTGGTGTGGCGAAGCAAGAACCACGTCGATGATGGTCGCCCGCCAGAGCCGATCATTTCGGACATGGCGACGCTCCGTTCGATGCCGCACGAGTCGCCGATCTTTCTTGGTGACGTAGACGGTACCCCGCTCTTCGCGGCGGACATCAGCGCCGTCGACAGCCCCACCGCGGTAGGCCTTGAGCATTCCTTCACCGACCTGCGGCGCGCCGGCGCGTTCATGGAACCAAGTCGAGCCAAACTCCTTGGCTACGCGCGCGCGATGTGTCGCTGGAACCGCGTGACTCGCTTCTGCGAACTCTGCGCTGGCGAGCTTCGAGGGAGCTTGGCGGGATTCACGCGCGACTGCGTGAGCTGCGCCCACAAACATTTCCCGCGCACGGACGTGGCCGTGATGGTCCTCGTCACGCATGGCGACGACTGTCTTCTCGCGCGACAAGCGGGCTGGCCCAAAGGCATGTACAGCGCCCTCGCGGGGTTCGTGGAACCCGGAGAGAGCCTGGAAGACTGTGTGCACCGAGAAACCGGTGAAGAGGTCGGGCTGTCACTGAGCAACGTCGTCTATCGCGGCTCACAACCGTGGCCCTTTCCTCGCCAGCTCATGGTTGGGTACGAGTGCGAAGCCACCAGTCGCGACGTTTCCCTCGACGACGAAGAGCTTTCCGAGTTTCGATGGTGCTCACGGCAAGAAGCCCGAGACGCCCTCGATCGCAAAGCGAGCTTCTTCGTGCCCCCGCCGCTCTCACTGGCTCACGCCCTCATCAAGTCCTTCGCTGCGGGCGAGTAGCGCTCGCTTAAATC
>JBGCFM010000132.1:0-23510 GCA_045106895.1 Polyangiales bacterium | reverse complement strand
ATCGATGGGAGCGAGTGCCACGGCGACGCCCACTCGGACACGGAACGGCACCTTCGCGTCACGGAGGAGTTCCTTGGCGCTCTCCACGGACGCGGGGGCTTCGCGAAAACTGGTCACGTCAAAACGCCCGCGAACTCTCTTCAGCCACTCGTCGAAGCTCTCCTCGTTTTGAACATCGTAGGCTTCTCCGCCGCTCGCCGCCGCGTCGAGGCGTGGCTGCACGAGCGCGTCGAGGGCTTCCCCTAGCTCTTGCGTGACTTGAAGGGACCCGAGGATGCGGCGGCCATCCCTGCAAACAACGACCAGGCGTCCTCTCGCGGTGGTGAGCTGCTGCAGCGACGAGTACGAGACGAACTCGAGGCCCATGCGCACGCCGTCGATGCCAATCCGCACGTCGCGGGCTTGTACCCCGAGAACGGATGCGGACGCCACGAACACCGAGGTGTACACGGCCAAAGGCATCAGGTGATCGATGGTGTACCCAAGAACGGCGAGCGCAGCGCTCGAGAGGACGCCGCACGCCGCCAGCGATAGCCACCAGAGCCTCGCCCGCGCGGGCGGACCCGACTCAAAGAAGTGTGTCGCGGACGTGTGCTTTTCCTGGAGCCGACGAACTTCTTCCGGCCGAAGACCGTCGAGCTCAAACGATGGGCCGTCGGTGCACACAAGCGCGCTCGTTCCGGAAGTGACGACGCCCTGCACGCTGCCACCGAGGGCGACTTCTTGCCCAACGGCCCCCGCGGAGGTGCGGCGACGCTGAGCCCACACCAGAAACGCGCTGGTGGGGAGCGCGGACACGAGACCCAGCGCCGCCACGGCCAACCCTCCGAGGACGACGTTCTCGTTCGTCACCAGCCCAAGCTTCTGGAGCACCACAAAGGAGAGCAGGACGCCCAACCCGCCCGCGACAAGCCCGTAGCAGGTCGTCGCCGCACGCCTCGCGAAGCGCCGGTAGTACTTGCGTAGCGTTGCCGAAGTCCCTCCCACGCTCCTTTGTAAGACAAAAAATGCAAAAAGCGCGACCCGTTTGCACGGGCCGCGCGATCAGCACTGCAGGAGTGGTTTGAGCGCTAGCTTCGGCGACGCCGCCAGAAGAGCGCGGCCACCAAGAGCAACCAAGGGCTTCCCGCGTTTCCGCCGGACGCCGAACAGCCGCCGCCGCTCACACCACCGCCGGACGTGGGTACCGTTCCGTCAGGGTCCAGGTAGTTCGGGATTCCATCCATGTCGTCGTCGCCGGTTCCCTCCTCGGCGTCACTGCGGGAGTCGCCGTCGGAGTTCTCGTCGAGGTAGTTCGGGATGCCGTCGCCATCCACGTCGAGACCTTCTGCGGCGTTGTTCTCGACGCTTGTGAGAATTCCGTCGTCGTCGTCGTCGTCGTCCAAGTGGTCGGGGGTGCCGTCCATGTCCGTGTCTCGGTCGGCGTCGTCTGGCCGCTCGTCACGAGTCGGCACGGTGTCACCATCGTCGTCGGGGTCGAGGTAGTCCGCCACGCCATCGTCGTCCGTGTCGACGCTCATGCCCATCGGCCGTTCGTCGCGCGTCGGGATGCCGTCGCCGTCATCGTCCGGATCGAGCAAGTCCGCGATTCCGTCACCGTCCGTGTCGATGCAAGGTTCCGTGGAGCACTCCACGGAGTCCGGAACGCCGTCGCCGTCCATGTCCTCGGGCACGCTGTCCGCGTCGAGGTAGTTCGGTTCGCCATCTCCATCTTCGTCCTCACGTCCCTCGAACTCGTCCCCGACGCCGTCGTTGTCGCTGTCTGTGTCGAGGTAGGCTGGGATATCGTCGCCGTCGACGTTGCCACCGAGAGCGGCCTCATCGGCGACCTCCGTGGCGGTGTCGAGGCCGTCGTTGTCGTCGTCCGTATCCAGGTAGTCCGGGTTGTCGTCGCTGTCCGTGTTCATACACGGAAGGCCGCCCATACACTCCGTCGCCGTGGGGACGCCGTCACCGTCGTCGTCCGCGTCGAGGTGGTCGGGCACATCGTTGCTGTCCGTGTCTTGGTCACCCATGGGGCGTTCATCACGCGTGGGGATTCCGTCGCCGTCGTCGTCGGGGTCCTCGAAGTCTGGGGTCCCGTCTTCGTCGGTGTCCGGGCATGGCATGACTCCGCCGGGGCACTCCACATCGTCGCGGATTCCGTCCATGTCGGTGTCCCGCGGGGAAGAGTCCGCGTCCAGGTAGTCGAGCTCGCCGTCGCCGTCGAGGTCTCCTCGTCCTTCGGTCTCGTCGTCGACCATGTCGCCGTCGGAGTCCGTGTCGAGGAACGCCGGGATACCGTCGTCGTCGGGCTCTCCGCCGAGGTCAAGGACGTCTGCGATCTCCGTCGCCGTTGGGATTCCGTCGCCGTCATCGTCATCGTCGAGATGGTCGGGGATCCCGTCTTCGTCGGTGTTTCGGTCCGCGTCCATAGGCCGCTCGTCCATCGTGAGGACCCCGTCGCCATCGTCATCGTTGTCGAGGTAGTCGACCCCCTCGGTGCCGTCCGTGTCGCGACAGTCGGCGGGGTCCGGGCACTCTTCGATGGTCGGTATGCCGTCGTTGTCGTCGTCCGGGTCTTCGAAGTCATCGTCGCCGTCCATGTCGGAGTCACCATTTGGGATCTCGACGATGTCGGGGATGCCGTCCATGTCCGTGTCGAAGGTTGCGCACATGGCGTCCGTGAGGTCGACATCACCATCACAGTCGTTGTCGATACCGTCGTTGCAGACTTCGCTAAGGAGCGGCGAGGAGAGCGGCTCGCTATCGTCGCAGTCCATCGCATCGGTATCTTCGCCGACGTCGTTGCAGTCACCATCACCGTTCGCATCGACGCCCATGTCGCAGACGCCGTCGCCGTCGTCGTCGAAGAGCGCGCCACAGCCACCGAAGCGTGGAGCGCCAAAGCCGCCCAATTCGTAGATGTGGCCAGCCGCGACGATGTAGAGCGCGTACCCGTCGCCGGAAGACGCCCGTCCGTAGTCCACGTCGACGAGCAAGTTCGTTCCGAGCCCGTCGGCGATGGTGGTCACCTCTTCAGGCTGAATAACGCCGTCGCCGCTTGAATCACGAAGTCGAAGCACCTCGCCGGTCGTGTACGTACCGACGATGAGGTCGCCGCTTCCGCGGTCGAAGGTCGCCGCGTGGATTCTTGGGAGACCTTCGGCGTAGCGACGCAGACTACCGTCAGGCTCGTGCAGAAAGACGGTCCCGTGCTCGTCGGAGCGAGCGCTGCCGTCGAGGACGAACATCTGGTTGTTCTCGCCGCGTTCGATCTCGTCGACGTCGACCCATCCACTTGAATGAATGCTGACGTCGCCCATTGGGTCGATGCGGTAGAGGTTGTCGCCTGTCTCGCTGGCGTACAAGTCACCCGCGCAGTCGAAGTCCATGCCGAAGGCATTGCTACCGGCGCCGATAAGGACCGACGCGAAGGTGTCGACGAAGGTTCCGTCGCGTTCGAAACGGAAGATGTCCCCGTCTGTCTCGCCGGCGGCCAAGAAACTATCGCCGACATAGAGGAGACCGTCGGGACCCACACGAAGGTCCGAGAGAATGCCGATGAAACGCCCAACGTCGTCCGCGATCTGCGTGATGGTCCCGTCTGGTGAGAGACGAAAGAGGTCGTTTCCTCCGTCTCCGATGAAGTACGCATCCCGCGTCTCATCGTCCAAGGACAGGCCGTGAACCGGCCCAGACCCCGTGCCGTCGACGTCCCGAGTCAGTGTCACCCCCGCCTCGATGACGTTGGGCTGAGCCAGTGCCGGGGCACTCAAACCCAGCGTAAGTAGAAGAGCCGCGAAAATTCTCATTTTGCCTCGCTTTATCCGAGGATTCTACCCTGTTTGAAGGAGGCTTCGCCACGAAATCCCCGAAGTGAACCAAATTGCCGGTTTGCAGCCCGGATTTGCCATGGGAAAGCCCCCAAGTGCGCGTGCTCCAGGTCGACTCTCAGGCTTTTCATCATCAGCCCTACCTTTGTGCTGCCTCCGGTGGAGGCACCGAGAGCCTCAGCCTTCCTTTTCAAAGGGGTCGCGTCGAAGGTCTCCCCGACGGTTTGGATGCACTCGTGCTCACCTCCGACCTCCAAGGCGTCGCCCCGTCCTGGCGAGACGACGGCGCCACCGCGCTCTTGGGCGAGGTCGTCGTCGACGTCCTCGAACAGCTCAGCGACTCAGGCCAGATTCCGCCACTGTGGGAATGCGGCGCTGTCCTCGCGGGAGACCTCTACTCGACGATGGACGCACGCAAACGAGGCGCCTCCGGCGATGTGCGCTCCGTGTGGACACGTTTCGCGGAGTCCTTTCGCTGGGTCGCCGGCGCTCCCGGCAACCACGACCGTTTCGGCACGGCCAAGGAACGCATGCGCTTGTCCGCGCAGCCCAACATTCACCTCCTCGATGGAGCGCTCATGAACGTGGATGGTCTCCGCATCGCCGGTGTCGGCGGCATCACCGCGCCAGAACATAAACTCCATAAGGGCGGACGCCGCCTCGTCGCGGAGCAACTCTCCCTCGTTCACGAGGCCGCAGAAGCGAGCCCAGATATTCTCGTCCTGCACGAGGGACCAGCAGGCATCGAGCCCGGTCAACGCGGACACACGGCGATCACCGACGTGCTGAGGGAACGAACACCACCCCTCGTTGTTTGTGGACACGTCCATTGGACAGAAGCGCTGAGTCCCCTCGCCGATGGCCACGTCGTGAACGTCGACGCCCGCGTAGTCGTTCTGACGCGGGCGTAGAGTTACGAGGAGCCATCACCGATGACGGCCGCAAAGCGCCGCGTCCGCGTCGGTTCGGAGAACGTCGTGTCCTCTACGGCGTATCGAACCTTCCGGCCCTCCTTGTGCTGCTCGACGCCTGCATCGACCTGGAGTTCGCGCAGAATCCGCTGGACGGTGCGAAGCGGAATCTTCAGCTCTCGCGCCAGCTCCGATGCGCTCTTCGCGTCACTCCGCGCGAGAACTCCGAGGACGCGATCCTCGATGGTCTCTTCGCAGCGCGCATCGCGCAGGATCAACGGTCGCTTTATGTGGAGCGCGATGGTGTCCCCGTCACGCTCAATGCCGGCGCTCTCGCCAACGCGCTCACGCATTCGTTTCACGTGCATGTTGACCATGCTCCGGTGAACGCCGGAGTCGAAAGGGTACTCGTAGACCTGCTCAAAGTAGACCCCGAGGGGAAGCGCGCCTCGCCCAAAAGCAAGCGTGGCGAGCCCCGAGTCGGTGCGCGGATGCGTCGGCGCTGCGGCGGAATCAGCATCGTAACCAAGGGCCATGGCGAGACGAACGCTGCGCGCGAGGACGCGGCGCGCGCTCCCTTGGGTCGGCGCGAGGAGAAGCGCGCAGGACTCACCCGCTTCTTCGATGTGACTCGCAAAGATGAAACCCCGAAACGCCGGCGGCACCTCGCTCACCTCGCTCCGGATCCACGCCGCGACGTCCGCCGGCGCATCCGTGCATTCGCCAACGGAAAGAAGCGCCGCCGCCGCGCGCGCCTCCTGACTTAGAGCCGCGAAGCTCTCCGCCCCCTTCGAGAGCGACTCCAGGCTGACGCGCGATCCGTCCGCGTGACCTTGCTCGCTCGCGTCACACGCACGAAGCAGCGCCCCCAGGATAGTGGCGTCGGCGCGGCCACCAGCAAAGCGAGCGCCGGAAAGCGCCGCCTCCCAAGACAGCCAACGCCTCCAGGGCGGCGGGGCGTGGGGAGCGACTGCCCGCAGGATGCGAAGCGCGAGCTGAGGTCGCCCTTGAAAACGGCGAGCGCGCGCGAGGGCGATGCCCGCGAGCACTTCCAGGTTTGGCACGCCCTCCACGCGGGCCATTCGAGACGCGCGACGAAGAGTCTGGACGGCATCTGCGACGCGGCGCAGGGCTAGCTCATGCAGCCCCCGAAGTACCTGGGCCTCAACCGCCACCTGCGCATCTCCGCGCGCACGCCCTTGAAGTGCCAGCGCCTCCACGGACTCGGCGTTTGGCGCGCCCAAAACCCAGGCTTCCCAGGCGGCGCTGACGCCGAGGGCAAGCTCATCGCAGGCGCCAGGGTGATCTTGCGCGAGCTGACGTGCATACGCGACACAAGACGAGACGCCGGCGCCGTCCAGGCGCAGCGTCGCGGCGCGGCGTACCTCGATGCAGAGCGCGAAGAGCGCCGTCGCCTCCTCGTTCTTCTGCGGCCTCTGCCAGACCGCGCGGGGCACATTGGGCTCGACCTCCGCACTCCCGTTGAGCCAGCGCTTTAGGCGAATCGCGTAGGCCCACGCGCCATCCGCCTCGGACAGCAGCTCGGCATCTTCTCCGCCCGTTTCGTAGAGGCTCTTCAGCCGCGCATGGCGCTCGGGCTCCGGAGGCATCGCTCGGCGACGGTAGCGCATTTTGCAAAAGAAATGGCGCGCCGGAATACACGCCACCGGCGTTAGTGCGTGTTTGTGCGCGTCCTCATACCTTGGAGACATGAAGTTCAGCCCTCTTCTTTGCGCAAGCCGTGCCGCCCTCGTGCTCACCCTTGTCGCATGCAACGGCGTCATCTCGGACCCCGGCCTAGAGCCTGGTGTCCCTCCAGTTCCGGACCCGCTCGCCCGACCTGAACTCGGCGACCCCGTCGTTCCCCAAACGGCGCTTCGCCGACTGACCGGCGACGAGCTCCAGGCGACCCTCGAAATGGCACTGGAACTCTCCGAAGCCGAGCTCAGCGGGCTCCCCGGCGACCCCCTTGAGCCCTTCGACAACGACTACACAGGCCAGGTTCCGTCGACGGCTCTCGTCGCCGGCATCGATGAGATGGCGCGGGTTTTGAGCGCTGCTGCGCTTCCGAGCATGAGCGCTCTTGAGGCCCTCGCGGACTGCGAAGGAGCCGAATGCCCAGCGCTTCTGGCCGCGCGCGTCGGCCGTCGCCTCATTCGGCGCCCCTTGGCAAGCGCTGAGGTTGACGCCTTCGCCGCCCTCGGAGCCACCGAGGACGACCCTTTGGAAGGTGCAAGGCTCGTCCTGCGCGTGTTGCTCTCGGACCTTGAGCTCCACTACCGCGTCGAAGGCAGCGAGCCGAACTCCGACGGACGCGTCGAGCTGAGCGACGCCGAACTCGCGACGCGCCTGTCCTTTCTGCTTTGGGGTTCGGGCCCCGATGACGCGCTCCTCGACCTCGTCGAATCCGGTGGGCTTCGCGGCAACCTCGCTTCGGAAGCGGCGCGGATGCTCGCCGACGAACGCGCAGAGCGGCAAACGCAACGCTTTCATGCCATGTGGATCGGCTACCGCGACATCGACGCGCGTGCAGACCTCGCGCCTCTCTTCCGCGACGAAACGGAAGCACTTATCCGGCGCGTCATCTTCGAAGAAGGCGCTCCTTGGCTCGACTTCCTGACGTACCCAGAGACCTACCTGACGCCGGAGCTCGCTGAGCACTACGGCGTGGACGGCGTCACGAGCCCAGGGTTTTATCCGCCGGGTGAAGGCCGCGCAGGTCTGCTCTCACACGGCAGCTTCCTCGCTAACGGCCGCATCCGAGGTGACTCAAGCCCCACGCGACGCGGCAAGTTCGTGCGCGAACGCCTCATGTGCCGCGATATCATTGTCCCCGACGACCTCCCCGTCGACGTCGACGAAGCGCCGCCCTCCAATGGCTGCAAGCCCGTCCGATACGAAGAGCACGCATCGAATGGCGCTTGCCGCGGTTGCCATGCGCTCATGGACCCCATCGGGTTTGGCCTCGAACACTACGACCTCGAGGGACGCTATCGCACGATGGAAGAGCCCGGCATGGACGGCGAAGGGGTGCCCTTTCCCGAATGCGAGATCGAAGGCCAAGGCGCCCTCGTTCCCCTCGGCGACTTCTCTGGACCCGCCGAGCTCGGCGCACTCCTCCGCGGCAGCGAAGATGTGCAGCACTGCGCCGTCACCCAGTACTGGCGCTTCGCCACGGGCCGCCGAGAACGCCCCGAGGATGAGCCCGCGATTCAGATTCTTGTCGACGGATTCGGCCAAGACGGCACGTTCCTCGAACTCGTCACGGCGTACGTGCAGAGCGATAGTTTCCTTTACAGGCAGGTGGACCCATGAGCTTCAAGATCCCAAGACGCACCTTCCTTCGTGGCCTTGCGGGCGCTTCACTCGCGCTCCCGGTTCTTGAGGCGATGACGCCAGCCGCCGCTCAGGGCGCGACGCGACCCAAGTACTTCGGCCTCTTCATGGGCGGCACCGCCCTCCCCCGCATCGAAGACACGGTGCCCGAGCGAACCGGGCGAGGCTATGATCTGAAGCCTTCCATCGCGTCCATCGGCGACTACGAGGGCCTCCAAGAGAAGCTCTCCATTGTCAGCAACTTGGTTGTCCCCTGGCAAACCGGCGCGGAAGTCCCCGCCGCGGGGCGCGTTCGCTCTCCCCATGACTCCGTGTGCAGCCCGCTCCTCAGCGGCATGCGCGGCTTTGACGACCGAGCGATTCCCAACGGTCCCACGGCGGACCAGCTCATCGTCGACCACAACGGCGTCGACACAGACTTCGCGAGTCTGGAGCTACGGGTGCAGGTGGAACACTATCGCTCAGGCTCAGGACGAACCGGATGGCTCAGCTGGGAAGAGCGCGATGGCGAAATTCAGTCTCGACAACCTCTCACGAGTCCGCGAACCTCCTTCGCCACTCTCTTCGGGTCCTTCACGCCGGACGGTGCTGCCGCCGAAGAGCACGCACGCCGTCTCCTTCAGGCCACGCGCGACCGTAGCGTCATCGACCTCGTGCGAGAGAGAGCGAACGCCCTCGAAGCGCGCCTTGGCCGCGTGGACCGTCGCCGAATCGAGCGGCACTTTGACGAGATCCGCGACCTGGAGAATCGCATCGCCGACATCCCGGAGGTCGTGTCGACCTGCCGAGTCCCCAGTGATCCGGGCGCGGACCCAAGCGTCTCCGTCATGCCCGGCGACGACGGTCGCGACATCGGCTGGGGCCAAGAAGACCAGCGAGCCATCGCCCTCGGCGAGCTGATGGCCATGGCCTTCGCCTGCGACCGCACCCACGTCGCCTCCATGCTCATCACGCACTACTCGTCGTTCATGAGCGCCGTGCACATATCCGGGATGCCTACGGATTGCCACGAGCTCGGACACAACGGAAGCGCCGGACGTGACGGGATGGTGCCTATGTACAACTGGCACACGGACACCTTTGCACGCGTCGCGAAGCGTCTCGATGACTTGCCGGACGGTGATGGCGGCACGCTCCTCGACCACTCGGCCCTCGTGTTCGTTCAGGAAGCTGGACGTGGTCTCGACCCATCGACGGGCAACGAAGACTCGCCCCACTCCACGGAGAATATGCTGGCGATGGTGGCGGGCGGCGCCGGCGGAATGAACACCGGCGAGCACCACGACGGCGGACGAGCCCATCCCGGCTCGGTCATCCTCTCGGCCATGCGCGGCGTTGGATACGACGGCGACTTCGGCGAGGTCCGCGAGAGCTTCTCGCCCATCCTCTAAACGGACACTAGAAGCGCAGGTGGAGCGTTCCGTCAAAGCTTGCTTGGGACTCGCTGCGTCGCGGCTTCACCAACACCCAGATCAGACCGGCGAGCGCAACCACCCCGCCGGTGATCCACAATGCGTTGGTGACTCGCGCGTGACGTCGGGCCGTATCGAGCTCTTGGGAACCTGCCCGATGAGTCGGAGCCTCCGCTGCTCGGTCCGTGGCATTTCTGGAGGCAAGACCGAAGGGAATCGCCGCTAGCCCGACCACAGCCCCGCCGCCTAGGAGCAGCAGCGGCGCGCTGTTCAGTGGCGCGCTCTGTTCGGGCACATCGAGGTTCGTCGCATCGGGGCCCGGCGCGCCGTCGGGGCTGGCTTCAACGGGGTCCGGCGTACGCAGGCTCTCTTCGCGGGCGATGCGACGCTCGAGTTCCGCCAAGCGCGCCTCGACGGCGTCGCGGCGCTCGCTTTGAGGAGAGAGCTCCAGGAAACGCTCAAACTGGTCACGGGCGTCCTCCCAACGCGAGAGCTCACTGTAGGTCCGAGCCAGGTTGTAGTGAATCGCCGGCGCCTCGTAGAGCTCCGCGGATTCTTCGAGGAGCACCGCCGCGCGCTCGAAGTCGCCTTCGTCGTAGGCCTCTTGGGCCCGCCTCATCACCGCGGCGGCGACATCCGCATCACTCTGAGCGGTCGCGAGTGAGCTCGTCGACAGGGCAGCGACGAGCAGAAAAGGTGCAAGATACTGGCGCATCGAGGGCCGAGGTATAGCACGTCTCAATCCCAGAGTTCGCTTAGGCCGTTCGGCGCCCGCATCGTGGTTCGCTTTGTTCGCCGGTTTCGACGACGGCGTCTCCGAACGAGCGTGACCTCAAACTCCGCATCGCCGTTCGGCGTCACCTCGAGCGTACGCGTTCGGTACCCCGCATGTTGAATCTCAAACTCCAGGGGCTCTTCGCTTTGAGGAAGTGTGAGGGTCGCAGGCGACAGGACGTCGATGCCTTCGCCCAAGATCTGTGCCCCCGGCGGCGTCGTCGTGACGCGAACAAACACCTCCGGCGCTTCGTCTGCCACTTCCGCCTCGACCTCCGCGGGTGGCGCTTCTTCCTTGGCGACGCGGGGCTCCAGCGCCGGGCGCGTGGTTTGAAGAACGAACGCTACGCCGAGGGCGCCGAGACCCGCGAGGGCCAGCGCCAACACCATGGCCCAGCGCAACCTTGAGCCGCCTGCAGACGGGCGGGCTTCGGCGGCCGAAGAGTCGGGCTTGGGTGTATCGAGGGCGACTTGGACCTCGCTCTGTCGACGCTCCCGCACGTCCTCGAACTGCTCTTCAATGTAGTCCGAGAGGCCGCAGTAGTCAGGGTCCGCCCGCAGCATCCGAAGCTCCGCCTCGAGCCGCTGTGCGATGACCAGGGCTGACTCAGGGCGCTCCCCCGGTTCTTTTGCGAGCATCGAGACGACGAGCGCCTGCGTGTCCGGCGGAACATCCCGACGCTCTTCCCCAACGTCCGGGGGCGGCTCATTCACGATGCGGGCAGCGCGCTCGCGGTCATTCCCGGCGTAGAGACGCCGCGTCGCGAGAAGCTCAAAGAGCACGACGCCGAGCGCGAAGATGTCCGCCCGCGCGTCGACGGGAGCAAACTGCAGCACCTCCGGGGCCATGTAGCCAAGCTTGCCCTTGAGTACCCCTGTGCTTGTTTGGTGATTGCTTCCCGTCGCCCGCGCGATTCCGAAGTCCGTCACTCGCGCGACGCCGTGAAAGTCGATGAGAATATTGTGCGGGGAGACGTCACGATGAACGAGCTGCAGTGCGGTCCCGTCGTGACTTGTCTGCGTGTGAGCCTGGTCGAGGCCACGGGCAGCCTGCGCGATGAGCTCGAGACAGACGCTGACCGGAATCGGGATCTCGCTCTGCCTCGCATTCTTGAGCACATCGTTCGCAGTGACGCCCTCCACGTACTCCATGACGAGGAACGGACCCTCTGCGTCTTCGCCTACATCGAGGACGCTCACGATGTTCTGGTGATGAACGAGACCGGCGAGGCGAGCCTCTTGGACGAACATCATCCGGCACTCGGCGTCCTCGCGTATACCGGGCTTGAGGCGCTTCATCGCGTAGAGGCGCCGAAAGGACTTGTCCTCGCGCACGCAGAGGTCGACTTGCCCCATGCCTCCCTCGGACAGCCGCAGGAGCCGCCGGTAGGGGATCGTCACGCCGGTAGGAGTGTGTGCGTCCACGCTCACGTCAGAGGGGATTATTGTAGTTGTCGAAGCGCGCTTCGATGACATCTACGTTGTCTCGAAGTGCGCCGACGCCGAACAAAGGCTGCAAGGCATCGAGGTCGATGGGCGCCGCGATTCGCGCCACTTCCGTCCACTCACGTCCGTCACCCGACACGAGCCAAACCGCCTGTCCCGCGTCACCGCGAAACGCAAACCAACGGTGTTCCGCGATGTCGTAGGTCGCCGTGAACACCTCCACGGAATCTCTTCCGTTGTAGTAGTCGGCGACAAGCTCGTCCCCGGAAACTCCGATGCCCAGCGCGCCGAGTTCGTTCGTGATACGCGCGGAGAAGAAGGCGGACCCATCGACGCCGGGTTCCGCCGAGGGCATCTCGATGACGATGGCGCAGTCTCGGATGTCCACACGCTCTCGGGCGAAGAGAAACGAGTACGCGCTGCGGTTGTCCGGCGGGACTTGGGTGACGAAGACCTCGTCTTCTATGCTCTGCAGACCAACAGAGTCGCGCGTACTCCCCCAGCGCTCGTCGTCGATGGTGCTAAACAAGTCCGCGGCTCCCGCGATGCACTCACCGAGATCCGGGTCGCGGACAGGTCCCGAATCGGGCCCAGAATCCGGACCTCCATCGGGCCCCGAGTCTGCGCCGAGCCCAGCGTCCGGACCACCGATAGGTCCTGCGTCTGCGTCCGCCGCATCCGGTCCAGCGTCCGCTACGATGGCGGCATCGGGCGTCTGGGTCCCCGCAGGAACGCAGCGATTCGTCGTCACATCGCAGACGAAGTCGTCCGCGCACTCGCAAGGGAGGTCGTCGATGACGTTGCCGTCTACAGTGCATGCAGCGAGCATCAGCCCTGCAAGTGTGAGGTAATAGAGCGGCCGCACAGCCCAGCGTAGCTCGCCTCTATCGCACGCCGCAAGCTTGGCAGAGGGCACTTGAATGCTCCGGCCCAATGCATGACTCTGACCTATGCGAATCTTCGGCCGGCCTCTGGGGCTTCTCCTCTCGTTGCTTCTCGTCGGGGCCTGTAACTGCGGTGAAAGTAGCGGGAGCCCCGCTGTCACCCCAATCCCGCCAGGACCGCTCGGCGGAGCAGTGCCGACGCCGCCGGGAGTGCCAATAGCCCAAGTGGGCACCCCCGTCGGAGCGGCAGCCATACCGACGAACGAGCTCATGGTGTTGGCCGGTTCCAAAGCCGCCGTCACCCTCACTCTCCGCCTCGACAAATGGAGCGAGGCGATGAGCGCTCTGCGATCCCTCGCTGGCCCCGCCCTTCCCCCGGAGATGATTCCGCTGCTCTCCTTCGACCGCCCCGAAGCGCTCATGGCCATGGCGGGCCGCGAGGCTGCGGTGATGAGTCAGATCCAGGGACTCGACCGTGCACGCCCAATCGTGGTCCGTATCGGCGAAGCCCCCGACGACTTCAGCGCCGCCATCGCAAGCGGTGTCAACGGCGCTCCCTCTCCGCTGCGCCACGTCATCGTCATCCCGGCGACGCAGAGCGCGGTGCTGCGCGCCAGCTTGACGGAGAAAGCAGCGCAAGCTTGCCGAGGTCTCTCGCCCACAACCTTCGATTGCAACGGCATGACGTTGAGCTTCTTCGAGCACGGGACTTGGGTGGTGGCCTCGCTCAGCCGCTCACCCGTCGCCGCGGTGGGCGAGCTTATTTCAGCCCCCGGCAGCGAAGGCACCCTGGCCTGGGCTCTCGACGCGAGCCGTCCCATGTCGATGCACATCCGCGTTCAACAGGCGCGCGGCTTCGCCATGTTCTTTGCCGCCGAAGAGATGGCCGAGGAGCAACGGGGCGCCGCCTTTCGAACCCAAGGCATCGAAGCTCTCTTTCAGTCCTTCGTGCACATGTCGCCCTTCGGCCAAGAGGTGGAGAGCTTCGCTCTGTCTCTTCGCGCCGCCCCAGCTTCGCTCATCGCCGTGGCGCAGCTCACGCCCACCGGGCAACGTCGCCTCGCGCTGCAAACGAGCGGTATCGCACCGCAGGTTTCGCCGGCGATGGTCACCGTTCGTTCGAGCCTCGACCTGAGGAGCATCACTGGCGCGGCGCCCGACGCCTTTACCTTCGGGGGCGCGACGCGGCCGCGGGACGTCACGCGGCCCCTCGAACGATGCGGCCCTGGCTGCATGCTGCGTGTCCTCGCGGAGCCCGTTGGCTACGCTCACACCGTGAGCCGCATCGGCGCCGAAGAACTTGGTGAGGTCCTGGCGATTCAACACCGCAGCGACCTCCCCCCTGGCGTCATCGACGTCGAGATCGACACCGTCCGCGTCGCGGAAGAAGCCGGCGACAGGGACCTTCAGCGGATGGCCCAAGTGGTCCCGCGTATTCACCTTCACTCGGCCTTACAAGGAAACATGTGGGCTGGCGCGATGGGACACGCAGCGAACCTTCCACTCGAGCAGGCCGCGCCGAGCGCATCGCGGCCTGAACCGACCCCGGCCCAGGTCGCGTGCTTTGAGGCCCTTGCCCAGGCAACGCTGCGAGCGTTCGAGGCCGCCGGCGAGGCCCCTCCCTCTCAGCGCGGTGCCATCCTCGGCGCGGCGGTTCAGGCTCAAAGCGCGCAGCTCGGCTGCGTCACCGACCCTCGACTTCGCCCCGAGGCCCAAGGCTACGTGACGGCGCTTCAGCAGCTCAGCGCAGCCGCCGCCCGCTAGCCTGCATCTCGCCCGGGCCTAGAGATTCTCCAGGAGGAACCCGATGTTGCCAACTTCGGTGCTCACGTCGAAAGCCGGCACGTTGGCCTCGACGGTGACGCCCACCTCCGCCGCCGCTTCGCGAACCGCCATCGCGTGAAGCGGGTGGTGCAAGATATCGAAGCCGCGTGCGTCCGGCGCAACGTCGGAGCCTTCGCTCAGGAGGTAGAGTGGCGGGTCGTCCGCGCTCATCCAGGCGAGCATGTCGAGATCCGCACGAAGCTCCACGAACTCCGGCGTATTGAGCTCCATGAGCAGCTGGTCGGGGTCGGATGCGAGGCCAAAGGGCAAGCCGTAGAACGCGACAACCTGGAAGGCGATGCTCACGTCGGAGACAAGCTCCTCCGGAGTGAGAGGGTACGTCGGCGAGAATACGTCCGTCGGCCAGCGCACCACGTCGTAGGTCGCTTGGGTCTCCCAGACCATCGCCGTGGACACACGCGTCGAGACTCGCTCGATGGGGTCGTCGCTCTCGGGGTTCGCCATGTCGTCGTGAAGGGCGAGCCAGAGACTTGTGCCAGCTCCTGCGCTCCCGCCGGTGAGCCCAACATGTTCCGGGTCGATGTTCAGCTCCGCGGCATGAAAGCGCATGAACTGCAGGCCTCGGCGCGAGTCCGCCAAGCTATCTTCTACGCCGCGCTCAGACATCGAGTCCGTGACGAAGCGATAGTCGATGCCAACCCACGCGATGCCTGCACCAAGCACTGCGCGCAACATCGCCGCCGCGCCGGCGTGAGCCGAGCTACGCGAGCCGCCGACGAAACCGCCACCGTGGTAGAAGACAACCACCGAAGTAGGCACATCGGACTCTGGAAGCCAGACGTCCATCAGCTGCTTGGGATGCTCGCCATAAGGGACCGTCGCGAAACGAACCGGCACCCCTGGATCGATGGGCGGCGTCGTAAACTCGATGGAGGCGCTGCCTGCGTCACTGGTACCGGAGTCCGAAGGGCCGGCATCTGAGGAGCCGGAGTCCAACGAACCCGCATCCGTCGCTCCGGCGTCGACGCCGTCAGGACCGCCGTCCGTGGAGGCATCTACGCCAATGGGGCCCGCGTCCATGACCATGCTTGAGTCGTCGCCACAGCCGACGGCCACAAGAAGGGAAAGTAGTAGTGAGATACGCACGGGGAACACGGTAAAGGATAACCGTCGGTTGAGCTATCTTCGCGGAGTCAAATCAAGGCGCGCGCTCGCAGACAACCCTACGGGCCGCGTCACAATCCTGGTCGTTCCACCGCCCATCGGCCCGTATCACGGCGCAGTCTTCGTTCCCAAAGTTGTCGGGTTCGCTGTCGCCCCAGTTCCGATAGGTGGAACTCGCGCCGCTCTCCCAAACGTAGATTCCCTCTTCCTCCCGGTCGTTGAGTCCTATCCACGCTGCCCCGAACCCGCGGCTTCCGAATTGCTCCGCAACGCGCAGGTTCTCCGTTAGGTCGTCGATTTCCAGCAAGTTCGCTCCCTGCGCGACACAAACGTCTAAGGCCGCTAACCAGGACGTCTCCCCTGCACAGAATAGGTACGTGCGGCCCTCCGATGTCCAGGGCTCGCAATCCCCACACACCGCGCTCTCGTCGACAAGGGTGTCACAATCGTCGTCGACTCCATTGCATGCCTCTGGCCCACCTTCGTCCGTTACGCCGTCGCAGTCGTCATCGACGTCGTTGCATACGTCGTCACGCACGACGACGTCCTCATCGATGATGCCATCACAGTCATCATCGACGCCGTTGCACACCTCCGGCGCGTCCAGGTCTTCGTCGATGTTGCCGTCGCAGTCGTCGTCGGCGCCGTTGCACACCTCAACGCCCACGCACCCGCCTTCGGGGAAGCCGCCGTCCAGCCGTGGTCCCCCATCTCGCCCCCTCGCGACACAGACGCCGTCGCCTCGGCACGCTTGTCCCGTCGCGCAGGACGCGTCATCCGGAATCGAGAAGCAGGCACCATCGACGCACCGGCCTCGTCGACATCCGCTCGACGAACATTCGGCGTCCGATGCGCAAATCGCGGGGCAAAGCTCCGGCGTCTCCACCGTGCATCGCGGGTCGGCGCAGCGTCCCCCGTAACAGCTACGCAATACCGCGTCGCCGCCCACCGCAGGGCACTCGACGTTCCCGCAGTTTCGCGTGATGACAAGCGTCGCCGCGCTCACCGGCCCCGGACCGTCACCAGCGCCTCGCGGCTCGCGACCACGGTTCCGTCTTGGATCATGCGCGCGACCACCGCGACATCGCCCTCGCTCACTTGCCCGCTGCCGATGCGGCGTCCCCGTACATAGTCCCCACCGAGGTCCACGATGTGTTCGAGGTTGATGCGCAAGTCTCCGTTTCCGATCTCTACGCGGATCGAGTCGAAGTCCTCGCCGGGGACGTAGTCCGTTTTGACGTCCACCTGAAGGAGCGGCGCAGACTCCGTGGTGTCGCACCCGAAAAGGCCAAGGGTGACGAGCGCCGTGGCGTAACAGAGTCGGAGGCTCGTTCCCATGGGAGTGGATACTAACGGCCTCGAAGCGACTCTTCACGCTTCTTGCGTGATAGACTCACGCGTATGGCCACGACAGCAGCCATGAGGCCCCGCTTTGAGCTGCGTTACGCCGGCTCGCTTGACGCACTGCGAGAGGCCCTCCGCCGCGATATCGAAGCGACGAAGCTCTGCGAGGGCGAGGTCTTTCGCGCGAATGCCTCGCTGTGGTTGCCGGAGGACACGCGCAGCTTCTGGTCGCCCTACCTGAACCTCAACTTCGAGTCCGGCGAAGACGAGTCCGGCAAAGACGAGCCTGGCGTCACGGTTCACGCGCGTTTTTCACCGCACCCAAACGTATGGACCTTTTTCATCGCGCTCTACTTCGCCATCGGCTTGGTCGGCGTCGGATTTGGCGTGTACGGAATGGTCGCCTGGAGCCTCCACGGAAACCCATGGTGGCTCCTCGGGGCGCCCGCCTCTGCGGCGATCATCGCGTTCGTTTTTGGCGCTTCGCTCATTGGGCAAGGGCTCAGCGCTGGAGAAATGCACAACCTCCGCCACGTCGTGGAGCATGCTTGTGGCCTCAGCCAAGAGGTCGACCCGGCAGACCCCGCTTAAACGAAAACGAAGGAGGCCAGGCTGGCCTCCTTCGCGGCGCGGCTCGCACGCCCTTTTCGACAACTCTACGTTACATGGACGGCGGCATGATGACCGCGTCGATGACGTGAATGACACCGTTGGAGGCCGCGATGTCCGCCTGGACAACATTCGCTCCGCCCACGGTGAGGCCCACATCGGTGGCTGCGATTGGGATCATGCTGCCCTCAACGGAGGGCGCTTCCGTGAGCGTCATCGCCGTCTCAGCGCGAACATCACCGCTGACGACGTGGTAGGTGAGAATAGCGACGAGTTGTTCGCGGTTTTCCGGCAGAAGGAGCGACTCGACGGTTCCTTCGGGAAGCGCGGCGAAGGCTTCATCCGTGGGCGCGAACACCGTGAATGGACCGTCGCTCCTCAGGGTGTTCTCCAGACCTGCGGCCTGGACCGCGGTGACCAGCGTCGAAAAGCTACCGGCGGCGATGGCGGTGTCAACGATGTCGGGTGACGCCGTCTCTTCGATGTCCGCCGCCACCGCGCTCGCCATTTCCTCCTCGTCACCAGCGCTGTGATCCATGGACGCCTCCGATGAGGAGCCACCGCATCCAAAAAAGAGTGCGCTCGCGAGAGTGATTCGAAATACTTGCTTCATCGTTTTCTTGTCCTGGTGAGGGCGAGAGCTTCGCCGTGAGAACGAACGAAGGGGGCAAGTGCGAGGGCCTTCAAGGGGCGCGACGGCACTTTCTTTTGCACCGGCAATTGCGCCGCAGCTCGCGCAAAAATGCCGCGCTTGTCCCCGCGCAAAGGTGGCCCTTCAACCAGTCGCGATGCGTGCGTTCACGGATGCACGCAAACGGTGCCCACGCACGCGCTCTTCCACTTTGCACGCATGGCGTCCTTCACGTCTGCAAGCGGATACGTCTTTCCGACGACTGGCGTGATCGCACCCTCTTCGAGCCAGCGGCGAATCGCGCCAAGGCGCTCCACGCGCACGCTCGGGTCACGGTGAACGCTGATCGCCGCGGGGCAGCCCAACACGTCGAGGCCCTTCATCATGATCAAGTTTGTGGGCAGCAGGTTCGCGTTCGGAGCGCCGCGCTTTCCTTTGCCCTTCGACACAAAGGGGGTCGCCGCCCAGCCAGCGATGAGGAAGCGTGCGCCAAAACGAACGCAGCGCAGGCTCTCCAAGGAAATTGCGCCGCCCACGCCGTCGTACACCACGTCCACGCCGGCTCCTTCGCTCAGCGCTTTGACCTCGTCTCGAAACGCCCGCGCATTTCCATCAGCGTCCGTCGTCTCGACGATGTGGTCAGCTCCTTGGGCCTGCACAAGCTCAAGCTTCGCTCGCGTTCGGCCCGTGGCGATGACCGTGGCGCCAACGAGCTTCGCGATGTGCACCGCCGCGAGACCGATGCTCCCCGACGCGCCGTGAATCAGCAGGCGCTCTCCGGCCTTCAAACGGCCACGATGAATCAAGCAATGATAGGCGGTCTCGTAACCGCCGAGGATACTGCAGCCTTCGTCGTAAGACAGGCGCTCCGGCAGCGCCCACAAGGCGTGGCTCGGAGCGACCGCGTAAGTCGCAAAACCGCCCCACGCCCGGTGCTCTCCGATGGAGCGAGGACCGGTGAGAAGTCCGTCCGACAAGACCCGATCGCCGACGGAGAACGAAGCGTCGGCACCAGCCCAGACGACATCCCCCGCGTACTCGAGGCCTGGGCAATACGGCGGCCTGGGCATGTGCTGGTACTGGCCGCTCATCATGATCACATCGACCCAGTTCACCTGAGCGCTGCGCACCCGGACGATGACGTCATCATTGTTCAGGTCGCCCGGCTTTGGCGCCTCCTGCACGGCGATGGACAGATGCTCTTCGAGGGCCGCCATGGGCGTCTCTCCGTATTCGCTCACGACCACTCGATGTCCTGGCTTCATGCACGTCATCCTATCCCAGGTTCACACCCTCAGGCGCCTCCCTCGCACCCGCGGGGATCGGGGGCGCCTATTCAGACGTATCCACGTCCGTTTTCGGGTTGATCTTCACCGGCACCGGCAAGATCCACGACAGCGGGGAACGGATGAAGTGGCGCAACAGAATGGCGATGAGCGCGCCACCTTGCGTGAGCGTCACTTGGCGTGACTTCAAGGTGACGCCGAGGGTCAACCCAAAGCTAACGATGAAGTTGACGAACCCGATTCCAAGGACGCCCAAACAGAGGATACCGACCTCCCGCGCATCGATGAGGTGCGGCGCATCCAACACGGCGACGCCGACATGAGCGGAAGAGAAAGCGATGTGGCGGATGTCGATGGGCAGGCCAAAGAACACGCCGACGACGCCAGCAGACCCGAGGAGGAAGCCCAGGATGACGTTGCTGGTGATCCCCCCGGCGTGCTTGCCGACCTTCGCCGCCAGGGACGCTCGTCGTTTGCCTAGCCACGCAAGGCGCGGGTGGTGCGCGAGGCGGTACTCGAAGCGCGTATAGACCACGCGGTTGTCGACGACCCCCTGAACCAGCCCCGCGACGAAGAGAAAGACGCCGGCGACGGCGGCGTAGAAGAGCGCCGGCCCGTCGAAGGGGTGGTTTGCTTCAAGGAGATACCACGCCTTGTCATCGTCCACGAAGGCAGCGCCGCCGAGACGTTCCACAAGTGACCCTACGCCGAAAGCGACGGGGAACGCGCAGAGCAAGTTCCCAAGGAAGGCCACGAACTGGTTTCGCCAAACGCGGACCACGCTGTCGGCGACCTGCTCGAGCCCTTCGCGACGCGACTCGCATTCGTCGAGCTGTTTCGCGATGGCCGCCGCTGTGATCGCAGGTTGCTTCGTCGCGAGGCTCGCGCCGGTGACGTAGATCAGAACGAAACAGAGCGCATAGTTGAGCCCATAGACGAACACCTGGCCGGCGAGGGAAAGCGAAAGTGAAGACGCGTAGAGCTTCAGCAGCGCGAACACACCGACGATGGCACCGCCCCCCATCGCCGCGGCGAGCATCCCTCCGTACGAACTCTTCGCCTCGTCCGTGTACTTCTCGCCCTTCGTCGCGGTGTGCTCGGTGATCTGGTAGGCGAGTTCGTCGATGCCTTGGCCGATGCGTCGTCGGACGCGATAGCCGTCCTGCTCCGCCTCGAGCAGCCGAACGCCAAGCGTCGCAACCACCGTCGAGCGCTGACGCTCGTCGCGCGGCTTCGCCAGGCACAGGAGCGCCTCCATGCGCCGCATCTGTTGGTCCATACGTCGCGTCAGCCGGGTCAGCCGGAGGCTCGTCCCGTGGCGGTGCTTTTCCGTGCGGAGCTGGCGGACAAGCTTTCGGCAGCTCCTCAAGCGAGTCCGCACTTGCGTAAGCGCCTCGCCTGCGTCGTCTTCCGCGGCCTCTTCCACGGCGAGAAACGCGTCGACGTCGTGCGGCAGCGCGATGAAGTCGGCGCCGTCGTCGTCGGTGAACGCTCTCTTCCGCTCGAGCTCTTCGTGGATCCCGGCCCCGGCGACTCGCAAAGCCAAAGTGCGGAGAGAGAGCCCAACGTCGGCATGAATCGGACGATTCAATGGGACGACTTCGAGGCAGAGTTTCGCAAGCCGGGCCCATTCCGCCATCGGGACCCGAGCCACCCACTTCCAGTCGTTTCGCTCAAAGATGCGCCCGATGAGTTCTCGCACATCGTCCGCGGGCGGGACCGGCGGAAGGAACCAGGCGCCGATTCCCCGCGCGATCATTGCCCTGAGATCTTCATCAGCGAGGATGCCACCTTCCGCCAATAAGTGCAGACAGCGCCGCTCATGAAACGCAGCGCGCAGGTGGGTACGCAGACGTTCTCGAAGCGCGTCATCGGCCTCCAGCGCCGAATTCATCGCTGCCACACGCGAGCGACCGTCGCCCCTCGGACGAAGGGCCGTCACCAGAGCACGGAGGGAGTCCACGAAGTCGGGCCTCGCAAAGATCGCCTGAAGAAGAGGTCGCAATTCTCGAGCGTTATAGGAGAACGAAGCTCATTCCCCAAGGCTTCGGGATCACAGTTCGTTGCTCGCCGTCGCGGAATGGTAGCTTGGCTCCGATGAAACGATGGGAAATTCCCGGTTGGCCTGGTCCTGCGACGGAGAAACAGCTGTTCGAGAGCCGGGATCGAGGTCTTTGGGGCTGTGCCGCCTTCTTCCTCGTTCCCATCGGGGGAGCGCTCGCGATCATGATGGCTGGAGGACCAATGGGTGAGCAGCTCTTTGGCTCATTCAGATCGCTGCCGGTTCCGTTTCGCATAGCGGCAGTTGCTGCGATCGGGGCGTCTCCCTTCTTGCTGCTTTTCGCCTACGTCAAACTCTTCGTCACGCCAAGCTACGTTCGCGTTCTCCGAAACCCGTCAGGCATTGTGTGGGTGTATCTGGAGACCATCAACTCAGGTGCCCCGAGTGTTGTTATCGGAACAAACCTCGGCGTTCTCATCAAGCTCCCCTATCCAGACGCCGTCACTCTTTCGACATCCCTTCAGCAATGGGTTCCCCACGCAACGTTTGGCCACACGCCACAACTGAAAGCACAGTTTCTGAGTAATCCGCAGAGCCTCCGCAATGAGAGCAGCTGAAGTCCAAAGCAGCTGCGCTCAAATCAGCATCGAGCGATGCAGGCGGTTGCCGCGCCCGAGCCCCTGAATCAGCTGGAACATCTCTTCGGTAAAACGTCGACCCGTCTCCGATGTGCTTCGCTGGTAGCTGTCTTCGCGGCGCAAGTTCGCGAGGACTCTCTTCTTATCGGTGTCCGTGCGCTCCATATAGCCCGCGTAGAGTTCCAACATGGTCTGCACCCGGGCTGACATCGTTGGCTGAATCGCTCCAACGCGCTGCAGTCGCCCGATCGGCGTCAGATCGAAGAGCTCGCGCTCGTGCTCGGCGGTGATGGCGTCGCCGTCTTCGGGGGCGAGGGCAAGGAGGTACGCGAGCGCCGAGAAGCAGCTCAGGCAGCGCGGGAAGGCGAGCTTCTGGCTGCGGTAACGGCGATGCGCCAAGAGCACCTTCGTCAGCTCCGTCCCCGACAGGCCTTCCGCGATGAGTTCCTCCTGCTTTTTCCGCAACCGGTTCTCGTGGTTGAGAAGGACCGTGCGCCAATAACGGATGATGTCGTTGACCAAAAAGAAGGGCTGAAAGCTCTTCGCATAGTCACCCGCCGTGGCGCGATACACGCCGCTCACGGTCTTGAAGAACGCGTCGTAGGCGGGCTGCCCAAGGAGGGGACGGCTTTCCAGCAGGAAGAGCATTCGCAACGTGAAGGCGTTCGAGTGGTCGTCCGCCGTGCTTCCAAGGGTGTCGACGACGGCGCTCGCTGCCTTCATCGCGAGGAACTCGCCATCCCGGTCAAGAGCCGGCAGGCCCGCCTCCTCCAGAGCGCCGCATGTGGCGGCCAAAATCACCGCGTCGTCGGACGCGTCGAGCGCGCCACTCGTGCGGACCACATACCCGTCGATGTCCGAGCCCGCCGTCATCTCACCGCGACCGCCGGAGCCCGTCAGGATGAACGTCGTGTGCTCGCCGATGGCCGCGTCGTAGTTGGAACCCAAGCGACGGGTGAGTCCCGCCTTTAGCTTCGCCAGGACCTCGTCCGTGTGTTGCGCGCTCCTCGTCAGTACTTCCGGCAGGGCCATTTCCGGCAACGCAGCGTCCACGCTCATGTTCCGTCCCACTCCATCAGCTTCGCGAAGATGTCCGCCTGAGAACGCGCGTCGTCAAGGGCGTTGTGCGTGTGCGGCAGCGCGCTTTTGAGCGCATCCGGCAGGTGCTTGTGGCCGGACTCGGAGATGAGGCGCCGGCCTCGCACCGCGATGGCCGTCTTCATGTCGAAGGCGCGGGAGTGCTTGAAGGGCGAAGAGCCCGTGAAGCGCACAAAGTACCAATGCAGCCACGACCAATCGAAGCTCAGCGGATACGCGACGAGCACCGGCGTGCCCTCCCCGGCGTGAGCCATGGTCCAGTCTTTGGCGCGGCTCATCGCATCCGCCGGATCCAGCCCTTCCCGCACAAGGCGCGCCCGGTCGAGGCCGTTCACCGCCATGGCGTCAGGCTCAAATTCCTCCGAGATGGGCTGC
>JBGCFM010000131.1:0-46633 GCA_045106895.1 Polyangiales bacterium | reverse complement strand
CCATGGGCGTTCAGTATCGCCGCCTTCCCATTGACGACCTTGAACGCTTCGAAGGTGCGGGGGTCTACTACGCTGCCACGGAGATGGAAGCCAACGTGTGTAACAACAACCCCGTGACCGTTGTGGGTGGCGGTAACTCTGCTGGCCAGGCAGCGATCTACATGGCCCAGCATGGGTCGCACGTGCGCATTGCCATCCGCGGTGACGACCTTGGCACGAAGATGTCCCGCTACCTCGTGTCGAGAATCGAAGCGGCGCCGAACATCGAGATCGCGACGGGCACCAACGTCGTTGGCGTCTTTGGCGACATACACCTCGAACACATCGAGCTTAAAGGCTCCGACGGTTCCGTTCAGCGCAAGCCATGCGTGGGTCTATTCTCATTCATCGGGGCTCAACCCAACACGAGCTGGCTCCCAAACGAAGTGCAACTCGATGCTAAAGGGTTCATTCTCACAGATCGCAACACTACTGACGGCAGCTACCCACTCCCCTTTGAGACATCCTTTCCAGGAGTCTTTGCCGCCGGTGACGTTCGCGTCGGATCGATGAAGCGAGTGGCCGCCGCCGTTGGTGAAGGGTCAAGCGTCGTCCGGTCGGTCCATCAGAATCTGAGTCGGGACCCCGGGCCGATCGTCCGCTCATAGCGGCCAACTGCTGCGCGAACTGGCCTCTAGTTAGGCAAGCTGTCGAGGGGAGAACAAGAGCGTTCAATCCACGTTGTTCAGAAAGAAGAATTCCAGGTTGGAGTAGCCGCTTTCGTGGAGCAATGCACCGTCCGCACCATCGCTGCTGTCCAAGCCCTCCGTGGCATCCTCCACGGCGTTTGGGATTCCGTCCAAGTCTGTGTCGTAGTCCGCGGGTCGCGTATTCGTTGGCAGCTCTGGATAGATCAACGCGCTCGCGTCTGTCTTATTCACGTGCCCCGTTCCACCGGACCAGAGCGTGCCATTCCGTGTGTCGTCGATGTAGTGGTTGTCCATGACGTCCAGGTATCGACCCGTCGTTCCATCTGCGTTCAGGTACGCATTTGCACCAACGTCGCTGAGCACATCTTCGTACGCCGCGTCGGTGCCCAGCTCCGTGATCGGAATGCCCAACGGGGCGAAAGGAGCCAGAGCCCGAAACCGAGCTTCACTCGCCGCATCCACCTCGGTCTCATCGCCACCTGAGGTGTCGAGCCAAATCACAAAGAGTCCGGCCATGTCCGTCGCGCTTGGTAAGTGGTCAAATTCATCCCCAGGTTCATCGATGCGATTCCCAGACATGAACACCCTCGGAGTGTCGAAGCCGTTGGCCGTATCGACGTAGTCCCCGATCTTGTTTCGCCGGTGACCGAAGAGGCTCGTGGGTCCAGCTCTGAACGTGTTGTTGACGAAGTTCGATTCGCTGTCGTTGAAGAATGTGTTCAATCGCGCTCGGTAGTTATAAGCCACGTTCTCTACGATTTCCGCTTGAGCGTTCCCCGCGATGTTCGGAAAGCGATGGGAAATATGTGCAAATAGGTTGTGATGAATGCTGTTCGAGCCGGCCAACTCGTTTCGCGGGTCGGCGACGATCGCGCCGAAGAGAGCGCCGGTGGCGCAGTCCCCGAGAATGCTCCGCTGGAGAGTGACGTTCCCCTGGCCGTCGGTGGTCTCGTTGGCGTCTTGAAACCCGGCGCAGACGGTGTTCCATGCGTAGCGCATAGAGCAGTGGTCCAGAATGAGGTTGTTCGTGCCGCTGGATCCAAAGGCTGACGCATTGTCGTGCGTAGAGATCTGGGAGTGAAAGTAGGACGTGTTTACGAAACGAATGTACCGAATAATGATGTTGTCGCTCCTGTCCAAGTAGAAGGCGGGGGTCTGTACTGTGATGCCTCCTTCAGGTGCCGTTTGCCCCGCGATGGTTAGATTCCGCACGCGTCCGATGTCGAGCCAACGGTTCATGACGATGGTCCCGCTCACATCGAAGACGATGGTTCGAGGAGTCGTTAGGTCGGGCTGAGTGATCGCCCATCGAAGGCTTCCCTCGCCGTTGTCGTCAAGGTTTGTCACATGAACGACCACACCACCGCGGCCGCCGGTTGTGTTGGCGCCTGCCCCTTCGGCGGACGGGAATGCCTTGAGCACCAGCGGAATTGCGCCGTCGGACACGTTGCCGTCGGGCATGGCGCCATCAGTCACGGCGCCATCGGACATGGCGCCATCAGACGTGGCGCTGTCAGACACGGATCCGTCGCTCCCCGTGTCCATGCCAAGAGCGTCCGGCGGAGCAGCGTCGAGAGCCGAGGAATCGTCGCCGCACCCCAACGCGAGAGTGAAGAGGATTAAAAGGCAGACTCGGGCAGACAGATCTCGCATGACCCAACCTACAGCGAATCGCGGAACATGAGCTGACGGCAAATGCGCGGATGCATGTCGCTTGCGTGCTCCAACTGGACGTCGGCGTATCTCCGGGCGCAGGACAGACAAATGGTCACCATGTAAGCTCGCTCTATGGGAGACCAAGAGAAGCCCAAGCGGTTCTCCATCGACGCGCCTACCAAGAAGGCCATCGCTCGTATCACGCGCCGCGAGCACTGCGGGTGTTCGAAGGCGGACCCCGTGCTGCACAGCGAGTCGCAGAACGACAACGTTCCGGGGTGGCAGAAGACGCTCTCGTGGATGGCAACCCTTGCGGAGAGTGGCGCCGAGGTTCTGGAGCCATCGTCGATCCCGTATGAGGAATGGATAGATGTCATCACGCTGCCGTCCAGCATTGAGTCTCTTACGACTGTCAAAGCGCTTCGACTCTATAGAAGCCATCTTAGGCGGATCCCTCCAGAGATCGGCCGAATGCACTCGCTCCGTGAACTCGATATCTACACCTCGTATTCACTTCATTGGCTCCCCTACGAGCTGACCCGTTGCCGGCAGCTTCGAAAGAGCCGGATGAGCACAAGGGCGATGTTTGGGAACCGAAAGACGCACCTCGCGTTTCCTCGCCTC
This sequence comes from Polyangiales bacterium, assembly GCA_045106895.1. Classification (GTDB taxonomy): domain Bacteria; phylum Myxococcota_A; class Polyangia; order Polyangiales; family Houyiibacteriaceae; genus JBCCRV01. Next base: position 43,664 of record JBGCFM010000131.1, on the reverse strand, counting down.
GGCGCGTCTCGGGCAAACTCTGCGAGTGATGTGCGCAACGCTGCTGCGAAAAAGACAGCGTCCTTGTACGAGGCGAAGAGGATGCACGAGCTTGGCGGTCTTGCAGCCCACCGCCGGGCCGAGCAGCTGAACGGCGACGAGGAAGCGATGCGGCCCTGGCGCATGCGCGGCCCATAGCACGTGCTTTTACGGAGTACGCTGCCCGATGCGGTCAGTTCTACGTGGCGAAGCCGTGTCCCGTTCGGCGTCCTCGGAGGAGCGCCGAGCCTGCGGCAACCCAGATCTCGTTATCCGACGGGCTGCACAGCCCCAGCACGTTCCCGCCACTTGGGAGCTTGTGCCCCATCCACTTCTTGCCATCGTCGGTGGAGAGCAGATCGGGCCCTCCAAATCCAGTTCCGGCGATCCACACCCGTGTGTCGGCTGCTACCGCACCCGCGTAGAAATACGCCTGCGTCTCGGTGCGCTTGATCGAAAACGACGATCCTCCATCCGTCGAAACGAACACCGAGCCTTTGTCCGCCGGAGCGACCATGAGCGCGGATGTCCGGGCGATTCCGTACAAAAACTTCTTCCCCTTCTGTCGCACGAGCTCCCAGTTCTCTCCATCGACGGAACGGATGACTGTCCCGTCGGTCCCCGCGGCGAAGAGGGTCCCGTCGTCGTCGCGGCAGATGCCCGAGTAGATCACGCCCACCGGACTCGGCGACGTCTGCTGAATCCAAGCCTCAGTGCCGCTGTCGGAGTACCAGAGGCCCGATTGGGCGCTCGCGAGCCAGACACGATCCCCCTCGAACACGACCCCCTTCAGTTGCCACTTCTTCGGCACGTCGCAACGCGCAAACGTGTGGCCGCCGTCCTTCGAGTGCCAGACGCGGCCTTGGTCTCCAACGAAGTACGCGGTGCCCTCGGCGTCGCCGCGCGCGTCGAACACCCAGCCGCCGGGGCCTTCGGTTTCACAGGCGCTCCAGCTCGCTCCCGAGTCTTCGGTGCGCAACATCCCCTCATTCGTTGCGATCACGAGCGCGCCGCCGCAGATCGCGACCTCCATGATGCTGTTGCTGATGTCGGGCGGGGTCACCACGTCCCAATCGAAGTCGCTCATGGCGCTATCGAACCAGTTTCTCGGGCGGCTGACTAGGCTTCCCGCCAAAACCGGAAGTATTGGAATGAAGCGCTTCCCGCGCACCGACTTCCATAAGCACGAAGGCGATGAGGGCCAGCAGCACGCCCTTCCAAAGTGGCTGTACACGCCGGAACGACTCGGCAGCGAACTTCCACGCTAGGGTGAAGCGCTATTCTTCTTCGCTGGGCAGCGACGAGGTCATAGCATCTACGCTCGACAGATTCGCGACGTGGAGAGTTCGTGTTGGGAACGCGATCCCGACGTTATGCTCTTCGCAGAGGTTGAGAGCGTGGAGGAGAACGGTCTGACGAGCAGCGACTTCGTCCGAGTAGGTCTCGGCCTCCACACCGAGAGTCACTCGGATCTCGATGGCGGAATCACCGAGCGCGTCGACGCCCACGCGAACCTCGTCTGGGGCAAACTCTGCGAGTGATGTGCGTAACGCTTCGGTAAGCGCGACAAGCCGAGGACCGCTCGTGTCGTACTCAACGCTGAGGACAAATTCGAAGCGGCGTTCGCGTCGTGCGCTTCGGTTGTCGATGGCGCTCTTGGCAAGCTCTCGGTTCGGAACGATCACGATCGAGTCGTCGAAGGTGCGTAGTCGCGTAGAGCGAAGGCCAAGATGTTCGACGAAGCCTTCGAGGTCTCCAGCGATGATGTGATCACCGCGCCGGAAGGGGCGGTCTGCAAGGAGAACCGCTGAGCCGAAGGAGTTGGCGATGGTATCTTGCGCCGCGATGGCGAAGGCAAGACCACCGATCCCGAGACCCGCGAAGACGGTGCGATAAGGAACCGGGAGCACGTCCGCCGTCGCGAATACGCCCAGAAGGACAACGACTGTCTTTAGCGTCGAGAGCAGGAGCGAAACTGAAATCTCGTCGAGGGCACTTTGCCCGGAAGCCGCGCGTTCCGTCAGGCGAGCGCCAAGGGAGAGTGTCCCGCCGGTCACTCGGCCAGCCGCTCGAATGCGTCCTCTCATCCGGCGAAGACTACGCGTGAACGCAAGAAGGCGCGAGGGATTCGCCGCGGCGACGAGTCGAGCAAGCCAATCGGACTCAAACAAGCCTGTTCAGCCGCTTAAGGCCGCTCAAGCAAACGCATCGGTGCATCGGCGGGCCCAAGCGGTGAGGTCCGCATCCTTACTCGGCGGCGAACTTGAGTTCACAGGTCGTAGTGCTCGATGAGCGGCGCTGCGGCGCCATCCACGATGGCTTGAATGAGCTTCCACGGACGCCTTCGCCGCGGCGATACGTGTGAATCGAAGACGGCGTTGTACTCGCGGTAGGGGCGCGTGCCGCGTCGCGTCTTGAAGTGTGCGACGCCGGCGCTGGAGTTGATGACGTCGCCTGCCTGCAGGCCATGCTCAAGGGCGATCATGTAGGCGAGGCGGTAGAGGCCGAGCTTGCGCGGGAGGCTGGTGTCGTAACCCACCAGCGGCGAGGTCATGACGCCGTCGACTGAGAAAGTGGCGGTGACGGAGTCGATGCGTCCGTTCTTTTCGAAGGCGGCGAAGCGCCAGACTTTGTCGTCGTGCATGCGCTGGAGGAAGCGCGCGGTGAAGGCGGGGTTGAGGGCGGAGTACTTCTCTAAGTAGAGCAGGTTGTAGAGCTCTTCGATGCGGGGGAAGTGCTCGGGTTTCAGGTCGCCGGATTCCAGGAGCGTGTAGCTGGTCTTCTTGAGGAGCTTGCGGTCTTTTTTGACGTCGGGTTTACGCGCGACCTCGGAATCTCCGGCGTGGACGATGTTGACGCGGCGGCTGAAGACCATGCGTGCGCCGAGTCCCTTGAGCCAGCCATGAAGCTCGCCTCGCGTCGCGAGATCGATGGAGCGAAAGACGATGGGAAGCGTGGGGTAGGCTTTGCGAAGCGCTTCGAGGATGGCGACGAGCTGGTGCCACTCCATGTCTGGGTAGAGGTTCGTCGAGAGGAGCCAGTTGTTGACGTAGACGACCTCGTCGAGGCGGCCGTACTCGCAGAAGGCCGAGAGCGGGGAGACGGCGGCGCGGAGGAGAGTCCGCTGGGAGGGGCTGTCGATCTTGTGGATCTCTTCGGCGGAGTAGCGCACGTAGTGGCTGGTCGGTGAGACGACGTAGCTCGCTGGACTCTGCGTAGGGGATGACTTGAGGCTGACGCTGAAGGGCAGGGCGACGTCCCCGGCGACGGCGACTCCGAGGGTGGCTTCGGCGTTGGTGATCCAAGGCGTAGCGCCGTCTTCGAGGAAGGGCGTGAAGTAGCGCTTCAGGAACTGGCCGGACTTTGTTTTTGGCCACGGGATCGATGCGCCTGCGCCGAGGAAGAGTTCGGCTTCGCCTTTTGACGCTTTGCTCATGAGGACTCCGGCGCGGCACAGGTGCGTTCCACTCGCTTGAGCTTGGCGCCGCGTGGCTGCACCCACGCGTCGACGAAGCGAAGGGCTGGCATCGCGCAGTCGAGCTTCTCCGCGAGGACACGAAACTGCGCTGTGACGTCAGGCTGCAGAGATTCGCCAGTGGCGCTTGAGACGAAGACTTCGAGCTCGTCGAGCTGAGTCTGCCGGACGCCGTATTCTTCGATGTCCGGCGACGCGTAGAGGAGCGCGCGCCGGATGAAGTCAGGGAAGACGGCGCGGAAGTCGGAGCTGCCTGAGGAGCGCTTCAGATAGAACACGTCGTCGGCGCGCCCTTCGATGGCCTCAAGTCCAATGAAAGGAGAGCCGCAGCGGCAGGGGATCTCCCGCTCGACGAGGATGTCATTGAGCCGGTAACGAAAAATGGGCTGCGTGCGCCGGCGAAAGTCCGTGATGATGGGCGTGAAACGGCGCGGGGTGTCGCCATGGCTGCCGGCGATAGGCTCGCGCTGGATCACCACCGCATCCTCCGCGAGGTGTACGGTTCCATAGACGCAGGAGTGTCCCAGGAAGCCTTCGGTGGCTTGGTAGACCTGGTGGACGGTCTGGCGGAAGTGCTGGCGAATGAAGCGTTCGTCGATGGGCTCGAGGACTTCGGCGACGGAGATGACGCGCTCTGGCTGAATCTTGAGGTGCCCATCGCTCAGCGCTTTCGCGAGGAGCCGCAACATCGAAGGCGGCGCGATGAGCACCGTGGGCTGCACGGCGTTCAACCGGTAGACGTGCTCGCTGAGTTCATCGAAGAGGTCGAAGAAATGAAACGCGAGGCGCGCGGAGCGGACACTCTCGTAGAGCGTGCTGTTGGCGCGCAAGAAGAACGCCACGCGGTCTTTGCGTGTGGAGAGGAGACCGCCGGGCAAGAGTTTGCTCAGGATGGTGCCGGCCCAGGTGGCGCGATCTTCCGCCGAAGCCAAGAAGAGCGAGCGATTCCCGGAGGTTCCAGACGAGAGGCCAACGGTGACGTCGACGCCGCCCGAGCCGGTGATGTTTGGCGAGAAGTCGCGGGTGGTTTCGGCCTTCATCGCGACGGCTATGGCTTCGTCGAGGGCTACGCCGACGGTGTTAAGACCATCGAAGTTCGCCATCATGATGGACTTGTCGATGGTGGGAAGCGTTCGCCAGTCCGCGACGCTGTGACCTTCGTAGTGGGCGCGATAGAAGGGGGAGCGCGGGAGGAGTTCGGCCATGGCTCGGCGCACCTGCGTGTCTTGCCATCGCAAGAGCGCAGGACGACCTCGCCGCTGCGCGGACTTTGCCTGAACAGAAGCGCGGGCGTACGCACGGACGACGGCGAGGCGGCTCATCGGCTACCCCGCGTAGCGCGCGAGGGTCTCCTCGCAGTGCGAAGGGACCAGGCGAACATCGCTGCTGCGCCACAGCGCGCCAAGCTTTTCGAGCGTCTCGCCGTAGACCTTGTAGTCGTCGAAGAGCAGCCGGGTGATGGGGTGGGGCAGCCGTTGCTCTTGGTAGCTCTGCGCGGTCCAACACGAATCCGCGACGAGGAACCAAGGGCCTTCGTCGGTCATCAAGAAGAGCCCGAGCTGTCCCGCGACGTGGCCGGGCAGCTCGACGCCGAGGATGCTGCCGTCGCCGAAGAGGTCGTAGCCCACGTCGAAGGGCATCATCTCCGGCGGAAGACGCACAAGCTGACGTGAGTCGATGGGCCGCGAGCGCGCTTCGAAGTCCGCGGGCAGAAGACCCGGGAGCACAGCGTGCATGAGCGCTTGAAAACCCGTAAGGCCGCGCACGGATTCGTACGCGCTCCCTAGGTACACGTAAGTGGCGTTTGGAAAGTCCGAAAGAGCGCTGACGTGGTCGGCGTGAAAGTGAGAGATGACGACGGTGCGCACGTCGCTGGGGCGGATGCCTCGCGCCGCGAGCTGGGACGTCGCGAGGTCCGCGTCATGAAGAGTGACGGGCGTGATGAGAGAGTAGGCGCGTCCAGGGAAGCTCTTCGTCTCCTCAAAGAAACGGTTCGAGTAGCCCGTGTCGTAGAGAATGACGCCTTCTTTGGGATGCTGGATGACGCCGAACATCGAGGGGAAGCGGCGGTGAGCGAGGCGCCGCGTCTGCAGCACCATGTGCTCAGGGTTGACGGTAAAACCCGCGTGGAGAAGGTCGAGTCGCAGCTCGCTCATTGTGCTTTCCACCCGTTCATTGCGTTTTCCACCAGCGCAAAAAGTTCTCCAGACCTTCGTCCATCGTGACGCGCGGAACGTAGCCGAGATCACGCACGGCGGCGGAGATGTCCATCGTCAGAGAGCAGCTCAGCACGGCGACGCCGTAACGGGTGAGCACCGGCTCGTCGTCGCGAATCTCCAGACGATTCATGAGCCCGTAGGCCGCTTCGCTGGCGCCTGCCAGACCCCAGGCCAGCGCGAAGGGGAGGCGTTTCGTCGGAAGGGGAACGTCCATGGCTTTGGCCAGTGTGGCGATGACATCCCAAAGGCGAATCGGCTCGCCGTTCGTGATGTTGTACTTCTGACCCGCGGCCTTTTCCGGCGCGTCGGCGGCGGCGAGGACCGCATCGGCGACGTTCTCGATGTACGTCATGTCCACGATGGAGTCGCCGCGGCCGATGACGGGCAAGCGCTTCTCGCGCAGGGCGCGGGCGATGCGCGGGAAGATCACGGTGTCACCCGGACCGAAGAGCGCCCGCGGTCTTAGCGTCACGATGGAGAGCCCCCGGCGCGAGGCTTCATCGACGCGCTCTTCGGCGATGCGCTTGGTGCGCGAGTACTCGTTGATGGGCGGCGGCAAGGGGTCGCTCTCGCGCACGGCGAAGCGGCTCTTGCGGCTCATGTAGAGGCTCGGCGTGGAGATGTGCACGAGCTTCGCGACGGCGTGCCGCTCGCAACCTGCGAGGACGTTCTCCGTGCCCACCACGTTTGCCGTCTCGAAGGCTTCCTTCGTTCCCCAGGGAGAAGAGAGCGCGGCGCAGTGAACGACGAGGTCGGTGCCGGCGCACGCCTCGATGACGGCGTCTCGACTGCGGAGCGGGACCTTCGCAAAGGAGATACCGTCCTTCTCAAGCTGCGCGCCGGCCTCGGCGTTTCTTCCGGTGCCGATCACTTCGGCGCCGAGTTCCGCGTAGCGTCGTGCGACGCGGCCCCCGAGAAAACCGGTGGCTCCTGTGACTAGTACTTTCACTCTTCGCCGTTCCATTCGATGTCGAGGGTGGATGCGCTCAAGAGGTCGACGCCGCCGGCGAGGGCGCGACCCGCAAGCTCCGCGAAGCTTAGCCCTTGGAGCAGGAAAGGGCCGGGGTCGTCTCCGTCGAAGAGCACCGAGCGGCTCGCGGCGAAGCTGGTGGCCCAGCTCCGAAGGCCCTCCCAGGAGCGAACGCCGCCCAGGCCGTGGGTAAACATCGGCAAAGCCAGCATGAAGCGCCCCTTGCCCGGCGCGAGGACTTCGCCCTTGGCGTGGAGGAACGCGTCGGCCATGCGCGCGTCGTCGCGGAAGAGGTGCACCCCGCTCGTGGCGCGTGGGTTGCATTCGATGCCGATGACCTCGCCGTCGCCGCCGTCTTTGGAAGGCTCTTCGATGAAGTCGAAGGCGATCTGGCCCGTGAAGCCGACGTGACGAACGAAGCGCTCGGTCCACTCTCGGGCGCCGGCATGTGGCGTGTGCTCGAAGGTGATGGCGGCGCCGCCGGCGGTCTGCGTGACTCGGTAGGCAGAATAAGCGCGGAGTTCGCCCTGGTGTGCCACGGCCCAGGTGCAGAGCGGCGTTCCTCGGGCGAAGTCCTGAGCCACCCATGCGTGTGCGTCGTCGACTTTGAGGTCTCGCGTCTGAGCGGCGCTGGCGGGGCGAATGAGAGTGTTCGTCCCAAAGCGCGAGAACTCCGGCTTGAGCACGAGGTTCAGGCCCCGTCGCGCCACGAGCTCTTCGAGAGCGTTGCGCTCCGTGATGCGTTTCGTCGGAGGCACAGCGACCCCGGCTTCTTTGGCGCGCTGCGCAAACTCGAACTTGCTATGGACGCGGCGGAGGCGGGCGCGCGATTCGCAATACACGTCGCAGTGAAGCGAGAGTTCGTCCCGAGCGGCGGCGACGTGGAAGACTTCTTCGCAGGTGGGAACGATGAGGTCTACGGCTTCGCGGCGCACGATGTCGATGAGCGACGCGACGAAAGCCGCCGGCTCTTGGAGTGGACGTGGAACGCGGTAGCGCGCGTCGACGGAGCGCGACCAATCACTGAGAGGCGCGACGAAGCTCTCGGCGACGACGACGCGATGGCCTCCGCGCTGAAAGAGCCGCGCCAGCTCGATGGTCGCGGCGGCGCGCCCGCCGGTGAGGAGGATGGTCTTCGAGCCCTGCCCTCGAGCACCTCGCCGGCTAGTAGGTCGCAACGATGCCGCCATAGGAGAGGCCGGCGCCCGTTCCAAAAAGGAGGAAACGTTCCCCCCTTTTTAGCCGGCCGTCTTTGATGGCGCGGTAGAGCGTGTATGGAATGCTCGCGGCGACGCAGTTGCCCACGTCGGCCAAGGTCTGGACGATGCGCTCGCTCTGCCAGCCGAAGGCGCCGAAAGCGCGGAGGCCTACGCGGCTCGCTTGGTGCGGCACGACGCACTGGATGTCGCCGAGTCCTTTGGAGAGACCTGGGTAGAGCGCCTCGAGGAACTCCTCGCCGTGGCGGAACGCGAGGCGCAGGACCTTCTTGCCCTGCATGTGAAACGTCTGGTCGCTCGGTTTCGAGTCCGGGTGATTCGGATGCAGCCGGCTGCCTCCGCCCGGGACCTCCGTGAAGTGAGCGCCCACGCCGTAGGTCGCGAAGCGACTTCGGTGGATTTGAGACTCGCCGCTATCGCCCCGTTCCACCACGACGGCCGCCGCCGCGTCGCCAAAGAGGCTCGCGCTCTCTTTCTCTTCGAAGTTCAGCGCCACCGATGCGACCTCCGCGCTGACGATGAGAATGCGTTTGTAGGCGTGCGTTGTCAGCAAGCTCGAGGCGACGTCGAAGGCGTGAAGAAAGCTGATGCACGTCGTGTGCACGGACATGCAGGGGATGCCGCTCTCGCCGAGACCGAGCTGCACTTGAATCAGCGGCGCGCCGTCGGGGATGGTCTGCTCCGGCGTGCCCGAGGCGTTGATGATGAGGTCGATGTCCCCAGGCTCGATGCCGGCATCGGCGCACGCTTCGAGGGCTGCCTGAGCGCCCATCCACGAGTTGCTCTCGCCATCTTCCAGGCTTGCCCAACGTCGCGTGCTCACGCCACTGCGGCGCTCGATCCACCCAGGCTCCACGCCGAGGCGCGACTCCAGCTCGCTGTTGGGAACCACGCGCTTCGGCAGGTAGTGCCCCACGCCGGCGATTCGTACTTTGATCGGGGAACTCATCGTGCGAGTGCGCCTAGAGCGCGTTCCACCACTCTGTCAGGAGGGTTTGCGTGTCGCCGTCACGCTCCGGGTCGAACTTCGACATCGCCACTTGGGCGTCGTCGCCGGTGCCGAAAATCTCCGCGTAGCGTGCGCGTGCTTCGGTGGCGAGGAAGTCTGGGTGAAACTGCGTGGAGTAGGTGTTCGTGCCATCAACGCGCAGCGCTTGAATCGGCGAGCTCTCGTTGCGCGCAAGGAGTGTGGTCCCCGCCGGCGCCGCGACGACGTGATCGGAGTGCCCTTGATGAGCAGAAAATCGCGGCGCGCGTTTCGCAAAGAGCGGGTCCGCGTTCACCGTCTCGATGTCCACGGTTCCAGCTTCGCGGCGTGCCGGATCGCGAACGACTTCGCCCCCAAGGTGCGTCGCCAGAAGCTGATGACCGAAGCAGATGCAGAAGCCGGGGAGCTGACTCTTCAGCGCTTGATCGAAGAAGCGCGACGAGGCTGCACGCCACTCGCTCACCACATCGTCATGAACAGACACGCTCCCCGAGCCGCCCATGACGAAGGCGTCGCACCCCTTCGCGCTCTCGAACCAGTCGACGCCGCCGCCGGCGCTGAACACGTTGAAGGGGACGAGCTCCACGGCCTCCGGCAAACGCCGTTTGATGCACTCTCGCTCGTGCCGTTCGGGGAAGGAGCCCGGCGGGCGAACCTGAACCAATAGAATCCGCTGCACGCGGTGTTATCGCTGGACGCGGCCAAATGCGCAACAGCCCCTTGCCGGCGTGGAAATCAGCATCCGCTGGCGCTGCTGCGTGGTAGTCATGGTTATGGGCGAAAAAAACGATATTGCGGTCATTGGGCTCGGAGTCATGGGCGCGAACTTGGCGTGCAACTTTGCGCGGCACGGACACCGCGTTGGCGGCTTTGACACCAAGGAGGGCGCCCAGGCGCGCCTTGAGGCGAAGGAGCCTGCGGGAAGCTTCGATGTCAGCTCTTCCCTCAAAGAGATGGTCGACGGCCTCGAGCGGCCTCGGCGCATCATCGTCCTCGTCCCTTCGAAATACGTCGACGACGTGCTGGACGACCTGACACCGCTTCTCGAGGAAGACGACATTGTCGTCGACGCGGGCAACAGCCTCTTCAAGGAGACCGACGCGCGGAACAAACGCGCCGATGGAGAGCCCTGGCGCTTCGTGGGCATGGGCGTGAGCGGCGGAGCCGAAGGCGCGCTGCGCGGTCCCTCCATGATGCCCGGCGGAGACGTCGAAGCATGGACACGCTTGAAGCCGCTCCTCGAGTCCATCGCCGCGCAAACGGACCTCGGGCCCTGCGTTACTTATTGTGGACGCGGAAGCGCCGGCCACTTCGTGAAGATGACACACAACGGCATCGAGTACGGCGACATGCAGCTCATCGCCGAGAGCGCGCGCTTGCTTCGAAAAGGCATCGGCAAGAGCGGCAGCGATGTCGCGGAGATCTTCAAGGGGTGGAACGAAGGAGAGCTCGCGAGCTTCCTCATCGAGATCACGAGCCATATCTTCGGTACCAAAGATTCGAAGAGCGAAGGCTTGCTCGTGGACATGATCCTCGACGAGGCGGGACAAAAAGGAACCGGCCGCTGGACGGTCATCGCCGCCATCGAGATGGGTATCCCGGTGCCGACCATCGCCGCCGCCGTCGACGCGCGCGGCGTGAGCGCCATGCGCAGCATTCGTCAGTCTTTTCACAAGTCGCTCTCTCCCTCGCGCGCCGAGACGCCCGGCCTCACGCCGGATGACATCAAGGACGCGCTCTACGCCGCGAAGGTCGCGAGCTACACGCAGGGCTTTCAGATGCTTCGCGCGGCGAGCGCGGAGCGTGACTACGGCATCGACATGGCGGAGGTGGCGCGCATTTGGACCGGTGGCTGCATCATCCGCGCGGCGCTCCTCCGGCCTATGCAGGAAGCGTTTACGGCCGATCCTGACCTGGAGCTCCTCGCGGAAGCTCCTTACTTCGCCGAAGAGCTCCGTAAGCGGATTCCGGCGTTGCGCAAGGTTGTGTCGGCGGCGACGGCGGCGGGTCACGCGATCCCCGCGTTCGCGGCCTCGCTGACTTGGCTCGACGGACTGTCCACCTTGCGCTCGACGGCAAACGTGATTCAGGCGCAGCGCGACTACTTCGGCTCCCACACCTACCGGCGTCACGATGACCCGGCGACGCCGGTGCACACAGACTGGCCGCGCGAGTGAGGGACGCGCGAGTCCTGCGCTCGCAAGAGACGCGCTCGCAGCCGCGGTCGCGCCCATGACGCATGTTCAGCGCGCGCCGCTCTTGCTGGTCATCCTGGCCGTGGGCCTCGTCGCAGACCACCTCGCGGCGAGCTCCGCGGAACGCGTCATGTTCATCCCGCGGCGACACATGATGCGCGGGCCCCTGGCGTTCGTGCGCCCGCTCCTTTGGCTTATCACCCTCGCGTCGCTCCTCGTGGCTGCGTTGCACCCGTGGCCTGTTGGTCTTTTCTCCGCGCCGCTGCTTCAAGCTTGCCTGAGCGCGGCGCTTCTCCACATCGGTGCCCGCACTGTGCTGCGAGGACGCGAGACACCTCCCGGGATTCCTCCGACTGTGTTGCCGCATCCTGAAGGCGAGCACTTCCTCAGGCAGCTCTCGCCGCCGGTGCAGCTCTTTCACCTCGCACTCCTCGTCGTCTCGGGCCTCGCTTTTCGCTGGCTCCTGCCGCACTTGCCGAGTGTGACCCGTTCCGTCGGCGGCGCGATGATCTCGCCGACAAAGCTCTGGTGGGGGCTCAGCGTTCCCGGGTTGAATGTCGCCCTCATGCTCTTCGTGGTCTGGGGCATCAACCGCGAACGCTGGCGCGTTAGCGAGAAGGCCTCAGTGGGCGTCGCTGAAAACAACGAGGACAGTGAGGACAGTGCGCCTCAACCGAGCGCCACCATGAGCGAGCGAGACCAGACGCTCCTCGACTATCGACGCGCGCTGCTCTGCCGCTTCGTCGAGGTGCTCCTCGTGTGCATCAACCTTGGCGCGCTCATCGTCTGGCTCGGCGCTGCCGTGGGAATGGCCGAAGGCGTGCGCGAAGGTCTCTCGTCGAGCACGGCGATGGGCGTGACGGCGTTCGTGTCCATCATGTTGGTCTACTGCATCATCCGATACGCGTCGCCTCTCGCTCGGATTCGCGGGGAGGTCGGCGATCGCGTGCAGCCCGGCGCTTCCGAGGGCGCTTACCGTGTCGGGGGCCTGCTCTACTTCGCCCCGGAAGACCCGGCGCTCTTCGTTCCTAAGCAGCGTGGTTACGGCTCGACGCTCAACTTTGGTCGACCCTCGGCGTGGCTCTTCGTTTCCCTTGTGACCTTCGGCCCGCTACTCCTGGCTTGGTGGGTTCTCTAGGCGGGTTCTCTATTTCTCTCAGCGGCGCACCACTGATAGGGTGCGCGGCATGGATCGCCTCCTTCTCGTGTGTCTGGGCGGCGCCCTTGGCAGCGGCGCCCGCTATCTCGCGAGCGAATGGGCAAAGGGCGACGGCCCCCATCCGGTGGGCACGTGGCTCGTCAACATCGGCGGGTCGTTTCTCCTTGGCTTCCTGAGCGCAGCCCTCGCGGACTCGGACCTCTCGCCGGCATGGAAGCTAGGCCTTACCACGGGCTTGATGGGCGGGTTCACGACGTACTCCACCTTCAGCCTTGAGACCGCCGCGCTCATCGAACGTGGGTCCTTCGCCCACGCCGGTATGAACGTAGGAGTCACCCTCGCCGTGTGTCTCCTCGCCACCTTTGTTGGGCTTTGGCTAGGGCGCACGCTCTTCGCGCCCGCCGCATAACACCGCATCGAACACAGCAATCGCCGTCTGGCGGAAAGAGACCATGGGACACACGAAGCACTTCATTGGCCTCCAAGAAGAGGCGCGCGCCGTCGACCTCTTTCCTGGAGCGGATGCGCCTTCTTCTTTGGCGAGCACAGAGCATCCGAAAGGGAGCATCGTCGAGGTGCGGAACGGAAACGTGACTCTCGTCGCCGAAGCGGATTCCGCCGAAGCAGCTCTCTACGCCATCGCCGCCAAACGAGGCCTCGACCCTGTCTTTCCCGTCGCCGTGGAGGACGAAGTGCGGGCCCTCGTGGAGACGCCGGGCATCGACGACCCCGCCCTCGTCGACCGGACGGACTGGCCCTTCGTCACCATCGACGGCGAGCACTCCATGGACCTCGACCAGGCGGTCTATGTGGAGCCTGAGGGCGAGGGTCATATCGTTCACTACGCCCTCGCCGACGCATCGCACTTTGTCGTGCCCGGGACCGCGCTCCACGCCGAAGCGCTGCGGCGCGGCGCGAGCTACTACTTCCCGGGCTTTATGGTGCCCATGCTGCCTCGAGTGTTGAGCGAAGACCTCGTGTCCCTGAACGCCGACGTGGAGCGACGTGCGCTCTTGATCTCGTCGCACCTCGACGGCGAAGGTGTATGCACGCGCAGCGAGCTCTCCCGCGTTCGTATCCGTAGTCGCGGCAAGCTGTCCTTTGGTGGCGTCCAGGCGTTTTACGACGCGGGCGGCACGCCGAAGCATGCGGGATTCGGCGATGCGGTCGATACGAGCCTCCTTCACCTCGCCGTCGTGGGGAAACGCCGCATGTCCCTCGCCGAAGAGCGCGGCGTCGTGCGTTATAGGCGCGTCACGGCGAGCACAGACCTCGGCAAAGGCGGCCTTCGTTTTACAGCGATCCGCGAAGTGCGCCTGGAGGTAGAGCGCTACAACGAGCAGCTCTCGCTCCTCTGCAACACCGAAGGCGCGCGTCTCCTTTCGGAGTTTGGCGACAGCTTCGTGGAGCCCGTCTATCGCGCACACCCGGCGCCTTCCGAAGAGAAGATGCGCTCCTTTGAGAAGGTGCTCGCGGCGCTCGTGAAGTACCACGAGCTTCCGGAGAGCTGGCTGTGGACGCGGCAGAGTGAGACCACGCTCCGGGACTACCTCGATGGACTGCCCCACGCGGGCAAAGAAGGCCAGGTCGCGTCGGCGATTCATCGTCAGGCCGTCATGTCCAATGTGCGCAGCATGTTTCAGACGGAAGCCGCGGGACACCACGGCGTCGGCGCGGAGGTCTACGCGCGTTTCAGCGCGCCGATGCGCGAGATGGTCGGCGTCTTTCTCCACAGCGAGCTCTTTCAAGGCATGGCCGGTGAAGGGCACGCGGACGAAGAGCTTCGCGCCAAGATCGTCGACGGAGCCAACGAGGCGAAGAGCATCCAGCGGGCCATCGTCAACGAGAGCAACCGCTTGGTCCTCGACCAGATCTTTGAGGATGCCCAAGCGAATGAGACGAAGCTCTCGGCGGTGCTCATGGGCGCCGCGCGGAGCAAAGCCTACGTGCGTCTGCAGAGCCCACCCATCGACGCGAAGGTGTACCTAGGACGAGGCGACGAGGTGCTGCGTCCGAGCGACGAAGGCGCCGGTCTCTCGAATCAAGAGAAGCGCTTCGGACTCGGCGACTCCGTCACGCTGACGGTCCTCGGGCGAGACGAGCGCGACCGATGGGAGCTTGAGATTCTTTAGTCTCTAGCTCGCTTAGAACTCTGTGGACGTTGCCAGTTTGGTGTTCTTTCCTTACGATTCGGTTGTGTTCGACCCGGACGAGCTTCGTCAATTCGCGCGACGTGATTGGGATGCCGCCAGCGCCTCATGTTGGTGAACAGCAAGCCGGCGAACCCGGCGAACAGTAGTGTCGGCGCTCGGAGAGACGTTGCGCGCCCTTGCGAAGGCAATCGATGGCTTGGGCTTCGAGTGGTATGTGTTCGGTGCCCAGGCGGTATCCGTTCGCGAAGCGCCCAGGGCGACTCAAGACGTCGACGTGACGGTATTGGTCGAGCGGGGGTCCATCGTAGACGCAGCTTGAGACTTACCGTCAGTCTTTGCCGTCGAGTACTTCGCGTTGCTCCATGTACCCGGGTTTGGAGTCGTCGACGCGTACTGCCGCAATTCGATCGTTGCGAATCTCCACGACCAAGAAGTAGTCACGAGTGCATGAGGGACATTCAACGTACCCCTCACCGTCCATATTGCCGTCCTGGGGACGGCCGCCCTTCTTGAGGCTCACCTTGCGCGTCCAGCTCATCGGGTCGCCGATTTTGTACTCGAGCAGATTGAGAACACCGCTCGTCGTCTGCGCCTCCACCTCTCCCTCGAAGCCACAGTGCGGGCACTCCGTCTCGCAGGTGAGGAGGTTGTAGATCCCCAGTGTCTTATCCTCAGTCGTCGCCGTAGAGCAAGGTGTAGCCGCCGTCGCACACGGGATCTCCCTCGACCTGTCGCACGCGGACGTAGACCTCGACGGTGTCATCGGAGGTAACGAGGCCACCGTCGCAGTCGTGGTCAAGGCGCACGGACTCGTCGAGGTTGCCCGAGGCGTTGGAGCAGCAACCGGGGAGGCCGTCCATCATCGCTTCGGTGCCGATGGGGCAGTCGGAGCCGAGGGTCTCGTTCTCCGTGCAGCTGACGAAGGCGCACAGCTCGTAGTCCGTGCCTTCGGGGATGCCCGTGAGGTCGACGCGCGGGAAGATGCGGCCGAGGTTCTCGTCGGTGTCGCGGTACACGTACCAGTCTTCGTCGCCTTCGGGGAAGAGAGTGCCGACGACGTCGTCGCCGGAGGGGAAGGTCTCGTCGTCGGCGACGGCGCCGAGCCTCGCCGCTTCGCCGCGCGTCGGGTTGTCCTCGAAGTCATCGAGGATTGGCACCCCGATGCACTCGCCGGTCTCGCACGTGTCGCCGGAGGTGCATGAGTTCTGGTCGTCGCACTCGGCGGTGAGAGTCGTCCATTCCATCGAGGCTTGGCTCGGCTGACAGACCTGGCAGAGGTTCATGGGGTTCGCGTCGTCGTCGCGGAAGCACATGGAGTCGATGGCGCAGAAGTTCGTTCCGATGCGCCTGTCGCACTCAAAGGTCATGGGCCCAGTCGAGCGGCACTCGTCCACGGTGCACGAGGCGCCGTCATCGCAGGCCGTGTTGGTGCCAAGCACACAGCGCCCTCGACGGCAGGTGTCCATGGTGCATCCGTCGCCGTCGGCGTCGCAGGGCTCGCCTTCTTCGCAGGGGCCAGCGTCGTCGCCGGGAACGTCTGGGGCGGCGCCGTCAAAAACGGGGCCGCTGTCGTTGCGGCCGCCGGCATCGGCAGAGCTATCGTCTCCGCACGCGATAGAGAAACAGGCGACTAAGAGAAGTAAGTTACGCACGCCTCACCATGCCACAGGTGGGCAAAGTGCGATATTTCTTAGGAGCGCGCGTCTTCAAACGAGGACGCGCAGGGACCAAGCGAGTTCGCTTTGGTCGATTCGTGAGAGGGACGAGAGGAGCGCCTTGTTCATGGCTTTGCCCTCGAGAAAAAGTCCCTCGGCGGTCTGCTCTGGCTCTTCGGCTACGGCCGCGACGTTGAACCCGGGGGCGAGCGCCAAGCGGCACGCGCCGCGGGTCATCTCGGAGATGTGCCCGGAGTCTTGAGGTTCGCCGCGCGACCAGCCGCTCTTGCGGAGCTGGAGCACGGCGCTCGTGGGAACGCGCGCGCCGCGAAGCTCATCGAGCAGCGCAAGCGTCGCCGCCATGTCGTAGACCGATCGGCCAAGCTGAGCAAAGGGCTGCACGATCTCAAAGTCCCCAAGCGCGCTCCCCCAAGCCGCGAGCTCTGCGCTTTTCGCGTCGATGGGGTGAAGCAACCCCACCTCGTCGCTGCTCTCGATGCTGAAGGCTTCATCGCTTGCAGTCACCGCTCCTTCGTCCGTGGGGCGGAACGTGCGAAGCACCTCTCCTTCTTTGTACGTGGCCCACACGAGTCGCTGGGCGAGGTGACGAATCAGTGGGTGACGCGCAAAGAAACGCAGGAAGTTCTCGCCGCTCCAGCGCCGCCCCGTCGTCATCGACTTCTCCAAACGAGATATCTGGGCGCCTGCGATGGCCTTGGCGTCCTTCTTGAGCGCGGCGAGGGTCTTCTTTGCCTCCTTGGCTTTGGCCGCGTCATCGGCTGTGTTCGGCTTCGGCAGCGTTTTGAGTTTCTTTCCCTCGACGTCCCGCAGGTCGACCTTGAGAGCCTCGTCGAAGCGCACCACGAACTTCCGAGGGCCAAAGTCCAGGTTCAAGATGCCCATCTCATCGAGGCCTAGGCTTGGCACGAGGCGGTCGGCGAGCTCTTCTTCGCGCAGTCCGCGGTCCGCGGCGATGGCTTTGACCATCGACGAAGCCAGCTCCTTGAGCGCTTTGAACTTGAGCCGCTGGCCGATGTCGTAGATGCCCATGAGGGCGAGATCGGAGCCGATGGCCGCGAGGGCTTCTAGACCGTGCGTCGCTCGAACGTGGCTGCTCTCACCTGGCCATTTGCGCACCAGGGGCGTCAGTCTGCGTGCGGTGTCGTCGTTGCCAACGAAACCCTGAACCGACATGACCCAGCGATGCCCGTTCGGAAACCCGGCGCGCTCCCAGGCGTCGAAGAGCGCCAGGCCAAACGTCGCGAGGGAGGCCTCGTCGAATGCGCCGAGGACTTTGTAGAGGCCGGGCAGTGGGTCTTCGAGCTCAGAGAGCATCAAGAAGATGCGGAGGTTGTCGAAGGCGTCGTCGTCGATGTCGTCGCCGCTCTTGAGGCGCGGTCTCGGTAGCGCGCTGCTCCAGAAGTTCGGCGCTTTGGGCTGCTTACTCAGTCGCGGGTCGTCGGCGAGGACTTCTCCAACCTGCGCGGCGACGTCGTCGCCGTACTCCTTGGCTACCTCCACAATAATGTGCGCGCTTCGTCGAGCGATGGCCTTCAGCGCAAGGGCTGCGGCTTTTCGCGCCTTGGCGTTCTTGCCGACGAGATCCGGAATCAGCCCAAAGGCAGCGGCGCGTGGATGACGAAGGAACCAGCGCTCAACATCGGCTCTGAGTTTCTTGACGTGAAGTACACTGGCCAAAGGAGCCGCGAGCTCGGCGCAGTCAAAGGGCCCAAGATGAACCCATGCTTCCTTCGGGTGTCGTTTCGCTTGCTCGATTAGCTGCGGCAGCAGCCGCTCGCCGTGGCGGACGATGGCGGTGCCCATCGCATAGAAGTACTTGGGGTGCGTGACGTGCGTCTGCGCTTCGTCCCAAGAGAGGTGTTCCGGTGCATGAGCGACGGTGAACCGCTTCTCCCAGTCCGTGCTGAGGCTGCGCCAGTCCTCGTCGCTCCAGATCTTCCAGTGCCCTTGGGGCATGCGATCGCCTTGCTGAATTCTCTCCAGGTAGCCGCCTGGGAAAGGGAAACGCTCGCTGTATTCGAGGGCTCCCGGGTCCCAGCGCTGGAGCCAGAACTCATCTTTCTCCCCGTCTGCCCAGGCGAAGGTCGCCTTGTACGGAATCGGCGCTAGCACCTGCGCGCGAAATTTCGTTTTTGCGCGCTCCCACGGTGGATTGGCAAGTAGGTGCGGCGTAGAGTCGGTGGTCTTCGCCGCCGTCTTTGTTTTTTCATTCTTCTTCTTGGGCGTGCTCTTCTTTCGCGGGGCCTCGTGGTCTTTCGCGGTCGCCGCTTGAGCAGCTTCGATGAGCGCGGACAGTCGCCCATGGTTTTTGCCCTTCGCTTGCACGCGCTCGGACAAGAGCCTCACGCCTCGCTTGGGGAAGAGAACGGTGGCCTCACTCAGCGCCGCCATCGGGTGCTTGGCGTCCGCGCGGTCCATGAGCGCGGTGAACGCCGCGTCGTCATCTAGGTAGGCAAGCGGACTGATATAGTCGGCCTTTTCGGCGTAGTCGTAGAGGTACGAACATAGCGTGAGCACTTGCGCGCCGAGTCCCTCCAAGAGAGTGGGCATGAAGTGCCAACGCTTGCCCGCGTAGGTGCCGTGCTGTCCGCTGAGGGTCATATCCCATGGACTCTCCGGCCAGCTCTTGCCGACGAGTTCGTTGAGCGCTTCGTACTCGTCGAGGGTACGCAAGCACGCCAGAATCAGAGTCACATGGTAGTGGCGCCAGGAGCGCGCGTCGGAGTTGGCGTGCTTCTTCATCGCCTTCGGGAGTGTGCGTACGTCCTCCTCGACCCACTCGCGCACTCCTTCAAAGAGATAGCTTGCGGCGACACATTGGACGAAGCCTGCCAACGACTTGTCTTTCTTTCGGTGTGCCTTCGCGACCACAAAGGCCGCCGCATGTTCGGGTTCGGGGCAGACTGCGAGGAGCGCGCGCAGCCGGAAGAGTGCGGGCCGGATGTCGTTGGCGATGTGGAAGAACTCGGGGGCGTCGAAGCTTGCTGCGGCCGCGTCGCTCTTGTCTTGGAGGACGAACTCTCCTTGGGGCGTCCACACCTTCTTCGTTTTTAGGCCCACGCAGAGCGAAACGGAGTGGAGCACCGCGTCGACGGCGAAGGCGAGCCCGCCGTTGCTCACGAAGTGATCGACGACGGCGATGGGCTGCGCTTTCCCGTCGTATTCAACTCGGTAGTAGGCCAGCGCGCAGATCGCCGCCGCGAGCTCACTGTCCTGCGTCGACTCACCGCTTACCTGCGCGTCGATGGCGGCGATGACGTCTTTGTTGCGCTTGGTCTTCACGCTCAGGTTGGAACGAAGCGCCTCAAGGTGGGCGACGAGCTTCGCCGAAGCTTTCTTGTCGAGCTTTCCTTTGGTGAGCTGTGCGCTTCGGTACCCTCGACGTGGATGAACGCGCTTGCGCCACGCGTTCGGCATCAAGTCGACGGGTGATGTCTCTGTAGCCATACGGCTATCCTAAGCACACTCCGTACCAGAGCAGGACAATGAAATTCGGGTTCTAATCGCCAACGTGGGTGCGACGTCGTGTCGCTTCACGCAAAGCTTGCCCGATCGCTACTCGGCGAGGGCGATGGCCGCGCGGAGTTCGCTCTCCGTGACGGCGCCCACGAAGGAAGCGCGGACGACTCCGTTTTCGTCGACGACGAAGGTGGAGGGGAGCATGTTGACGCCGAAGGCGGCGGGGAGGCCGGGGGTCGCCAAGGCGATGGGGTAGCGCATCCCCAGGTTGTCCGCTGCGGGGATATCCGCGCCTTCCATGGCGATGCCGAGGACGCGGCCGCGGCCGGCGATGGCTTCGTGCGTTCGCATCAGGTCGCCGGCTTCGGCACGGCAGGGAGGACACCAGCGCGCCCAGAAGTTCACCACCGTCACGCCGCTCTGGGCCGACAGGTCAAAGTGCTCACCGCTCGTGAGCTGCACGGAGAGGTCCGGTGCGGCTTCGCCGACGAGGTGCCCGCCGCTCGTTGAGCCGCCACCGACCGCGTGGGCGATGCCGAAGAGCAGGCCCGAGGCGACGAGCCAGGGCAGCGCGCTTTTCAGCCAAGGGGGCAGCGTAAAACTGGGTTCAGAGGAATTCACGGCGTTTTTAGGTCCCGACGACAAGGAAGGTACGGGCGTTTGGGGCACCTGGTTACAGAAAGATGCCCCCCGCCCCGATATAGCGGCAAAAAAGGGCCCAAACACAGCTCTTTGGGCCTGAAGTGCCAATACTGCTAAGCAGGAGCCATGAGACGAATTTGGAATTGGCGAAGCTGGGGCGGCACGTGCCTCGCCGTGGCGCTCCTCTGTGTCGCGGGTACGGCCTCGGCTCAGTCGGCAGGTGCGATTCAGGAGGCGCGCACCCACATGGAGGAAGGGCAGCTTCTCTATGTTCAGGGGCGAAACCTCGAAGCCGCCGCCGAGTTCGTCGCTGCCTACGATGCGCGCCCCTATGCCGCGTTCTTGTACAACGCTGGCATCGCCTACGAGCGTCACGGAGACGCCCAACGCGCCATCGTCTTCTACGAGCGTTATGTCCGCGAAGAGAGCAGCGCCGGCGACCGCGAAGAGGTCAACGGACGCATCACCACGCTTCGCGCGCAGCTTGCGGCGTTGATGCCGTCGGCCCCTGTCGAGGTCACCCCTCCCGAAGGCACCGAAGGAACACCCGCAGAAGGCACGCCTGCGGAAGGAACGCCGGCAGAAGGCACGCCTGCCGAAGGCACGCCGGCGGAAGGAACACCAACCGAAGGCACGCCGGCAGAAGGTACGCCTGCCGAAGGAACACCGACCGAAGGCACGCCTGCCGAAGGAACACCGTCGGAAGGCACGCCCACCGAGGCCGCGCCCACCGAAGCGATCCTCGTCGCCGCGGGTCCGGAGCGCGCGATGAAGTCTCTGCTCTCCGTCGAGACGAACCCGTCGGGCGCTCAAGTGCGCCTGCGAAGGGGAGGACGCGTCGTCGTCGAAGGCCCTTCGCCTTTCAACGAAACCCTCGACGAAGGCACCTACGAGATCTCCGTGGAGCACCCCGACTTTCAGACGATCACCCACGAGATGGTGATTCGTGCAGGCAAGGTGTACGTCGCTGTCTTGGAGATGAGTCAGGGCAACTTCGCTGGCCTCCTTCGTGTCGTGACGGACCCTCCGGGCGCTTCTGTCTTCGTCGATGACCACGCCGCCGGCGCGCTCGGTCAGACGCCGTTTCAGAACGTCGTACCCATCGGCACGCATCGCGTATGGCTTGAGCGACCGGGCTTTGAAACCATCGAGCGTGAAATCGAGGTTGGCCTAGGCGACGTTGGCGAACTGACCGAGACCATGAATCGGACGACCTTCGGCCGCATTCGCGTCACGGCGAACGTGCGTGGCGCCGAGGTGTTCATCGACGACGAACTCGTAGGCACGGTGCCTTATGAAGGCGACGTCGATGCTGGTGCCCACGAGCTTCGTGTGAGCGCCGACGACATGAAGGACTACGAGGTCGAGCTTGAGATCGCCCGGGGAATGCTCACGCCCATCACCGCGGACTTGAAGCCGAGCGTCTCTCGCGCCGGCGCATGGACGACGGCGATCATGGGTGCGGGAGCCCTCGCTGGCGGAACGGTGCTCTTTCTGCTCTCTCAAGAAAACCTGGCAGAGCTCGAGGCCGCTCGCGACGCCGGGACCCTCGCAAGCGACGACGAGCGTATCTTCAATGGCCGCGTGCTCACCATCGGTAGTTACGCCGCGTTCGGTGCCGGCGCGCTCCTCGGCGTGCTCTCTATCTACTATTTCCTGCGTGACGGTTTGCCGGACTCCGGGGGCAACGTTCTCGAGCCTCGCGACTGGGCTCTAGCTCCTACGCTGTCGCCAACGCGCGCCGGCCTTAGCGTTGAAGGGACGTTCTAATGCGCTCGGTATTCCTGGCTTCGCTCCCTGTTCTTTTCGTTGGCTGTCTCTACGGCGAGTACGATGATATCGCAGCGGAGGCGCCCATCAGTCTCTACGAAGTGGAGAGTTATCCACGTCCTGCTGGCTTTGGCCGCGTGCTTGAAGCGTATCGCGCCGAAGGCCCTGCGCGCTCAAGAGTCGTAGCGAGCGCCGGCACCGCCTCCCCATACTCCATCTTCGATGTGTGGACGGAAGCGACTCAGGGTGAAGGCAACGCGCTCTTCGACGGCTGCGACGGCAACTGCGACGAAGGCAGCGGCACCGACATCACGTCCATCGGTGGATGGCAGGAGCGAGACGCCTGTATTCTTATCGGCTCTCAGGTGCAGCGCGACGCGACCCAGGATGGACGGCTTCGCCTTCAGTGCGAAGGGCCAACCAACGAAGCTGTCGTCATCGCGACGGGACGTTCCGGTGAAGCCTTCGGTACTGCCGTCGCCGGACTCGGCGGTTTTGGTGAGGCGGTGATCGGTGCTCCCGGCGCAGACTCCGGTCGCGGCGGGCTCTACATCCTGCCCAACGACGGCGCCAACGTCGAAGCACTGGAGTTGCCGCAGCTCGATCTCGCGGGCGGCGCACGCCTCGGAAGCGAAGTGGAAGCGTTCGAAGTTGCCGGCGGCGTGGTGATCTTGGCGGCGGCCCCTGGAATGGAGCGCGTCGTCGTGCTTCGCGCGCAAGTCGACAGCACGGGCGCGCGAGTTACGGAAGCCGTCGCGTGCATCGATGGCGTCGACATCCGATCGCCCTCGGACCTATTGGAAGAAGGCGGCGGCATGGCCCTCGTCGACACCGACGGCGATGGAGAGCCGGAAGCGCTCCTTGGCGATCCCCGCGCCGACCGCGTTCTTCACGTACCTCTCGTGGGTCTTAGCGCCGGCGCGGGATGTACGGACCCTGCGCCGGACACGCACCCAGGCACCCTCGAGATCACCTGCGGATCTTTGCCGGCTGACGGTCGGGTCATCTGTGATGGTCTAGGAAGCTCGATGAGTTCGGGCGACTTCGACGCCGACGGCGACGTGGACATTATCCTCGGTGCCGCGCTCTCAAGCGTTGGCGGCGCCCCTGGTGCCGGCGCGCTCTACGTGTTGCCCAACAGCGAGGGGTTTGACGCCGGCACAGCCCGTATCCTTAGTGTCTCGAGCGCGACGGCGGAAGCTGGCCTCGGGGCGCGCGTGGTCGTCGCCCAATCAAGTCTGAGCACAACGCCACGCGACGAGCCCGTCGCTTCGGCGCCGGGGATCAACGCGCTCTACATCTTCTACTGCACGGGCCTTGCCGGTGACGCGGCGAGCGAAACACAGCGCTGCCTGGGCACTGTTCCTTGAGCGAGCGTATGAGCGAACAGTCCATGAGCGAAGCGGGCCAAGGCGCCTTCGCCAAGGAGCCGCCCACGGTCCTCGTCGCAGACGATGAGAACAATCTGCGTCGCGTGCTTCGCGCGCAGCTGAAGCGCGACGGGTTTCAGGTCATCGATGTGGAAGATGGCGAGGCGGCGCTAGAAGCCGTCGACGAGCACCATATCGACGTCATCATCTCCGACCTGCGCATGCCCAAGCGTGACGGCATGTCTCTCCTCAAGGAGGTGTCGAAGCGACATCCGGGGATCCCCGTGATCATGATTACGGCGCACGGAACCGTAGACACAGCCGTGGAAGCGCTCAAACTCGGCGCCTTCGACTATGTCACGAAACCCTTCGACCGAGACGAGCTCCGTCACGTGGTGGCGAAGGCGACGAAGACCCGCGAGCTGAAGAAGACCGACGTCGAACTGGATGCGGACGAACGTGGTCGCTACCGGATCATCGGCGCTGCACCGCCCATGCTTGAAGTCTACGAGGTCATCGAGCGCGTCGCCGATACGCCGAGCAACGTGCTCATCACCGGCGAAAGCGGGACAGGCAAAGAGCTCATCGCACAGGCGCTTCACGAGAACGGGAAACGAAAGTCCAAGCCTTTCATTCGCGTGAACTGCGCGGCGATCCCCCCGGAGCTCATCGAGAGCGAGCTCTTTGGGTATGAAAAGGGCGCCTTCACTGGGGCCGTGAGCTCCAAGCCAGGTCGCTTCGAACTTGCACACGGCGGAAGTCTCTTCTTGGACGAGATTGGGGAGATCCCCGTCAGCATGCAGGTGAAGCTCCTGCGTGCAATTCAAGAGCAAGAGTTCGAGCGCGTCGGCGGCGTCAAGACCATCAGCGTTGACGTGCGGCTCATCGCCGCGACGAACCGAGACCTGCAGAAGGAGATCGAGGAAGGCAACTTCCGAGCAGACCTCTACTATCGCCTCAACGTGGTCCATGTGCACCTGCCGCCGCTTCGGGAACGCACCACGGACATCCCACTCCTGCTTCAGCACTTCATCGCCAAGTTCAACGAGCGACTCGGGCGAAAGATCAAAGGCTTCAGCCCGGATGCGTCCCGCGCGCTTGTGCATCACCGCTGGCGCGGGAATATCCGTGAGCTGGAGAACGTCGTTGAGCGCTGCATGCTTTTCTGTGACGACGCGGAAGTTCGCATCGAGCACCTCCCGGCGGAACTGCGCGCCGATCAACGCGCCAAGGAGCCGGCGGAGCGTGCCCGCGAGGCCTTTGAGGGCAGCACGAGCGAAGTCCCCGAAGTGGGCCTCAAAGACGTCGTGCGTGAGGCGACGGCGGCGCTAGAGCACGAGCTGATCAAACGTGCCCTTGAGCAGACCAGCGGCAACGTCACGCATGCGGCGCGCCTACTGAAGATCTCGCGCAAGAGCCTCCAGACGAAGATGAAAGAGCTCGGCTTTCGATAGCCAGCGCCGGCGCTCCGCGAGCTGCGTTCGAACGTCAACGAAAGTCAAAGAATGAACTAGGTGAAACGTCACCCCGAACTCTCGCGTTCACGCCCATCATGGCCTGCCGCGGCACCTCCATCGGCAGGCTTCGAAAGAAGTCGAAGGCGGAGCCTCTAGCTGTTCGTTTCAAGGCCCGTTCGCCTAGCGTTCTCATCGTGAGTACGATCGCTCGGACTGTCTGGTCGCGCAGAATGGGAGGACAAGCGCTAGGCAGAAGCGCGCAGTCTCGATGTGCCTTTCGTTTGTTTAAGTCGACTTCTCGCGCATGGCGTCCTGGCACTTGGAACACGTCATGATGTCGATGAGACCCGCCTGAGTAGCTAGGCTGCGGAGAAAAGACGGTCGGGGTTGAGCGCCAATACGGCTCCATCGTCGGAAGACAGGACATATTCGACGTGCTCACTGTAGCTCGGCTGCTCCTCGGGGCTTCCGAGCTTTGGAATCTCCAGTCGAGCTTGGGCGCTTGTGTGAACGATCCCGTCGAGTCCATCGACCAAGAAGCCCACGCTGGACGCGGAGTCCACGATGAGAACTTTGGTTTCTTCGAGTGGAGTCAGGCCTTCGACTTCGTAGCGAGAGCGCAGATCGATGAGGCTCACGATGGAGCCTCGAAGGTGCATCATACCAACGAAGCGACTGTCATGACCTGGAGGTCGAAGGAACGAATCCGGGAACTCATGAATCTCTCGGATGCAGGAGATCGGAAGCCCAAAGCGCTGAGCACCCAGGGTGAAGACAAGATAGCTGAGTTCATCGGACTCTTGGGTTTCCGGTACCGCTTGGGGCCGGAGCCGTGCGAGCGCATCCTTGTTTTCCAAGAGCGATTCATCGAGTTCGACTCGTTCGAAGAGCGCAGGGATTTCGAGGACTATGAGATGATCTTCTGGGCCCCGAGTGACGACTTGATCGCAGATGCCTCCCGTAGGCAGCCTTCCGAGAAAAGCGACAGTGCGAATCGCGGACTCCTCGACCTCGAAGACGTCGAGGACGGCGTCCACCATCAAGGCCGCGACCACTTTCTCATCTTGGGCAAAGACGAGGCGTTGTCGGTCCGGCGGCGTTCCCGTCGCGCACCCAAGCGCGTCGTCGAGTCGCAGCACGGGAAGGAGTTCTCCGCGGAGGCTCACAAGGCCGGCGGAATGCTGAAAGAAAGCGCTTCCTTCTCGTATCTCCAGGCATTCCTGAATCTCGATGACGCTCGAGCCGCGAAGGGCGACATGCATGTCACCGACGGCGACTGCGACGAAACGCTCTTTGGGGACTTCGAGCTCTTCCGCGTACTCGTCGGCCCCATCGCCGCGGGGAACGCTCTCGATGCAAGCGATAAGCTCCGCCGACAAAACCTGAAGAATTCGTGCACCTTCATCCAAGCTCAAGAGCGCTGAGACCACCGGGTTCTTTTCTCCCGGTGCGTGATGAACTCGCTGAAGCTCTTGGGGGGCAACCCGGAGTACATTCCCCGTGCGCGAGAACACGGCTCCGATGAGTTCGTTTCCGCAACCAATGATCGCGACGCGGGCTGTTCCTTCTTCGCGGGAGGGCGGTTCAAGGCCGAGGAGCGTCGCCATGCATACGATGGGCACCACGCGTCCTCGGAGATCGAACGCGCCAAGCACGTAGTCCGGGGTGAGCGGGATCCCGATGTAACAAGAAGGGAAGGGCACGACTTCGCGAACATGAGCCGCGGCGACAATGAACTCCGACGAGCCGAGCCAAAACGATCCATAGGTTTCGTCGTTGCTCTCGAGAGCGTCCAGTGGTGGTTCGCGTTCCTCCGACACTATCGTTTGCGGCGTGGTCGTATGGTCCATTCCTGTTCCTCTGTCTCGTTCTTTAGGAGTCGAATACTGCTGACTTTTAGAGCATGACAGTCGATGAGGAGTCGGCGGCCGACCTCGCCGCCTACATCACGAGCGATCAAGCGCACACGGGCTTCTCGAAGGGCCTGAAGTCCCTCTTTGATGTTCTGCGCGCCGACTCCCCGATTACGCTCGAACATCGCAGCTCCGCCAGCAATGATGGCAGAGAGATGCTGCACATCGTCTCGTGGGACTTTCATTCGGCGAATCAGATGCGCCACCGCGGTATTTGCGTAGCGAGAGAAACGAAGGTCCGTCTTCTCGTTCTTGTGTGGAAGAAGTACATGCGACAACGCGCAGACACCTTTCTCCGGCCAAATCACAGCGATCCCCAAGCATGAGCCCAGGTTGGCTTGGAGAAGCGAGGCTCCATGTGCCAGTTCAAGCTCGCCGATGCCGACGTGCTTGGTGACCAGCTGTGGGCTGACTAGCGGACTCGACGAAAAAGACATGGCGCGATGAACTTCAGTCTGTTGGTTAGCTGGAGAGGAGATTCGGAGTCACCGGTGATAAGCAGACCGTCAGGCACGAGTGCTTCAATGGCGTGGTCGAGTACTTTGCGTTGGTCTTCTTTGGTGAAGTAGATGATGACGTTGCGTACGCAGGCGACATCAAAACGGCCGCGCCCGATCGGTGCGAGGAGGTTGTGCTGTGCGAAGGAGAGGTTCTTTCGAAGAGCTGGCCGGAGAACAGAGCGCTCCCCATCGACGTCGAAGAAGTCGTCAATCTTGATGGACTCGGGCACTCGTGAGCGTGCGATCCACGCGTTGTCGAACGATTGCGCTTCCGCGACTTTCACCATGGCCGTCGAGATATCACTGGCGAAGACCTCATAACGAAAACTGGGATCGCTTTGCCGAAACGTCTCGCAGAGCATGGCGATGGATGCCGCTTCCTCGCCCGTGGACGACGCACCAGACCACCATCGCATCGGCCGTCTTGTGGACGTACGTTTCGGCAGGTGTTCCTGAATGAGATAGCGCCAGACGGAGAGAGTGCGAAAGAAGCTGGTCTTGTTCGTCGTGATCGCGTCGACGAAACTGTCCACGTCCGGCGAGCCGTGTGACGCACCTTGAATCGAGCCAAGGTACTCTTGGTAGGTGGAGTGCCCGAGCGCTCTTGCTTCTCGACGAATCCGGCTGAGCAACATGCCTTGTTTACGCTCGTCGAGGTGAATGCCGGTCAGACGGTGTGCAAGCTGGGCGAGCGAACCGAAGGTCTGGCTGTCGAGTTCTCCAAGGCTCAAAGGTTCCTCGCGATGTTGACGAGTTCCGTCGAGTTGGTGTCCAGGTCGTTGCAAGCTGTGGAAATCTCCTCGGAGGAACGCGCGGTCTTCTCACTCTCCATCGAGACCTGTTGAATGCCCGCGTTCACTTCATCCGCTGCGATGGATTGCTCCTGTGCTGCAGTGGCAATCTGCGTGACGGCTTGGTAGGTCGATTCGACCTTGGTCACGATGCCGGTGAAGGCGTCCGCGGCTCGTCTGGAGACGTCGCTGCCAGTTCGAATACGGCGCGTCGTTTCGCTGATGAGCTTGGAGATGTCGTTGGTCGCCTTGGAGCTACGTTCGGCGAGCTTGCGGACTTCGTCGGCGACGACGGCAAAACCCCGACCATGCTGACCTGCCCGTGCGGCCTCAATGGCGGCGTTGAATGCGAGTAGGTTCGTCTGACTCGCGATTTCGCTGATGACTTTGACGATCTCAGCAACTTCATCCGATGAGCGATTGATGTCATCCATCGCCTCCAGGGACTCGCGGATGGCTGTCATGCCGACCTCGGCTTCGCCACTCGCTTCCTTCGCGAGGCTGTTTGCGTGACTGCTCCCATCGGCGATGGACGCGATGGAGGCGGTGAGCTCTTCCACGTTCGCCGACATTTCCTGGCATGTCATGCCCAGTCGCTCTGACTGCTCTGCGACTTCGGAAGCTCGGACCATGATGTTCTGCGTCCGGACCTTCACTTCATCGGCGGTGCGGGCGACGGTGCCTTCGACCTCTACCTGGGCCGTGATGTCCGTGGCGAACTTGACGACTTTTGTGGGCTTCCCATGTACATCGACGATGGGGTTGTAGCTCGCTTGGATCCACACTTCTTTGTTGTTTTGACCAATCCGCTTGTATCGCCCTGTGTCATAGTTGCCGCTTCGCAGGCTCTCCCAGAACTCCTGGTATTCTCTGCTGCTGGTGTATTCTGATTCGCAAAGAGTGCGATGGTGACGTCCCAAGAGGTCGTCGAGGGAGTAGCCTACGACAGCCAAGAAATTCTTGTTGGCGTTCAAGATGGTGCCATCGAGATCGAACTCGATCATCGCTTGGGAGCGCTCAATGGCGCGAACAAGACCTTCGAATTCTGCGTTTCGCTGAGTGACCTCCGTGATATCGGAGGCGAACTTGATGACGCTTCGGGGCTGACCGTGGTGATCGAGAATCGGGTTGTAGGAGGCCCGAATTGTGACCTCGGAGCCGTCTTTGCCGATGCGTTGGTAGACCCCGGCGTCGAACTCACCGCGCTGGAGCTTTTGCCAGAATGTCTTGTATGCGGGACTTTGCGCCTCTTCGGGGGAGCAGAAAATTCGGTGGTGTTTGCCCACTACTTCATCAAGCGTGTAGCCGAGTGTGTTCAGGAAGTTCTCATTGGCGGTAATGATGGTTCCGTCGAGCTTGAACTCGATGACGGCTTGTGAACGGGAAATGGCTTCGGCGAGTCCACGATGCTTTGCTTCCTCGCGCCGCGACTCCGTGATGTCAGCGGCGAATTTCATGACGCGAATGGGTTTGCCCGACTCGTCGAGGATGGGGTTGTAGGAGGCTCGAATCGTGACCTCGGACCCGTCTTTGCGGATGCGTTGGTAGACACCGGCGTCGAACTTCCCTTGGCGTAGTTTCTGCCAGAAGGCTTCGTATTCGGGACCCTGCGTCTCTTCGGGGGAGCAGAACATTCGATGATGTTTGCCCACCACTTCATCAAGTGTGTAGCCGAGGGTCTTAAGAAAGTTCTCATTGGCGGTGACGATGGTCCCGTCGAGCTCAAACTCGATGACCGCTTGCGAACGAGAAATCGCTTCGGCGACACCACGTTGCTTTGCTTCCATGCGCCGCGACTCTGTGATGTCAGAGGCGAACTTGATGACCCGGACGGCCTTCCCATCTTCATCGAGAATTGGATTGTAGGAAGCTCGGATCGACGCTTTCGAGCCGTCTTTGCGGATGCGTTGGTAGACACCGGTGTCGAACTCACCGCGACGCAGCTTCTGCCAGAAATCTCTGTAGGCTGGGCTTTGTGCCTCCTCCGGCGAGCAGAACATTCGATGGTGTTTGCCGACGACCTCGTCCTCGGAATACCCCACGGTCTCCAGAAACGCGTCATTCGCTTCCACGATCGTTCCATCGAGTTCGAACTCGATGACACCTTGGGAGCGGCGAAGTGCCGAGATGGTTCCGTTTGCTTCGTCGAGCTTCCGGTACGTCGCCGTTACGTCACACACACTGGAGACGACTTTCGTGACCTCGCCCGTCGCATCGACGATCGGAACGTAGCTCCCCTGCAGATGCAACGAGCGACCATCCACCGTCTGACGCTTGAAGAGTCCGGATTGTGCTTCGCCGTTGCTGAGCTTTTTCCAGAAGCGTTTGGAACTAACGCTCGTTTCGCCGGGACAGAGGTTTGAGTGAGATAGGCCGACGAGTTCGTCTTCCTCGCCTCCGTAGAGTTCACATGCCCTGGGACTTGCCCGCAGAACTCGGCCAGCGGGGGAATACTCCACCAGCATGAGTGCTTCATACACTTCGCTGAGCGTGGTTTCCGCCTCGCCAGTGGTCGGCATGTCTAACGCTGTATTCGCCATTCTCGGAACTCCTTGGAAAAGGAGTAACGGCCGTCAGACCAACTTCTGTTGAAAGTCTGACGCGAATGCCGTGTTTTTACACTCCGCTCTCGTTGAGCGAACCCTCGCTAGAAGCGAACGCGAATGCTGGCGCTCGTTGGCCCGAGGGAGACTTCGGCGCGCTGGTTCTTGCGGACGACAAAGAGGGCGACGGAGACGACGGCGAGGACACCCCCTGCAGCGAAGAGCCCGATGCCCCCGAAAGCGTTACGCCGGGCTTGCGCGTTTAGCTCCGCCGCTCGCGCTTGGGACGTCGCCGGTGCTGCGGCTTCGTCGTTTAGTGACTGCGCGCGTAACTGCAGCGGTACGCCTGCTCCGGCGACGAGGGCCGCGGAGATGGTCAACCCGATGGGCAGCCCATAGCCCGGAGATTCTTCTGAGGGCGCCGCGGCGAGCTCCGCTTGCAGCTCAAGCTCTCTGGCTGCCTGTGCTTCTCGGGCTAATCGGGCTTCTCGTTCTTCGTCCGCCCTGTTTTCTTCTGCGATGAGTCCCTCGACGACTTCGATGCGGGAGCGCGTCATGGGCCGCTCTTCGGCGTCTTCGTCTGCGACTTCTAAGAACTCGCGGTACGCATCGAGAGCTCCCTCGTTGTCGCCGCCGCCTTCGAGGGCGCGGCCCAAGTTATAGAGGAGGATCGGTTCCGGGAAGAGTCGGTGTGCGGTCTCAAGCTTGTCCGCCGCGTCATCGAAACGACCGGCGCTGTAGTCCTCAGCGGCTTCGTTGTACAAACGCAGGCTGACTCGCCGTTCGTCGTCCTGTGCTTGGGCAGGACACGCAGCGAGCCACTGCGCGCCCATGGCGGCAGCAACAACACCTGCCAAAATTGCTCTTATTACGAGTTTCACGATACGCTTCAGTGCTTGGCGGACACTAGCATGAGCCCAAGACGGATAGGGCGTTACGGCGTCGTGACTGCTCTGGCTCAGGGTGGAATGGGCGAGGTATTTCTTGGGGTCCTGCAGGGCGCCGAGGGCATCTCGACGCCTGTGGTCATCAAGCGGATTCGCCCCGAGTTTGCCCAAGAAGAGTCGTTTCGCTCGATGTTTCGCGATGAAGCGCGCGCGCTCTCGTTTGTGCGGCACCCCAACGTGGTCCAGGTCATCGAGTTTGGTGCGGAGCAAGATGAGCTTTTCCTCGCCATGGAGTACGTCGAAGGGGAGAGCGCGACGACTCTGCTGCGCGCCGTGCGCAAGGCGGGTAGGGCGGTTCCCTTGGCCGTCGCCGTTCATATCGTCGCGCAAGCCGCTGCTGGCCTGCACGCGGCCCACGAGCAGAGGAATGATGCGGGTGAGCATCTGAAGCTTGTTCATCGAGATGTGTCTCCGCAGAACATCCTCGTCACTTACGCCGGCGTCGCAAAGCTCATCGACTTTGGCATCGCGAAGACGGAGCACCAGGACACGCTGACGCAGACCGGTGAACTCAAAGGCAAGTACGGCTACATGGCGCCGGAGCAGTTTCTGGAAGAGCCCTTGGACCGGCGCGTCGACATCTTCGCCCTCGGGGTTGTGCTCTTTGAATTGGTGTCCGCCCGCCGCCTCTTCAAACGTGACAGCGCCCACGCGGCGATGCGTGCCATCTGCGATGAGCCCCTCCCTGAGCCGTCGCTCCCAGGAGGCGCGACGGTTCCGATGTGGCTTGTGAAAGTCCTAAAGCAGGCCCTCGCCCGAGACCCAAACGATCGTTATGCGAGCGCACAGGAGTTCCGACGGGACCTGCGCCTAGGACTCCGTGAGCTGGACCCCGAGTCTCGCGTGGAAGAGAAGCTCGCCAAACTCATGGTCGAGTATTTCTCCGCGCGCCGGGCAACAAAGCGCCAGCAGATGAGCGCGGTGCGAGACGGCACCCATGGCATGGAGTCTTCCGCCGAGTACCCACTACCAACGCCCTCCGTCGCATCGTTTTTCCCAGGCGTGGCGGAGGAAGAGATTGTCGTGGAGACGCCTGCGAGCGTCGCCCCGGCCCGTCGCAGCTCTCCCTCGTCGGGAAGAAACGTATGGCTCATCGGCGCCCTTTCGCTTTTGATCCTCGGTGGCGTTGGCCTCGCTGCGTACGGCTGGATCACGCACGTCAACGGCGAGCTCACCGCGCCCGTTGGCGGAGACGTGGAAGGCCACCCACCCGAGGAGCGGCGAGCTCTTGGCTCCGTGGAGGCGGTGACGCTGATACCCGAGAGCCGGGGCGCACAGAGCGTCGCGATGGGCACGCAGGAGACGTCCGAAGGGGCCACACTTCACGTCGAGTCACGACCTTCGCGCGCCAACGTGTACATCGGCCGAGAGCTTCAAGGCCGCACGCCTCTGGACATCGAGCTTGCTGAATCAGGGCCGGTACGTTTGACCTTTCGGCGGACGGGGTACGCTCGCCGGGTGGAAGAGATCGATGCCGTCGGCGAAATGCAGGTGAACGTCCTGCTTCGAAGGCGACGAACGTCGATGGGAATGAGCATGGATTCCGCCATGGAACCTCTCGGCGATTTTGGGCGTTTCGATTGATGCCGGAAGAAGGACGCAGGCTTCGGGAGTACACTCAATCGCTGCCCCATGGGCTCGCGAGCTATCCCGAGTGCCAGACGAAGACCACCGTCGCCCTCAACGCGTTGGCAGATGTGGACCCGCGCGAGCTCGCCGAAGGCGCACCCGAGGAGCTCGCCGAGCTCATTCTCAATCCGCCACCGATGGGCGTGTGGATGCCAGCGACCCACAGCGACGCCATCTTCCATCTGATCTGCGACAGGTACTACCCCACGGAAGAGCGGATGATGGAGTGGTGCTATGAACGCACCAAAGCCGCCGCCAAAAACCCCTTCTATGCGGCCATTCTGCGAGTCTCTGGACCGCGTATGTTCTACGCGATGTCGGCGCGCACCCACGGTCTGTTCCAGCGCGGGACCTACATCGAGCTTCTCGCAAACACGGGAAAACGGGTTTCCTTTCGCATGACGTTTCCGCCGCGCCTGCACAACCGTTTCAACCTGCTCTCGAACGTGCCCCTTTTTAGAGGCGCGGCGGAACTCACAGGCGGGGAGAATGTCACGTCGCGGCTGTTGAAATACACGGAAACCAGCGCGAACTACGAGTGTGCTTGGACGTGAAGCCTTCAGAGTCTGACCGGGAGCGCCGTAAACCATGGAATGCGACGCGCGCCCATTCGTGGAGATCTCATGCTGTGCTTGGCCTTCATCAGCGGGGCCTGTAGCTCACCGCAGGCTGAAGGACATGACGCCGGCTTCGACGTGCCCCTGCTGGATGTTGTCTGGATAGACGCGCGTGGCTTGGACGCGACATCTGAAGACGCCGGGCCTGCGGACGCGGGCCGTGATGGCAGCGCAGATGCTGCCTTCGACGCCATCGTTCTTGGAAGCGACGCCAGCTTTCCTGGCGACGCGAGCATTTTTAGCGACGGCAGCGTGTTCAGCGACGGAAGCGTTCCGAGCGAGGCTGGCGTTCCGCCAGACGGTGGCGTCAGCGAGGCCGGTGTGGACGCTAGCGTTCCAAGCGACGGCGGTGTTGTCGACGGCAGCGTTCCAAGCGACGGCGGCGTTGTCGACGGCGGCGTTCCAAGCGATGGCGGCGTTGTCGACGGTGGCGTTCCAAGCGATGGCGGGGTTCCAAGCGACGCCGGCGACGCTGCGACGGATTCTGGTGTCGACGCGGGACCCCGTTGTCCGGCAGGAAGCTTCGACGACGACGACAACGTAGAGACGCCGTGTAGGCCTTGGTCTGTATGCGAGGCCGGAGAGTACGTTCAAGTCGCCGGAAGCGATGTGTCTGACCAAGAATGCGCGGGGTGTGAGAGCGGGACCTTCAGCTTGAGCAACGACGCCGAGTCATGCGCAGACTGGACGGACTGCCTGCGCGGGAGCTATGTGCAAACCGAAGGGACGACTACGTCGGATCGAAGCTGCGAGAGTTGCCCTGACGGTCGCTACAGCAGCGGCGTAAACCAGGCACAGTGCATCGAACTCGAGCTTTGCTCCGCGGGGAGCGTCCAGACCCGCGCGGGCACCCCCAGCAGCCCGGTGCGCTGCGCAGACTGCATCACCGGAGAATACTGCGCTGGCGGGGAGGCTCCACGCAGCACGTGTGCCGCACCGACCTGGGACCACGATGCTGACCCCGCAACCGTATGCGCAACGTGGACGGAGTGTGTCCCGGGCACGTACATCCTCGAAGCCGGCGATGCGCGTCGTGACCGCCTCTGCGAAGGCTGCGGCGCGGGCACCTTCTCGGATGAGTCAAACGCCCTCGAATGCCGACCTTGGCGAGACTGTCCCATAGGCGAGGCGCCGACCCCAGGGACCGCGTCACGAGACCGTGACTGCATCCCTTTGATGGAGATGTAAGCCACGGCGGCGCTCTCAGCTGTGCTAGACCAACTGGGTGCACCTACGCGAAACATCTACGCTTGTCAGCCGCGCGAACAAACAAGGCATGAACACAAGCCCGCTCCTTCAGGAAGCCCGAGCTCGCCGCGACGCTCTCTTCGAGCTCGCACCGAGCGTCGAGCGAGAGCGGCGCGTTCCGGAGAGCCTGGCAAGGGAGCTGTCCGCGTCGGGGTTCTACCGAATGCTGGTGCCCGAGTCTCTCGGCGGAGGCGAAGTCCACCCGCAAGTCTTCGTCGATGTTCTTGAAGCGCTTGGGCGCGGTGATGGCGCCACGGCGTGGACGGTGATGACGGGGTCGACGACTGGGCTCCTCGCTGCGTACCTACCTCGCGCGGGCGCCGAAGCCCTTTTCCGCGATCCGGCGATTATTCCCGCAGGTGTCTTTGCGCCGATGGGGCGCGCGCGCGTCGTGCCTGGCGGCTACAGGCTCACAGGTCGATGGCCGTTCACCAGCGGAATCGACAACGCCGCCATCCGCCTGGGCGGCGGCCTCGTCATCGATGAGAGCGGCGCGCCGCGCACTCTGGCAAACGGCGCCCCGGAAGTTCGAAGCTTCTTCGTCCGCCGCGAGGAGTCCTCCATTGTGGATACCTGGCGAACGTCGGGGCTGCGCGGCAGCGGTAGTCACGACATGGTCGTCGAAGACGTCTTCGTGCCAGCGGAGCACACCACGTGTGTCTTCGCCGACGAGCCTACCGAAGAAGGCGGGCTCTATCGTTTCCCGCTCTTCGGCCTCCTAGCTCTCGGCGTGAGCGCTGTGGGCTTGGGCATCGCGGGGGCGGCACTCGAAGAGGTGAGCGCCCTAGCTGGAAAGAAGAAGCGTGGCCGCAAGTCGCTGGCGCAGAGCGAGCTGACGCAGATTCGCGTCGCGCGTTCGGCGAGCCAACTCGACGCGGCGCGAGCACTGATGCGCGTCACCATCGACGACGCCTGGAACGCGACAGGTGCGCTCGACGTTTCGATGCGCGCACGACTTCGAATGGCAGCCACCCACGCCGCGGAGACCGCCGCCAAAGTTGTCGACGTGGCCTACCATTTGGGTGGCGGGGCCTCGATTTACGAGAAGAGCCCGCTGCAGCGACATTTCCGTGATGTCCACACGATGACGCAGCACATCATGGTCAACGAGTCGTCTTTCAAAGTGCCAGGGCGTGTTCTCCTCGGCCTCGAGACGGACATCTCGCAGCTCTAGACCGCGGCTCCGGAGCGCTGGACGCTCCCAAGTGAGCTGCTACCCCACGGCGATGAAGACCGCGTTTACCGTTTCTCTTGTCGCTGTGTTTGCTTTTGCATGTGGCGACGACGATGGCGCCCTCGACGCAACCGCCCCAATGCCTGACGTGCCAAGCGTTGATGTAGGCACCGACGTCATGGCGGATGCAGGCAACGACACCGGCGTGCCGGATGTCGGCGTGGATGGCGGCCCCGACGGCGGACCCGACGCTGGACCTGCCGACACCTACGAGAGCTTCGCGATGGAGTTCATGACGACGTACTGCGTAGAGTGCCACGGCGCCGGAAGCGCTAGGCGCGACTACACCACCATCGACGACATTCGCCGCGACATGGTCAACATCCGATGCGGCGTGAGTGCTGAAGCTCTCGACGACTGCAGCGGCTCCCCACCACCTCGCCAGTTCCCCGTTGGTAGTGGTCCTTCGCCAAGTGACGAAGAACGAGGTCGCCTCGTCGATTGGATCGAAGGCGGATTGCTCTAACCTCGACGCTCGATGACGAAGCTCTCGCACGCGTTCATTCAGTCGATTCGCATCAAGCGCGACGACGCCGACGACAGCGAGTTTCCGTTTTGCCTACCCGCTCTCGAAGGTCTCCAAGAACTTGAGGTGCATCCTCAAGTCACATTCTTCGTTGGTGAAAACGGCAGCGGCAAGTCCACACTCCTCGAAGCCATCGCCATCGCTGCAGGTCTCAGCGCGCAAGGCGGCACGCGCAATATGCGCATCGACGACAGCGCCGGGCGGAGCACACTTTCGGAGCACATGACGCTCGTTCGCGGCGTTCGGCGGCCACGGGACTCGTTCTTTTTGCGTGCCGAGAGCTTCTTCAACGTTGCGACGCTCATCGACGAAGTCGGCGCATCTGGTAGCTATGGCGGAAAGTCGCTCCATCACCAGAGTCACGGCGAGTCCTTCCTCTCGCTCATCGAACACCGCTTTGGCAAAGACGGCCTCTTCCTCCTCGACGAACCGGAGGCGGCGCTCTCTCCCCAACGCCAGCTAACCTTCCTGGCGTACTTTCATGCGCTCGTTCAACAAGGCGGGCAGTTCATCGTCGCGACACACTCGCCCATACTTTTGGCGTATCCGAACGCGACGATCTATCGCTTTGACGAAGAGGGCATCGCATCCACCGAGTATGACGACCTTGAGCACGTGCATGTAACGCGCGACTTCTTGAACAACCCGGCGCGCTACTTGAGGCATCTGTTGAGTGAGGACGAAGAGTAGAGCCCATCTCATAACTACGCACGGCCACATTGCGGCCGGAGCACACCGCCTTCACTCATCCCCTCAGCTCAAAAATGCACCACAGTTTCATCGCTTCGCGGACAGTAGAATCGAAGCACTCTGACCAAAATATGGCCACACGTAGTTATGAGATGAAGTACTAGCTCCGCTCAGGTTCCCGGGTTCGTCTGGTCACAGTCCGGTGCCAGGGAATCGAGATTTGCCCCAAGCATGGCGACGGCGGCGGCTTCCGTTTCTTCGTCGACGTCGAGAAGCACGCGCCCCTGGCGAATCACCTCGATGGCGGATTCAAAGCGAATCGGCTGCATATCCACGCCGGCGCGCTCCACCAGAGCGTTGGCGAAGCGAACGACGTTGCCCACGCGATTTCGTCCTCGGTTGCCGTACGCGGCTTGTCCGATGGTTTCGCGAATCGCTTCTGGAAGGCTCCAGCGTTCGCTGATCATTCTTCCGATGGCCGGATGCGCGCTCACCACGACCTCGCGCCAGATCTCGTCGTCGATGCCGCCGCTTACGCCCATGCGTTCGAGTTCCAGCAGAAATCCTCCGACGACGGGCTTCCCCACGTCGTGCAACAGACCGGCCATATAAGCCTCGTCCGGGTCCGGTCCCACGAGGAATTCCTCGGCGAGGGCGCGGCTTACATTGGCGACGGCTAGCCCGTGCGACCAGATGGTACGAAACGCTTCATCGATGCGTGGGGCTCGCGAGCGAAACACGGAGCGCGCGGCGAGCTGGGCGAGGATCTCGCGGAGGGGGTCGACGCCGATGCGCGGGATCGCCTGCCGCAGACTTCGAATGCGGTGCCCGCCATTCGCGGCGCTGCTTGCAATGCGGAGCAGATGCCCAGAGATGAGCGGGTCCCGCTCCAGCGTCGCCGTGAGCGCGTCGAAGTCCACCGGGGACGAGCGCAGCATCGCCATTCCACGCGTGGCGGTCTCGGGCATCGACGGCAAGCGCAGGTCTCCGCGCGCGATGCGCGACAGCATGATGCCTTCGAGCTTCGCCGCGAGCCGCTTGCTTGAGCTCCGCTGTTTCGGAGCCTGCGGCACGATTTGCCGCGCGGAACACAGCGCCTTGTAGAACTCGCCCGCGCTCACGTGTCGGTCCGTCGGCGTCTTGGCGAGGGCCCGCAGAATCGTCGCTGCGACGTGCTCGGGGACCTCTGGGTTACGCTCCTTCGGCGAACACGGGATATCGCGCACGTGGGCCATCACGTACTGTCCAAAGGACTCGGCCACGAAGGGCGGGTTGCCCGTGAGCATCTCGTAGGCCACCGCCGCGAAGCTGTAGACATCGCTGAGTGGTCCAACGCTCGACTCACCCAAGCACTGCTCAGGGCTCATGTACGCGGGGGTCCCAAGGATGGTCCCGGTTTGCGTTCGTCCGCCGGAGCGCATGTCGCCGAGTTTTGCGATTCCAAAGTCGAGGAGCTTCGCGCCACTCGGAGTGACGAATACGTTCTCTGGTTTGAGATCGCGGTGCACGATGCCGCGTTTGTGCGACGCGTCGAGAGCGCTCGCCATGCCCTTCGCCACGCTACGCACCACCTCGACGTCCAACGCACCCTCGCGATCGATGAGCTCGGCGAGGGTCTCGCCCTCGAGGAGTTCCATGATCAGATAGAAGTAGCCTCGGTCTTTTCCAAAGTCGTGGATGTCGACGATGTTCGGGTGAGCGATCGCTTGGACCGCTCGGGCCTCGTCGAAGAAGCGGCTCACCACTTCCGGCATGGTTGAAAAGCGCGGCTCGAGGACCTTGATCGCCGCGCGTTCTTTTCCATGGACGGCTTCGGCATAGAAGACTGTGCCCATCCCGCCGGCGCCGAGCTCGGTGACGAGGCGATACCCGGCCAGCTGCTCTCCTCGAAGTGCCTTCGCGAGGGGGTCCGCCGCGGCGTACTCCTCTTCCAGGCTCGGGGCTTCGGGCAGTGGGGCAACAGCGCTCACTCCGATCAGTACGGCTGCTGGCGGGGAAACACGAGGGGGTATTCTTATCGCGAGGCGAGGATTTTCCGCCACGAGCGCAGCGAAACTGGAATAAGTGAGTGATTCGGGCGTCTAGAAGGGTGATCCGAGTCCGGCGGGCGTTCGCTGGCCCCCCTTTGCACCCCGTGATAGCTCCCCCCCGTGGCATATGCCCTAGAGATCGGTCGCCGGTACCTTCGCTCCAAGAAGCGCAAGACGATCTCCGTCATCACGTTCATTTCCGTCACCGGCGTCGCCCTCGGCGTCGCGGCGCTTCTCGCCGTCCTTTCCATCACCAGCGGCTTCGAGCGCGAGTTCCGCGACAAGGTTCTGGGCGTCAACGCGCACGTGCTCGTGATGAAATACGGCGTCGACTTCGACGAGTACCGTGAGGTCGTCGACCAAGCCAGCGCGCTCCCCGAAGTCGCCGGCGCGGGCCCTTTTCTTATCAACCCGATGATGCTCGCCCACGGCGAACGCCTCAGCGGCGTCCTCGTCAAAGGCATCGACCCGGATCTCGTGACCGGCGTCCTCGACCTGCCCAACCAGCTCATCGCGGGAACGCTCGACGGACTTCGTCACCCGGATGCGGAACCGGCGTCGTCCGGCAACAACGACGACGACGACTGGCTCGGCGAAATGGTCGCTGAGCACAATGCGAGAATCGGCGGCGACGAAGCGCGCGTAGAAAACGCGGGCGTAAACGAAGGCGGCGAGGAAAGCGAGGGCGAGGCGGAGTACGAAGCCTTGCCCACCGTGGACGTCGTCTCCCCAGAAGACGTCGAGGCGCTCCTCGAAGGCTTCGACCCGGGCGAGTTCGACCTTCCGGAAGAAGACTTCATCGAGCCCGAAGACGAAGAAGCGCCCGTCGACGTGAGCTCCCTCGCCGGCGTCGTTATCGGCGTGACCCTCGCCGAGAACCTCGAGGTCGAGGTGGGCGACACCGTGCGCCTTGTCTCGCCGCTCAGCGGCATGGACGTGAGCCTCTTCGACGCCGAGACGCGCGCCCCTCGCACCAAAGACTTCCTCGTCATCGGCATCTTCGAGGCTGGTTTCCAGGAGTACGACGCGAACCTCGTCTATGCTGACCTCTACGAAGCCCAGCACTTCTACGGCCAGGGCGACGTCGTCACCGGCGTCGAGATGCGGCTCCACGACCTCAACGAGAGCGGCGAGATCGCCCGCCAACTCGAACGCGAACTCGGCGGGCCTTTCCACACCGTCGACTGGGCGGAGCTCAACCGCAACCTCTTCACGGCGCTCAAGATTCAGAAGATCTCCCTCGGTTTCGTCATCGCCACCATCATCTTCGTGGCGGCCTTCAACGTCATCGCGACGCTCATCATGGTCGTCCTCGAGAAGAAACGTGAGGTCGCGATTCTCAAGGCGATGGGCGCGACGGACTCGACCATCCTTGGCATCTTCGTCGTCCAAGGCGTCGTCATAGGCGTCATAGGAACACTCATAGGATTGCTCCTCGGAGGGGGACTTGTGTCTTATCTAGGCCTCGTCGAATTCCCCCTCGACCCCAAGGTCTACCTCATCGACCACCTGCCCGTGGTCGTCGACGGAAGCGAGTTCGTCATCACCGCGACGGTGGCGATTCTCATCTGCACGCTGGCCACGGTAGCGCCGAGCATGTGGGCGGCGCGGATGTTGCCGGTCGACGGCCTCCGCAACGAGTGATTCTCCGCCCACGCCGCTGGCTACGTTGCGCTGCGGCTCAGCATTCATAGATGCCTTCTTCGCGGTCGCGCTTCTCCGCCCAGCACGCCGCTGGCTACGTTGCGCTGCGGCTCAGCATCCATAGATGCCCTCGCCTTGCGCGCCTTGCCAGCGACGTGCTGGACGAAGAATCGCCGTGGTGATTTCCGGGACTTGTTGGACTCGAGGTGGCCTTGCCAGCGACGCGCTGAACGAAGAATCGGGATTCCTCCAGAACGCCGCTGGGAAGCGAACGCGAGAGAGAAAACGGAGAGAACGGGAAACTGAGTCGGCTTCGTGTCGAGACGGCGGCCATGACACACCCCAGTCTCCAATCCCTTGTCGTTTCCCTCCTCCTCGCCCTCGTTTTCTGCGTCGTCGACACGTCCTCTGGCGAAGCCCAACAAGTCCTTGAATCCGGCGGCGTGGAGTTCTCCGCGCCCAGCATCATCGAGTTGCGATCTACGAACGGTGACAGTGTTGACGTTCAGGAAATCACCGGACGAGCGACAGCAACCGCTCACAGCTTCAGTTCCGGTTCCGCCACAGCCAGCGCCGAATCTACCGTCCACGTGTGCGAGACGCCGTGCCGTTTTCAGCTTGAGCGTCCCATGGAGGTCCGCGTCGACGTCCACGCACTCCGGTTGCGGCCAGATGGCACGGCCCAGCGCTACATCATTGAGCCACAGAACCGCGGAGGACACGCACTCGGCCTGGCCGCCATTGCCCTCGGCAGTGTCGGCGTCGCGACCGGCGGGATTCTTGTCGGTATAGATGCTCTCCCTGGAGGTGACAGCGAGTACGGGTCTGACGATAGGCTGGACATGGGCCGTCTCGGCCTAATCAGCCTCGCGAGCGGAGGCGCGCTCTTCATCGTTGGCGTCATCGCCATGGTTGCCTCGAAGGGCCGCATCGAGCGCGTCGACGGCTTCGACTTCTAACTGACCTGACCACCGAGGACGGAACAGCGAGAACGGAACAGCGAAGCGGCGGCGTGTTAGTAGGTGCCATGGGAAACGTAGGAAAGAGCATTGGGCTGACGATTCTCATCGCGCCCGTTATCGCCGCCGTCGCGTTGGGCATTCGCGAAGCGAGAGCGTGCATGAGTCGCCCCGACAGCCCGCCGCCGCTCCATCTTATACCCCCATGCGCAGCTTCCCCTCCGTGAGCGACGAAGGTACCGAGGCGTTTGGCGCGCGCGTGGCTTCGATGCTCGAAGACCCGAACTCAGACCTCGACTCGCTCTTCGACATTCCTGCGTTTGCGGAGCGTTCCGTCCCCACCGACATCCCCGAACGCCAAGCCGTGATTCTCGGGCTCGTGAACGCGCTGTCTCAGGAGCGCGTCGTCTTGGACGAAGTTCGCGAGGGCCGAATGAACGGCGATAGCGTCGAGTATCTCGGACTTGCCCGCAGAGATGACCAACCCGTCGCGCGGTTTCGCTGGGTCTATTCCAGCGTCGGCGTGGACTACCTTGATTTGCTCCTCGTCGACACACCCCGCGGCGCCTGTGTCCTCGACTACTTCCAGCTCTCCTTGGGCCAGTGGCGTGGGTCTCTCATCACGGAGAGCGTTCGCGTCGGCGAAGAACTCGTCGTGCACCAGGACGAGCTCCAGCGATTGAACGCGGCGGCTCAGGCGGGAGCTTCACTCGAAGTGCTCTCCATTATCGACGCGCTGCCCGAAGACCTGCAGCGCATGCGCGGCCCGGCGGACGCCCGAGTGGATGCCGTGTCTACCCTCGGCGACAACGTCCGCTACCGCGAAGTTCTCGACGCGTATGCAGCGGACTTTCACAGCGACCGCCGCGTCCAAGAC
Organism: Polyangiales bacterium; assembly: GCA_045106895.1. Taxonomy (GTDB): domain Bacteria; phylum Myxococcota_A; class Polyangia; order Polyangiales; family Houyiibacteriaceae; genus JBCCRV01. The sequence continues at coordinate 748 of JBGCFM010000131.1, read as the reverse complement.
CGGCTCTTCGCCGGCTACTACGCCCTCGGCGACTGGGACAAAGCCGTGACGGCGCTCGACGGCCTACGCACGCTTCTGGACGACCCTTTCATGTCCTGCATTCGAGCCGACATCGAACTCCAGCGCGAGGACTACCCGCTGGCCCTGGAGCACGCTCAAACGTGTCTCGAGGACGCGCCTGACCTCGTTCACGCCGTCGACCTGATGCTCGTCGTGAGCTTGCGAAACGGCGACGCTCCCCGAGCCGCTGAGCACGCTCGTAGCCTTCGAGATGACTTCGGCGTCGATCTTGCCGAAGCCGCTCGTTTGGAGCGTTACATAGGCCTCGATGAACTGGCTCTTTGAGACCGAACGATCGCCAAAACCACGACAAAAACCCCGCCTCACACGAGACTCACAACGAAGTGCACACAGTCGCTTGACAGGGGCTCATGCGGGGGTCATACAACGCGTCCCTTCGGGGATTTGCGGGAGTAACTCAGTGGTAGAGTGCAACCTTGCCAAGGTTGACGTCGCGAGTTCGAATCTCGTCTCCCGCTCCAAAATCTGCAAATGAAATCAGTCGGTTAGGCCTAGTGCCTAGTCGGCTTTTTTCGTGGATTTTCTGTCGAATGACTCCTTGAGGGACTCCTTTGGCCGAGCGTGACTCCTAGGAGCCAACCAAGCGGAGCTGAGGTAGCAGCTGAGCGCCTACAGCGTCGCCAGCCTTGCGGAGGTCATCCTCCCTCACCGTGGAGTAGTGCTCGCG
>JBGCFM010000130.1:0-3047 GCA_045106895.1 Polyangiales bacterium | reverse complement strand
CAAGGGGAACCTCTCGAGCATCGTCGCGCGCGTGAAGATCGAAGCGGGTCTCAACATCGCTGAGAAGCGCCTGCCCCAAGACGGCCGCATCACCAAGAAGATCCGCGGCAAGGTCATCGACGTTCGTGTCTCCACGATTCCAACGGCCAAGGGCGAACGCGTTGTCATGCGTATTCTCGACAAAGAGAACATCGTGCTCGACCTCACGGATCTCGGGTTCGCCAAACGCGACCTCGACATCTTGCTCCACACGATTCACCGGCCGAACGGCATCATGTTGGTCACGGGCCCGACCGGTTCCGGCAAGACGACGACGCTCTACGCGTCGCTCAACAAGATCAACACGCCGGACAAGAACATCCTCACCGCCGAGGACCCCGTCGAGTACGAGCTGCGCGGCATCGGCCAGCTGCACGTGAAGCCGAAAATCGGCCTCAACTTCGCCAAGGCGCTGCGTGCGTTCCTTCGTCAGGACCCCGACGTCATCATGGTCGGTGAGATTCGCGACCACGAGACCGCGGACATCGCCGTCCACGCCTCGCTCACCGGTCACCTGGTGCTCTCCACACTTCACACCAACGACGCTCCCGGCGCCATCACGCGCCTCATCGAGATGGGCGTCAAACCCTTCCAGATTTCATCGTCGCTCCTAGCAGTTTTGGCCCAGCGCCTCGTTCGCCGGCTCTGCCCTCACTGCAAGGTGGCCTACACGGCGCACGAGGAAGACCTCCTCGAGCTTGGCATCGACCTCGACCACGTCGACGAGACGCTGGCCAAGCTCCGCGCCGTGGCTGCGACGACGGTCATGGGCCGGAACTCGGACGTTCCTGCTGCGCCAGAGGCCGACGAAGTTGAGCTGCGAGCCGAGGACCTCTTCGAAGAGTCCTACAACATCGTCGAAGAGCCAACGGCGCTCCACCACCTGCCCTCCGTCGCCGACACCGGCATGCCGACCTTCTTCAAGCCCGACCCCAACGGCTGCGAAGAGTGCGGCCAGACTGGCTACCGCGGCCGAATGGGCATCTACGAGCTCATGGTCATCGACGAGCCCGTGCGCAAAGCGGTCCTCGCCAACAGCGACGCGAAGACCATTCAGCGCGCCGCTCGTACCCAGGGCATGCGCACGCTTCGTGAAGATGGCGCGCGGCAGGTCATCGCTGGCGTCACGAGCGTCGACGAAGTCCTCGCCGCTACCCAGGCCACCGAGCTGGAGGCCGCAGAGTAGTGGCCATCTTTGCCTATAAGGGGATCAACTCCTCCGGAAAGAACGTGAAGGGCGTCGAAGACGCCGACAGCGCGAAGATGCTGCGCATGGTTCTGAAGCGGAAGGGCATCCTCGTCACGGAGCTCCTCGAGAAGGCCGAAGCCGAGAAGAAGAACGCGCGCGAGATCGACATTCGCAAGCTGCTCCGCCGCGTCAAGACCATCGACATCTCCGTGGCTACGCAGCAGCTCGCCACTCTCGTCAAAGCCGGCATTCCCCTCGTTGAAGCGCTGACGGCGCTCATCGAACAGACCGAGCAACCCGAACTCAAAGCGGCGTTCACCACCGCGCGCGACAAGGTCAACGAAGGCACAAACTTCGCCGACGCCCTTCGCGAGCACCCCAAGTATTTCTCCAATCTCTACGTGAACATGGTCGCCGCCGGCGAAGCTTCCGGCACCCTCGAGACGGTCCTCGACCGACTCGCCGGCTTCCTCGACGCCCAGGTGCGCCTCGAAGGCAAAGTTCGCGGCGCCCTAGCCTACCCCATCGTCATGCTCATTCTGAGCCTGCTCATCATCACTTTGATGATGGTCGTCGTCGTACCGAAGGTGAAGAACATCTTCGAAGGCTTTGGCGAGGGTCTTCCTTGGTACACGGAGGTGCTCATCTTCGTGAGCGATGTCTTCACGGACTACTGGTACATCCTCGCGACACTCCTTGGTCTCTCCATCTACGGATTCCGCCGGTGGAAAGCGAGCGAGGAAGGTGCCGCGAAGTGGGACCGCTTCATCCTGCGCATTCCTCTCGTCGGCAAGCTGCTGCTCATGGTCGCTGTATCGCGCTTCTCGCGAACCCTTGGGACGCTGCTCAAGAGCGGCGTTCCCATCATGAATGCGATGACCATCACAAAGAACGTGCTGGAGAACCGCGAACTGATGGAGGTGATCGACACGGCCAAAGAAAGCGTCGCCCAAGGCGACGGGTTCAGTCGCCCGCTCAAAGCGTCCGGCAAGTTCCCGCCAATGGTCGTTCATATGATCGCTATCGGCGAACGCACCGGACAGCTCGAAGAAATGCTTGAGAACGTCGCCGACGCCTACGACCAGCAGGTCGAAGTAAAGGTCGAAGCGATGAGTGCTGTGATGGAGCCGCTCATCATCGTGTTCATGGGCGGCATCGTCGGCGCCATCGCCGCGGCCATTCTCATGCCCCTGCTCCAAATCAACGATTTCGTCGGATGACCCACAGCCATGGCACGCAGACGCAGAATCGGACTTTCACTCCCCTGGGAACAACGCGGCAGCGCGTTTGGGCGGGTATTTTCCGGCGCGCGATGGAAGACGGGCCTTTTTCTTTTGGGGCTCGTCGTACTCCTCAGCGTCTTGTGGCGTTCGGCGGATCAACGTTACCGCGTCGAGCTGACACGCGGCAGCATCGCGACGGTGCATCGCGCCATCGGCGAGTTCAACGCGGACATTGGCCGCTGCCCCCGCTCGATGACGGAGCTCGTTCATCCGCCCCGAAGTGGCCGTCGCTACCTTCGGCGCGCCCCGAAAGATGGCTGGGGACGCGACCTTCACATGCAGTGCCCGGGCCACTTCGACCCCGACGGATCCGACGTTATCTCGGCGGGACCGAGCGGCTCACTTCACATCGACGACAACGTTCGATGAACTCGTTTTCGATCAACTCAGCTCCATGAATAGAAGCACCCCCCACAAACTTCACACTCGGTCCGGCGGGACCCAACCAAAGGAAAACAACATGCAAAGCATCAACCCCCAATCCCGAAACGCTCTTCGCTCCGTTCGCCGCATCCGCGAAGCGGGCATGACGCTCG
>JBGCFM010000013.1:0-6888 GCA_045106895.1 Polyangiales bacterium | reverse complement strand
CGCTTGCGCTTCGGGCCCGCCCGCGGGGTACGGCGCGGGTCGTGGTTGCGGGAGGGGCACACACGCGTCACCTCTACTCGGTCGTCACGGGCGTGGGTCCGCCGGCGTCGAGTGCGCGCAAGGCGCGCGGCGCGGCGAGGGGCTCGACGGGGGTCTCTGGCTCTGGAGCACCCAGAGAATCCGCCATGGGAGCGGTGTTCTTCAGGATAAGGGGCGTCGGTTCCACGGCTCCAGCGGAAGAGACCGCTGCGGCGCAAACGGCTCCCACCAGGCTAAGCAGCGCGAGGCCCTTGAGATCTTGAGCGGCAAGCATGGGCCAGGTGTACGGAAAGGTGTTCCGTTGGCCAAGTTTTCGGAGTGCCACGAGGCTCTCAGCGGTCGCTTTTCCGACATGAACGGAATTACCCCCCCATCGAAGGGATGCGGTATCGCTTGCACTTCGGGTCTACCCGCGGGGTATGGTCCCGGTCGTGGATGAGGACGGGAAAAAAACGAATCCCAACAAGACCGTCGTCACGGTCGTGGGTCCGCCGGCGACGCGTGAGCGTCAGGCCCGCGAGGCGTGCCTTGTCGTTATCTACGGTGAGGACCTCGGCCGGCGTGTTCCCCTCGGCGAGGAGCCTGTGGTGATCGGCCGCTCATCGAGCTGCGCCGTTCAGATCGACCAAGAGAGCGTCAGCCGCTCACACTGCCGAGTGGTCCGCGGACCGAGCGGCTTCATGGTCCGCGACCTTGGCTCCACCAACGGGACCTACGTCAACGACGAGCTCAGCGACACCATCGACCTTCGGGATGGCGACCAGCTTAAAGTCGGGCGCACGATTCTGAAGTTCATCGTGGGCGGCAACATCGAGGGCCAGTACCACGAAGAGATCTACCGGCTCATGACCGTCGATGGTCTGACGCAGGTGCACAACAAACGTTACTTTGACGAGATGATGGACCGCGAGTTTTCGCGAGCACGGCGCTACGAACGACCCTTCTCACTCATCCTCTTCGACATCGACCACTTCAAGCAGATCAACGACTCGCAAGGACACCTCGCCGGTGACGCTGTCCTCCGCCAGCTCGGCGGGCTCATCGGGACCCATGTTCGGCGCGACGACATCGTCGCCCGCATCGGCGGTGAGGAGTTCGCGGTGATCACGCCCGAGATTGGACTCGAAGGCGCCGTGGAGCTGGCCAACAAGCTCAACCGTTTGGTGGATGATGCCTCGTTTGTCTTCGAGGGCACGCGCATGGACATCTCCATCAGCGCGGGGGTCGTCGAATGGGTGGACGCCTTCGCCTCCGTCGAAGCGATGGTGCAGGCCTCCGACGCCAAACTCTACGAAGCGAAGAACTCCGGTCGCAATCGCGTCGTCTCCTGACCCCAGAAAGAAACTAAGCAGCACGCATGCGAAGGAGCGCGAGTTCCCAAAGAGCTTGCAGGACAACACCTGGGCGCGCCCCCGTCGCCTGGCCGTGTCGACGAGGGCTGTGTCGCACGGGCAGCTGAACGATGGGCAGGCCCATGCGACGCGCCGCCCAAAGAATCTCCGCGTCGATGACGGCGCCGCGGCTTGCCATAGGCACCTGGTCGAGCAGGGAGCGCGGGAAGAGCTTGAAGGCGCAGTTCACGTCGCGCATCCCGAGACCCAGCGTGGCGTTTGTGAGCGTCGTCCACCCGCGACCATTGATGGATCGCAGCAACGAGGCATCCGCACGGGGGCTTCGGTATCCGGCGAGAACGGTGCCTGCACGGGCCTGGCGAACGAAAGGCTCAAGCTGCGTGAGGTCGAACTGGCCATCGCCGTCGGTGTAGAAAACCCACCCATGCCGAGCCGTTCGAAACCCCGTCCGAAGAGCGGCTCCGTACCCTTGGTTTTGCCGGTGGCGAGCCACGACGACGTTCTCAAGGCCGAGGCTCTCTACCTGTGCCGCGGTCCCGTCGGTGCTGCCATCGTCGACGACGACGACTTCAAACTCGCGGGCAATGGAAGCCGCGGACACGAAGGCTTGCTTGACGACAGGCCCGATGCTCTTCGCCTCGTTGTAACAAGGGAGGACGATCGAGAGAGTGTCGAAGAGTTCGGCCACGCCGGAGGCTACGGTTGTCATCGCCTCGCCGCAACGGAAGAGCGGGCACCGTTCATTCCTGGAGAGAGCCCAGAAGCAAAAGTCGGCCAAAATGGCCGGCAGCGCTCAGTCCATATTGCAGCCGAGCGCGATCTCGTACACGCCCGCGGAAGGCCCCCCCGCGTAGGTCCAGACGCGTAGACCCCCGCCGGTTGCCGGCGATATGGCCGCCCCGTACGGAAATGCCGTGGCCGCTGGGATATCCGCTCCGAGCTCAAACGCCGGCCCAGCGAAGCCATCGTCGACGACAACGCGCGCCATGAACGTCCGCTGTGCGTCACCACCCATCCATGTCACGACGAAGCCCCGAGGCGCCGCGGCGCTCCAGCGAATGGACGGAGAGCCCGGAGGATCCCCGCCCTCTTCTGTCAGCGCGAGTTCCCCGAGGGAAGTCATCCCCGTCGTGAGATCATGGAGGAGTTCCCGAAAGACCAAGACCCGGCGGCCACAACCGACGACCACGGACAGGCCGAGAGCCAAGGTGTCGCCGTCTGTTTCTCCGGTCGCAACGGCGAAGCCGGAGACGGTGTCGTCGAAAGGAAAGGACACGCTTGAGACCACGGTGGACCCGACGGCGGCGGCGGTCACGAGGTGTGCGTCGACGTCAGAGCCGTTCGCCGCGAAGACCAAGAACTCGTTTCCGCCGACGGGGATGATCGCCGGGGCCTGAATCGGCGAGGCATTCGGCAGGTCGATGGGAGGTGCCGTATCGATGCCGTTGGATGAACGCCCGGAGGTGTGACGCAGGGGTCCCGCCGGCGCGCCGCAGGCGGCAGCATCGTCGGTGAACCAGGCAGCGACGAACGAGGTCTCTCCCACGCCGATGGCTGGGAAGCTGATGTCCTCATCCGCCAAGTTCATCGTCGCTTCGGCGACGTTGTCCGTCCGGGATAGTGCGTACACTTCCATGTCGCCCGGCGCCCGCGTCAACGTGATCGCCTGACTGCCAACGGGCGCGGCGGCGTACGAAGTGCGTCCTGCCTGGTCGCTCTCGATAGCATCATCATCAAGGACGACAACCACTCGCTCGTCGGAGGTCCGGCGTCCGATGAACGCGGGTTTGTCGGCACCCGAGCTGAAGCTGCCAAGAGCGACGGCCTCGTCGTAGATACGTGTCGGCTCCCCCTGGACGCCCAGAAGGTTCTCGTCGATGACGCCGTCGCAGTCGTTGTCTTTCCCATCGCAGAGAAGCTCTTCCTGGCCGCCGAAGATATCCGGGTCGGTGTCGTCGCAGTCGAGGCCTCCCTCCTCTGTGGTGCCGACGCCGTCGTTGTCGTTGTCGGCGCTCGACTGCACACAGAAGAGGTCATCACCAATCGGTTCTCGGCAAACCCAGGTGCTGCCTTCCGCGGCGGGGCGCATGGCTTCGAGGGAAGCACACAGTTCATTGCCAGCACGAATCGCTTCAATGCTGTCGTCGGAGACCGCAGCGCACGGCTCCGTGACGAGGTCATCGAAGCCGACGAGGGAACAGCCGAGGGTCGCTCCGAAGAGCGCGAACGTTGCAAGGATACGCATCAGAAGCTGCCTCCGACCTGAAGACCGAGGGTTCCTTGGCCCGCCACAGGCGTCACCGTGGTGCCCTCCTCGTGTTCATCCCCGCCCCAGTCGGTGAGAAAGATGAGCACCGTGGTGGTGATAGCCAAGGCGCCGGTTACGCCCCAGAACACGTCGGCCACCTTCGCTTTATTCGCGATGCGTTCGTTCTGCGCGTTTCGCGCTTCAAGGTCATACGCAGGGAGCGCTTCGCCGTCGGAGTTCAGCGAGAGAACACGAAAGCTCAAGGCAGCCGCCGTCGCCAGGCTCGCCGCCGTCAGCACAGCGGCACCAATGAACACGCCGACCGGCGCGCCGCCTTCTTCGGTGACGTTCGTCGTCTCGACGTTCGTAATGTTCTCGTTGGTGATGTTGGTGTTGTTGATCACCTCGGCGCTCTCGAGCTCCACGTCGACGAGCGCCGTCGCGCGGCTGGCGACTTCGACTTCACGCCGTGTGGAAAGGTACCCGTCGGCACGAATTTCGACGGCGTGCCGACCTCCAGGCACGAGAACATCGCCGGGCGACTCGCCCACCTGCCGATCGCCGATCCAAACTTGAGCGGGCACGTTGGAGCGCACGGTGATCGTCCCGAGGAGATTGCGGAGCTGACGCATCGTTTCCTGAACCGCGCCGCGGTCCGGCGCGTCGCTTGGCGCAATCGTCATGTATCGCTCGTAGGCGGCAACGGCGAGGTCGTAGCGAAAGAGTTCCTCCTGGCAGCGCGCGATGTTGAAGAGCGTGTTGGGCCGCTCGACAAGCCGCAGGCTCACCTGGAGTTCCGCGATGGCGCCTACGCAATTCCCAGCGCGCGCCAAGGTCAGCCCTTGTCGAAAGCGACTGATGGCCTCCTCAAGGTTTGGATCTTCCGGGAGTGCTTCGGCGACGGGCTCGGCGGCTTCGGCGGCGACGGGCTCGGCGGCGTCGGCGGAAACGGCCTCAGGCGGGCTCTCCGGTGTAGCCGCCTCGGGCGTCTGCGCGCCGACCTGTGGAGCGACGCCAAGAACCATCGCGCCAGCGAGGAGGGTCCTAAAAAGTCTCACGAAAACCGTCCATCATCGTTGTGTTCATCTGGGTCATCGTCGTCATTTCGGTCTCGACGGCCATCGCCGTCTCCATGGTTTGCGTCGCCGTCATGACGCTCGTCATGCTCGGACCACGACGCGCCCGCTCGAGAACACGGAGAATCTCGCGGTCCTGGTCGAGAAGGATCACTTCGTCGCTTGTTTCATAACCGGATAGCTCGATGCGCAGCCGGCTCGGGGCCTGGCTTCGAGGAAGGCGCGCGTCGAGGGGACTCGGATACTCGACGTCATCGATGAAGATGCTCGCCTCCGCCGGAGCGACGACGATACGCAGTCGGACGTCCGCGGCTTCCATGACCGTCGCGCCCGTCATCGACGTTGTCTCGGGTTCGACATCCGGGATCACCGGCTCGACGACGACGACGGGATCAGGATCCGGGTCGACTTCGTCCCCTTTGTCAAAAAGCGCGACGGCGCCGGCGGTTGTGACCGCGCCGACGAGAGCGAGCGCGATGCCCGCCCACACCATCTTATTGGGCCCCTGCGTTGGGAGCGCGACGTCTTCCGTAATGCTTCGCTGGCGGCTCGTGTCCATGGGCGCGGAGGTATTCTCCGACGCCATGGGCCCGAGCAAAGGCGTTGGCCGATCCACGGAGGTCGCGCTCTCGCTTCGGGGAAGTGCTGCGCCCGTCACAGCGCCCCCTTCGGAACGCGTGGCCGACTGATCGGGCCGCATCGTCAGCCGCTCACCACGTGCCTCGAGCAGCTGTGGGGGTGCGTCCAACGTCGCGTACTCGCCGAGAGCGCGACCAAGCTCCTCGGCGGAGGAGAATCGCAGCTCTGGCGACTTGTCGAGGCACCTTGAGATAATACGCGCGAGGCCATCTGGGATATCGGGACGGCGCAGCCGGATATCAGGAGTGTCGCCGGTCACGATCTTCACGATAAGAAGCGCGAAAGAGTCCGCGTCGAAAGGAGGGCTCCCGGTGAGCGCCTCGTGGAGGATGACACCCAGCGAATAGATATCCGTCCGGTGGTCCATGCTCTTGAGGCCCTGAGCTTGCTCCGGCGACATATATAAGGGCGTGCCAACGGTGACGCCGGTTTGCGTGAGGTGTTTGTTGAAGCCCGCGGCGTGCTCGGTGATCTTCGAGATTCCAAAGTCGAGGATCTTTACGAAATCGGCCTTCTTCTTGCGCTGAAGCAAGTAGATGTTCTCTGGCTTGAGGTCGCGGTGGACGATGCCCGCGGCGTGCGCCACCTCCAGACCATCGCAGGCCTGCTGCATGATCCGAGCGACGCGCCCGATCGGCTGAGCGCCCTCCCGCTCCAGAAGCTCCCCGAGGTCCTCGCCCTCAAGAAACTCCATCACCATGTAGGGCGTGTTGTCGTCGAGGCGACCCATGTCGAAGACATCGATGATGTGCTCGCTTCCGCACGCCGTCGCCGCCCTCGCCTCTTGCTCAAATCGTTCGACGAGGCCTGGATGCTCCGTCATCTCGGGCAGCAGGACCTTGATGGCGACACGCTTCCCGATGCCTTCGTGCAGGCCGAGGTAAACACGGCCCATGCCACCTTCGCCGGCTAGGCGGGTGATCCGGTACCGATCGGCAAGAAGTGTCCCAATCAAGGGGTCTTGGACGTTTCCCTGGTCAGTTTCCGTCATGCGAGAGTTCAAGGCCAGCGTAGAATGGCCGTGAGATGGTACTGTACGACGGTTCGAGCCATCTTTGGGGGTATTTTAGTGCGCAGTCCTGATGTTCGTTTCTTTCTTCTGCTGACCTTTTCCCTCATCGCCTGTGGGGACGACACAACGACGATGGACGCCAATGTGCCCACGGACGTCGGCTTGGACGGGGAGGTCATCCGCTGCGAAAGCGCCAACGACTGCAGCGACGGCCTCTTCTGCACCGGCGAAGAGACCTGCGCCGACGGAATCTGCGTCGCCGGCGAAGTCGTCGATTGTGACGACGGCATCGAATGCACCATCGACGGATGCAACGAGATCTCCAACAGCTGCGAGAGCCTCGCCCCCGACCTCGACGGCGACGGCAGCGGCGACAGCAGCTGCGTCGACGCCCTCGGCGAGCCCCTCGGACGAGACTGCGATGACACCGACGCCCGCCGCTTCGGCGGAAACCTTGAGGTGTGCGACCTCAACGACGCGCTCGAAGGCCTAGGCCTCGACGAAGACTGCGACCCCACCACC
>JBGCFM010000129.1:0-50626 GCA_045106895.1 Polyangiales bacterium | reverse complement strand
CGCCCACGGAAACCAAACTCGGCGTGCACATCTTCGTGGCGGACAAAGGCGACTACTACGAGATCGCCGACGGGGTTCCTCAGAAGGAGCAGTAGACACATCGATATTCGGCGCCTGTGCTAAGTCTAATCGCCTATGCTCTGTGTGGTTTGTGGCGGCACGCTCGATGAGACCCAAACGCTCTATGCGAACTCCTGGGAGTCGGCGCTCGGCCAGCGCGGATGTTGCAGTGCAGCCTGCGTCTCGTCCTTTGACGCGGACCGTTATTGGATGGCGAGCAACAAGCTCCAGTCGATCAACGCAAGGGAACAGGATAGGCTCCTCGCGAGCGCGAAGGTGAGTCTAAAGAATGGAGACTCAGGCGCCGTCGTTGCGCGAGACTTACTGCTCGCCGGCGTGAGTCCGTACCTGACGCGCAACGCCGTCGCCGGAGCAAGCATGGCGGGAGCCTCCAGTCGCCGCACAGCAGGTTGGCTCAGCGCAATGAGTTTTCTTGGAGGCAGTCTTTGGCTCAGCCGCGACAAACGCGCCGGAGGTTTCGGCGACGCCAACGCAGACATCTCAGCTTGGGAGGCACGTTTCGGTTCGGCGGACTCCGGCGAACGCGGCCGGTAGAGACGTCGAGCGGCGCCGCCGCTCATAGTAAGCCTCGCCAGTGAAAGCCCTGGCGAGTCGAGCAGCGGCGTGAGCCCAATGTCTGCGGCATCATTCATCGCGTGACTCCTTCGACCATCTTCAAGTCACCCGCAGAGCGAACTAAGATCGTAGAGCACCTCGCTCGCGCTCACAGCAGACGCCGCGCCTTGGGTGCTCAACATTCCAACGCCGACCTTCTCCCCACTGGATAGGTAGTCCATCTCGATGGAGCCCTCGAGGCGCAACTTGAAGACGGCACCATCGCGCCCTCTCCTCGAGAAAGAGCTCACGTGGTTGTTCGAGTCGCGTTGCCAACCTCGGCTTTCGAGGAAACCGAGGACCTTCGCGGCCTTGATCTGGGTCCCCGCGAAACGCTTCACCTCGCCGCTCTTTGTCTCCGCCTTCGTCAAGGCGTCCGTCGGACGAGCTAGCTGCAAGATAGGCTGAATGATCTCGTAGTCCGAGAAGATACCGGCCCAAGCCTCGGCGTCTTTCTGCCCCAGTTCGAGAACATGCGCGATACGGACCGCGCCGGCGGCGGTCACTTCGTCGTCGGCAGAGTCCGCGAAGGTTCCATCGCGGGTCAGTCGAAACGCAACGCCCTCTTCACTGATCCACACGAGGCCGCGCGCCAAGTGCTGCGCTAGGGGGTGCTCAAAGAAGTAGCGCGTCGCGTCGGCCATCGGCCAGGCGCGGCCGCTGGACATCGAGTTCTCGAGACGCTGAAGCTGCCGCTTGCTGATGGCGCCGAGGTCTTTCTTAAAAGCGTCGTAGCGGGCCTTCGCCTTTTTGCGGGCGTCCTTCTCGTCGTCGCCGGCGGACTTAGCGATGCGCGGAAAGGAACGAAGCACCTCGTCGTCTTTTCGTAGGACAACGCCAAGGCTCTCCGTGGGCTGAACCTTCAAGTGGACGTCGCCGAAGGAAAGACTCAGCTCCCCGCGCTCGTCGAGGCCAAGGTCCGGCGTGCTTCGATCATCAAGTTCGTCACGTGTCAGACCTCGTGCCGCGGCGATGGACTCAAGGTGCTCGGCTGCTTCTCGGCGCAGCGCCACGAAACGTGTCGTCGCGGCGATGTGTGCCAGATGAAGCGCTGCGGCGTCACTCTCCTCGACGGCTCCGAGGTGCGCGAGCGCCGCGCAGGCGCGCTGAGCCGCCGCGCCTTTGCTTCGAGCCCAGGCCCGCGCATGGTCACAGAGCGCACGGATCACCGGCTTCGACGGAAACGTCAGCGTTGCGCGGAGCATCCAGTCGTGCCTTCCTGGGCCGCCTTGACGTGCCCACATGTCGAGGAGCGCCAGGACAAAGCTCTCTAGGCTCGATGCATCCACGCTCTCACGCAGCTGGGCGTAGCCGGGGTAGTCCGCCTCCGCCACGGAGAGCAACTCGATGAAGGCCGCACGGTGTTCATCGCCAAGGTGCTTCCCGCCGACAAGAAGCGGCGGTAGCTGCTTCGTGTTCAAAAACGCAGGAAGCTTCGGCGCCTTGGCGTCGATGACGAGGGGATCGCGCGCGAGGAACGCATCCATCGCTGCCTGCGCTTTGTCGCCGTGGGCCGCCGCCGCCGCCCGGAGGGCGTCGTGCTCGCCGGCCGTCACCAGCTCGCGAAGTGCCGCCTCGGCGTCCCGCTTGTCGCGTCCCTTCGCTCCGAAGGCCGCCGGCACGAGACCGTCCGCGGCGCGGCGCGCATCCGCGCGAAGCCAGCGGCGGGCCGCCGCTCGCCATTTCTTTCGTCCAGAGAAGACCCGCGCCCAGAGCGGTGCCACCCGTGGCGAGTCGAAACACTCATAGGCGAGGATCCAGTCTTCAGCGCCCTCGTAGTCGAGGTAATTCAGTCGCCGGTCCTTGGTAAAACCCGGCACGCAAGCGAGACCGTGCTCGGCAATGAAGCGCAGAACATCGTTGATGTAGCCGCGACCTTCGTTCCAAGCGGCGACGGCTTCATCCGGCGGCAGCGAGTAGTGCACGCGGTAGTTTCTTCCGACGTAGGTTGAATCAACGGGCGAGCGCCCTCCGAGAATGCTCTTCCGCCACTTCTCTAGCTCTTCCCCCGCGAGGGGCTTGAGCTTCTGGGGGCCCCGGCTCAACGGGTGCACTCCCGCAGGCAAGTTCACGCGCTCTTCACCGGACGCAGCGATGGTCAGCGCGAGGGCCGGCGCGGACTTCTTCCGCGCTTTGGGTCTGCGCCAAGCGTGCCCGCGTAAGAGTGCGGGGACATCGGACTTGGCCGCCGCCTCCGTGTCATCGGCTGCGATCTGCCCAAGGGACGCCAGCAGGCTCTGCGCGGATGCATTCCCCTTGGCGAGGACGTCACGAACTTCGGGGCACTCCTGAAAGTAGAGCGCCGCCTGGGCCCCAAGAACCTTGTGCCCGACATAAGAAGCGACGAACGCCGGCACGCGCTCATCGTCGAGTTTCATGAGCGCGGCGAATACCTTGCGTGGTGGGGTCTTGTGGAAGGTCTGGTACTTCTTCTTGATAAGCAGCGGCGGGATGGCGTCCATGAAGAGTTCCGCCGCGTCCTTTCTGGGAAGCAGCACCGCGAGCTCCAGCGCGGACGTACTCACCCAATAGCTTCCGCCTTGCTCAAAGTACGCTTTGGCGACTTCGGCGTCCGAGCACGTGCTCAGAAGGAACCCGAAAGCGTGGACCTGATTGGGCATGCCGGCGAAGGCCCCGCGCGTCGTCGCCGCTGCGGCAGGTGAACTCAGAATCTCCGTGCCCCAAGGTTCGTCGGGAAAGGCGTAGGCCAGGTGCGCACGCTGCTCGACGGTGAATTCCTCCCAGGCGTCCGTGACCACCTTCTTCGCAGCGGCGTAGTCGTCAGGCGACGCCGTACAGAGGGCGTGGCGGAGCGGCAGCCAATAGCGCGGGTCGACACGGCGGTTCGGCCTCGGCGTCGAGGTGAGGAAGGTCGCGACGGTCCAGTTGGGTTCCGCAGCAACGCCAAAGCGCTCGCTGTGGATCCGCATCGTCACCGCATCGGCCACGCCACGGGCGAGGACGACGGCGTCCGTCAGCGTCGCGAACCCATAGCCCAGGGCAAACATGGCTTCCGCCGCAGCGAGTTCTTCCAAGCTCGCCCGCTTGATCGCATCCAGGTCGACGTCTTCGATGAGCTTCAGCGCCGCAGCGCGCAGCGGCGCCAGCTCCGGCTCGACGTTCGTCGTCACTCCTTTTTGAAAGGTGACGAGCCTGTCTCGGCTGTGGCCCGTCGCCGCAAAGACCTTGCGCAGCTTCTTGAGAGAGCGAGCGCTCGGAGCCACCGCACCAAAGGCGCGTGTCGGCTGCAGGGATTTCTTTTCTTTGTCGGTCCATGGAATAGGCACAGCGCACTATATGCCAAGGCGGCGCTGCACGTGGTAGCCAGTGAAGAGTGCAATCCACCCAGCACAAAACGGATGCCGATGAAATAGTATCCGCCGCAGCCGCCGTTGATACGGGGAATCCATGAGCGCCGCTTCGCCCGTCTCTCCACCCTCATCCGCTTCCAGCGTAGCTCTCCGCTCGCTGCGTGCTGTGTGGGTGCTCGGTCTGGTGGCGCTCACCTGCGGTCCCTTAGAGGCTCTCACGGCATCCTACGGTGACGACCTCAATGAATCGCTTCCGCCCAGAGGCCGCGCGCATTTCGACGCGATGGAGGCGCACTTTGCCGAGGACTTCTCCGGTTACTCCCAATACAGCGTCCTTACGCCACAGTTCTCCATCATCTTGCTCTCACACTCCGCCCTTGGGTTTCTCAACGTCGCGCGGGCTTCCCCCGACCTTCAAGGGCGCGCATGTGAATCCCTTGATCGCGTCGCGGAACGCGCCTTCGACTCCCGCGTCTCCCCCTACGAACGCGACCCACGCGACGTCGGGCGCTTCGAAGACTACAACCTCTACCTCACCCACCTCTCTCTTGTCCTCGGCGCTCGGCGCATGGCCTGCGGGCGCGAAGCCAGCGACGACGCGTTTCACGCGCGCATCAACGCCCACGTTCGTGAGCGCTCGCTGACGTCCCACATCGCCCACGCCCGGAGCTTCCCCCACTCCGAACGCTTCCCGGCGGACCAAGCCGCCACCCTCGCGTCTCTCCATCTCTACGACCTCACCCACGACACTCAGCTGGCCCAAGAGCCCATCGAGGTCTGGCTTCGGACAATGGCGCTCCCGGAAAACCTCGCCGAGCATGGACTTCACCGCTCGTGCCTCGACGACGAATATCCCCACGCGGCACACGCACGCGGCTGCGCCCTCTCGTGGACGTCGTTCTACATGCCGCAGTTCGCGCCGGAAGAGGCCCGCGTTCTCTACGAAACTTACCGCGCGCACTACGCCATCGAAGTCGCAGGCCTCAGCGGATTTCGCGAGTACGCGCCGGGCGTCGACGGGGAGACCAATGCCGACAGTGGTCCCATCGTGCTTGGCATGGGCGTCGCCGCGACGGGCCTCGCCCTCGGCGCCGCGCGTCTGCAGGGCGACAGTCAGACCTACCAGCGCCTCATGCAGACCGCCGCGACGGCAGGCGCACCGAACATGCTCGGTGTGGGCCGCTCCTACTGGCTCGCGCCGATGCTTGGCGAAGCGATTCTCTTTCACGCCACCACGGCGAAGCGCTGGGACGGCCCTGAAGTCCAAGGCACCCCCTATGAGCGCGGGACGCCGTGGGGCACCCTCGCCTATGCCGCGTTCCTGCTCTTTCTTATCTGGCGAACGCTCCGCGAGCTCTGGAAGGATCGACGCACCGTGAAAAAGAGCGAGCCCCCCACGAGTGAGACGAGTGAGGCGCCCGCCGAGCCCTAAAGTCAGTCGGGGTTGATGTGGCTCTGCTCGCTGCCGCTCGCGTCGTAGCAGCGCACGGAGCTGGACCGGCGGCATTCACCGCTATCTCCGGAGATGCTGCAGGAACCGCCGGTGACGTCTTCGCATACGGAGGTCGCCTGGCGACGTGCATCGCCGTTGCTTCCTTCGACGCAGACGCGGACGTCTTGGCCGCGGAAGGCGAAGCATCGGGCTTCGGCCATGGAAGGCGCAGCAAAGGCGGCGAGGGCGACGAGGCTGAGGAGGATGTTCTTGGTCTTGGTCATGGCCATGAAGTTACAAGTCCCCTCTTTTTGCCACCATGGGAAAAATTACGACATCTTCGAAGAAGGTGCACTGGCCTGCCTCAGAAGACTCTGTCCGATTGGACTCATCTTGTTTAGTCGCCACGGCCAACGGTGTATTCCCGTACCCTATCAGCCGCGACGGCGGCGTCCGTGAACGAGACCGTTCGCCAGTTTTTTTCGGCAAGTCTCCTGGTTTGCGTCACATAGTCCGGAGACGCCGGGTCGCCGGTGTTTCCATACGCAAGAATCGCCGAGGCGCGGGGCCCGTCTGCGCCGAGTTCCACAGCGAGCAGAAAACTCGTCCCGCCAGAGATGGGATACCCATCGGTGCGGAGCGTTCGCGAGCCTTCGACTAAATCGCCGGCAGGGCTCGCCGGCTCACTCGTCTGGTTCGAGGGCCGGTGATTCACACGGTTTGTGACACCTGTGCCGAATTCGCCACCATGCACTGGAACCCGCGTGGATCCGCGCTGCGCGAACTGTATTTCGCCGACGGACACGTCGAGGCGGTGACCGGCATCCTGGAGCGTTTTGACGGCTTGCGCCAAGCGCGGAAGTGCGACGTCCGAGGTCGTGAGCTGCCGAGGTGTGTGTACGTAATCCATTGGATCCATGGCGTCCGCAAAAAGCAAACTCGTCTCTGCGCGGGTGACGAACTCACGCCACAAGATCGCGCCACGGCTCTCAAGGTCCACCCGTCGATCCCAGGCAGCGAGTACAGTACAGGCCTCCGTCAGATCCACGATTTCCCCATCGACGTCGACGGTGGGCGTCGCCGTACAGCGCTCAACGAGCTGACTAACCAGCAGTTCGGCGGTGAGCACACGATTCGAAAGAGCACTTGCGCGCAGCTCGTCAAGGGTAAAGAGACCGTCGTCGCCGGCTCCGCCCTGGTCTGCGCTCAACTCGATGGCGTTCATTCGCGTGCGCGGCGTAACCCGGTTCGGGTTGCCGTGGAGAGGTGAATACCCTTCGAGGCGAACCTCGGGATTCGTCCAGCGATATGAATCATTGGCGTTGAAGACATAATCCGTGCGGCGGAGCTGTGGGAGGCGATCGAAAGGCAGGAGCCCCGGCCTTATTCCTGCGGGGTCATCAACCCATTCGTCGCGGGGGTTCGAGCCATCCAGCAGCACGAAACCGTTGTTGCTTGCAGCTTGAGTAAGAAAGTCAGAGCCCAAACGTTCGCGCCAAGCAGCGATGGCTGCCTCCGAGAGGTTCGGCGTCGCGGCGGTGTCACCAAACCACACTTCTCCCGAATCGTCGGCAGCGATGGTATTGAATGCGATCATCCCGCCTCCCGTGCGGTGCGCGGCGACGATGTCGTCGATGTCCTCCGCTTCGTTCATCCTTTGGAAAAGCCCACCGGCGGCGGAGAGCTCTTCGTTGCCGTCCCGAATTGTGACTGTAAGGGCGGAGTTCCAACCGACTCCTGGAAGCGAAAGAACAGGGCCATAGTGAGTGGACCACATGGTTTGAGTCACCGTCTCAAGGCTTCCGTCGTCGCGGAGAACATCCACCGCAATTTCTCGCGAGCTCATCGCGCGAACTTCGCCGCCGTAGACGTATGAGGTCGGTTCTCCGGGAACCAAATCGACAATATAGGCTGTAAAGCGCTGGCCGTTCGAAACCGTAATGGACCACGCCGTGTGCTCGTTGAAGCCGTGAACAATCGCTGGAAAACCGACGATCGTTGCGCCGTAGGCGTTGAGACGACCGGGAATCGTGAGGTGAACTTCGTGGTAGTGCAGTCGGTCTTCCCAAGAGAGGTGGGAGTTGCCCATAAGCATCGCAGTTCCCCCTGTGCTTCGCTCACGCCCAATGGCCCAAGAGTTGCTGCCGTCGCTTGGAGGTGGCGGCATCGGGAGCACCTGTCGCGTGCCCGCTTCGCCAGGCGGAGAGGCCGTGGCAATGAACGAAGCAAACGGTCCGACCGACGGCGAAGTCCCGAGAACGACGTGGAAGGCCGCGACGTCGTATTCATCAATGGGCCGGAGCCATGCTCCACCGGCACACCAGCCGGACACACCATCCATGCCGACTTCTTCAAGGTACGCGTTGTAGCCCGCGGCATACCCTCGTAGGCGCTCACGGATATCCTCCGGGCCACCATCCACGGCACGGCGCGCGCGCCCATAGAGGTCTAGGGACTTGTAGGTGAGGTCTCGATGCAGATTAACGTCGTCGATTCCCCGACCGTGAAACCGAGAAAACTCGCTGCGTCCCCAAAGAACGCCATCCGCCACTTTACACAGATGGTCCTCCGCGGTGACGTACCCCAGCCCGAAGCCCAACGACCCGACATCGCCCGCAACGATGTGAGCAACGTGGTCCGTCGTCCTCGTGATGTTGGCGGCGTAGGTGCGCGCCTCCCGTGCATCGGAGACACCATCGATGACCGCGTCCACTGGGCCGGCGTCAGAGACCGGCTCATCACTCTTACACCCACAGGCTAGCAGTCCTCCGACAAGCAGAGCAGCAAGCACGCAGGGCCCGAACATAGTTGTCTTCCGGCTGTTCATGTTCAAGGTGGTAACGGAGCATTATGACAGTGTCAAATTCAAATTCCCCGGTGTCCAACGCCCGTTTGCTTCAGGTCGATGATACCGTGCGGGATACGTGGCGAAGGCTTCTACGACCAAATCACGGCGCGCGGGTGAGAGCTACGATGGGGATCTTCGACGGGCCCTCCTCGACGCCACGATCGCTTGCCACGCTCAAACCGGTTACGACGCTCTAAGCTTGCGGGCTGTTGCCCGCGCCGTGGGCGTGTCTCACGCCGCCCCCGCCCACCACTTCGGAAGCAAGGCTGGTCTCATCACCACCATCGCCATCGAAGGCTTTGAACTGCTTCTCGGTCGGCTCCACGACGTCGGTGCAAAGAGCGAAAAGGGAGCGACTCTCCGCGAATTGGGTGTGGCTTATGTCGGCTTCGCAGCGAGCTCCCCTGCGCACTACGAGGCGATGTTTCGCCCTGAAATCATCAACCATGATGACGAACGCTTCGTGGCGGCATCCAACGCGGCCTACGCCGAGTTTGCCAAAGTGGTCTACTCTTTCCAGGCTGCAGGTTGGAAGCCCGACGCTGACACGATCACAGTGAGTACGGCCCTTTGGGCCCTTATTCATGGTCTCTGCCTACTTCGGAAAGAGCGAAGCCTGAAGCGTCGGCACCCAGAGGCGAGCGAAACAGATCTCGTCGAAATCGCGATGAGTCTGGTTCTCCCGTGAACCTTTCGGGCACGACTGTTTGGGGACGTCGACCTCGCCGTGCGATACTCTCAGCACGAGAAGTATGACAGACGAGTCGGGAGAGAAGATGTGTCCATGCGGAAACGTGAGCGTGGCCCACAAGAACTCCGCCGCGCTCAACCTCCGCCTCGACGACGGGGTCGCCCGCTGCATGCCATGTCAGCTCGCTCGGCGAGGGCACGCCTTCCGCATGTTCGCCATCATCATCTCCCTCGTGCTCGGGATCGGTGGCGCTCTTTCCGGCGACACCTACGCGCTCTTCGCCCTCGGCTTGGGCCCTCTCGCGTGGGTGCTCAGTATTCCCTACCTTCGGAGCGCCGAAAGCGAACGGGGGCCGGGCGCACGCGAAAGCGAACAAACCTCGCAGGTGCCCAGTAAACGTTGGCCATGCTAGGCAGAAGCATGCGCTTCATAGCTTCGCTCTCGTGTCCGACCGCCCTCTCCGCCTGCGGCGATGACACGACACCTCCTCCGTTCGACGCGGGGACGCCTGCCGATGGCGGCCCCCTCTTCGACGGTGGTATGATTCCGCCGCCGGGGTTTGAGTGCACCCAAGGCGATGAGTTTCCCCTCCCCGCCTTCAGCGCGACCCTCGGTGCCGAACCCGTCGACATCGCCGTCGCCGGCGGCTCGCCGTTTGGACCCGCAGAGAACGCAGCAGAGCAGCGCGCCATCATCTACGCCTCGACGGCGGACGGCGTCTTCACGCTCGACCCCGCGAGCGAAGACCTGCAAGCCCTCGGGGACATGGTCGCGCCTCAACCGACATCACTCGGCGGCGGCGCCCTCCGCGGACGAAGCAACGGGCGAATCTACGTCGCGGCGAATGGGAGTACGCGTATCTTTGAGCGTGACCTCTCCATGCGCGACACCGTCGCGGGAGAGTTCACCGAGGCGCGCGGCGTCGACGTGAACGCGTCGGGACACATCTTCGTCGCCACGCCTGAGCGCGTCGCGCTTCTCCGCGGCGGCAGCACCACCTATCTCGCCGATGGAGTCGTCGGCGAGCGCGGCAACGTAGACCCCAAGGACGTCGCCCTCGACGAAGCGCGGGACCACCTCTTCGTCGCGAGCGACACCGGCGTGGAGGTCTTTCTGCACTCGAACCTCGGGCACATCGCCCACCTGGACATTCCGGGAGCCCAGAGCCTCGCCTTGGACCGCTATGGGTACCTCTATGTGCTGACGAGCGGAGCCGGCGAGTCCGACCTCGTCATCATGCACCCCACGGCGCTCCGCGAGGTCTTCCGCGTTACCCTCCCGCGCGCTTCCTCACGCATTGCCGTCGGTAGCGAACACCTCGCCATCGCCGGCGCTGACGGAGTCGTGGACGTGTACGGCCTCGGGAGCGTGCAGGCACACGCCTGCATCGCCAAGATGGAGCTGGTGACCCCGGCGCGAATGGTCGCCGGCGACACACAACAGATCCGCGCTGAGATCACCGGGCCTGACGGAACCATCGACCGCTTGAGTTTCCGCCGCCAAGGTCAGCTCGTCCGCGGCGCTCTCAACATTCCGTTCTTTTCGTACAGCGGCGTCGGCGTCGCTTCCTTCGCCCCCACGGGCAGCGGCCCTGCCGACTACGAAGTGCAGCTCATGGGCTTCCGCCAGACCTTCACCGTGGACGTCTTGGCGCCGCCCGCGAGCGCACCTCTCACCGGCGTCGTCACGGACCTCATGTGGGACTCCAGCGACGGCGTCATTCAAGTCAGCGGTACCGCCACGGTACCTGCCGGCGCGACGCTCTCCATCGCCGCTGGCACCTTGGTTCGCATGGCCGAAGGCGCGCTCCTCGTCATCGATGGGGACATCGAAGTCCTCGGCACGCGCGAAGAGCCCGTGAGCATCTTTGGTGTCGCCGGCGGCGAGACCTGGTCGCAGATTCATCACCGCGGTGGCAACGGCGGCGCCGGCGGCAACTACACCTACCGCTACGCCTTTATCGCAGGGGGCGGCAACCACGCCGACGAGTACTCCTATGGCCGCTGGAAGCACTGCTGTCCGCCGGTTCTTTATGTCGAAGAGGGCACCTTCGTGATGGAAGAAAGCGTCATCGGCGACACGACGAACAAAGCCCTGATGATCAGCAACGGCGACGTCACCCTCAGCGGCTGCGCCGTCCAGCGCGTGGGCATGGGCCCTGAGTTTGAAGCAGAAAGCGTCGACATCGACGACCTCTGGATCAGCGAAGTCCGCGGCATCGACGACAACGACGGCATCTACTTTTGGAAGGTGGGTCAGTGCTGCGCTGTGCGCGTCGACGTCTGCACGACCACCTGCGGCGCGCCCTACCCGGAGACCCTCGTCGACGTCGACGGCCTGGTCCTCGCCGACGGCGACGACGACGGCGTCGACACCCAGTTTTCCTTTGCGTTCGTCGGCGATGAAACTGCGGACATGAGCCCCATCTTGCGCAACGTCATCATCTACGGCTGGGCGGACAAAGGCATGAGCCTCGCTGGCGGCAACTCCGTCATGGACAATGTGCTCAGCGTGTTCAACCGCAACCTCGGCATCAAAGCAGACGACAATGATCCTCAATCAGAGGTCTTCCCCGACGTCCTCTTCTCCGTACTGAACAGCACCATCGCCCACAACGCCAACCACGGACTCTTCTTTGGTACTCAAGGCGGGCGGACGAGCTTCAGTGATGGAAGCCATATGACCATGGCCGTGCGGGACTCCATCGTCTACGCCAACCCCGAGAACGCCTACCGGCACTACGACGTGTCCACGTTCCGCGTCGACCGCAGCGTCTTCCCGGGGGCCATCGGCGCCAGCCCTGACGTCACCGACGCCGCCCCAATCTTCATCGACCCTGAAGGCGGCGACTTCCGCGTCAGCCCCGTCAGCGAAGCGGCGAACTTGGTAGATGGCCGAGCTCCCGGCTTCACACGCTTCTAGACCTAAGGCGATGGGGACAAGGCGATGGGGACGGAGTCATGACCATGACTTTATCATGAGCTTATGACGCTAGCTGAAGCCGACGCACTCAGCGTTCAGCGCGATTCGGAAAGTCGACCGCCGTCGCATCTCGAACAGCCCGCTCTTCGAGGCGAGCACGAATGACGATGCGGACGTTCATGCCCCATGCAGCTTCGGGGTGGCGCTCGCGGAGAAGGAACGCCAAGCAAGACTCCAGGCGAGCTGGCACCCCTTCCAGCGTGTTCACCCTTCCCTCCGCTGTGACGACGTAGCGCACAGCGAACTCTTCGAACGGTGTGGGGTCGACGTTGAAGGCTCGTTGCACACAGCGCCGAAGCCGCCCGCGGGAAAGAGCCCACATTCGGCGAAGCTCGCGGATATCGTCGGTGGGTGATGAGGCGATGTGACTACGAACGACCACGTGGTGTGGAGCATGGGCGCGCGGCACCGACGGTGTTCCAGTCCCAATGCTCGCGCCGAACTCCGAGTCGACGTTCCGCATGCATGCCTGCTTCTCAGCATCAACGGCTTCGATCTGCGCGCCAAGTCGACTTCGAGCCGAAGACCCGCGCGCGCGCCGGTAACGCGCCGCCAAGCGCTCACTCCGCCCCGCTGCTCGCAGCAAACACCGAGCCCGTGCACGTTCCGCACGCGCGTTGCGAACGACCTCGTCCGCGTTGATTTCTTGAGCGCGGGCCGTCCCAGAGAGGAGAAGGCCCAATATTAGTACAAAGCGCATGGCGAACGGACCTGCGTCTATCCGGAAAGTTCCGACACATTCGCGTTAAACGAAAACGCCCACCAAAAAGGTGGGCGTTTCTAAACGAGGCAGATGGGTCTGCAGCTACTCGCCGGCGTAGTCGAACTTGTACGTCAGACCAAGTCGCGCGTAGATGCTGATGTCTTCGTTGCCGAGGCCAAAAATGTCGCCGAGGACGCGCCGGTTGTCGCCGAAGACGCCTTCGAAGCTGCCCCAGACGTTCCAGTTCTGCGCGACGATGAACTCGAGGGAGCCACCGATACGGAATCGAGCGACGCTCTGGCGATCGTTGAAGAAACCATCGCGGTCCGTCGCCTGCATCGTCCGGTCGGCGTCGGTGTAAACGGTGGGTCCATCTTCATCGCAGATGAGGCCGGGGCAGTCGTTGTTGCTGCCGTTGTAGTCCCAGCGGTCGCTGTGGAAGTCGAGGGCCGCCCAGAGCGTGAAGTTGCCAGCACGTGTGAAGTGCAAGGTACCGAGCGCTTCAAGGCTAAAGAAGAACGTGTTGGCGTTGTGTGCGGCGGCCTCGACGGTGGGTCCCGTCAAGCTCTCCTCTTGGTCCGTCGCGCCGAAGGAAGGTCCGATGCCGCCACCGATGCGGAACTGAGCGCCGGCGGAGAACTGTGGTGCGACGCGGTAACCGGCCTTCACGCGGGCTTCGAACTCGGTGAGGCGAACGAAGGTTCGGATCGCGACGCCGGCTTCAAGCCAAGGCAAGATGCCGATTCCGAGTCGCCCTTCGAAGAGGTAGGGCCAGCCCACGGAGAAGTCGAGGATGGCGAAGTCGTCGTCAAGGGGACCACCACTACGTGCCACTGCCTGGCGGTGGCGTGTTTCGCGGTCGCCTTCGAGCTCGGCGATTTCGTCCGGGGTCAGCTCGTCGTTGCCGATAAGCGATACGTCGAAGGCTCGGGGCTCGGCGGCCTGCTCGAGGACAACCTGCGCGCGGTACGTCCGGTATCCCTCAGCGCGGACTTCAAGCTGGCGGCTCCCTGCTGGAAGCGTGCCTTCGTAAGGAACGGGGCCGATTTCTTCACCGTCGACGAAGAGCGTGCTCTCCGCAACGTTCGCGCGAAAGACAACGTTCACCGGCGCCGACGCGAGCTCCGCGTTGATGCGGCAGTCTTCGCCGGGCGCCGTGTTGCAGGTCGTGCGGAAGGTCGCGCGACCGGGAGCGGTCACGATGATCGGGTGAACGCCAGGCTCCGCGTCTTCGATAACGACGGGCGTGGAACCGCGCTCGGTTCCGTCCACGGTGACGGTGGCGTTGTCGACGTCGGAGTTGACGACGATGACGCCGGGGGCGAGCTGAACTGCGACCATCGCCAAGGAGACAACCTGCTGACGGCCGGCTTCGATGGTGACGGGCTGCTGAAGCGCGTCATATCCAGGCGCCGACGCCTCGATGATGTGATCGCCGGGAGGGATGTCATCGCGGGACGCCGGAGCGTTGCCGAGGACCTCACCGTCGAGGCGAATCACGGCGCCCTCGGCGTTTGCCAAGATGCGAAGACTGCCGCCAGCGGGAGGCGCAGGTTGCATGGTGGGGTGAACCACAGCGCGCTCGCCGGCGGTGACGAGCACCGTCTGCTCGAAAGGAGTCTGGCCTTCTGCGACCGGAGCCACGGAAACCGTGTGTTGACCTTCGGCGAGGCCGTCGATGACAGCCGGCGTCGTTCCACGCGGGGTGCCGTCGATGGTGATGACCGCTCCGCTGACGTCACCCGCGATGAGGAGCGAGCCCGTACGAGGCGCCTCGCGCTGCATCATGACGGGAAGCGCGAAAATCTGTCCCCCCGCGACCTCGGCCCACTGGGAGTACGTCACGTAGCCTTCTTTTCCGATCTGGATCAGATGACGGCCAGGTTCGACGTTGACGCGCACGGGGATAACGCCTTGGGCGACGCCGTCGATGCGAACTTCCGCGCCAGCCATGTCCGGGTTGCCGGCGCTGATGGTGATGACGCCAAGAGCCGCAAGCTCCTGAGTGAAGCTCTCATTCCAGCGCCGAATGTTGACCGGGAGCTGGGCCTCGGAGTGGTTCTCCAAGCGAAAGATGAGCGTGTGGCTGCCACGTGGAATCCGAACCCGGCTCAGAGGAGTGACACCGATCGCCGGCGTGTCGGCGGAGTCGACGTACACCGTCGCGCCAGCCGGCGTCGTGGTGATGTTCACAGGGATAGGCCGCTGCGCGGCAGCCGGCAGGGACACAAGCGCAACGGCGAGTGCAATTAGTAAGCGAAAGATCTTCATCGTGTAGGTCCTAAAGAGTCTGAATTCGCGAATGAGCGCCCTGCCCCGTCGGCGGCTTCGCATAGCCGGTCTACCGCTGAAACTGAGAGTCGGCGACCGTTATCGGCGCGCTCAGGTTGCTGCAGCCGAAAAGTCCGCTCCTATTGGATCTTCGCCCTGGAAACAGCACGTCGCGACGGATCGCCCAGCGCGGGGAGACTGTCCGCGACGTGGAACGCATCGCGAGGAAAGGTGTGCTGCGAGCGCGTTAAGCTGCGACGCCGATGGCCGACTGGAGCATACGCGCGTCGTAGCTACCGGCAGGCTGGCCGCTTCGAGCGTAATGGAAGAGGGCCGTGTTGAAGACGGAGTTGGCGACCTGAAACACGAGCGTCACCACGATCAAGTACGCAACGCAGAGGCAGCCAACGGTGAGGCCGAGACCCACGGAAGTGCCAGCCAGGGCGAAGGCCACGAAGAACCCGAGCCAGCCCGGCAGCGAAACCAAGAACTGCAAGAGACCAAAGCCGAAGTGCCGCGCCAGGCTTTCGCCCCACGTCTGCTTGAGCGTCTTGGAGCTTCGCTTGATGGCCTCGATGGGGCCCACGCCGTCGTAGACCATGGCAGGGACAACGAAGAGGGTCATCACACTCCAGGCGAAGCCCATCACCGACAAGAGTCCGCGAAGGATCATTCCGACGACGCCGCCATTCCGGCGTGCTGCGTTGTCGAGCATCTTGAGGAAGAGACCGACCGACGCGGCGACTGCGCTCCACGCAGCGATCTGTGGCAAGCGCGTGAACGCAAACTTGAGCGATTGCCCAAAGGTCGCGTCGCCGCCTTCGAATCGGACCTTCGCCGTGTATACGACACACGTGTTGAAGAACGTCGCGATGAACGCGAGGCCGAAGTACACGAAGAAGAGCGCGAGGTATTGAATCACGCCGAAGGCCACCTCAGAGGTCGTCGCGCCGACGAACTGCAGAATGATCGTGGGGACCAAAAGCGCCGCCATGAAGAGCACGGACGAGATGGCGCCGAGTAACGCAAACCCGACCATCTCCGGGTCCTGTTTCATGACCGAGAAGGTGGTCTTCGCAATGTTTAGGCTTCGATTAAAGGTCGCGAACATCGGCGGAGGGTACCGCGGGGCGGGCCGAGTGGCCAGAAACCAGGCTCGCCGGACAACGAGATCAGAGCCGGTAGATGACCTCAGCGCCGATATTCAGAGACACGAGGGTCTGGTCCAGCAAGAACCAGAACGTCGGCGTGAGGAGGTCGATTCCGATCTCAACCCGTGACGACACCGGGAGGTTGAGTCCAGCCGCGAGGCGCAACACCGGGCCGTTGAAGGGTAGGTATCCAACACCGACGCGGAGCGGAACCGTGAGATCGATGCGCGACGAGATGCGGAAACGATTCTCGAAGAAGAGCATCGGTAGAATGTTGTGCGCGCGTTCTCCTCGACCGCGCAAGTTGATGTACGAGGCGTTGAGCTGAAGGCTGATGGTCCTCGTGAGACGCACGCCAAATCGTGCGCCGACGAGGTGATTGTAGAACCGGTCTTCACTCACGCCAAACGCGGCTTCGGTTTGAAACGCGATGTCAAAGCGGCGAGACGGACGTGTGTTCCGCCTCGCCCGGCGCACAACAGGGCGCGGCGATATCATGGGGCGAAGCACAGGCGACGAGCTGGCCCGCGTACGCGTTCGCGCTTGTGGCGTGCTCGAAGCGATGGCGGCGGCCGCCTCGGCATCATAGGTAGCCGGCATTGGCATCGCCTCCCGCAGGAGGCCATCCACGACGGCGTGCAAGTCCTCGGCGCCTGCGCTTCCGCGCGCAAAGAAGGGCCCTGTCCCGTCGGCGCTCGCGACGCTCAGTTCCAGGACGTAACGACCTGCATCCGCCCAGACTCGCGCGAATGCGCCGCGTTGCGATTCCGCGGCGAAGGTCACGCGCCAAAGATCGGATGGGGTCGGCGGGTAGGGCATCTCGACGCGGCGGGCCGCTGCGATGGTGTCTTCTTGAGACACCACGGCGTACCCGAGGGCTTCCGCGGTTTCGCGCATCTGCCGCGACACGTGCTGTCCCACCACAGGGTCGATGCCATAAGCAGCAGCGTCGACGACGACCACCACCAAGCGGTCGTCCGTTGGGGGCGCGGGCTCAAGACCATTCGCCCCGCTCACTTCTGCTTCTGCTTCGGCGGCGTCGACCTCTCCGTTCACTTCCCCGCCGACATCCGAGGTGGCGCTGTCCGCGCTATCCGCGGCGGCGCTGTCCGCAGCATCACTTTCGACCGGCGGCGCAGGCTCTTCAGGTTCTTCGTCGGCCTGCGCTTCGCCATCGGCGACCGCCGTCTCGTCGCCCGGCGACGCTTCGGATTGCGCTCTCGCACCCGCCGGCCAAGGGGCGAGAGTGAAGCAGATGAGAGCCATGAGAACGTGACGCGCCACAGCCCAGAGTGTAAGGCACAAGCGATGATGTCGCGACGTTTCACCGCTCCAGGCCTCCAGCTGCGGTCTTTTCTCGCGCTGGCTGTGCTCCTCGCGGGATGCGACGACACCTCCTCGCGAGAGCCTCTCCCGGAGCCACCGTCACAGCCAGCGTCGCAGGCGGAGAGTGCGGAAGAGCAGGTGGAGCCTTCGTTTTCGGCGTTCTCCGGGGAAGTCACGCGCTTTGAAGAGGATGTGGCGGAGTTCGACGGCCTCGAGTCGTGCAAATCCAGGCTCGGGGCCGCGCTTCCTTCGGCCCTCGGTGACCTCCTCGCCGACCTGCGTTACGAACGACTCATCGACGATGTTTGCACTGGTTTGGCCGCGGCGTCGGAGCGGAACGTGGAGCGCTGCGACGAACTTGCGACAAGTGCGCTTCAAGAGGGGTGCCGACGACGCGTCGCGCTTCTGCTGGGAGACCCAGCGGCGTGCGCGACGCGCGACGGCGACCCTGACTCATCATGCCTCGCCTGGTCCACAGGCCGAGCGGAACTATGCGCGGGTGCCCCGAGCAATGAGCGAAGCGTCTGCGACGCTGTCACCCGTGGAGATTTGAGCGCATGCGAACACGCGACTATCCCCGGAAGCGCCACTTGTCGGGCGCTCGTGGCTCGCCACGGTCCGCGCGAAATACGGCCCGCGCCCCCTCCCCTCACCGTCGATTATGAGGGGCACGTCGCGCTGCCCTCCGGCGATGTTCCGTTGAGCGCGGATCTCACCCGCGGCATCGTGCTCCGGCGCGAGGCTTGCAGAACACAAGTCGTTCTCGAAGGGCGTGGCTCGCCGCGCGCCCACCTCACGTTTGGCGATCACGGCCTGCCAGCGGAGCTTCGCTACTTCGACGGGCAAACGATCCTTGGAGTCGTGAGCCAGGTCGAGATTCAAGACCGCGTCGTTGAGACGGAGCTTGGCGGGCGTATTTCAGGCCGCGTGGAGACGGAAATTGAACTCGACGGAAACGGGCACAGGCTCACCCTCGAGTTTGAAACATACGTAAGAAACTGGTTGGATCCGAACGAATGCGCGGCGCATGATGCCGCCCGGGAGACTCCGTGAGCTGCAAGAGTAGGGAGAAACTGTGATTTTGGCTTGGGTGGGCTTCTTTGCCCTCGTCATCGTGATGCTCGCCCTCGACCTGGGCGTCTTCAACAAGACCGACCACGCGCCGAGCGCGCGTGAATCGCTCATGTGGACCGCCGCCTGGATCACCATCGGCACCGCCTTCTCCGGCGTCGTCTACTTCCTCTTCGAGAACGGCTACATGCATCTCCTCGACGAGAGCGGAAATGTTCTTGAAAACCCTGAGTCGCCGGGCTTCCGTGCGGCCACTCGCTACATCACCGCCTACCTCCTTGAGAAGTCACTGAGCATCGACAACATCTTTGTCATCGCGCTCATCTTTCAGCGTTTCAAGGTCGAGCCCAAGTATCGCCACCGCGTTCTCTTCTGGGGCGTCCTCGGTGCCGTCGTTATGCGTGCCGCGATGCTCCTCGGCGGGCTCTGGCTCCTTCACCGCTTCGAATGGCTCTTCTACGTTTTCGGCGCCTACCTCGCGTACACCGGCTTCAAGCTCCTGCTGCCAGAGAAGGACGTGAGCGACGACGAAGAGGAAGGCGAGGGAAACAAACGACTCCGACGCTGGCTCCATGTCGCGCCCAAGGACGTTCCCCACGAAGGTCACTTCCTCACGCGCATCGATGGCAAACGCATGCTCACCTCCCTCGGCTTGGCGCTGGTCACCATCGAGTGGACTGACCTTGTCTTCGCCCTGGACTCGATCCCTGCCGTCCTCGCCGTCGCGCCCGAGCCCTTCATCGTCTACACGTCCAACATCTTCGCAATCTTGGGCCTGCGCAGCCTCTACTTCGTCCTCGACAACGCCGTCGCCAAGTTCCACGAGCTACGCTACGCCCTCGCCGCGATCTTGATGTTCGTCGGTGGAAAGATGATCGCGCACGAGTGGTTCCATGTCCCCAATTGGATCTCTCTTCTCATCATCGTCTCCGCCTTGGCTTTGGCCATCCTCTTCTCGTTGGCGCGCGCTCGTGCTCGCCGCGAGGAGGCCACGGAAGACGCGGCTCTCGGCGACTAGCCTCCACCCACTATTCGACGACGAGCCACTCACGCATGCCGTGGTCCAAGCGGTCAGGGGAGCCCGCGTACTCGATGGCGCCGCTGCTCTCCATGTGGTCGATGAACATCTCCGCGCGAAGCGGCGTCAGACCCAACTGGTCGACGAGGTCGTTCCGTAGACGTGTTTTGCCGCGCACGTAGCCCCGCGGTGGCGAGGTGCGGATCCGCGCACGAACCCAGCGCGCCATCGTTGGCCAGTCGCGCGCACGTGCACCCTCTCGTCGCGACGTCGCGCGCGAACTCTTGGCGCTCCGCGTGCCGACGGGGGTGCCGTCCATGTTGATGGTCCAGGTGTTCGTTTTGTGTTTTCGGTCTTCGATGACGTCCTCTTTTGTCTTGGTGTTCTTGGTTGCCGTAGATAAAAGCAAGACTCGTTCCGCAACTTTTTTTCAGCACCGCGCCGAGCGGGAACGCGACGTCAGAGTGTGTTCACCGGGGCAAAACGCCCCAAGGTGGACTTCGAACGTTCCAAAGTGTCACGCCTCCCAAACCGCGTACGTAGGGCTTCGCGGCGCCGCGCGATTCCGCCCATCTCAGCCGGACATCAAGCGCGCGCTCGTCACACCTCGCCGGCTCGTGTAGTGACACGGTAGAGGTACATGACGATGTCAACGCGTTTGTTGGGTGGGCTTTCCTTTCCGGTATAGTGGACGGAATGTACTTACCGACGCGCGGGGCCCTTCTAACGCGAGGAGTGTTGCTCTCACTCATCGCACTCTTTTCCGCGGCGCCCTCACAGGTTCAGGCGGAAGAAGCGACCCAACCCGAGGCGCAGGTAGAGGCGGATGCCGAGGCAGAGGCGGATCGCCTGGGCCGAGCAGCCTTTGAACGGGGCCGCGTTGCCTTTGACGCGGGCGACTACGAGACGTCCCTCAGCGCGTTCTCTGAAGCCTACGAACTCACTGGCCGCCCCGCGCTTCAGTACAACGTAGGTCTCTCTCAGGATCGCCTACGAATGGATCAGGAAGCCCTCGATAGCTTCGAAAGCTACCTCGCAGCGGTTCCGGACTCTCCGTACCTGGAACAGGTCACCGGCCGTATCACCGCGCTGCGACAGGCCGTTGCTCGTCGACACAGCGAGCGCGAACGACTCGAAGCGGAACGAGCCGAGGCCGAAGCCGCAGCGGCTGCAGCGGAAGCGCGCCCTTCCCGTTGGTGGATCGGCGTCTTGATCGGTGTTGTCGTCGTAGGAGCTGGCGTTGGACTCGCCGTGGGCCTGACCCGCGACGGAGACGCCTTCGCACCAAGTGACTTCGGCGCCACCACATACACGCTGGGGAGCTTCTAAGGTGTCCAACTTTACTCGTATTGCCCTCGTGCTGTCCCTCGTCGCATGCAGCTCTTCTCCCACGCAGGTCATCGTTGAAATCGACGCCGACGAGGCCGTACGGGAGCTCACGCAGAGCCTCTCCATCGACATTGCCGCCCGCGGCCTTGGCGACGACGGTTTTCAAACCGTGCAGCTCGTCTCAACGTTGGCGAATTCGTGGCCTCGTCAGCATGTGCTCGCACCTGCGAATGGCGACGTCACGCGCACGTATCGTCTCAACGTTTCCGCCCTGGATACGTCCGGGCAGGCTGTCGTTCGCGCACGCGTGATCAGTGGATACATCGCCGACGAAACGCGTGTGCTTCGCGTCTACCTCGAGGCGGCGTGCCTTCGCCGAAGCTGCGAGGTCGACTCCGCGAACAACGTCGACGAGACGTGCAGTGGCGGAACCTGCGTTGACACGCCATTCATCGATCCTTCCTTGCTTCCTGCTCCCGGGAGCCCAGTGGCAGACGCCGGGGTGGATGCAATGGACGCGTCCACGGACGTTGTGACGCCGCCGACGTGCGAGGGCGCGGGTGAGGAATGTGCACTGGAGAGCGCGCCCTGTGTCTTGGCTCACCTCGTATGCGACGGAGATATCGCCGTGTGTACACCGGATGAGGGTTCCACCTTCGTCGCGGGGCGCGAATGTGGAGACGCCGAGGGCGTTTGTGCGCTCGCCAGCATGTGCTCCGCGGAGGGCGCATGTGTTCCGCAAACACAAGCGGACGGCACGTCGTGCGGAGACGGTGACGAAGTGTGCATCGACGGAGGATGCGCGGCATGTGACGGGCCCTGCTCCCTTGGAGAGTCGTGTGAGGTCGGCAGGCTCGACTGCACAGGTGACGCTCCGATGTGTGTCGGGACGGGCGAAGCGCGCGATGATGGGGACACCTGCCGACTCCCCATTGGCCTCTGTGACGCGGCGGAAGTGTGCGACGGTGCAAGCCTCGCGTGCCCCGAGGACTCCGTGCTTCCGTCGGGAACAGAGTGCCGGGCGAAACGTCCGGGACTGTGTGACGCCGTCGACACCTGCGACGGTGTGTCCTCGGAATGCTCCAACGCTTTGGTCCCGATGGGCACCCAGTGCCGTCCTAGCCGGGACGAAGGCCTCTGCGACACCAGCGAGTCCTGCACCGGCACCAGCGAAACGTGCCCCGAGGACGTATACGCGGAGGCTGCATCGCTCTGCCGTGCACCCACGGGCCCTTGCGACCCGGCAGAGTTCTGTCAGCCCAGCGACGGCGCGGGCAGCCCCACGGAGTGCGAATCCGATACTGAAGTCAGGACGGGTATGTGCACGGTGCCAGACTCCACCACGGAGGGAACCTGCACCGCCGGCGGCACGTGTCTGCCTCCCGACGAAGCATGCAACCAACCATGCCCGTCACCGAGCAACCCTTGCGAGTTCGGCATCTTCGATTGCTCCACTGGAAGTCCCATCTGCGTAGATGCCCCCGAGCCAATGCCGCGCGATGAAGGAACAAGCTGCGGCGCTGCGGAAGTGGGCAACGACTGCGACCGCCCCAACACATGCGACGGAGCGGGTTCTTGCGTGGAGCGAAGGGAAGTCGATGGAACCACCTGCGGCGACTCCCCTTCTGGCTGTTTCGCCCAATCTGTCTGCGACGATGGCGAATGCGTAGTGCAGTTTCAGCCGAGTACACAAACATGTCGCGCGGCGACGGAGTGCACCCTCGAACAGACCTGCGACGGGGCGGGTAGCTGCCCTGTGGCGGAAAACGCTTCGTCCAGCACACCATGCGGCGGCGATGTCGGTGCATGCTCCGCGCGAACCTGCACCGGGACCGGAGTCTGCGGCGCCGCCACGCCGATCAACAACGGGGGTGCATGCATGCCCACGTCGAGCGTGTGCAACGTTGGGGTCTGCACGGTAGGCTCCTGCGAATCAACCCCTACTCCTGGCGCCCCCTGCGGTGGCGGCGTGTGCAACTCCGGGGGCAGCTGTACCGCGACGCTTGTCATCAGCGAAGTCAGTTTCCGATCCGGAGTCTCCGGAAGCATCGTTGAGCTTTACAATGCGTCCATCGACGCTGCGTCCGTCAACGGTTGCCGCCTTCGCTACCAGAACCCCGGCGGCGGGTTCTCGAATATCAACTTGAGCGGCGTCGTCCCGGGCCATGGATTTTACTCCATCGGGCAGGGCTCCCCCGACACCAGTGCTCTGGTTAATATCAACAGCGCAGCGTCCGTGCGACTGCTGTGTTCAACGCGAATCATCGACACCGTGGGCTGGGGCAACAATGGAGATACGGAAGGCCCCCGACTGCCAACGGCAGTTTTCGGTCAATCCTTCGAGCGAAAAGCCTGTTCGGGCTCGGTACTGGCCGACATGGAGAGCGGCGGCGATGACGCCGATCGCGGAAACAGCCGCGACACCAACAACAACGCCGCTGACTTCGTCATTCGAACAAGAGCGGAGATTCAGAACACGAGCTCAGCCATCGAAGTCCCTCTGTGCATATGAGTCTGGCCAAATAGCGGCGCTCACTGGGCATATTGCGCGACGCCGGAGCGTTGATCATGGTGAGGCCTATGCGATTCACCTACTCGGCGCTGCTTGCTCTACTCCTGGCGGTCAGTGGATGCGTGCACCACGTGCCCATCGAAACGCTCTCGATCTCACGGGACGCGCTCAGGCTCGGAGAGACTGACTTTTCCTCGCTCCTTCGTGCCGCGGGCTCGCTGCGTTTTGCGGGAAGTGCAACGCTAAAAGAAGGCCGCTTCGCGATGCCTGGGGGTGACTACGCCGCCGTCGACATTACGGGGCCCACGACCCTTACCTTCGAAGCGGACGTCGCTCTGCGTTTCGATGAGAGCGATGAGAATGTTCGGCTACATCCCGAGGCACGAACCTTCGCGCTGAGCTTCTCCCGGCCCGTGGTGCTCATCGGGAACGCCGATACACCGCGCCGTGTGACCCTCGAGAGCGTTCGCCTCGAAGAAGGCGGCGACGGCGTGGCCGTGAACATTCGCGCCGGCCGCACCATCGCCCAGAGCATCGCCCAAGCGATCTCCGGTGTGCCTGCCGGAATCGATGAGCTCCCGGACGCCGTCGATATGTTTCGCCGCATCGAGGTGGGCGAAGTACGCGTGGGGCTTCGCGATGGCGCGGAGATCAACCACGCCGGGAGCGTGCTCAAGCTTGGGCCCGGAAGTGCGCTGTCGATGCGGCGGGTCGATGTCGATGTGAGCGCTCAATCTGCGCGCCTGGACTTGGACGCCCACTTCGTCCTCGCCGAGGGCACCTGCATCGCCGGTGGAGGTGGACGTCTGTGCGTTGACTCCGGCGAACTTGAGGCGCGTGGCACCTACTCGAGACGCCGGGAAGGGAGCGCCTCCGTCGGACGCCTCACGTTGACCACCGTGGACCGGCCCAGTCAGCTCGTCCTCGGCGCCGGACGCTACTTTCATGGAGACGACGGAGACAACGGCGAGCAGGGGGAGAACGCAGACAGCGTCGCGCTGACATCCGCCCGCCTAGAGCTCACGCGCTACGAATGCGGCGGACCCGTCGGCGGCGAGAGTGAATGCGTTCGCAGCCTGCGCGGAGATATGGTGCTCGGCGAAGGCTCCATCGCCGTGGGCGAGCACCAAGTTCGCTTCGACTCCGTGACCGTCGAGCGCGCGACGTTTGGCCAGGAGACCCGGGAGACACCCGCAGCCGAAGACGCCAGCGCAGCCGCAGACGGCCCCGCGTCGGACGATGTCGACGACAACGAGGCAGCCACGGAGGAGACCATCGCTTCCTCTGCCCTCGCGTTGCGCGAGATGCGCTTCGAGGGCGCTGAGATCGGCGACGAAGGAACGACGCTGCGCTTCGAACACCTCTCTATTCGTGACGTCCATGGAGACTCGTGGGACTCGCTGAGCGCCGCGAGCGGCGAAGTCGTCGCTCAGAACGGGCGCCTCGCCGTCGACATCGGTGGCGCGCACGTCGAAGGGAGCCTGAGTGGGGAGACGAGGATCAGTCTTAGCGACTCTCGCGGCACGTACGCGCTCAACGCGGTCCTCGATGGCGTCGAAGTACGCGCCGGCGAGGGACACACCGTACGTGCACCCAGCCTCGTCGTGGAGGCCCGCGCCGCAAACGGAGAAGGTCACCTTGAGCTTCGCGCGCCTGGCGACGTGCAGGTCCAGTCCGCCGGCGAGGTCGCCATCGACGACCTGCGACTTCAGTTCCGGTCGATGCGCGTCGAGCGACGAGCCGGCACACTCCGCTTCGCCACCGAGGGCCTCCGGCTTTCACTCCCGGAGGAAGAAGTCCTCGCCCTTTTGGGCCCGCAGCTTCCGCCCGCGATCTTCGGCGAAGAGCAAGACTTCGACGCCGCGACGCAAGCCGTGATGCAGTCCACCTCGGGTGTTCTGATGGCCCGAGACCTGTCGCGCTTCCGAGCCCGACTCGACACCGCTGGCTTCGGTGGCTGGGAGCTCGGTTTCAACCGTGGGCGCCTTCGAGCGCGCGGCTCCCTCGCCTTGCGCCTCGTCATACTCGCCGACGAGCGAGAGGTGGACCTTGGCGTGTGTCACCACGAAGTCAGCGAAACCGTCTCGCTCCCTTGCTTTGAAGACGGGCTCCCCGGGTTTTGCGAGCAGACTGTTCAGGGGCGTGTCCCCTACCCTTGCCTCGAAGAGAACCAAAGCCTCGCCGAGCTCATGAACACCACCGTCATCGTGGATATCGACGTCACCGAGGGGATCGAAAGCAACGCGCCGACTCTCCTCAGCGACCTTGAGCTGAGCGGGTCCGTCGAGCGATGCGACCGCTTTCAAGTGCGCGGCATTCCCGCGTCACTTCAGCGCGCCATCGATCTACGCGGCACCATCTGTGACCGCCTGCAGGCTGAGCCCCAGACCGTCGCTCTGCGCGACGTCGCGCCCGCCATCACCGCCTCACCGCTTCTCGCCGGCGCACGTATCGAAACGCTGCGCTTCGACAGCGACGGAGAGCGCATTCACTTAGACCTCGATGTGAGCATCGAGATCCCCGACCCCACCGCGCCGGTGGTGCTTGAAGCGGACTAGTCGGCGATTCAGAGGCTCTTTCTAGGCATCGTGTCGACTGGGTGAGCGCAAAAAACTGCGCCACGAAGTTCCGATCTCAGCCATCGGCAAACGCATGTAGCTCCAGGCCCTCGAGGGAGGATAGTCTTAGGGGGTGAGACTACGATTTGCATTCACCTTGATGATGGTCGCCTCGATGGCATGCGGCGACGACGACGTCGCAGATTCTGGGCAGGACGCCGGCGCCGACGCCTCCGAGTTCGATGCTGAAACCGATGCCGCTCTCGATGCGGCTCTCGATGCAGCGGACGCAGGAGCCTCGATGGAGTTCGACCCCGACTGCGACCCCCTCGTCCCCGAGTATTGTCTCATGCCCTTCCCATCGGGTTACTACGAGCTCGCGGACGATGAGCGCGAGACCGGCCGGCGCGTGGTCTTCGGCCCCCGTTCACTTCCTCGAACGCTCCCTGGCGGGCAGATTCAGCCCGACCTCTTCGACGCCGACGGGTGGTCCACGAACGCGACGCTCATCGCGTACTTGCCCGGCGCCACGGTCACGGGGCTGGCGAACCCCGAAGATATCGCTGGCTCCCTCGAAGACGATTCCCTGACTGTGCTCCTCGACGTCACCAGCGGACAGCGGGTTCCCCACTTCGCCGAGCTCGACGAATCCGTCGACGATCCGGCGACGGTCAAGTCGTTCTTGATCCAGCCCGTAGTGCCGCTTACGCATGACCATGACTACGTGGTCGGCATCCGCGGTGTCGTCGATTCGGCTGGAGACGTGATCGCGCCAAGCTCTTCTTTCGCGGCCTTTCGCGACGGAGAGTCGCATGGCCATCCACGACACGCCGAGCGGCGCGCCGAGTTCGAGGACATCTTCCGCGCCCTCGACGCCGAAGGCTTCCCGCGGGCCGATCTTCAGCTCGCCTGGAGCTTCCACACACGCAGCGTCAGCGACGTGACAGGCGCGATGCTGCATATGCGCGACGCGGCCTTCGAGGCCGTCGGCGACGAGGGTCCGGCGTACCGAATTGTCTCCGTTGAGGAGGACGTGAACGAGAACATTCTTCGCCACATCGAAGGCGAGATCGAGGTACCGCTTTTCCTCGATGACCCAGGCCCCGGCGGACAACTCGTGCTCGGAAGTGATGGCCTTCCTGCGATTCAAGGGACCGCCTGGTACCCATTCCTCATCCGCATTCCGCGCAGAGCCACGGAAGGAACACCTCTGCCCATCACGCAGTTCGGGCATGGACTCCTCGGCTCCGCCGGACAGGTTTCGGGTGGGCCCATCGGCGAATTTGCAAACCTCGAAGGCCACGTGATGGTGGCGATGGACTGGATCGGAATGTCGTCTGACGACGTCGGCGAGGTCCTCGCGTCTGTGAGCAGCACGGACATCGGTCGCTTCGCCACCGTGGCCGACCGTCTTCGCCAGGGCTTCGTCAACATGATGCTCATGACGCGCCTGCAGCGCGGTGCCCTCGCCAGCGACCCAGCGCTCATGTGGGAAGGCGCATCCGTCGTCGATCCTGAACAGACCTACTACTACGGCCTAAGTCAGGGCGGCATCTTTGGAGGCTCCCTCGTTGCCCTCTCCCCGGACATCGAGCGCGGCATCCTTGGGGTGCCCGGGCAGCCCTACGCTTTGCTTCTTTTCCGAAGCGTCGACTTCGACGCGTACTTCAGCCTGCTGCGCGGGACGTATGGTACGGGGCCGCAAATTCCGCTCCTCGTGGGCTTGTTCCAGATGTACTTCGACTACGCGGAGCCAGGAACTTACACCCCTTTCATGAACGACCCTTTGCCGGGTTCGCGGCCTTCAAACGTGCTCCTCCAAGTCGCCGTCGCCGACCATCAAGTGACGCCCTTGGGTGCTCATGGGATGGCGCGAGCCGCCGGCGCTCACATGGTGACCCCTGCGTTCCGAAGCGTGTTCGGCATCGAGGAGTCACCGGCACCCTACGAAGGTTCTGGGATCGTCGAGTACGACTTTGGCATCCCCCCGGCGCCGTTGACCAACGTACCCCCACGCGAAGGAGACGACCCGCACGGCGCGGTCCGAGGACTGCGCTCTGCCCAAAGGCAGATGGATGTCTTCTTACGCACGGGCGTCGTCGAGAACTTCTGTGAGGGGTCCTGCAACCCCGAGTGAAGCTCGCTGATGTCGCCTACGATGGGAGCAGACGCTTCTTCTGAACTTTGCCCATGGCGTTTCGAGGCAGCGCATCGACGAAGTGCACGGCGCGTGGGCGCTTGTGCGGAGTCAGCTCCGATGCGACGCGATCCACCACGACCTTCGGGTCCACGTTCGCCCCCTCACGGCAGACCAAGTGCGCCTCGATGCGCTGACCGAGGTCGGCGTCCGGTACGCCAACGACGGCGCATTCCGCGACGCCTTCGACTTCGAGAATGCACGCCTCCACTTCCCCGGCGCCCACCTTGTAGCCACCGGTCTTGATGAGGTCGACGCTGCGCCGCCCCATGATGCGAATCGCCCCTTCTTCATCCCGCGTCGCCAGATCCCCGGTGTAGAACCAGCCTTCGTCATCCATCGCCGCCGCCGTCGCGTCTTGTCGGCCTAAGTACCCTCCGAAGACCGAAGGCCCGCGGACCGCGATCTCCCCAATGGTCGTGCCGTCGTGGCAATCGAGAACGTTGCGCGCGTCGTCCACCAAGCGCAGCTCCACCCCGCGGAGCGGAAAGCCCACGGTCCCGGGCATCGGCCCACGCTTGTCGGGGACGGCGCAGTTGATGAGCGTCTCTGTGAGCCCATAGCGCTCAAAGACCGCGCGACCGATGAGCGCTTCAATGCGTCGATGTTCACGGACCGGCAGGCCAGCCGAGCCGGAGATCAGAAGTCGCGCGCTCTTCATCTTGTCGGCGATGGTCGAGTCTTCCTCTGCGGCACTGGCCCAGCGATGGTGCATGGTGGGCACCGCAAAGAACATCGTCCCGGCACCAGCCAGTGCATCGGCGACGGCGTCCACATCGAAACGCTCAAAGGTCCAGAGCGCACCGCCGACGCGGAGGCTGCCAAAGAGCCCCAGGACG
Source organism: Polyangiales bacterium (assembly GCA_045106895.1). GTDB lineage: Bacteria > Myxococcota_A > Polyangia > Polyangiales > Houyiibacteriaceae > JBCCRV01. The sequence goes on along the minus strand of JBGCFM010000129.1, from coordinate 21,712 downwards.
AGACCATGAACGTGAAAAAGAGGGAGCGCGTGGACGACCACGTCGTCGTCCGTCCACGCCCACGCCTCGGCGAGTCCGTCGATGTTCGCCGCGATCTGAGTATCCCGGAGAATGGCCCCCTTGGGCAGCCCAGTCGTACCGCTCGTGTAGAGGACGAGGACTTCGCCGCCGACGGTCTCGCGTCGCGGCAGTGGCGCCTCACGCGCCAGGATGGGCTCGACCTCGACCCCTTCGACCTCACGCGCGATGGCGGAATACACGCGCTTTGGGGCGCTGTCTTTCAAGATGTGCCCGCGCTCTTTGCTGCCAAGCTTGGGGTTGAGGGGCACCACCGTCACGCCTGCGGCGATGGCGCCCATCATGGCAACCACGGTATTGGGGTGCGCGTCGCTAAAGACGCCCACCCGATCGCCGCGAACAATGCCTGCATCGGCGAGGGACGCGGCGAATCCGCCTGCGCGCGCGGCGAGGGCCGCGTAGCTGAGCACGTCGTCTCCGACACGAAGTGCGAGGGCGTCGTCGGCGAAGTTCAGTCGTGGAAAAAGCAGGCTCATCGTTTTGGTTCCTATCGAAGCGATTCCTAGGCTGCTAGCGGAGCTGCTGCGCCGCGCTCTTCGCGAGGAAGAACTGTGCCCGAGCGCGCATCTCGTTGTGCTCACTCGCAGAAGCAAAGCGGGTGTCGTCCCAGCGAAAGTAGCTCTCCTCGAAGGCGTCGAGGCAAAAACGCGTCGAGAGCTCAAAGGCGATGCGCTCTGGTCCCAGAGGCAACGCCGTCCGCTCTGCCTCGCTCAACCAGGCCCCCGCCGCCTCCAGGTATCCGCCCACAGCGGCGTCGTAGAGGTCGCGCCGAAAAGCAGGCTCCTCCGTGTCTTCGCCAAGCGGGTTGCACCATGAACGAAAGGCGTCGCCGAGCTCCACCACAACGCTCCCCCATTGCAGCGTGTCCAAGTCGACGAGGGCCACCGCCTCATCGCCGCGGAAGAGAATATTCGAGAACTTCAGATCGCCGTGAATGATGCGAAGCGGAAGCTCCGGGAGCTTCGGGAGCGGGTAGCCGGTGATGGCACTCGCGAGGGGCCCCAGTGCATCGCTCCGTGGGTGCGGCTTTTTGGCCCTCTCCATGAGGCGTTTGCGATGCGCCGCCGTGTCGTGAGCGCCAGGCCGCGAGAACGCGAACTTATGATCCAGGCCGACAAGCGCGCCATGAAAACGTGCCACCAGACGACCCGCCGACGCGAGCTTCTCGGGCCCATCCGTGGAGTGAAACGCCTCTCCGTCGAGCCAGGTGATCATGCGCCACGCGCGACCTTCGTCCTCCACAAACGCGGCCCCGTCTCTTGTGCGCAAAAGCCGCGGCGTCAGAAGCCCTGCCTCTGCCACGCGTGCTGTGATGGCGTCGAGGTCCTCGTTGAGCTCGCCGGCAAAAGCCGGGTGCAGGCGCTGCAACGCAAAAGAGCCTTCTCGCGTGTCGACACGAAAGGTCTCGTTGATGAGGCCCATGGTGATGGGCGTGACGCTTGCCTCGCTCAAGTCATAGGCGCCAAGCACGCGGCGAACGTCCGGTCTCGTCTCACCCGCCTTCGCTCCGACATCGCTCATTGGTTCTCCTTGGGCTTGTCGCTCTCCTGACCGCGTCTGTTCAGGACGCGCTCACGGATCCGGCCCTCAAGCCCGTTTCCGCTCGGCTCGAAGTACACGCGGCCCACGAGCGCCTCGGGCAGATACGTTTCTCCGCCTGCGTGACCGCCTTCGTCGTGAGGGTAGCGATAGCCGTCCCCGTAGCCCCAGCTCTTCATGGCTTTTGTCGCCGCGTTTCGTAGCTTCATCGGCACAGGCAACGCACCGTGCTTTTCGATATCGGCGCGGGCCCGAAGGAATGCCTGGTAGCTCGCGTTGGATTTCGGCGCGACGGCCATGTAGACCGTGCACTGAGCGATGGCGTGAGTCGCCTCGGGCAAACCAAGACGCGAGAGCGCAGCGTCCGCGGCGATGGCAACGGTCAAGGCGCGCGGGTCCGCGACGCCGATATCCTCGCTCGCAAAAATGATGAGGCGGCGCATGATGAAGCGCGGGTCTTCGCCCGCATCAAGCATGCGCATCATCCAGTACACGCTCGCGTCCGGGTCACTGCCTCGCATCGACTTGATGAAAGCGCTGACCACGTTGTAGTGCTCTTCTCCTCCTTTGTCGTAGAGCAGTGTCTTCGACTCGAAGGCTTCGGCAACCATCTCCACGTCGACGGGCCGGCCATCCGCGGCGAGGGACTCCAGCGCCGTCAGCGCGCGGCGCGCGTCTCCGTGAGAAGCCTCCGCCAGCGCCGCGACGGCCTCATCGCTAATAGCCGTCTTGCCCGCGAGACCGCGTTCGCTCTCAAGGGCGTGCCGAAGCACCATCGTGACGTCCTCGTCCTCAAGGCTTTGTAGTCGGAAGACGCGAGCTCGACTGAGAAGCGCGGCGTTCACTGCAAAGGAAGGGTTCTCCGTCGTCGCCCCGATGAGCGTGACGGTGCCGTTTTCCACGTGAGGCAAGAGCGCGTCCTGCTGCGCTTTATTGAAGCGGTGGATCTCATCGACGAAGAGAATCGTGCGCTTGCCAAGGCGGCTTCGCTCCGTGGCTTCTGCGATGCGCTTGCGCAGGTCCGGGACCCCGCCGAGGACCGCGCTGAAGAGCACAAAGTGCGCCTTGCTCTCGTTCGCGACGACCTGCGCCAGCGTCGTCTTTCCTGTTCCCGGTGGCCCCCAGAGGACCATCGAAGGGGGTTTATCCGCACGAATCAGACGCGCGAGCAGGTGGCCGGACCCGAGGAGGTGACGCTGCCCGACAACTTCGGCGAGGTTGCGTGGTCGCATACGGTCGGCGAGAGGGACCTCGCGCTGACTGTCGAAGAGGTTCACTGCTCGTCGAGGTAGTTGCCGATGGCGTCACAGACGGTGCCCACGCTCGGCGTAAACTGCTTCACGAAGAAGCGCTCGATGGCCGAGCCGATGGGTCCCGCGACCATGTCCGGTACCAGCCGAAGCTTGGACAGGTCCACGCGAATCTCCGCACGGACCTCGACGCGCGTGTGGTCGCCAACGGCGACGAAGCGGTTGACCCCTTCGCAGCGAATGGCGTCGGTGAACACTTCGCTTTCGATGCGCCAAGTGGCTTCGAGTGCGGCGGCATCCCACGACGCGTGGTCAAACCACGAAGCGCGCGTGGGCAGGATCTTCTCGGCGATGGTGGGGACCGGCGAGTCGCCGTGCCACAGGTTGACGAGTTCGACGATATGGCCCGACTCTTTGCGAGACTGAACGATCACCGCGCGCACCTGGGGGATCTGCTCGACGAGCCGAGGAAGTACATCCCGGTACGCGCGAAAGACCTCGTCTGCCGGGTGGTCGACAAAGGCGTCGGCTTCGATCTTCACGAGCCCTCCGCCGCTGAGCGAAGCGTCGCCCGGTGAGTCGTCGCTTGCTCAAGGAGCTCTTCGAGGGCCCACTTCACTTCGCTGAAATCGAGGTTCTCGGTGGGCAGCTCGATATTGATGGAGACGTCGCCATCCTCGTCATACGCGAACTTCGCCAGCGGCATGTCTCGGTTCATACGCAGCAGCCACCGGCCAAGCTCGAAGCTGTTGTCGCCCTTCGTTGCCAGGAATGGGACCACCGACGCCACGAGCCAGTTCGCGTGAAGTCGCAGGTACACGACCATCTCGCCTTCGTCCGTCTGATGGACGCTTCGAAGTGTCCCCGCGCCGTGTGGCTTCGCATCCCAGCCAAGCTGGTCGAGGTGGCCCTTTAGCGTGGTCGGATCGAGCATAGAGACAGCGTTTTGAGGTGTGGGCGTGCTCCGCGCAAGGGAACGGGGCGTAACGACGCGATCATTTGACGGGAGCTGTGTGCTTCGGGCTACTGAGCCCACTCAAACGACACCACCTCCACGGCATCCCCGACCATCCCCACGGAAACCTCCGCCGTCTCCCGGCGGACTTTCAGGAGGCGGACACGACGCCCCTGCTGACGGATCTCCGCCGGCGGGTCGATGAGTTCCACCTGAGAGCCGTCATCTTTGACGAGGGCCCAGAGGCCGCCTTCGAGTCCAAGCTTCTGAATCGTTCCTTCGAGCGCCATACTTCTGCATAGCAGCCCAGCTCATGCGGCGCCTTTGTTCACTGCGGCGTCGCTCGCCCCGCTAGTCGTCTTCTCCCGGGAGCAGCCCTTCGTCGGGCACCCGCCGGTTGGCCTCCCTCACGGCAGGAGGCGGGCGACCCGCGAGATAAGAGCTGCCGGGGTCGACGACGAATCGGCGGCGCAGCGCCTCGCGGCCGAGTAGCATTCGAAAGCCCATCTCGTCCCGAAGCGTCAGCGTAATGTCGATCGCGTGCTGCTGACCGGCGATGACGACGAGGGAGCGAATGACGGGGCGCTCTTCACTCTTCCCCGACGAGCTCTTCACCGTTCGAAGATCGGCGAGTGGCGCTTCGACGCGTACCGCGTCCATCGCCGAGCCCTGCCACGGATGAACTTCGAAACGAACCCAGCGGGCGCAATCATGCTCGAAGAGTTCGATGTCGAAAGCATGGAGCGAGGACGAACGCGCGCCGGTATCGACCTTGCATTTGATCCACTCGGTTTTGAGTTCGGGCAAGCCAACCCATTCTCGCCAACCAATCGTCGTGTAGGTATCTGGTGCCACTAGAGCAGCTGCTTATTCGAAGTAGAGGACGCTATCCTCACCGTGGGCTTCAATGAGCGCCCCGACATGTGAGAGTACGACGGCGGCCCGTTCCAGAAGCGCTTCGCTCTGAGTCGGATGAAGTATCTCCAAGCCAAGCTCTTCACGCTCTTCTTCGCTGTTGAAACGCAGGATCGCTGCTTCAAGTCCATCGGCGTCGAGCTGGCTCAGGCGCGCGATGACGGCTCGAGAAAAGCGCTGTGTTGCGTGCACCTCGTTTCGAAGGCCTTCTTCGCGCTCCTCCCCGACACGCCCGAACGCGACATTGTGATCGCGGAGCGCGACGCGTTCGACATCGCTGCCGAAGAGCTTGAGGTTGCCGCCGCTAAACCGGTCCCAGTTGCCGATGAGGTAGTCGAATACACGAACGTTCGAGAGGTCGCGGGCCAGCGCGACGCGGCCCTCGGGGATGTCTCCCCCCGCAAGCCAACCTTGCCATTCGCGTCGTGACGCGCTGGAGTCGAGCTCTGTCTCCTGGAGGTCGGGGACCCAATAGATGGCCGCACCCGGAGTCTGCGTCCGCGAGCGGTAGAAGATTCGCTCTTCGAGGTCCTCCCATGTGTTCACATCGTCGTAGCGCGGGTGAAGATGCTCAGAGATCCGCATGCGGGTCTCGCTGCGAAGCGTCGCCGGAACGACATTGTCGAGCCCAAGAAAACGCCCGAGTGCATAAGCCGCGACCTCCGCAAGGTGGCCACGCCGATGACGCCGCGTCCGTGGCCGATACGCCGCGTTGTGGTCACCCTCAAGTCGCATCCGGAACACGACGCTCGTGTGCCCCACGGGCTTGAACTCCCGGGAAGATGCGGTGCGAAGCGCCTCGAGGATCACGTCATGGTCGAACGCCTCCTCGCCGGGCAAGTTGAGGTTTGGCGTCGTCGTCACGTCCTCTGGGCGAAACGCGGGTGGCGCCGCCTCCGCAGCAGCGGGCGCCGGCGTCGGTTCTTCCGCGATCTCTTCGGGCAAATCCTCAGAGAGTTCCGGCGGGTCGATGACGGTCTCAGCCGGGGCACATGACGCTAAAACCACGAGCACAATCGCGTATTTGGCGCGCACTACGAATCGGCGAGGCATTCGCGGAGCATACCGGTGACTGGCTGCTTTTTCGAAATTCAGCGCCAAAGCGGCGGCGATTGAGGCTACAATTCTGGCAACGTGGCGATTGAGTCCTCAAAGAGATGCGGGGCACCACCGTTAGAAGGCCATCAAGAGAAGCCATGACAACGATCAAGAGCGATGTTGGTAAGATGCTTGCGATGCTGGTTCACGACCTGCGTAACCCAGCCGCGACGTTGACGGCAAACGTCGACTTCCTGTCCGAAGTCGAGATCCCCGACCCGGACGGCAAAGACGCCCTCGATGATCTCCGGACAGCCTTGCAAGACATCAAAGCGGGGCTGACGCGGGTTTCGTGGATCGCCGACGGCTTCCTGGAACGCGGCGACGCGATGAGCCGCGATGGCGATGTCGCCGAGGCGATCACGCGGCGCTACCCAGTCGCACAGGTCCAAGGAGACAACCACACCGCGAAAGGTGGAGCGACGTGCGCCGAGGTCGTAGCGATCTTTGTCGAGAGCGCCGCGCGCCATGACCGGCGCCGCGCTCCGGAACTATTCGTCATCGACGATGGGGATGGAGTGATCGTGCGCATCGACGCCCACGGCGCTCCGCTCAGCGAAGAGTTCAGAGAGCTTGCGTTCACTCTCGAGGGACAAGACGCCATCAAAGGAAAGGCAGGCGGACGCTATGCGCGTTACTGCGGCCTCCTCGCGGCTGCCTCATACATGGAAGCCCTCGGCGGCACCATCACGCCGAGCGAGTTTGATGGACGCGCACGCACAGAGATTCGTTTTCCACGGCCCTAACCCCAGGGTTCGATTGGGTGCTGCACCCAGTCCCTGGCCGGAACGAAGTGGCTAAGATTGCTCCCGTCGGTGCGATGGTAGCTGCACCACATCAAACCAATAATCTGCCAGAACGGCGATCATCTCGCGGAACGCATCCGCGCCGTCGGGCTTCACAATGTACGAACGACACCCGAGCTCGTACATCTGTCGCACCTCCATGTCCGAAGACGTCGCGCCCAGCATGACGACTGGAACGCCGCGTAGGTCTGCATCTTTCGCGAGTTCGGCGAGGAGTTGCCGCCCTCCCCAATCGCCTGTACTCCGTTCGACGATGACGATGACGAGGTCCGGTCTCTGCGCGTTCTCATACCCCGGCTCGTTGCGCAGGAATGCCAGGCACTCCACCGCATCGGCGGCGCGGCGAAGGTTCACAGAGTGACTCGAGCCGTCTAGGGCTTCGCGTATGAGCGCCGCGCTCTCTTCGTCGTCTTCGACGAGGAGCACACTCGGGCTTCGGCCATGCTTCGAGACCAGAAAGGACACCTACGTTCCTCCTGGACAGGTCGACTGTTCCACAGAGAGCCGGGGTGTTGATGCATGTGTCCAGATGTCGTCCTCCAGTCCCCTCGAGATACAATCGGCGGCTTCAACCTCGATTGAAGGACGGCGGCACGCGCTTTTTCGTCGGCGGCGAGGCGACGAGGCGACGAAAGGAAGAAAGCGCGGCCTACTCACGTAGACTGCACCATGGCTGAGTTCTTTTTCCGGCCGGTGCTCCTGATGGTCATCGGCACTCTTCTCGCGGTGTCGCCGTTTCTCACGGAGTCCCGCTGGGAATGGAATGGGATCCCCGTGGACATCATGGGTTATCTATTCGCCATTGGCGGTCTGGTGTGGACCATCGCGGCGGTCCGCTCTTGGCATCTGAGCGCCTCCGAACACTAGAACGAAGGCGGATGTGCACCCCAAGGCGCCGGCGAGCGGCGCCGTGGGGAGGCCTAGTTGCTACTGAGGGCGGTTACCGGCGAAGACGTTCTTCGCGATCACCATGCGCTGAATCTGCGAGGTGCCCTCGTAGATCTGAAGCAGTTTCGCGTCGCGCATGAGCTTCTCGACGGGGTACTCCTTCATGTAGCCTGCTCCGCCGAACACCTGAACGGCGTCGGTGGAGACCTCCATGGCGGCGTCGGCACCGAAAGCCTTCGAGTAGGAAGCGACGACGGAGTTGGAGTTGCCGGTGTCGATCATCCATGCGGCTTTTTGCACAAGCAGACGTGTCGCTTCGTACTTGATGGCCATGTCCGCGATGATCTTCTGAACCATCTGATGCTGCGCGATAGGCACGCCAAAGGTCTTGCGCTCGAGGGCGAAGGCGACGCTCTCGTCGAGGGCGCGACGCATGAGGCCACACGCGCCCGCGCCGATGTCGGGTCGCGTTCGGTCGAAGGTCCGCATGGCGACCTTGAAGCCGTGTCCGGCTTCGGCGATCACGTTCTCCTTCGGCACGACGACCTCTTCAAAGTTGATTGTCGCGGTATCGCTGGCGCGCTGGCCGAGCTTGTTCTCTTTCTTGCCCACGCTCAGGCCGGGCGTGTCGCGATCGACGACGAAACACATGATGCCCTTGTGTCCCAAAGACGCATCGACGGTGGCGAAGACCGTGTACCACTTCGCCCAAGAGCCGTTGGTGATGTAGCACTTCTCACCGTTCAGCACCCAGTCGTCTCCGACCTTCTTGGCGCGCATTTGAATGCCCGCGGCGTCGCTGCCGGCGGCGGGCTCGGTGATGGCGTACGCCGCAAAGATCGGTGCTTCGGTGAGCATGCCGAGGTACTTCTTCTTCTGCGCGTCATTGCCCGCGAGGAGAAGCGGCATCGAGGCGAGGGTGTTCGCCGTGATGGACGTCTGGATGCCGGTGCAGCCATACGCGAGCTCTTCGGTGATGAGCACGTTCTCGATTTCGTGGAGACCGAGACCGCCCACATCTTCGGGGAAGACCGAGCCTACGAATCCAAGCTCCCAGGCCTCCTCGAAGACGCCCTTCGGAAACTTGCCCGTCTCGTCGGCCTCGCCGGCGACGGGAATGATCCGCTCCTTTGTGAAGCGCCGGGCGCTGCTTACGAGTTCTGTTTGTTCATCCGTAAGGTCGAAACTGAGCATTCCTATTCCATCCTGTCGCGCTTCTGGCGCTCAAACTCTTCGCGCACGGCTTTGGCACCGAGGCGAAATCCAATCGCTAATCCCAAGAGCAAAATCCCCGGGATATAAAAGATGTGACCGATGGAAGGCATCAGTCTCTGCCGTCTTGTTTCAAGTGCCGGTTGACGACGGAAGCAAGACGCTCGAGCTCGTCCGTGGCGCGTTTCTGCTGCCGGTCGATGCGGAACCACATGAACATGAGGATCGCGAGCCACGCGAGGCCGTAGGCGCCGATGAGCAGCTTGCCGCCGGGGACGCGGTCGATTTGCGGGCCCGCGCTCGTGCGAAACTCAGTCGAGCGGTCTTCGTCGTCACCCGTCTGAGCGCTCGTGGTGGCGCCTTCCTGCCCGTTGCCCTCCTGCGCGAAGACCGGAGTCGTCACGAGAAATACGGCGGCCAACGCGAGGGCGCGCAATAGCTGTTTTGCGAAAAGCATCATTGGTTTTCCATCCATCCGCGCTCGGCGACGAGGAGCTCGAGCCGCTGTGCCTCTTGAGACGTGCGCTCGGCGGTGAAGCGTGCGTCGAGGAGCCAAAGCGCCAGGAAGCCCAAGCTCACAAAGCCCAGAATAAGTGCGGGGTACATCGCCGGCGCGATGCCGCCGCCGTTCGCGCTCATGACCACCGGGTGCTGACCGCTCCAGGCCTGCACGCTGAACTTGATAAGGAACATCAGGGGGAAACCGAGCATCGCCAAAGTCGCGGCGAAGCGCTTTTCCGTGGCGCCGGGGTTGCCAGCGCGCAGCGAGAGAAACGCCATGTACACCAAGCCGGCGAGAAGCGTGCTCGTCAAACGCGGGTCCCACACCCAATAAGTACCCCAGGCTTTGCGACCCCAGAGCGGTCCGGTGATGAGAACGATGAGACAGAAGAGCGTACCCACTTCAGCGCCAGCGACAGCGAGGGCATCCCAGCTGTCTTTTCGCGTCGCCAAGTATCCAAGACCACCGACGGCGGCGAGGGTCCAGCCCAAGTACATGCCGTTTGCGCTCGGCACATGCAGATAGAAGATCTTCTGGACGATCCCCATCTGCTCTTCCATCGGCGTCTCCATGAACACGACGTAGAGAAACGCCGCGACGCTGCCGAGGGTGAGCACAGGCAGCACCATTCGGAAGGGCCGGTAGAGGCGTTGGCGAAGGGACGGGGCAGGCTCACTCATAGCGCAGCGGTGATTTAGCACGCGTGGGGGCTTGCACCCGGTTTTTCGAAACAGTGGCAAAAAGCCTAAGTTTGGCGTCCTAACGAGGGGTCGGCGCACTCGAGACGGCCGCCGCGGCTCACGCGCTCAAACCTAGCCGCCGATCCTTGACCGCCGAAACCCACACTGCGTGAACCGCCTAACCCCGTGCAGGATCTGCCGGTGACGCGGAACGTGAGGCTGCAAGTGGTTGTGGTTTTGGCCTGGCCCGCTCTTTGCGTTTGATGGATCCATGCCCCACCCCCCTCGACCATTTTCTCCGATTGTCCCTACTCTCTTGCTGCTTAGCCTCCCGTGGCTCGCTGGGTGCGGAGACGATGACGCGAGTGGCGACTCCGGGGCCAGTGGCGACGTCGCGCTCAGCGATACTGGCGACGACAGCCAAGACTCAGGGACAGGAAACAACCCCGCTCTGCCCGACCTATTCGACTCCGAACTCTTCACGATCAGTCCCACCACCGAGTCCTGCACCCTCGACAACGGTGCAACGACGGACTGTTACCGTCTTTCGTTTGAGAACTACCAAGAATCCTCCGGGCCATTTTGCCCCGAGACCGTCGACGATATTGGCGGCGTAGGCATCTACGACGGCGCGACGAACCCAGGATTCCAGGTGCTCAAACGCGAGCTCTGGGAGTCGATGGAAAACGACGGTTGGGACATTCTGGACGACGCCGGCAACGTGAACGCAAACTCCGGTCCTGGCGCCGCCAGCTGTCTCGAGATGGCGCTTCAGGATCTGACCATTACGTTCTTGATACCTGCCGAACCTCAGATGTTGGAGGCGCCCAATGAAATCGACGTCGTCGAACTCTATGGTGTCGCGCTCTACGACGGCATGCCACTCACCGGCCACCCACCTTCCGTCACCGACGGCCCGCCGATGCCGGGTGCAAGCGGCGGCGGCATCCCGTCCCTCGACCCTTGCGGCGGCCACGCGGACCCCGCCGGGTACTGGCATTGGCACTTCACGCCAGAGAACACACAGTCGGTCCTGGATGGATTTGGCATCACGGATGTGAGCTGCACGGACATCCCCCAGCGCGTCGAAGGTCTCGTGGGTTTCGCGAAGGACGGCTACCCCATCTACTCCCCGCTTGAAGACGGTTCCGTGCCCAGTGGTTTGGACGCCTGCAACGGGGTCTTCGGCGCCACTCCCGAGTATCCAAGCGGCGTCTACCACTACTACGCGCTCAACGCCGAAGCCCCGAATCTTCCCACGTGCATCATGGGTGCCTCGGTGCGTAACCCGATGAGCGTTGAATGAGAATCCTCGCCGCTCTCGTCGCACTAAGCTCCGCGCTCGGCATGTCGTCGAACGCAGCCGCGCATGTGCCGAACATCGCAAGCTTTCACCTGATCCCCGGCAACGACGCTTGGAGACTTGAGGTCCACATGTCGACGGCGGGTATGCACCAAGCGCTGCAGGCACGACACCCCGATGTGAGTCTCTCGACGCTCACCCCCGAAGCTTACGAAACCTACCTCTTGGAAGGACTCCGCGCAGGTATCGAGCTGCGCGTCGATGGCGTACCACTCGTACTCGATCACCCCATCGTCGAGATTCGTCCCCACGCGAGCCGTGTTGTGTTCGTCATGACCCCACCGGTGAGCACCCAAGGTCTCGACGCGCGCATCGACGCGTTGAGCGCACGAGAAGGTCAAAACAACGTTCTCCGATTCATGGGTCAGCGCGCCTCACGCGTCGTCCTAAAGTCGGACAACAACTTTCGCGGGCGACTCGAGCTCTCAGCTTCCCGGGCCCTCGACGTTCCACTAGAGCCGCGCAAGTCGAAGCAACTCATTTCCCTAGGGCTCATGCTCCTCGGCTTGGGCCTCATGGGTTCAGGCGCTCGTTCGATTCGTCGAGGACGCCGCCAGGCTGCTCGCACCTGCTGACGGGACGTCATTACGCCCTTCCGAGTCTCCACCCAAGACTCAAACCCAGGCGGTCGATGCGAGAGTGCGTGCCGCAGAAGAGCGTGCTCCCGAAGAGCGTCTCCCGGACGCCATGCATGAGCCAGGGTCCGGCGTAGAGCATTGCGTAGACCATGGCGCGGCTCGCCTTCGGGTTCGTGGGGCAAGCGGCATACACGCCGGCGGTGACGTTCGCCCAGAAGTGGTACGTGTCGCCGAGGGGGTCGCCACCAAGGGCGTCATCCGGATGAAAAGGTGCGATGGCCTCGCCGTGATGAAGTCGCTCCTCCAGGGACATACGAAACGCCGGATGAAGTCGCGCGTCGCGGCCTCGCGCAAGGACACGCGTGGCCGTGTGAAGCCCCAGAAGCGCTTCGAAGGGACGCCCCTCGGCACAACGCAGCGCAATCTCCAGTTGCTCCCACAGAGACAAACAGTGTTCGCCGCGAATCCGTTCTAGAATGGAAACGGCGACGTCCACGGCGAATAGCCGCGGCGGCTCGATGGCGTAGTCGTCCGTAAAACTGCTCAAGGCCGCGAGGAGGTCGAAGGCCGAAACGTCACCCACGCGAAACACCTCACCCCGGGTGGAGCGAAAGACTGAATCTATCAGCCCATCGCCTCTCTCCCGATGGGAAACGAGCGTCGGGCGCTGCGCGTCTAGGGCGACGAGATACTCTCGGTAGCGAGGCATGGGCGGCGACGTCGAGACGGCATAGAGCGCCACGAGAAAACGGGCGGCTGCCGTCCCCGGCTTTTGTTCACGCCACGCCAGCAAACACGCGCGCCAGTGCTCCATGCCGAAGTTCGCCTCCCCTTCGGACTCAAGCTCGTAGCGCGCGAGCTCTTCCTCAAGCCCTCCCGTGCAGCCCAGCGCGAACATGCGCCAATTGCTCAGCCCGGCGAGAACCGGGTGCTCAAGTGTCGCAGGCTTACGCCCTTCGATGAGGAAGTGCCCCGCAAACGCAAAGCTATACCCCGCCCCGACGCCAGCGGCGGCGAGCACTGGGTTGAAGGTGAGAGCTCCCGTGAGAACGGCGAGGTCCCCCAAGTCGTGCAGCGCGCGGTTCTTCCGGTGCGTGTGGTGGGCAAGGTACCTCGGCCAATAGGCGCGCAGGTCATGTTGGAGTCGGCTGAGCATCGCCCGCCACGAACGGGAACCAAGCGCTCACCTATTCCGCGCGAATAACCTAGGCCGTCGCGCCAGCGGCGCTGTGAAGCAGGCCCGCGACATTCTGGTGAACCGTCACCATGTACTCGCCTCGCTGCTGTGGCGTTTGCGCCAACATCTGCGCCGTGCTCCCTCCCGCACGAAGGTTGTCCATCATCGGGTCGTTGAGGGTGATGCGTTCCGCCTCCACCAGCAGGTCCACGGAATGGAGCGCCGCCAAGCGCTGCTGCACGTCCGTTTGCTCGAGCCAAGCAAGTGCCCGCGCAGGATCCGTCGTGAACAACTTGAAGCGCGCGCCGAGCATTGGATTCGGAATGGCCACCTCGCCTTCGTAGGCCGGCCGAATGTCTCGCTCATAGCCTTGCGCTCGGGCCGCCTTGCGCCCTTCCGCGCCGAGGAGCTTCGCGTCGATGAGATGCAGCCCGAAAGACGGACGGCACTCGCCAAACCACTGCGCGGAATAGACGATGCCCATCCCCGCCATCGTCACCGAGGTCTTGAAGTGAAGAGTCAGACCCTGGGCGTCGCGGATGAGATGGACGCCAGCCATCGGGTCCTTGGAGCGCTCCCGAGAGTAGTGGAGCTGCGCCTCCATCGGCTGGCCCTGACAGGCAGCGTGGACATACCCCGTCGCCTCGAAGAGAAGACGGTTCGTGTCATCGATCGCAGCGGCCCCGCCCATCATCGCCTGAGCGGCGCCGGTCGAATTTTTGGAGATGAAGTAACCGACGGCGCCAACAACCAAGAGCACAATGACGGAGAACGCGATTTCCATGAGTGGCTATGTATCCGAAGTCAGCAGGCGTTCGGAGTTTTTCAGTAGCCTGCTACTGTCCGCCCCCCATGCACCTCCCCACCACCCCAAGCGCCTGGAGCAAGCTCGCCAATGATGTGGCCGATGACGTCCTCGGGCCGCCTTCAAAAGCGCTCCCCGAGCTTATTGGCGAGGTCAGCCGCCTCTACACCCGAGACCGTGATCAGCTCGAAAAGGCCCGAGGTCGCGATGTTCTCACGGCGCGCCTTCGTTTCTTTCTGACGCGCGACGTCCAGAAGATGGAAGCTCCGATGCAGGAGCTGGCGTTTGCCGACGCGCTTCCGAAGGGCGACACCTGGCACGTCCTCGACCTCGGCGCCGGTCTCGGCACCACCACACTCGGACTCGCTCCTTTCGCAGAGGCCGCCGGCGCGAGCATTGATGTGCTCGCCATCGACGCCGACGCCTTGGCGCTCAAAGGAATGGCGGCGCTTTGCCGTGAGGTGGGAATCAAACAGCGCGGCCAAGTCGGCGACGTCGTGCGAATCGCTGCGGGAACGAAGCTGAACAGCGAAGAGCCCTTCGACTTTATCGTATTGGGGCTCTTCCTCAACGAACTTTCCGTTGAGAAGCGACGCACGCTCGTGGACTCGTTGAGGGCACGTCTCGCACCCGAGGGCAGCCTCATCATCATCGAGCCCGCCCTTCGCGAGGTTACACGCGAGCTGCATCGGCTTCGCCAAGACTGGATCGCCTCCGGCTGGACCGTCTTCGCTCCATGCTTGCACGCCAAAGAGTGCCCCATGCTTGAAGGCGAGCGGGACTGGTGCCACGAGGATCGGGGATTTCGTTTGCCCGATCCGCTCATCCCCGTGGCCCGTGCCGCTGGCCTTCGTTTCGAACGGATCACCTTTGCCTACCTCACGCTGCGGAAGGACGGCGAGACCCTCGTGGGTGCTCTCCACCCGACGGATGAGCGCGTCGTCAGCCAGGTCATGGTCTCCAAAGGAAAAAAGCAGCTCTTCGTCTGTGGCGATGGGGTTCGCTCGAAGTGGGTCCGCCTGGACCGTAAGCGTTCGCCTGCAAACGAGGCTTTCGACGTGCTTGAGCGCGGCAGCATCGTGCGAGCCGAGGGTCTGGAGGCCAAAGGAGACGGTCAACGCGTTGGAGAATCAGCGGTACTGACGCACTCGCCACTGCAAGCGCTTGCGGCGAAGGGGCCTGGGGAGTAGTTCTGCCACTCCTATGAGGCCCATGCAGGAATCATTTTGAACGCGCTAAGTGACAAACGCTTTCTCTTCGTCGTCGGCAAAGGCGGTGTCGGGAAGACGACCGTTGCTGCGGCTCTTGGTTTGGCCGCTGCGCGCAAGGGCAAGAAGGTCCTCATTGCCATGGTCAACACCAAAGAGCGCCTGAGCGGCCTCTTGGGTGTACCGCCCATCGACCACAACATTCGTGAGGTCGCGCCGGGCGTCGACGCCGTCAACATGACGCCCCAAGCAAGCCTCGAAGAATACGGCATGATGATCCTGAAGGTACGTGCGCTCTACAGCGCCATCTTCGAGAACAAACTGGTCCGCGCGTTTCTTCGAGGAACCCCCGGCATCGAAGCCTGGACCATGCTGGGCAAAGCTTACTTTCACGCGAGCGGACACGGCCCTGGTTCCGCCGGCGAGTACGACCTCGTCCTCCTCGACGCACCAGCGACGGGCCACGGCCTCGATATGCTCCGCGTCCCCCAAGCCATCGTCGACGTGGCGCCACCTGGGCTTCTTCGACGCGAAGCGGAGCGCGCCCTCGAGCTCTTTCGCGACGAGAAACGCGCCGGCGCGCTCCTGGTCACACTCGCCGAGGATATGCCGACGAACGAGACCATCGAGCTCGAAGCGGCGATCCGAGAGCTCGGCATGTCCAGCGCCGGCCTCGTTATCAACCAGGTACTTCCCAAGCTCTTCAACGCCGAGACCTCCGCTCAGATTCTGAAGCTCGCCGACGAGGTCGCCAAAGACGACGTCATCGCCACGCTCCTCGACGCAGGTCGCATCCGCGCCCAACGCGAGGCTGTTCAGACGACGAGTCTCAAGCGCCTCGAGTCCCTTGAGATGCCGAAGGTTCGACTTCCGCACCTCTTCGCGCCGGAGTTTACCCGCGACCAAATCGACTCCCTCAGCCGCGCCTTCGACTGACGCGGCACGCTTTCGACGGCTCTCTCAGCAGACCCTAGATCGCAGCGCGTATCTGCAGTACAACCGCGGGCATGCAGCGTCTTCCGCTCCTCTTGGTTCTTCTCCTCTCCGCCTGCGCCGGAGGTGGCCCCTTCGGCTTCAGCCCCCAGTACGTTCAGACGAACGACGAAGAAGCGGCGCTCGAGAACGTGACCGAAGTTGGCTACGAAGACGTGCGCCGAGACCCCAACGGCTACGCCGAAACCGAGATTTCTTGGTTCGGGATCGTCACGAGCATCGACGACTCCGGCGTCGTCGAAATGACCTACCGAACCCTCGCTCCTCGCAACATCTGCGCCGATGCCACCGACGATTCTTGCCGCGTCACGGTCAGCGCGCGCGCTGGCGGACCTTTCACCGCGCGTGTTCAGCTACGCCCCGAGGATGCCCGCGGCGAGGACCGCGTTTGGAACAACTCGCTGCTCCGAATCGTCGGTCGACCTACGCAAGAGTTCGATGAACGCGGCGGACCGATCCTTGAGGCGACCTACTACCGCCATTGGCCTCGCGGCGCGTACGTTACGACGGCGGCGCGCTCGTCGATGCGTCGGTAATCCTGGGCTTTCGTGCGACGCTGATTTCCTCGTCATTGGGGGTTGAACACGTCCGCCGAAACGTCGCCGACTTCGTGTCAACTTCGCGTCACCAG
Organism: Polyangiales bacterium; assembly: GCA_045106895.1. GTDB lineage: Bacteria > Myxococcota_A > Polyangia > Polyangiales > Houyiibacteriaceae > JBCCRV01. Next base: position 5,034 of record JBGCFM010000129.1, on the reverse strand, counting down.
CCGCGAGCCCTTTACCTTCGCTTCGGCGGCGCTCTTCTGGGTGGGAGAGATTTTCGACGGAATTTGGCGGGATGAAACGTGCGGCCGACGATAGATGCCCAGGTACGACTGCATCGTCAGTTCAGCATCGAGGCGGACGCCGGCGTCCGTTATGGCCGATCTGGCGGTCAGAGCTCGAGAAGTTGGTCTGCATTACAGCTTCGGGATGGTGAGCTACATCTGGATTTCCTCTAAAAACCCGCCTCTCGTCGGAACCCAACTTCCAGGCGGCGGTAGTTTCCTCACCCTCCCCTCTCCTCCGGGCTCAAAACGCTTTGAACTTTCATCAAAGCGGCCATAGAACCCGGTCCATGAACCTCCCGCGCCACGGCATCGAACTGACGGTCCCACTCCTTTTCGAGCAGGGTGTCCCTGGCCGCCACGGCGCTTCACTCGCCGAGAGTGACGTCCCCGCCATTGACGCGGAAGCCCTCTTCGGCGACGCCTACCGGAATGTCCCAGCTGAGTTGCCGGAGGTCTCCGAGCCGGAAGTGTTCCGTCACTACGTTCGACTCTCGCAGCAGAACTTCGCCATCGACCTGGGCATGTATCCGCTCGGTTCGTGCACCATGAAATACAACCCGAAGGTCAACGAGTGGGCTGCGCGCATTCCCGGCTTCGCCAACCTGCACCCCATGGCGCCGGACTCGCAGATTCAGGGCGCCCTCGAACTCATGTATCGTCTCGAGCAGGGCCTCGCGGAGGTCTGCGGAATGGACCGCGTCTCTCTTCACCCTGCCGCTGGTGCCCAAGGCGAAGTCTGCGGCCTGATGATGATCCGGGCGCACCACGCAGCGAACGGTCGTCACCCCACGAAGGTTCTCATCCCCGACACCGCTCACGGCACCAACCCGGCCTCGTGCGCCCTCAATGGGCTGACCGCCGTGCCGTTCCCCGCGGGCGCCGATGGCGTGCTCACGCTGGAGAAGATCCGGCCCTTCGTCGACGACGACGTCGCCGCCGTGATGATCACCAACCCGAACACCGTCGGGCTTTTCGAAGGTGAGATTCAAGCCATCGCGGACCTCGTCCACTCCAAGGGCGGCCAAGTCTACGGAGACGGCGCCAACCTCAACGCGCTGATGGGCCGCGCGCGCCCCGGCGACCTCGGCATCGATGTCATGCAGTTCAACCTGCACAAGACGTTCACCACGCCCCACGGCGGCGGCGGACCAGGCTGCGGCCCCGTCGGCTACAAAAAGCACCTCGATCCCTACGCGCCGATCCCCGTCGTTGAAAAAGACGAAGCTGGCAAGTTCCGCCTCGACTACGGCAGCCGCCCAGAGACCATCGGTCGACTGCGTTCCTTCCACGGCAACTTCGGCATGATGGTCCGCGCCTACGCGTACCTTCGAGAGATGGGCGCCGAGGGCCTCAAGAAGGCCACGGAGCTCGCCGTCCTCAACGCCAACTACCTCCGCGTGCGCCTCGGCGAGGTCTGGAACGTCGCCTACGACCGCATCTGCATGCATGAGGTCATCATCAACGACAAGCATCTCCGCGAGCACGGCGTGACCACGATGGACGTGGCCAAGCGGCTCATGGACTTCGGCTTCCACCCACCGACGGTCTACTTCCCCCTCGTCGTCAAGAACGCCATGCTCATCGAGCCCACGGAGACCGAGACACTCGGAACCTTGGACGAGTTCGTCGAGGCGATGGCGAAGATCAGCGAAGAGGCGATGGAGAAGCCGGAACTGGTCAAGGGAGCGCCGCATCTCACGCGACTCCGACGCCTCGACGAGGTACGCGCGGCGCGAAAGCCCATCCTCCGATACCGGCCACCGGCAGAAGAGGCGGCCGCAGCCGAGTAGCGTCGCTCCGTGCTGCCCAAGCGACACGTGAACGACTCGAATCGCCTTCCGATGCGCTAGATCACGCGCGAGGTTGTCTTAGGCAGCGACCTCCATTACACCGAAACCCTTAGGCTTAGCCCTGGGTGGAGGTTCTTATGGTTCGGTTTGTGGTGCTCTCTTTGTTCTTGCTCGCAGCGTGCGGCGACGACGACCGTCGCGTTGGACGCGATTCTGGCGGCGTCGACGTCGGATCTGAGGATGGTCGGGTTACGCCTGACGTGCCTACGAGCGGCTGTACGCCGGGCGAGACGTCCTGCGCTGGAACTCAGTTCTTCCGTTGTGGCGCCGACGGTATGTCCCGGGAAGAGGTCATGGACTGTCCCGCAGCCTGTGACCCAACGGGCGGCTGCGTCGCCTGCACAGCCGGCAGCCGCACCTGCAACGGTGATGTCAGCATGGTTTGCAACAGCGAGGGAACCGGCTTCGTCACGGCCCGCGACTGCACCGAGAACGGAAGCACCTGCAACTCCGGCGGCTACTGCGCGGACGCCTGTGGCGCTGCAGAGTCCTCCCGCTCCAACATCGGATGCGAGTACTGGCCCACTCCACTTCCGAACAGCGCAGACTTCCCGAGTCGCTATGACTTCCGCGCCGTCGTCGCCAACCCTAACGGTGACGCAGCGAACGTCCGCGTCTTCCGCGGCACAACGATGCTGACGTCCATCACGGTCCCCGCGGGTGGCCTTCAGGACGTCATTCTCCCTTGGGTCACCGGTCAGAGCGATGCGAGCGGAGAGAGCAGCGTTGTCGTCGCCAACGGCGCGTTCCGTTTGGTCTCCGACCGCCCCGTCACCGTCGCTCAGTTCAACCCCTTCGAGTACGACAACGGCCGCACGATTCCGGACCCCTTCGACCCCTTCGGTCCCGACGTGCCCGACTACTCGTACACAAACGACGCGTCGCTTCTCCTTCCGGCTCACTCGTTCACCGGCGACTACATCGTCTCGAGCTTTGTGCCTTTGTCCGCAGCACGAGCGGGCACGTTCGGAGACAACTACAGCAAGTCCCCTGGCAACATCACCATCGTCGGCACCACCCCGGAGCCCACGACGGTGCAGGTCAGCCTAGCCGCGAACATCGCCGCTGACGCGGCCGGCCGCTTCCCCGCCGCCACGCGCGGAACCATGATCCGCTTCCAGCTTGCGCGCGGTGAGGTCGCTACCATCTTTGCTGCAACGGCGCCGGACTGCACCGCGGGTCGTCCGGGCTTCACGTCGCGAACGATTCTTGGAAACGACATCTCGTTCTGCAACGAGACCGAGTACGACCTCACGGGCTCACGCGTCTCCGCGGACAACCCAGTCGCCGTCTTCGGCGGACATCTCTGCGCCTACGTGCCTTACGACGCGCCGGCCTGCGACCACCTCGAAAACCAGATGCCTCCGCTTCAGACTTGGGGCACGGAGTTCGTCAGCGCGCCGATGGGCGATAGCGGTGACGCTGCCCTTAATATCGTTCGTGTCATCGGCGCCTTCGAGGGCACCACCGTCACCGTCGCGCCGGCACAAAACGGCGTCAGCGAGTTCACCCTCGGCATTGGCGAAGTGCAGGAGTTCTCGGCACAGAGCGCGTTCCGCGTGTCCAGCAGCCGCGGTATCCTCGTCACCCAGTTCCTCGTCGGCCAGTACCGAACGGATGAAGGCTCCGAACGTGGTGACCCTGCCATGGTCGTTCTTCCGCCGCAGGAGCAGTTCCGACGCGACTACACCTTCGTCACCCCCACCAGCTACAACAGCAGCACCATGGGTCAGAGCTTCTTGCTCATCACCCGAAACCCCGGTCAGGAGATCTTCCTGGACGGCGCCGTGACGACGGGAAGCTGGGAGACCGTCGGCGAACGTGAGTGGTCCATCGTGCCCGTGAACGGTGGAACCCACTCGATGAGAAGCGACGGGACCTTCGGCGTGATCGTTTATGGCCTCGGGCTTTTCACTAGCTATGCGTATCCAGCAGGCCTGAATCTCGAAGAGATCCTGCTTCTCTGAGGCCGGAAAGGGCGTGTGTCCCACATGTAGGACACACGCTCGACGGGCGCCTATCGCTCAAAATGATCGAGCTTCCTTTTGCCCGTCTGTCCCTGTGTGCTAGATTTTGATTGTCGTGGAGGTCGTACTTAGGAAGATGGGGAAGAAGCCGGGACGTGCAGTCGTTGGCAGGCTCCTCCGTCCACCCCGCGCCGGCTCCGTTGTTGTCATCGAGTTTCCCGATGGCTTGCACGAGTACGTGACGACCCCCGTAAAGCGTGTGCTGAAGATGGCCGAAGGCGACGTGTACTACGTCCAGACGGCCAACAGCCGCTACCGCCTTGAGATCCGTTCATCGGATCAGGCAAACGTCGCCGAAGCCGCTCGCTAGAGCTGCGTTCTAGACCAAGCCTCGACAAGCTGCGTTCTAGACAAGCTGCGTTCTAGAGCGAGAGCTCAGCCGTCCTGCTAACGAAGCGTGAATCGCATCGAGAGAACGAAGCTCTCCGGAAGCGTCGATCGCAGCGCTGCAATGTGAGGCGCAAGACACGTCTGAAGAGCACCAAGTTCGAGAGGCGGGTCCCCATAGTCTCGAAAGCGGAGCTCCGGTGCTCCCCCTGAAAAATGTAGGCGAACGTCCGCACTTCCAGCACCGAGGCCACAGTGGTTGGCTCCCTCCAGAGCTGCCCAGGTGCTGACCTCGAGATCGCGGTCACGAGGACACCGCTCGTCCGCATCGGCCATCGAACCACAGCGCAGATACGCAAGGCGCCCACGCACGAAGCTCGTATTGCTTGGCTGGCGGGGCGCTTCGACAACCGGCGCTTCGATAGCCGGCTCTTCGATAGCCGGCTCTTCGACCACCGGTGTTTCAGCCGGCACGTCTGTGCTTGGCGTCCCCATCGCGACATCGGCGGGAAGGACTGCGAGTTCAGGCTCTAAGGGCTCAGCTTCGGTCTCCGGCTCCGCCTGCGGCTCTGGCTCCATAGTCTCCACAGCCTCTTGCGGCTCCGCATCGCCCTCCGACGTAGCCTGTGCGTCCAAACCTAAGCCACCTGTCTCATCCGGCTCTTCACCGAATGTCGCTCCCACCAGCAACAGACCGAGCGCAAAGGGCACCAGTCCAGCCAGCAACAAACGCCACGCGGGCGTTGGGCGCGTTTCTCTCAGGAGGG
>JBGCFM010000128.1:0-15670 GCA_045106895.1 Polyangiales bacterium | reverse complement strand
ATGCTCGCGTCCCGCCCCTTTGCGGATGACGACGCGGTATTCACGCGTGCTGACGATGCCTGGGCGACGATGGAACGCGCCGACATCCTCGAAGCCTTCACGCATCACCCGCGCATCGGGTCGAGCATCGAAGCACTGCGCGAAAAATTCGGTACGAAGGGAGACCTCGATTGGTCCGGCGACGAACAGGCCGGCGTCAAGGAAGCCCAAGAGGCAACGCTGGTAGCCCTTCGTGACGGAAACGTCGCCTTCGAAGAGCGCTTTGGTCACATCTTCATCGTCTGCGCGACAGGAAAAAGCGCCGCAGAGATGCTTGCCCTCTTGAACGAACGCCTACCAGGCGAGCACGCCGATGAACTCGCCATCGCCGCAGGCGAACAGGCGAAGATCACCCGGATTCGACTACAGAAACTCGCCGAAGAAGAGTAAGCCCCGAGACAAAGAGACCCATGAAGAGCCCCATCACGACCCATGTCCTCGACACCGCCATCGGCCGCCCCGCCGCCGGCGTCCGCATCACCCTCGAGTCCCTCGACGGCGCGCCGACTGAGATCGGCGCCGGAGTCACCGACGACGACGGACGCATCACCGACCTCCTCGAGCCCGGTTCCCTCAAGGCCGGCACTTACCGCATCACCTTCTTCGTCGAGGAGTACCTCGAAAAGAACGGCCAGCGCGGCTTCTACCCACAAGTACCCGTGGTCTTCCGCGTCGAAGCGACCGACGAGCACTACCACGTCCCCCTTCTCCTCAACCCCTATGGCTACTCCACCTACCGAGGCTCCTGATCATGACCACCATCAGCACACTCTTTGAAGACCAGAAGGCCGCGCTCGATTCGCTCGGCAAAGCAAACGCCGCTTGGGCCCTCGACTACCCCGGCGACCGCCCCGACCGTCAGCCCGTGCACACCGTCTACGGCGGCGCGCAGCTCTACAAGTCGACGACGACGCAGAAGCTAGGTCAGCTCGCCGTACGCTCTCTCGACACCTACGGCGGCAACGCCTTCGAGTTCTGCCACGCCCTCGGAATCTTGGACGCCATTCCAGAGAACGCCGACGCGATCCTCGCCGAGTACGAGAAGGACCCCAGCGCCCTTCAAGAACGCGCGCCGAAACTCTGGCTCGCGTGCACCGTCTTCAAACGAACCCGCGCGAAGCTTGAACGCGAAGCCGTGGAAGACTTCCGCATCGACTTCGAAGACGGATTCGGCAACCGCCCCGACGACGAAGAGGACGCCACCGCCGAGCGCACCGCCAAGGAGCTCGCCAAGGCCATGAAGGAAGGCATCGCGCCTCCGTTCATCGGCATCCGCATCAAGCCACTCAACGACGAGCTCAAGGCGCGCTCCGTGCGCACCTTGGACATCTTCATCAGCACGCTCTGGGCCGAGGCCGGCAAGCTGCCGGACAACTTCGTCGTCACGCTTCCGAAGATTCCAATCCCTGAGCAGGTCAGCACGCTCGTCACGCTCTTCGAAGCTCTTGAGAAGAAGCTCGGCATGGACGAAGGCTTGCTCAAGCTCGAGCTCATGATCGAGCTCACGCAGAGCATCTTTGATGCCGACGGTCAGTCCATGCTGCCGAAGCTCCACAAGGCTGCGAAGGGTCGCTGCGTTGCCGCCCACTTCGGCACCTACGACTACACCGCCAGCTGCAGCATCACCGCCGCCTACCAGGCCATCATTCACCCGGCCTGCGACTTTGCGCTTCACATGATGAAGATCAGCTACGCCAACACCGGCGTCTGGCTCTCGGATGGTGCGACGAACATCATGCCCGTCGGTCCACACCGCGCGCCTAAGGGCGAATCCCTCACGCCCGAGCAAGAAGCCGAGAACCGCGCCGCCGTGCACGGCTCTTGGGCCATCTCCGCGGGCCACATTCGCCACGCGCTCATCAACGGTTTCTACCAGGGCTGGGACCTTCACCCCGGACAGATTCCTGTGCGCTACGCCGCGTCCTACGCGTTCTTCCTCGAAGGCTTCGCCGCCGCCGCGGAACGCCTCGCGAACTTCATGGACAAAGCCGGCCAGGCTACCCTCGTTGGCGATGTCTTCGACGACGCAGCCACGGGCCAGGGTCTGCTCAACTACTTCCTCCGCGGCCTCAGCAGCGGCGCAGTTTCCTTGGAGGAGCTCGCCGTCACCGGCCTGACCCTCGAAGAGATTCAGACGCGTTCCTTCGCGAAGATTCTCAAGATGCGCAGCGGCAAGTAAGCCTCGCAATCACGCGAGCGTGCGCAAAAGCCCACCGGGAAGTCCCGCGTGGGCTTTTTCGTTTCGCGCGTTCCTTTGCGCCATCTCTTCCCAAGACTCGCCTTGTGCTGCTATCGAAGGCGTATGCGAACGAAAATCTGGTGCTCTGCCCTCGTCACGTTCGCCCTCAGTTTTGCGGCGTGCGAATCCACCGAATCGATGGTGCTCGTCGATGTGAAGACGGACTACGTCCCTGGGGAGGACTTCGACTCCGTGAGAGTGGAGATCGCGCAAGACGACGTCGCGGATATCGAGCACATCGCTGTTCCCGGCGGGGACTACGTACGTGGACGGCGCGTGGGCAGCGAAGCGGTGGACGAAGGCGACCTCGAGCTGACGGTGCGCTTGCTCCAAAACGGCGCGCCCATCGCCAGCCGTCGCGTGAGCGTGACGGTGCGCGGACCGACGGCCGCCACCGTTGTCATCACGCGCGACTGCAGCGGCGTGGTGTGCACGGAGCTCGGCGACAATGGTCTGTTGCAGAGCTGCTATAGCGGCCGGTGCTCCGACTCACGTTGCACGGTGGAGACGCCTGAATTCTGCCCGCCGATTTGCTCCTCCGACATGGAATGCTCATCCGATGGATGTCGCCAAGGGCGGTGCGAAACGAACGCATGTTTCTCTGTGCCCGAAGACGCCGAATGCCCAAGCGGCGAGCGCTGCAACACGAGTGGCATGTGTGTTCCACGCGAAGATGCGGGCCCGGGACCAGACGGCGGGTCGCCCGACACGGCCCGCGCGTGCCCATGTGGCGACGGCGAAGTGTGCGTCGATGGGCGTTGTGAAGTCGACGACGACGGAGATGGATTTGCAGCGCCCGCAGATTGTGATGACGAGCGCCTAGACACTTACCCCGGCGCCCCCGAAGCGTGCGACGGAGCGGACAACGACTGCGATGAGGTTTTCGACGAGGACGCCGGCGTCGCCGAAGCGTGCAACGGCGTCGATGATGACTGTGATTCGACCGTCGATGAATCGACGGGTTGCGAGGGCTGCGACATTTGGACCTTCGCGGGCCACATGTACATGCTCTGCCCCGACACCATGATGCCGTGGCTTGTGGCGATCAATCACTGTGGAGCGCGGGGAATGGCGATGGTGTCCGTGGACAGCCAGGCCGAAAACGACAGCATAGCCGCGCGAGTCACTGGTCCTTCGTGGCTCGGGCTGAACGATCGGGACGCAGAGGGCACGTTCATTTGGGATACCGGTGCCGAGTTTTCGTATGACAACTGGGCACCTACCCAGCCCGACAACATGGGCGCCGGAGCCGGCGAAGACTGCGTCTCGATGCAAGCGGGCGGCATGTGGAGGGATGAGTGGTGCAACGAGCTTCGCATGCCTCTGTGCGAGTCACCGTAGACGCACGCCGCCTCCCATTCGCGGCACTCTCGAAACTGCTTTAGACTCGTATCCATGGCGCGCTCAGCAGTCCGAAGCGGAAAGTTTGATGCGCGCGACCGGGCGACGAAGCGGCGGCGCGACAAGTCGCATCGCCCGGCGGCGCAGCCCGCGCCGAATGACCAGCTCCTCGACTGGCTGAAGGAACGTCACGCTCCTCAGCTCAGAGCCATGAGCCTCGACGCCTACCTCACCGCGACGGGCCACATCGAGCTCTCGCCGGGAGAACGACTGCGTCAGCTCGCCATCGAAATCGAGCAGGAGATGGCAGCAAACTCCTCCTGGGGCGAGCTCAAGCGCATCTACGACTTGGCGCTTCGCTTCGACCCCGAGTACGCGAGGCTCCACACATCGATGGGCATTTCCTGTGGCGTCTTCGCGGAGCACGCTGAGTGGGACAAGAAGACAGCGCTACAAGAACGGCTTACCAAGGAAGCCGAAGGCTACTTTCGCCACGCAAGAGAGCTCGATGCCAAAGATGCACACGTTCGACACGCGCACGGGTACTTGCTCATGTGCGCCGGACGCCAGGACGAAGCCCTCGCGCTCTTTGACGAAGCCATCGCCCTCGACCCAACACACGGGTGGGCGCACCTCTATCGCGCGCATTGCTTGCACGACCTCAAGCGATGGCCGGAAGCCGTCGCGGCCTACGAAGCCGTCCCCCGAGAAGCGTTCAAGGGCCCCGTCAGCTGGCGCATGGATCTCCTCGTCCAGCAGCAAGCCTTCTGCTCTCTTCGAGCCGGCGACACCACCGCAGCGCGGCAAGGGTTCGAGACCATTCTCACTCGATACGAGGCGCAGCCCCACCTCGCGTACTGGAGTGACATTTGGTGCGTGCATGCAGGCGCCGAAGCGTTTCCAGACCTGAAGCCACGCGTGGATGCCCTCGCCGAAACGCTCAAGCATCTTCCCTTCCCGGGCTGAACAGCTAGGCTCGCCCCGTGAGTCAACGCGTCGAGTTTCGGTTGAGGGCGCGCAAGCGTTTCTCCATGGCGCGGACGCTGCTCATCCTTTTCTCGAACATCGGCATCGTCATGCCGCTTCTCATGTTGGGTCTGCTCGAGCCGAATCGTGGCGAGCCGGGTCTCCCCGCGTGGGTTCAAATGGGTGGCTACATCCTCGGTATGAGCCTCGTCCTCGCCCAACTCGCCGAGCTCATGCGCCCCGGAATCTTGAGTCGTCGCCTGCTCACGTGCGTCCTCGGCGCCGACGGTATCCAAGGTCTCAAACGCTTCGTCCCATGGTCCAAAGTCACGCTCGTCGTCCCCGTGGGCGATAGAGACTTCCAGCCTCCGCCGCGGCCTTATGGCGCAAAACTCGAGAGCGGCGTCGCCATCGGCGTTGAAGGCGAGGAGCCGCTCGTCGTTTGGGTCGCAGAGCCAGAGCAGCTCATCGCAGAAACGGAGAGGCTACGCGCAGCGGATGAAGCCCGAAGACTCGCGCCCGCCCCCATCGCAAAAGCCGCTGGCTATCGCGAGCAAACCGTGACGCCGGAAATGTTGGTCCGCGTCGTTCTCGACTCTTCAGCCGAATCATCCCGCCGCGTCGAAGCCTTCAGCCGACTCGAAATGGAAGAGCGTGAACAGCTCCTCGAGACCATCGCGGATGCTGAACTCCGCCGTGAGCTCGTCGCTTGAGACCAGAGTCCTCGGGAAGGGTCATGACTATGACCTTGACTCGAAGACATGACGCCAGAGCGGCATGGGTGAGCTCAGTCCAGAGTCATCCTAAGCACCTAGATGCCGTTTGGGCGCAGCGCGGGCTGTGTCGTGATGGCCATGCGGTAGGTCGCGGTCTGTCCGCCACCGGCGTAGGTGCCCGCGTAGATCTGATACGTGCCGGCCTCAAAGACGCCGCCGACGTAGGGGTGAAAACCGCCGCCTCCGTCGTCGTCGCACAGGTACGTTCCGTCAGGCCGCTGAACGATGAGCGTCGTGTCCACGGCGCTGTTGATCATGACGCCCAGGTAAGGCATCCGCGCCGTAAGCGTCATCGTGTGGCTCGGCGTCGTCGTCACCCAGCCGCGACATGCTTGTGACAGCTGGTTTCCGCTCACGGGTCCGCCAGCGGTGCCCGTGAGCATCTTCGGGTCCGGAGCAAAGCCCGCGTAGAGCGTAAAGGACTGCTCCGCCGTGGCCGAAGCGACGGGCTCGGCATGAACGATCTCAATAGCGAGGGTGTAGTTGCCGCCCTGGCCGTTAGAATACGAGTTCGCGAGAACGGAGTAGCGCCCCGTCGTCGCAGCCCGGGTGTCGATCTGCGAGTTGACGGAGCCGTCGGCCCGGTCGTCGTTCTGCGCAACAATATCGCCGCCGGGCCCCCGCAAGCGCAAAAGCGTGTCGAAGTCGTCGGAGTCCATGGTGATGCGCAACATCTGGCCTTCCGAAGCGTAGAACTCGTACACGTCCTCGAAGGAGCCACTGTCCCCCACAACGTCGCTGGCATCGAGGATTCCGACGTGTTCTTCCCGCTGGCTCGCACCGACCTCGGCGCCTCGTCCTGCGACGGGAGCCAAGGCCACCGTCACATCGACCGCCGGAGCCACCGCCGGAAGCGCCGGACCTCCGCAGGCTGCTGCCAGAACGCACAGGTACGAGACGTGAGACTTCATGGCTGAAGAATGCAGAGAAGCGGGAAGATCGTCCAGCCCCATGGAGCTGTCGTTCTTCGCAACTGCAAGCGCCACGAGTCGAGGTAGAGTCTCACGCGCATTGGACTACGCCCCACAAGTCGGACGCTGGACCAACAAAGACCCCCGCGGATTTACCGCCGGCCGCACGAACCTCAAGGTCCACAGGTTGCTCCCCAAGGGCAAACTAAGCGCGCACTCCTTGAACAACCCTCGGAATTTCGCCGCCAAAGATCGTCATCAGCGCCGCTGGGGCGTCGTAATGATGTTCTTTTAGAACGGACTCGAGCACGTGGATATCCACCGGCGCGTTACAGACTTGCTTGAGGTATTGCGCGAGGGACGAGGGACCCTTTGTCGGAGCAACGGGCTTCAGCTCGTCCTCCAAGCGCTGGAGCTGCGAGGCGAATCCAATGTTCGGCAACACCTTGTATCGCTCCCCTCGTACGCGACGAAGGGCGGCGATGAAGCTCAGGTTCTCGGCCTTCATCAGCAGCGCGATGACCAAGGTGGCCGAACGACTCACGCCGACTTCGCAATGAACAAAGAGCTTCGCTTCCGGCGCTTTCGCCTCCGCCGCAAAGTCGAAGAAGCGCGGAAAGGTCGAAGCGATGTCCTCGTGCATGCCATCGCGCACCCCAAGGAAGAGGTGCTCAAAGTCGGATGACAGAAACTCCACCCGCAAGCGGTGCTCCTCCGGCAGACAGCTCACGATGTGAGTCACGCCTGCTTCTTTCAGCTCCGGCACGCGCTCCGTGGTCGGGCGAGCGCCGAGGTAAACCCGCGGCGTGATAGGACTGAGGAAGCTCCCGCGTAGATCCACGGACCACTCGAGGTCGAGACCGAGCCCCGAGAGCACTCGGGCCGTGAGCGTATTGAGCTTCCTCTTCATCACTCTCAGATCAAGCTACAGCCCACGTTCGCGATCTCTGCGATGTTGTTCGTCTCGACGCACTCGACGTTGTCGTCAGCTTCGTCGACGAAGAGGAACACGGTGCGCTCACCTTCCGTTGGAGCCGGGTCCCAATCACACGCGATAGGCTCGCAGGTGCCGGGGAGGAGCGTGCGCACGGTGGTGGCGCGACAAATTACGGTACCGCCTTCTCGTGGGTCTCCATCGAAGAAGGTCGCGACCATGCCGCTGTCGACGGGCTCCGCGCCGCGGTTGCAAACCTCGGCTTCGAGGGGAATGACCGGCGCCGACGGCATGCAGCCTCGACCGAAGGAACCGCGGCCGATGGTTAGGTCGGGGCCGGCGAGGGGCACGAGGTCGCCCTGAACGTTGCGGCGGAAGTCGTTGAGCTCCGGGACGCTCCAGTTCGGGGCGACCTCCGAGGTTCGCGGGATGGTTCCGTCTTCGTTGACATTCGTGACGCTATACGCGTGCTGGTTCCAGACCCGGCGGGAGCTCACCCAGCGGTCCGACGCATCCGCGTAGACGCGCATGCCGACAATGCTGTTGGTGAAGCGGGCCCGGCACACCTGTCCCGTGCCCGCCGTGTCCGCGAGGGGCGCGGTGCATGCGTAGCTCTCCACGTCACCACACTCGGCGTCTTCGGCGCAGCGACAGTAGCCCTCATCACACGCGTCGCTTGCGCAGTCGGTGTTGTCCATGCAGCGCAGCCCCGTGTGAAGTGCGTCAACGGCGGGGCACGCGCCGTGGGCAGAGTTGCTTCCAACGACGATCTCGGCGTTGAAGTCACCGTCCGCGTCCGCGACGATGGGCGCTTCGATCCAGGTACCGCTCGAACGCGGCGCGGACCAAACGACGTCACCGCTCACGCCGTCGAAGACGCGCAAGAAACACTCGTCGGCGTACACGACCTCGGCGCGACCGTCCCCTTCGAAGTCGAAGACGCTGCTGCCGTTGATGCCGCTGGAGAAGTCGCGAACGGGCCGCGTCCACAAGATGCCATCGGTGCGATCCGACGCGCAGGTCCCGGTTCCGCCTCCGTCGACGCAGTCCATATCGAACACCGTGAGGCTGCCGGGTCCGCCGGCGGCGACCTCCGGTCGGCCATCGCCGTCAAAGTCCGCCACGGTGGGGTTGCCACCATGCGTCCCGCCAGGAAGCGCGATAGGCCCGAATACAACAACGCCGTCGATGGTCTGAATACGGAGCGACCCAGCGCTCACGACGGCGATCTCGGGCCCGCCGGGTGCGTCGCCGCTCGCTTCAGGGAAGTCTCCAAAGTCGCCGATGGACACGTAGCCATCAGGCTGCCCTGCTGGCCAGGTCCGCCTCGTCCAGGCGTTTGCTTCAATGTCCCAGTCGAAGACACCGTTGCCCGTCACGAGCTCCGCGCCGCCGTCCAGGTCAACGTCCGCGACGACGGCGGGCTGGCCGTATCCCGCCACAGGGTGAAGGCCTTGGGAGTCATCGAGGAGCACTCCGTCGTGGCCGTACACGACGCCGCCGGTGAGGATTTCCGGGAGTCCGTCGTCGTTCAGGTCGGCGATGGAGAGGCTCGGGATCGAACCGGCGCCTCCGACGAGGTCGCGCTCGCCGGTGGCGCGCGTGGAGAACCATCGGCGACGAAAGGACTCGCTCGCCGCGTCGTATTCGAAGGCGACGATGCCGCCGGCGGCGCTCTTCGCGACGATCTCCGGGACCCCATCGCCATCGAGGTCACCCACGGCTGGAGAAGTTGCGCCACCGACTTCGTCTTCGGGGTCGCCGAGGACACCTTGGTCCACGCAGGTGCGACCGTCGATGATGCGAACGGTGCCGCCGGTTCCGTACACGAAGCCGGACACGGAGATGAAGACGATGGACGGCCGAATCGGCTCGTCGGGACCGCGGCCAATGCCAAAGTCCACGACGGCGGCGGTCGACTCGACTTGAATGGATGCCGGGAGCGGGTCGCCATCGGCAGGCCCGGCCCATCGACACTGAACCGCAGGAGAGAAACGTCCCGGCTGGACGTCGCGTCGACACATGGTGTTGGCGTCGCCGCGAGGTAACGTTCCATAAGGCGTACAACGTCCTTCGTCGCAGTACGAGTCGTCGAGGCACTCGCCGTCGTCGGCGCAGGGACCGAGATCTGTGACGCACTCAGACGTCGCGGCGGAGCAACGTTCGGTCTCTTCGCAGCAGTCCGTTCCGCAGGCGAGCGAGCAGCCGGCGTCGCTTCCGCCATCAGGCTCGGCGGCGTCGAGACCGCCGGCATCACGGCCGCCGGCGTCCGCGGAGACCTGGCAGGCGCCGTCTACGCAGATCGAGCCCGCGGCGCACTCGGTGTCGGTGCTGCAGGTTCCGCCGTCGTCGTCACCGCAGCCCGCGATGAGGAGGAGAGCAGCAAAGGCGAGGACGTGTCGATAGACCATGCGGCGAAGCTAACATGAACCCTTACTCCACCAGAACGACGAACAAGCAGCCCGTCACGTGCCGCGCGCGCAAAAGCGATGGACACTTCGCCGCTACGCATCCGAAGACAATCGAACCTCGAGTTCTACGCAGGGATGGCGACGACCACGGCGGCGGAGTTGTGCCAGCCTTGAAGTTTGCCGCCGTAGCGGGCAATCTCGCCATAGGTGAGGAACCCCGCGAGCGGCACGCCTGGAAACTCACGGGCGATGGCGTCGATTTCACGCTGAAAGTCGTCGCCCAGAATGAGACCTCTGCAGACACAGTCAAAGACCAATAGTCCGGCTGCTCTTTGACCACGAAGGTTCTTCTTCGCCTCCCTAGCAGCAGCTGTCGCGGCGGCGACCATCGAATCGGCATCGCCGTCCAAGATGCAGATGGACGAACCTTCCTCAATGCCAGCGGCACAAACCAAGGTGCCGCTATCCAGAACCTTGAGCGGAGCGCGGGCGAAACGAATTTCATCGAAAAAGTAGACGCCGAGTTCGTGACGAATCATGAATGTGCCGACACTACTGGGAGTGATCGCCTCGCCCCGCGATGCCGCGAAATCGCGGTAGGCTTCGAAGGCGGGTCGTCCATCGATTTCATGAATGAGGGCTCCCTCTGCACGGGTCACCGTTTTACGTTCGGACGCCGAACGTAGTCCGTGGCCCAGACCGACGCCCCAACGCGACCCGCCAAACATATGAAGCGCGACCGCTCCGGTGTCCGTGACCCGTTCGTCGAGGCCAACGCGCGTACTGACGAAGGCACCGTTGTCGCCGGCTGCACCACCCACGATGATCTGATGCGGAGATGTGGCCTTGCGGAGTGCGTCGACGATTTGTTCTCCGGTGTTTGCAAGTCCATCTGCGAGAAGGATGGTTGCGGAATGAGCGTGGCCATCCCGGCGCGCTTCTTCGCTGCCTCGTCGAAAGCCTCCAGCGAGGGCCTGACTTGCTTCGGCGGTATTGGTCCGGGTGTCTCTAACGATGGCAGGTTGCACCCTAGTTCCGCCCAGCACCGCAACAACAAACCCCTCGTCGAAACGTCCATCTTGCGTGAACTGACCGGCTGTGGTGCAAAGGGCCACAGGAAACGGAAAGAGCGAAGCTGCCTGTTGCAGGTCCTTGGAATCAATATCCGGTGAGCAATACACGATCGCCACACAGGGATTCACCACGTCCTCGCACGCTTCGCCAATCGCAGCCGCCAACGCTTTAGCGCCCCCTACTCCGCCACGCGTCGCAAATGTGCTCATGCATCTCTCTAAACGGCGTGGCCATTGCCTGCTGAACCAACCAGCCGAAAAGCCATATCCAAGGAGCTCGCTAGGCCCCTAGCGGGCTGGCCGAGCGCTATCGCAACACAGTAAGTAAGGCCGCCACTACCGTCAGAATCAGCGTCGCAACAAAAACGAGCTGAAGTGCGATGCGCCGACGAAGCTCGCCGAGAGTACCGAGGACAAGAACTCGTTGCTCTTTTGACTCGATTTTCAGTGTGCCACCCTCGTCGACGACAACGCCGACGAGCGTTGCCTCGTCGCCTTCCTTGTGTTCGCTCGTCAGAGACACGAGGTTCGACTTGTCGTGCGTCTTGACGGGCTTCAGCCCGAGGTCCGTCGTCGCGGTCTGACGCCCGGGTGCCTCGAGGACTCTCTCATCGGGTAAACACAGCTGGATTTGCTTGGGGCCAATCGCCGCCGTGTGTCTTTCGGTCCAGTTCTCGTATTGGTCACGCTGGACCGTGTTTCCATTCTCAAGGGTCTCGCTATAGGTGCCGACGTGCTTCGACTTGAAGTCGAAACGCTCAGAGCGTGTGTACTCGCCACGCAGCCTTCCGGTGACACGAACAGGCTGCGTCGTCGTTCCGCCCTTCCATTTTGGCCGCATGAGCACGCGACATGCCTTGCGCATCGTCCGAAAGTCACGCCACAGCCAAAGCAAGAGGAGCATCGACGCGAAGAGTCCGAGAGCCGCGAGTGAGCCTTTTCCGACATGCAGCGCTTCCACCGTATCCTCCGCGGAGATGGACGCAGCAGACACTGGCACCACGACGAAGAGCCCGAGGGCGAGGGTGACGGCGGTGAACACGGCGCCGGATGTGCCGAGAAGCGACGCCTCGGTCCAACGCCCCCAGAAGGTGCGGCGGCCCATGTCGTTCTGCGTCACCGACTGTTGGAAGAAGGGAATAGCGCGCATCCGCCAGGCGCTGTCGAAGGCGTTGATCCACAGGTACGCTGCGATGGAACCTAGCGCGCAGGCCACATTCGGAAAGAGCTCATGCCACGCACCCAACGCGCCCAGCGCAAGCGTGATCCCGATGGCAACTCGTCGTTTGACGTGGCGAAGGTGCGGATGCGGCGTTGGCTTCTGCAGACGTTTCGCCTCGGCCTTGAAGCTCTTCGGATGGTGCTCCTCCAAAAGCGACGACTGCTCCGGGGGTGCCATCGCGCTCACCTCAAGCGCGCCGCTGACGCGGTCGGCGTCGCGAAACCCGCCACCCCGGCCCGACGTGTTCGTGGGCGTTCCCAATACGACCACTTGGGAGGAGGCTTCAAAAACACGGCGCCGAACGACGACGTCGTCGCTGTCTTTGAAACCTTCGAGCGCCGGCGCCAGACTCGCGTCGCGCTTCAGCTCGGCCACGCGCCCTTCGAGCTTCGACGGAAGCGCGCCGTAGAACGTCGCTTCATCCAGTTGAAGCGACACGCGTTCGCCCGCGGAGGTCGTCAGCGTCGCGGGTCCGCCTGTATTCACAGCGCGGGCCGCGTCAAAGCCACACGTCGTGACGTGAGCCAGCTCCACGTCCAACGTGCCTTCGACACGCGTCCAGCCGCCTCTCGGCGTGCCTGGTGGGGGTGGCGGCTCGCTCATCTCCTCCATCGGCGCCGTGACGAGGGCGACGGCGTCGATCTGTCGGTAGTCATCCGCCGGCGACTGGAAAAGCGTGATCTGGTTTAGCCAGCGCGGCCCGATATCCGCGACGAGGAGCCGAGCTTGATGTCTCGGCACAGGCTCGGGCCGACCTCGCCAAAGCACACGGTCCTCGTCGTCCTCAATGCGCGTCGTCGCGCCTGCGCCGCAGGTCTCGAAGACGGCCACGGCATACACGAGCTCATTCTGTGGCACCTTGAAGTTCAGAGTAATCCAGGCTGGCTCATCGTTCTGCTCGGCGACCCAGGTGTTTGAATAGTCGCCGCCCTTTGGATACACCTTCGGCCGACCCGTCGCCTTCTTCGCGCTGTAGCTCGACGAGTATTCCCCCGACGCGCCGGCGTGCGTCGCGAAGATAAGCCGTCGATCCTTCTTGAGGCTATGAAACGGCTCTCGTTTCGCTTTGTAGCGACGATGCGTGAACTTTCGGGTGTCTTCCGCCAACGCCTCCACGGAGGGGAGACTTCCGACCACAAGACCGACGGCGTCGATCTCTTTGTACTCGCTCTCGAAATCGCGCGGCGCCACCGAGATGCGCACGCGACGCGGCGTGACCTCAAGGGGGACATAGAGAAGGTGCGGGCGGCGTGAGTCGGCAAAAGCCACGGGCTCTGCAGAGTAGAGCACCTCGTCTGAATCGACGTCACGGACTTCATACGCCGCGCCGGCGCCGCAGGTCTCGCAGATCACGAGGGCGTTGGCGCCCGTTGCAGCTTCGAAGGTGACTTCAAGCCAGGGCGCGTCGTCGCTGCTCTCCGCGAGCCACGTCCTGTCTTCGTCACCGCCCTTTGGGAAGACCCGGGGTGCACCGCAGGCCCACTCTGCGCCATAGCTAGCGCTGTACTCGGAGGACGCCTTCGCCTCCTTCGCCCACAGGACGACGCCCTCTTCTCGCAGCTCCTCTGCGCGGATCTCCGCCGCCGCAAATCGCAGTGCTTTGCGCTTGTCCAACATTTCCCCTCTGCAGAAATATCGTCTTGGCGGTGGAAGAACAAGAGACGTCCGGCGCACGAAGCACTCCGAACTCATCGAATCGAAGTAGATGCCGCCTCAAGTCGCCGTCGCCCCCAATAGAAAAGACCCGGTCGTAGCGACCGGGCCTCCTTCTGATTCTCAAAGGTGCGAGGAGCCGCGCTTAGCGGACTTCGATGGTGTAGTCGTTCTCGGCTCCGGAGTAGCCGTAGACCTGGACGACGAAGGTGGAGTCATGGGAAACGAACTCTTCGTCGTCGGTGCTCGTGCTGCTGCTGAGCTGAGTCCCGTCGACGGTCAGCGCCGTCACGTCGATGTCGCCATCGGCGTGCGTGAACGTAACGACAACCTCGCCGCCACCTTCGACGAGGTAGTAGTCGGAGTCGTCGGCGCAGATGGTGCCGCGCAGGGTCTGGTTGATGGCGTAGGCGGTCTCAACGCTGTCGTCTTGGCCGAACACGTCACAAGCGTCGCCCGGAAGTGGGTCGACGGGGTCAACGGGGTCGACGGGGTCAACGGGGTCGACGGGACCGGACTCGCAGAAGAGGTCACGAGCTTCGCTCTCGGCGATGGTGTCTTCGGCGACGTCACGCTGGGAGCATGACTCGTCTTCGCTCCAAGCGTTCCACTCGCCGGCGCGGCCCATCGATGCGGCGTGCGCCTGCCATCGTGCGTATCCGTCGATCTCTGCGCGGAACACCGTAGGAGCCAGACACATGCCCATGTCTTCGGCGGTCTCAAGCTCGATGCGAGCGTAGTCGAGGATGATCTCGGCCATGCCAGCGGTGCTTCGGTTCCAGCAACATGTGCGGGAGACATCGTATTCGAGCTCACTGAAGACGTAGTCCTCGGTGCGCCGGTACTCGGCGTTGCTGCGGACGCGGCTGTAACCGTGAATCTCCGAAGCGAGCTGGTAGACGCGGTTGAAGGCGTCTTCACGTCGCGTTCGCGCAGCGCAGCTGGCGGGGTAAGTGCGAAGATGACGGCGTGCGGCGGCGACCTGCTCCAGAGCTACTGCGAGCTGCTCCTCGGGAGTCACGTCGGCAAGAATGGATTCAAACTGCTCGGGACGGGCGGCGATGGTGTCGTGGTCCGTGTTGCTGATGTAGATGGACTCATCGGTCTCGGGCACGATGTTTCGCCAGCGGCCGCTCCGCAGAACAGCGCTACGCCATCGTCGAATGCCGCCACCGAGAGACGCGTAGGAGCGACCGTCGCTGCTCTCGCCAACGCCGCCAGTGTAGTTGTTGGTGAAGGAGTTCTTCGCGCTGGCTGGATTTTCCCAGCTGGGCTGGCGTCGTGGCATGGAGCCGCTGGCGACGGAAAGTTCGAGGCGGCCTGGCGCAGGAATCTCGTGGTGCATGACCGGAATCACGTGGCCAATGCCAATGTGCTGCCAGCGCTTGAGGAGAACATCGCCGGCGCGGGTTTCCGCGGGTTCGATGTGGAACATGTTGGCTTCGTCGACGAGGTTGACGCTGCCGTAGTAGAGCAGGATCAGACGCGCGAAGTAACCGACGCGCTTGTTGAGGAAGAGCTCATCGAAGTAAGCGCCGGCGCCCACTTCGTTTCCGTCCGTGGAGAGGAACTCAACGCCGTCGTCGTCGCCGAGGCGGTATCCGCGAAGACGCGAGTCCGTGGGCCAAGCGTCGCCTTCGTTCCAGCTGTCCGTGTAGTCGCGGTAGTTCGAGCGGAACGCTGGGAAGCGGCCGACAATGGCGCCGTCCTTGTTGATGAAGCCAAAGTGACCCGCGAAGAGGCTCTGCCGGCCCGCGGAATCCCAGCCCTGCAAGAAGAACGGGAGGTTGTACCAGCTGGCAAAAGTCAGACGCAGGAGAATGGCGACCTCAGCACATTCGAGAGTAGGCGAGTCGAGCTCACGGTCGCCGAAGGGCGTCTTGATTCGGAACGTCTGACCGTAACCCGACGAGTGCTCGATGGGCTCCATCTGTCCAACCCAGGCGTCGAACTTGGCTTCCCAGTCGAGTCCGGAACCTTCGTCCCAGGCGACGCCGGCTTCGCGGTCCACATCGGACCAGTCACGCGTCACGTTCCAAACTTCGCTGGGAGCGAAGGGCTGAACGCGCGGTCCGCGCTCGCCGTCGATGTCGGCCTTGCCGCCG
>JBGCFM010000127.1:0-19450 GCA_045106895.1 Polyangiales bacterium | reverse complement strand
GGCGGGACTCTCCATTCAGGTGGAGGCGACGACACAGCCCGGGCTTCGACTCGAGTCTTCCCGTTCTCGCCGCTTGCGTCTGGTCGCAGGCGGCGAGCCTGTGTTTTGGGCGCGCATCGAAAACGGCTATTACGGCGTCTGGGCGCTGCGCGGGGAGACAAAGCCCGCCGTCGTCCGTGCGATTCGTGCCGACGAAGCACGGGCGCTGCGCGACATCGAAGCCTGGATGCGCTGGTTTGCGCAGGAGCTATTGGCGAGCGACGCGAGCCCTCTTGGCGTGGGCACCTGGCACCTGACGGAGCTTGTCCCGAAGCCCTCGTCGATTTGGAGCGACCTCTTGGTTCCCCAACACGGCGACGGCCTGCCGGGTCCGGCGTTCGATCTGTTCAGTTCCCTGGATCGCGCCCTCATCACGTATGAGGACTGGGGCAGCAATGGGTCCGCGGGCGTCATCCCTCTTCGTCGACGAAGCCCGAGCGACGCCGGCCGTGTGAAATCGTGGCTCAAACACGCGCGCGACGAAACGCTTCCGCCAATCCTGCTCTGGTGGGTAGGCGCACTCGACGCGCACTTGATCCTCGATGGACACGACCGCCTCACGGCAGCTCTTGAAGCCGGCGTGACACCCAAAGTGCTCACGCTCTGGCAGTCCATCGACGAGCCCGTGGACGTCGACGACAAAGCGCAGGCGCACTTCGTCGAGAACTACCTGCAGCTCTTCGACAACCCCAACGTCGAGCTCATGGCGCGCAGGCAGCTCAACGCGAAGCTCATTGCGAAGTATCGAGACATAAGCCGCAGACGCATCACCCGCGCCAAGGCAAACCCCGCCCTGGACGAAACCTGGGACGCCGAAGTTCGCGCGCTAGCCCCCGCGGATTCAGACGACCTCGAAGACATGCTCCGCGACGACTAGCAACGGGCCCGCTTCGCTTGCGTTACTCTCTCCGCATGAACATCGCGAACATCCCAGGTGGGCTTCGTTTGGACGTGGAGACATCGAAGCCGACGCTTCGCCTGGAGACCGCGCATTCCATGCGCATGCGAATGACGGCGGATGGCGAGCCGCTCTTTTGGGCGCGCATGGACCGACAGTGGGCTGGCGTTTGGGTGGTGCGTGCGAAAGCGAGGCAGCTCTCCGTCGCCCGGCCGATCCGCGCGGCCGAGGCACGCGACGGCCGCAGCATGGAAGCGTGGATGCGCTGGTTCGCGACGGAGCTGCAGAACGGGACGAGTCCTCTCAACCAGGGAGAGTGGCGGCTGAGCTCGATGCGACAGGCGGAGCCGACTTCACTGCGAGATCGCGCTCGTTCGAAGGTGTTGGACATCTTCTTCTCGAATGGCGAGGAAGGCTGCCCAGGCCCTGCCTACGGGGCCCTCGATGCGATGGACACGCCGCGCGTACATTACGAACATTGGATGATGGGCGGCGCCGACGTGCTCCCGCTTCGTGACCCGAGTCCCGAAGACTCAGGCCGAATCAAGTCGTGGCGAAAACACGCGCGCGACGGCACACTGCCACCCGTTCTGCTGTGGTGGGTGTCCGCCCTAGATTCGCACGTCGTCCTCGACGGACACGACCGTCTCTCCGCCGCCGCCGCCGAAGGCGTCGCGCCGAGGCTCATCACCCTCTGGCAGTGCACCACGATGCCCGTGGGCCATGACCTCGAGGCCCGGGCTCAGTTTCTGCGCTCGTATGAGAGAGCCTTCACGTCGCCAAACTTGTCGCCGCGGAGCCGAAAGGAGCTCAACGAAAAGCTCATGTGGCTGCACAAAGAGAGCTGGCTCCGGTCACGAAGCACGGCGAAGGTGAGCCCAACACTCGACGCCGAGTGGGAACAAGAAATCCTCGCCGCGGCAGGCGACGAGGATGTCTCGGATGTGCTCACGCTCCAACTCGCAAAGAAGCGAGCCGCTGAGGCGTCGAGCCATGAGTCGAACTACGAGTAGACGCGGACTTCAGGCACGTCGCGGACGTTTACGTCGCTCACGTCGAAGCCCATTTGCTCACGCGGGTTGGTGCCGCTCCAGAGCTTGCCCGAGGCCATGGCCTTGAACATGCGCATGTCCGCGAAGAGCGACCACACGGGCTGCTTGAACGTGGCGGGTCGGTTGTTCTCGATGAGGAAGTGACCGACCCAAGCGCAGCCATAGGCCCAGACGATTCCGGCGGGGAAAAGAACAGGAGACGCGGCCGTTGGCATCGCGACCATGGCGGCAACGTGCTTAAAAGCGGGGCCCTTTTCTTCGGCCTTCATCGCGTCACGCATGACGAGTCCAAAGCCGGCCATCGCAGCGCCGAAGCCCACGGGGTTCATGACCGCGCTGGCAGCGGTGGCGGCCAAGAAGCCGCCGGTCCCAAGGAAGTGCAGACGACGTGAGGTCGCGTTCTGGTGCTCAGAGAGGTAGAACGGCCAAAACTCCTCAAACGACTCGAAACGCTTTTCACTCATGCTCGTAATCCCTTCCTAGACGGCGGGACCATAGCGCGACTTTTCCTCTGTGACGAAGAAGACCCTCCTCGGCCTGTCGATTGCCCTCGTTTGCGGAATATTCGCCGCGCTGGGCATCCTGCGCCTTGAGCCTCATTTCGACCCGAAAGCGCTCTTGGATCTAGATTCGTCGGTGCTGGAGGAGGCCCGCGAGTTCGAGGCGCTCTTCGGGCCCGCCGCGGAGCCCGCGGCTTTCGTCCTCGAATCCGAGAACATCCTCGATGAAGACGGCCTCGCCCGGATTCACGCTCTTTCCCTCGCTGCGTCGGCGCATGGCACCGTGGTTTCCCTCACGCACCTGCCGCTCCCGCATATTGCCCTCCCGGACAGCGGTGAGGGAGATCTCGACGCTACGCTCTCGCTCCTCGAGTCCGCGCCGCGGGTGTTTCCGAACGGACTTGTGGACCTTGGAGAGCGCTTCGGCGGCGAGCTTGCGGTGGGGCCCATCGCCGACACGCCGGAGCTAAACGACGAGCAACGCGACAGCCTCGTCGCCGCCGCGGCGCGCGTGGAGGGGCGCCTCATCAACCGTGCTCACACGCGAGCCCTCGTGCTCGTCGACGCGATCTCCATCGACGACGCCTATGCCCTCGCCGCCGAACACGACGCCCAGGTGACTGGCATCGCGCTGCTTCAACATCGCATCGAGTCGGGGATGCAAAGCGAAGGTGTCCTCCTCATCGGCGTCGCGCTCTTGCTCACGGTCTTGCTCCTGGGCCTCGCGTTTCGCAGCCTCACCGCCGTGAGCCTCCCGATGCTCGCCGCCGGCGTGACGCTCCTTTTGACGATGGGTGCGCTGGGTTGGTGGACGGGGCGACTCACGCTGCTCACGGCGATTCTCCCGCCGGTGCTGCTGACCATCTGCGTTGGAGACGCACTGCATCTGATGGCGCGATACGCCGAAGAGCGCGCGGCGGACGCGACGAACGCGGCAACACGAACGCGGCGCGTGATGTGGCGCGCTTGCCTTGCGACGACGCTGACGACGGCCATCGGCTTTGGCTCCCTCGCCTCGGCGAGCACGCCCGCGCTGCAAACGTTTGGCTTCATGTGTGCGGCCGGGGTCTTCGTCGCATTCCTCGTCGTCGTTCAGGGGCTGCCAGCTCTCCTCGGTCGGTCTTCCTGGAGTGGCCGGCGCTTTCGTGGCGAGGTTCACGCGAAGGTGGCTCTCTGGTGTGCGGCGCGCCCCAAGCTTGTCCTTCTTGTGGCCGCCGTGGTGACGGCGGCGTGCGCCTTTGGCGCGTTTCAGCTCGAAGAAGGCACCCGGTTGCTCTCGCCCTTCGGCCAGGACGAGCCCCTCGCTCAGACGGCGCGCCTCGTCGACTCGGACTTCGGCGGCGTTCGACAGATGGAGTGCTTGGTCCGTGGTGAGCCCCTGGCTGCGGACACGCTCGCGCGCGCGGACGCACTCGGAGATTGGGCGCGCTCCCAGCCGAACGTGTCCGGCGTTCGTTCGTTGAGCAGCTTGATGAACCGAGCGTGGACGGAGCTCAGCGATGAGCCGCGCCCAGCCGCGGCGAACGAACCCCTGGCCGCGTTGCTTGGTGCATCGACGGAAGGGCTCATCTCCGCCGGAGCTCTTCGCGTTCAACTCGACCTTCGCGACGCGCCGGCGGATGAAATGCGCGCTCTCGGAATCGCGGCCCGAGAGCACGGCGCCGACGCCCTCAGCGGCGAGGCGTGGCACGCCGGCGCTGGGCTCTCGTCTCTGCAAACGGACCTCATCACGTCTTTTGGTCTCGCATTTGCCGGCGTCTTCGTCATCATCCTTTTCCTCTTCGGGCCTCGCTTGGCGTTGGCGGCGCTCCCCGCGAACGCGTTGCCCATGGCCTGCATCGTGGGCTGGATGGGCATGCGGAATCTGCCTCTCGACGTGGGCACGGCGATGGTTTTCGCCGTCACCCTTGGACTCGTCGTCGACGGAACCCTGCACGTGCTGGCGCGCTACCGCGAAGAGTCGAAGAACCTCGAGGCCACGTTTCGCGGTGCGGGGCCAGCCGTGGTCCTCGGCGGCGCTGTTCTCTTCGTAGGCTTCGCCGCGCTCTTCTTCAGCTCACTTCAGCCGCTACGCCAGTTCGCGGAGCTCGCCAGCGTCGCCCTCGTCTGCAGCGTTGTCGCGGAGCTTACGCTCTTGCCAGCGATGCTTCGCCTCGTGGCGTCTACAGCGCGTCGAGGGCGCTCCGAAGCTTGTTGACGGACGCGACAACCTGACTTGCTTTCACGTTCAGAGGGAAGCTCTCCATCCACTCGGCGGCCTCCATCACGTTGGCGAACACACGGATAGGAAAGGGAGGCTTCGCGAGCTGGTAGATGCCCGTGGTGATCGCGCGGACGGCGGCGGCGCGAAAACCGTCTCCCTCAAAGACCAGCGCAGAGCAGAGCATCGTTCGCTCGGCACGCAGCGCACTCGCCAGCTCTGTACGCGCTTTGGAGCTGGGCAAGGAAGCGCCGCCCTCGACAATGGTCAGACTGCCGGTTCCGAGCCGACTCAACTGCTGGGTAACGGCCGCCAGCCCGCGGACGGCGTCTAGCGTGGTGTCGCGACGCCACATGGTGAAGAGCACTCGCTCCGTGTGACCAACGGCGTGATTGTGGTCGGCGGTCGCAACTTTCATATGCGCACCGTTCGAACTGGGTTCCACACGCACATCGTACCACGAGAACGACGAGGCTCTGCGATTCTGAACAGCACCAGCGCAGACTGCGTTAGTCGTCGTAGGCGCCGATGTACGACGTCCCGCCGCGCTCGGACCCGTCGACGTCTCTTTCGGTGATCATCTCCGAAGCTCCGCTGGGCAGAGGTGCGACGTAGTCGGCGGTGAACCCTGGATCGGCTACGAGAATGAAGGGGAGGGGGACATCTGGGTTGGCCACTGAGCTGGCGGCGAGGAGCGACGCGCCGGCTGAGTCGACGCCGACGCCATCCATGAGGGTCACACTCTCCGGACCGCCGGCGTAGCTGTAGCCGTCCGCACAAGGGGCCCAAAGAACGGACGACGAGAGACGGACTTGCGTGTCCGCCTGCGCCTCGAGGGCGTGGCATAGCCCAGCCACGGCGAAACGGGTCATCGCCCGCGCGGCGAGGGTCGAGTGCAGCGCAGAAAAATTCGACATCGGCTCAAGGAGCACGCCACGGCCTTCGAAGGCTTCGATCGCCGTCCCGCCAGCACCTGGAATGTAGCCGACCACAAGGCTGTCCTGGACATGCACGCGGCCTCGAGCGCTTGGGCTGAGCGCACGCAATCCCGTGGCCACCATCGCATTGCCGGCGCCGATGCGGGAGCGGAGAACGGTGCCGCCGCCGATACGAACGCCGGTGGCCACCGCTGCGGCGTTGACGTTTGCATTGGCACGAATGGTCGAGTCCACGATGGTGCATCCCGTCCCACACTCGACGCCAATGCCCTCTGCCATGCCGGCCACAGATGCCGCCACGCCGAAACCAGCCACGTGGATCTGTTCAAAGCTGCACGCTGCGCCACAAGAGACACCCACGGCGCCACCAGAGGCGCCGGTGGTCCCGACGATGTGAGGGCCGAGCTCAATGTTCGGTGCCGAGAAACGCACCGGGCACCTCCGCGCATGCACCCCATAGTGCGGGTCCGTGCTCGAAGAGTCTCCTAGGTTGCGAATGATGGTGTCGCGAAAAGCGCCTTGGGTGCATCCTTGAAGAGCGACGGTCTCATGGCGGCGTTCAGGGGAGAGTGACGGACTGGCGATGATCACCGAGTCGGAGACCTCGATATCACCGATGTCTTCGGCCCAAATCGCCGTGCTCTCTGCGCCGACGACGCGCACCGACGTCATTTGAAGTGACGCGCTACGACCGCTCAGGTGAATGACGCTGCCGCCGGGGTTCGCTTTAGTGATAGCGCCCGTCAGCACGCCGTCGGACACTCCAACACACGCTTCTCGGGGGCTTGTGTTCGGGCAACTCGACTCGATCACCAATCGCCCAGCGGAGTCGATGGTGTGCGTGGAGGAGCTCGACGTGATGCTCACGTCGCTCAAGATGGCCTCTCCGCCTGAATCAACGCGTAACGCCGTCGTCTCGCCGCCCGCGATTTCGATGTGGTCGCCGCGGAACAGGCCGCCGCTGGCGACGCCAATCGTGGTTCCGGAAAGCGTCGCAGCCGGCCGAAAGCGCGCGTTGGAAATTTGCACCGCACCATCGATTTGCACAGGTCCCCCGAGACTCACCAGTGCCAGCGGTGGCGCGGAGCGATCATCCACAGGGCACGGGACGTAAGCGCCCAAGTCCTCATCCAACTGCATATCGCCGTAGATGCGGACGTCCGAGAGAGTCGCGCCACGAACGGGAAACTCCACAGGGGCGGTGCAGTCTCCAACATCCAGACAGTAGGTGACCCCGCTCGACACGGTCACCACCTCGCCGGGGATGATGCCGATGCAGTCTACCGCTTCGCAGTCTTCGTCCACTCGGCCATCGCAGTCGTCGTCGAGGCCTAGGCCGCTCCCGGCGGTGCAAGCGTCGAGGCCGTCACCGTGGCCCACGCACTCCGCGCCGCAACCTCGCTCGCCGGCGCATTCGCCGATGCCGCACTGGATGCTCAGGTCTTCATCGATAGCGTCATCACAATCGTCATCCCGGCCGCCGCAGGACTCGGCTTCTGAGAACTCCTGTGTCTGCCAGGTTTCATCGACGCAGATGTCGAGGGCACGCGTCGGGCACGAAGCGGGGGAGCTGAGGTAGGCGATGTCGCCGGTCTCGCAGTCCGGGTCATCGCAAAACCCATCGCCGTCGTCGTCCCTCTCCACGCAGCGCCCCCGGTCGCATTCGTAGATGCAGTCCGGGTCGAGTACTACGCAGTCGGACGCGGCTTTGCACTCCATCGGCACGTCGGGGAATCCGGCGTCGACGATGAACACGTCCTCCACCTCTCCGTCCGGGAGATTCGCGTCCGGGAGATTCGCGTCCGGGAACCTCGCATCCACGCGGGCATCGAGTCCGCCGGTATCGGGCGGCGTTCCCGCGTCCATGTCAGGTGGATCGAGGTCCAGGACTAGTCCGCACCCACATAACAACACCAGGCCCGCCCCCAAAATGCGCATGGTGCAGTCTATCATCGGTGGATTGCGCCCGCCGCAGATTGCCCGAATGACATGTGAGAGCTAGCGTCCCCGCATGGAGACCAGCCTCAGCCCTAAGAGCGATTCCTCAACGACCATTCCATGCGTGAACCCAGCGAGCGGCGAAGCTCTCGGCGAGGTCCGCATCGACGACGCCGCGGCGGTTGCCGAAGTCGTCGCCCGAGCGCGCGACGCGCAAATGGTTTGGGCCGACACCTCGTTCAGCAAGCGGCGCGCTGTTCTTCGGCGCATTCAACAGCACATCCTCGATCACGCCGATGAGCTGTGTGACCTCGTTGTCCGCGACGCTGGCAAGACGCGCGAGAACGCGATGATGGGCGAGATCTGGACCGTCAGCGAGAAGATGCGCTGGACCATCCGCCACGGCGAAAAGCACCTGAAGCCAGAGCGCGTCTCCAGCGGCGTCTTCCCTCACAAGAAGGCGAGCATCGAGTTTCATCCGCGCGGCGTCATCGGCGTCGTCGCTCCTTGGAACTACCCGCTCCAGAACGTCCTCGGACCGGTCATCCCAGCGCTCTTCGCGGGCAACGCGTGCATCGTCAAAGTGAGCGAGCACGTCGCGTACTCCGCCGCGCGTATTCAGTGGATCTTCGACGAGACCTTCGACCACTTCGGTCTTCCACGCGACCTCGTCACGCTGGTGAATGGCTACGCCGAGACCGGCGCGGCGTTGGTTGGCGCCGGCGTCGACCTCATCGTCTTCACGGGCTCCATGGGCAACGGCCGCAAGGTCATCGCCGAGAGCGCCCAGAGCATCACGCCGGTGATCTTGGAGCTCGGCGGCAAGGACGCGATGATCGTCTGCGACGACGCGGACCTCGAACAAGCCGCCCACGCAGCCCTCGCCGGCTCCTACATCGCCGCGGGGCAAAACTGCCTCGCCGCGGAGCGCACTCTGGTGCACACAAAGGTCTACGACGCCTTCGTGCGCCGCATCGAAACCCTCGCCGGCCAGCTTCGCCAGGGCGTGCCTTCGGACAGCGAGCCAGGCACCGTCGACGTCGGCGCCCTCGTGACGCCACAGCAGCTCGACATCGTCGAGTACCTCGTGGACGACGCCATTCGAAAGGGCGCTCGCGCCGTCGTTGGCGGCAAGCGAGGAAGCTCCCAGGGCAACTTCTTCCAGCCCACGGTCCTCGTCGACTGCACGCCGGACATGAAGATCATGCACGAAGAGACCTTCGGTCCCATCATGTGCGTGTGCCGCGTGAAGGGCGACGATGACGCCGTGTCCGTGGCCAATGGAACGCAGTACGCGCTCTCGCTGACCGTGCTCAGCAAGGACGCTCGCCGCGCCAAGAAGATCGCCGACCGCATCGTCAGCGGCAGCGTTTCCATCAACGACTACGGTCTGACCTACATGGTTCAGGACCTGCCCTTCGGCGGCGAAAAGGGCTCGGGCTTTGGCCGCCTCAATGGCCGCGAAGGACTGCGCGCCTGCACCAACCAGAAGGCCGTCCTCGAAGACCGCATCGCGCTCCACATCCCGGCGAAGATCTTCCCCGTGGGCAAGGGAGACTACGACGTCGCCAAGGGCGTGATTCGCGTCATCTATGGAGCCGGCGTACGCGGCAAACTCGCCGGCGCCGCGGACCTGCTTCGAGGCGCAACGAGCCGATTCCGCTAGTCGTACTGAGCGCCGTCGTTACGCATAGGAGCTGGCCATGACTAAGAAGCACTACGATCTCATCGTCGTTGGTGGCGGCAGCGCTGGCTGCATCGTCGCCGCCGAAGCGTGCCGTGATGGACAGAACGTCCTGCTCCTCGAGGGTGGACCGGACACGGAGCGCCACCCGGCGACGTTGCGCTCCGATGGCTACAAAGAAGCCTTCACCGACGACGCGCTGCTCTGGCACCGTTTCACGACACGCGACTCGCGCTGGGGCAACCGGCGCCTCTTTGCCGGAACCGGCCGCGGGCTCGGTGGCAGCGGCAGCATCAACGCGATGGTCTACACACGCGGCGCGGCGCAGGACTACGACGAGTGGCCCGAGGGCTGGCGCTGGGACGACGTCGCGCCGATCTTCGATGCGCTGGAGAAGAAGCTTCAGCCCGAACCAAAGCCCCCCACGGAGTGGAGCGAAGCCGCGGTCACGGCGGCGGAGCAGAGCAGCTTCCGGCGCTCCGAGGACCTCAACGACGGCGACCTCAGCGGCGTCCTCGGTTACGAAGCGATGAGCTCCCGCAACGGAGAGCGACGCAGCAGCTATGTCGCGTTTCTCCGAGGACTTCGCGAGAAGCTCACCATCGAGACCGGCGCTCTCGCGGACCGCCTGGAGTTCGAAGGAACGCGCTGCCGCGGCGTGTACTACCGGCGTAAGAACGAAGCGCACCTAGCCACGGCGGACGAGGTCGTTCTGTGCGCCGGCACCCTCGCGACGCCGGCCATTCTCCAGCGCTCCGGCGTTGGCCCCGCGGGCATGCTTCAGTCCCTCGGCATCAAGCCCGTCGTCGACCACCCCCTCGTCGGCGAGAACCTCCACGACCACCCCAATGTACAGCTCTTCTTCCGCGGCAAGCGCGAGGTCGACTGCCACTACCCGCAGCTCTACGGTTTTCACCGCGCGCGCCCTGAGTCGTCGCTTCCCGAAGGCCAGTCAGACACCTGTTACGTCTTCTATCCGGCGCGCTCGAGCCTGCGCGAAGGCATGATGCGCATTGTTCCGACGATGGTGATGCCCGAGCCGGCGTACCGCATGGACGCTGCCAGGCAGGCGCTCATGCGCGGCATCGGCAAAGGTTTCCGTGCCGGCGGCGTTCAGCGTTTCGTCGAGAAGCTCTGGGGAATCGTCGTGATCCTCGGCAAGCCCGAGAGCCGCGGGAACCTGCGCATCGCGTCGACGGACCCCGAGGAGCTGCCGCGCATCGACCCCGGTTATCTGCGCAATGTTGGCGACCTCGAGACCATGGTCCGCGGCGTGGAGCTAGCCCGTCGCACCGCCGCGGCGCAGGCCCTGTCCGAGTATCAAGGCGGCGAGCTCTTTCCCGGGCCGTTGGGCCGCTCCAAGAAGGCCCTCGAGAGCTGGGTTCGCTCAAACCTGATGACCACCTACCACTACGCCGGCACCTGCCGAATGGGCGCGGACTCCCGCGCGCCGGTAGACCCGGACACGCTGCGGGTTCGCGGAACGGAAGGGCTCCGTGTCGCCGACGCCTCGCTCATGCCGGTCACGCCCGTCGCCGCGCTCAACGCGCCGAGCATGATGATCGGCCTCCGCGCCGCGGCCATGCTGCGCACGTAAGGCGAGGAAGACGCAAGGCTCGGGGAACTTCCTTCGGCATACGTTGTCAGGGCGATACGTTGCCCCGAAGGACTCCCATGCGCACCTCCCTCATTCTTCTCCTCCTGGCAGGCTGCTCGTCTTGCCATCAAGAGCCGGCCCCACAGACGCCTAGCACGTCGAACGAGACCCCGGAGGCGCCAGCGCCCGACTACGAAGTCCACGAGTGGGGGCTCATCAACGTCGCCGAAGAGGGCGCGGAGCTCGCCGCGGGACCTGGTCAGCCGGACCTCATTCAAGACTTGGGAATGCAAGGCTTCGGCAAACCCGTCCTCTACTTTCACCTCGCCGAAGGCTCGCCGGACTTCGACGCGCGCGTAGGCGTCAACCTGCGGAGCTTTCTTCTTGGCGAGCACTATCCGCCCGCCGAAGGGAGCGGCCGGACCATTCACTGGGAGGGTCACCTAGCGCGAGAAGCCTGCACTGCAGAGCGCACGTACCCCACGGCGGAAGAGTGCCCCGTGACTCAAGACGGCTACTGCGAGACGGCGGAGCTCGCGGAGTACGAGACCCCGGACCACTCATGTTTTCACATCGG
Organism: Polyangiales bacterium; assembly: GCA_045106895.1. Taxonomy (GTDB): domain Bacteria; phylum Myxococcota_A; class Polyangia; order Polyangiales; family Houyiibacteriaceae; genus JBCCRV01. The sequence goes on along the minus strand of JBGCFM010000127.1, from coordinate 8,027 downwards.
CGACGCCGAGTGGCCGCTGCTCTTCTACCGCGGCGTCCCAGGCGAGAGCCGTCCGCCGCTGCCGCTCACCCTCAACGTCGATGCGGGTAGCGCTACGGCGATCCGCTCCGCCGACGCCGCCGAAACACTCGGCAAGGTCTGGTACATGGTCGACCAAGAAGTCCGCGCCATCGTCGACTGGCCGGCGCCGGGCGAGACCGTCAACCTCGAAGGCGCTGCGCCTACGGACCCGAGAGCGTCGATGCACGCCGAGCTCCTCGAACATGGGCTCACAGAAGAAGAAGCGCAGGCCTTTGGACGCGCTTGGTACGATGAGCTCTTCGGCACACAGGGTGGAACGCTGGGGCTTCAAGGCACCGGCCGCGGAGGCGGTGGCGTCGGGGAAGAGACCATCGGTCTTGGCAACGGAGTGAACGGCGACACACCTGGGCTCGTCGGACGCGGCGGCTACTTCGCCGTCCCCGCGGCCGTGCATCGCCTCGTCTACTGGCTCCCAGCGTCTCAGCACGATGCCATGGCGGAGCTCACCTTCGAGCCCGCGCCAAGCGTGGTTCGCCGTGCAACGCTCGTTCGAGATCGTGCTTCCTCGCGCTGAAGAAAACGCGAACGCCTGCCGACGCTTAGGCGTTGGGGCGCGCCGTGGCGTTTGCTCACGGAAATCGTAGCGCTCCAGCGCCTCCGTCTTCGCCTATGTGGCTCAGATTTCGAGCAGCTCCGTGCATGTCGTGAGCGCGTTTTGAGTCTCCTCGCTTAAGCTCCCGCATCGCGCGTAGTTCGCCGCCCCAAGGCAACGCTCTAGGTTTTCTTCATCGCTGCAGGTGCTTTGGTACGCGCAGGCCGATTCTGCTTCGCTTTCGTCTGCATAACAGTCGAAAACCCCTCGCTCGGTATCGCTCGAGTTGTTGTAGACTGGCTCGATGCACGTTGCGTACGCTTCTCCGAAGCTCTCGTAGGCGGTGACGCATTCCGATTCGTTTTCGAACACCTCACCCGTGACGTCGCAGGGGCAGAAGAACTCGCTCGCTTCACGCTGTCCGTCCCTCAGCCTTTCGACGTAGGAAGGGTTCCCGCAGCCGACAAGAGACATGGCGACGAGAGCAAGAGTAAGAAGCGAATGTATGGTGTTGTTCATGATTAGGGCTTTCTGTTAGCGATGACCGGAAGGGTGTAGCAACGCACCTTCCAAACACAATTCGAGGGGAAGTCTGAACCGCGCGCGGATCGGCGCACACGGGTTTGGGTCTGCCAAGCACAGGCCGTGACTGGCTTTCACGCCGGCCGGTCGGGAACGTCGTTTGGGTGTCGGCGGAACAGGTCAAAGCGCTTCACTTTGGTCGCCGCGACACGCACGGCGCGTTGAGGAGTCGAGCTTCGAGTTCGCTAGAACGCGCCGCTGAGCTGCAGCGACGCGCCGCCTTGCTCGACTTGCACCATCGGCATCATGGCGCGATCGTTTCGCTCTCGTTGAATGCTTGCGTTGTGCGATAGGTGATAGGCGATGAGGCCACCGACCCACTCTAGGACGGGGATCGCCATGAAGCCCGCAACATGCGCGCCTCGTGATTCGCGACTCAGCCCCAGAAGCGCGAATCCAGCGCCAGCAGTGCCGCCAAGGGCTGAGCCCAGAAGAGTCAGTCCATAGTTGCCGCGGCCGCCGGACGCGCGTCCCGCCAGCCAGATTCCGAGGGCTGTGGTCGCCGGCGTGGCCCAGGTTGTGCCCATCAATATGAACACCGACTCGAGTCCGCAGAGCTCCTCCGAGGAATCTGTGCTGCAGGAGCGATCACTGGCAAGGGCAGGGCCCCAGGCAAGGCCGAACCCGCCGGCGACACCGGCGAGACCGCCTAAGCTCGTGGAGAGAGCGAGCATGGGCGAAACGGGTTGGGTTTCGCGCGGCGCTTGAGGCCTAGGGAGCGGTTGTGTCTCCCCCAGCGAGTAGGCGCTGTCGATGCTGAGCGTCTGAGCGTCTGCTGTCTGAGCGAAGAAGATCGAGGAGAGCAAGAGGGCCATGAATGTGAGCTTCATGTCGTCCTCTAGAGCAGGGAGCGTGCCACCGGCCATTTGGCCGGTTTTTGCGCCGACACGGAAAACCTGGGCTGAAACCTGTTGTAGCCCTGCCACACCCCGAGACCAGAGCATCACGGTGAGCGACTTTCTCATCCCCGCGGTGTTGACAGTTATCTGTAACAACACATACTACAGTTCTCGATGAGCTTCGGAATCGGACTACATGCAATGGTCGCGTTGGCCTACAACGAGGGAAAGCGACTTCCCTCGTCGGCGCTGGCTTCGAGCATTGGCGCCAACGCGGTGACCGTGCGCCGCATCCTCGCGCAGCTTAGCGCTGCGGGACTCGTCGAGACCATCTCGGGGCCAGGCGGGGGCAGCTGCCTCGCCCAACCTGCCTCCAAGATCACCGCCTACGATGTCTACGAAGCCATCGGTGAGCCGCCTTTTGTGACGGGTCACACCAAAGACCCGCAGAAGGTCTGCATCGTCTCCGAGTGCATGCCTTCGATCTTTGAGCGTCTCGAAAGCGAGGTCGCGGACAAAGCGATCCCCGTGCTTCGCAAGACGACCCTTCAATCTTTGGTCGACCAAGAGGTCGGCTGAGCTTCCGCGCGCAAGTCACCCCGGCAAGCGTTTGTCTAAATTTGTAACAAACAACATTACAGAATTACCCAGAAAGAACAAACCCATGACCCACTCCAACAAAACCTATCTCGTCACCGGCGGAACCACTGGCATCGGCGCGGCAACCGTCGCACTCCTGGCGGAGAAGGGCGCGCGCGTTATCGCGACGGGCCGCAACCCCAAGACGCTGGAGAAAGCCAGGGCCTCCGCGCCGGCGAATACCGAGGTCGTCGCCTCCGACGCCGGCAAACTCGAAGACATCCGCGCCCTCGCGGAACACATCAAGAACAAGTACGGCACCCTCGACGGCGTGGTGCTGAACGCCGGCATCGCATCCTTCAAGCCCCTGGACGCTTGGGACGAAGAGTCCTTCGACCAGCTCTTCACGGTGAACGTGAAAGGCCCCTTCTTTCTCCTTCAGCACCTGCAGCCGCTTCTCAACAAGGGCGCTTCCGTCGTCTTCAATACGTCCATCGTCCACGAAGTGGGCATGGGCGGCGCGGCTCCCTACGGCGCGACAAAGGGCGCTCTACGCTCCCTCGTACGCTCCCTCTCGGTGGAGCTGGCGGGCGCCGGCATTCGCGTCAACTCCGTGGCTCCTGGGCCTATCGAGACGCCTATCTACGACAAGCTCGGCATGCCCGCGGCGGAACAAGAAGGCTTCGCCACGCACATGACGAGCCGCATTCCCCTCGGTCACTTCGGCGTCAGCGCTGACATCGCCGCGGCCTTCGCGTTCCTCCTCTCTGGCGAGTCGCGCTTCATCACCGGCGAAGAGCTCAGCGTCGACGGCGGTCTTCGCAACAACGTCATGTAGTCCCCTCATCCAATGGATCGAATACCGGTCCAAAACGGAGCCCCAACACCGCCCTGCGAAGGCAAATTCGGGGCTGGGTCCCATGCGGCCCAGCCCCTGAAGCCCCGCGTGGATTTCGGGCCTCCAAACGTCGCGCGATCGCCCCCCGATTAGCGCGTTCGATACACTCGTCTTTACGCGCTGCGTCGAAGCGTTTTTACCGCACGCTTTCGCACATGTGTGCGGGCGAAAAAATGAATGAATCCGGGGCCATAAAAGTTCCGGTCCGCGAATTCCCGGCCCCATCGGTGCAATCTCGACACGCACTTTTTTGCGTAGCGCCTCACAGCACCGCACATGTTCGCACATCCTATGTTTTAGGATGTATTGAGTTTCTCTTGCGCTTTATTTTGGGCTCAACCACTACATCTAGTATGTCTCACGACATGGCAATACCTCGCACTGCACGCGTCGTGGGTGTCCTTCGTGAAACACTCCCGGCCCTCGTCAAAACTGACAAAATTGTCCGCTCAAAAGGCGCGCTCAGATGCCCATAATTTGGGCCTCAAATGACAATCGACGCGAGGTCGTCACAGAGTCTCTTGACGGCCCCTGCCCCCTTGTGTCAACTCAGGTCTCCCCTACGGGTGGTGGTGTTGTCACCTGGACAGACCCAACCGGTAGCGGGGCAGGCAGAGAAGAAAGCGACTCTGACAGCGGAAAAATCGGAAAAAGCTTAGTCATTTCGGTAGCTAAGCTCATCCAATGCGGATTTTCCGATGGTTTTGTCGTCAAAGTGGGGAAAAACAGAGGCGTGACTGGGGACAGGCTGGGGGCAGCTGCCCGACGGATTCTTGCGCGTTGCGTCTAAAGCAGCGACGCGGGCGATGTCACACGTTTTTGCGAGAATGTCTGAGCAGTGGATTGAGTAGAGATTCGGTAGTTTTTGACGAGACAAGAGGGTGTTGAGCCGCGGCGCTGGCCCAACACCAAACAGGCAAACAGTTTTAGAAGCCCGCGACGCACATCGCGGCACAGAAGAGAAGGCGGAACACACGTGGCACTAGAAAATCGGAACATGGACGGAGAGACCACCCTCGAGGGCGCAGAGCGTCGAGCCGAGATCACGCAGCAGGCCGGCGGCTTGCCCATCGAACGCAAGCTCACCCGCGACGGTGAGTCGGCGTACGACACCGTGGACTACGAGCTTCGCAACAGCGTCATCAGCGGCTCCGACGGCAGCGTCGTCTTCGAGCTCAAGGGTGCCGAGGTTCCGACGGGCTGGAGCCAGCTCGCCACAGACATCGCCGTCAGCAAGTACTTCCGCAAGGCTGGCCTCAACGGCGACAAGAACAAAGGAGAGCGCTCCGTCAAGCAGCTCGTCCACCGCGTCGCCCACACCATCCGCGCCACGGGTGAAGAGTACGGCAAGTACTTCGCCAACGAAGAAGCCGCCGAGAACTTCGAGCAGGAGCTCGCCCACCTCCTCATCAACCAGAAGGCCGCCTTCAACTCCCCCGTCTGGTTCAACTGCGGCCTCTGGCACGAATACGAGATCACCGGCGCCAAGGGCAGCTGGGCTTGGACCGAAGACACCGACGAGATCGACCAGATCGACAACGCCTACTCCCGCCCCCAGTGCTCGGCGTGTTTCATCCAGAGCGTCGACGACGACCTCATGGAGATCTACGAGCTCGTGAAGAACGAAGCCCGTCTCTTCAAGTTCGGCTCCGGCACCGGCAGTAACTTCTCCCGCATCCGCGGTCGCCAAGAGAAGCTGAGCGGCGGCGGCACCTCCAGCGGTCTGATGAGCTTCCTCGAAGTCCTCGACCGCGCAGCAGGCGCCACCAAGAGCGGCGGCACCACGCGCCGTGCGGCGAAGATGGTCAGCCTCGACATGGACCACCCAGAGATCGTGGACTTCATCACTTGGAAGTCCCGCGAAGAGAAGAAGGCCCAGGCCCTCATCGCTCAGGGTTACGACTCCGACTTCAACGGCGAGGCTTACCACACGGTCAGCGGCCAGAACTCCAACAACAGCGTCCGCGTCACGGACGAGTTCATGAAGGCTGTGGAGCGCGACGGTGAGTGGAACACCACCATGCGAACCACCGGCGAGACCGTGGAGACCTTCAAGGCCCGCGACCTCTGGCGCAAGGTCTCCTTGGCGGCTTGGAACTGCGCCGACCCAGGCGTCCAGTACGACACCACCATCAACGACTGGCACACCTGCGCAAACACGGACCGCATCAACGGCTCCAATCCTTGCAGCGAGTACATGTTCCTCGATGACTCGGCGTGTAACCTCGCCAGCATCAACCTCGTGAAGTTCCTCGACGACAAGGGCAACTTCGACGTCGAAGGCTACCGCCAGGCCATCCGCGTGCTCATCCTCGCGATGGACATCGTCGTCGACCTCGCGAGCTACCCCACCAAGCAGATCGCCAAGAACAGCCACGACTACCGGCCCCTCGGTCTCGGCTACGCAAACTTGGGCACCATGCTCATGCGCCTCGGCATCCCTTACGACTCCGACAAGGGCCGCAGCATCGCGTCGTCCCTCACGGCCATCCTCTGTGGACACGCCTACGCCACGAGCGCTGAGATCTCCAGCACCAAGGGCCCCTTCAACGGCTACACACGCAACCGCCAGCCCTTCATGAAGGTCATGAAGATGCACCGCGAAGCTGCGTACCGCATCGACGAGGTCGGCGGACCTGGCATCGTCGAAGACAGCCCAGCCGGTTGCCCCAAGGAACTGATTCGCGCTGCGCGTCAGGACTGGGACTTGGCCGTGAAGCTCGGCGAGAAGTACGGCTACCGCAACGCCCAGGCCACCGTGCTTGCGCCCACCGGCACCATCGGTCTTCTCATGGACTGCGACACCACAGGCATCGAGCCTGACTTCGCCCTCGTGAAGTTCAAGAAGCTCGCCGGCGGCGGTTACTTCAAGATCGTCAACCAGAGCGTCCCCGCGGCCCTCGCCAACCTCGGCTACACCGAGGCCCAGGTCCTCGACATCGTCTCCTACGTGACGGGCACCAACACCTTCACCGGCGCGCCGCACATCGGCCGCAAGGTGCTCCTCGACAAGGGCCTCACGGACCGCGACATCAGCGCCGCTGAAGAAGCCCTCCGCGGCGTCTTCGACGTGAGCCAGGCCCTCGCGCCTTGGGTCCTCGGCACCGAAGCCTTCGACCGCATGGGCATCCCCGCCGAGGCGTACAACACGCCGGGCTGGAGCGTCCTCAAGCACTGGGGTTTCAACGCCAAGCAGATCGAAGAGCTCAACGAGGTCATCATCGGTCGCCTCACCGTCGAGGGCGCACCGCACCTTCGCACCGAGCACCTCCCGGTCTTCGACTGCGCCAACCGCTGCGGCAAAAAGGGCGAGCGATTCCTCGCGCCGATGAGCCACGTGCGCATGATGGCTGCAGCCCAGCCTTTCCTCTCCGGCGCCATCTCCAAGACCGTGAACCTCCCCAACGAGGCCACCATCGAAGAGGTCGAAGAGATCTACATGGAAGGTTGGAAGCTCGGCCTCAAGGCTGTGGCTCTCTACCGCGACGGCAGCAAGATGAGCCAGCCGCTCAGCGCCAGCGATGACACCGACGAAGAGACCGAAGAAGGCGTCGCCATCAGCGTCACCGCCAGCCGGCCTCAGCTCACGGCCAAGCAAGAAGGTATGTGCCCGCCCGAGAGCGTCCGGCACCGACTTCCAAAGAAGCGCGCTGGGTTCACCCAGGAAGCACGCATCGGCGGACACAAGGTCTTCCTTCGCACCGGCGAGTACGAGGACGAGAGCCTCGGCGAGATCTTCATCGACATGCACAAGGAGGGCGCCGCCTTCCGCAGCCTGATGAACAGCTTCGCCATCAGCGTCAGCATGGGCCTCCAGCACGGCGTCCCTCTCGAGAGCTACGTCAACCAGTTCACCTTCACCCGCTTCGAGCCAGGCGGCATCGTCGAGGGTCATCCGAACATCAAGTTCTCCACCTCCATCATCGACTACGTCTTCCGCGTTCTCGGCGTCGAGTACCTCAAGCGCTACGACTTCGCTCAGGTTCCTCCGAAGGAAGAACAAGAGCAGCTCATGAGCAACACCGACGCCATGGCCGCGAACCGTGCCCAGGGCGCCGTGTACTCGGAAGCGCCTCCTGCGATTGAAAAGGCGGAGCAGGCCACGTTTGGTTTTGATGAAGGCGCCGCGCCGAAGTCAGTGCTCAGCGAGCACATGGCGGAGATGATGGGGGATGCTCCTATGTGCGATAAGTGCGGGCATACGACGGTGCGGAATGGGGCTTGTTACCGGTGTTTGAACTGTGGGAACTCGATGGGTTGTTCGTAGTTCGTAGGTAACGGATGATGGAAACGCCGGGCCCTTGGGTCCGGCGTTTTGGTTTGGAGGCGTGTGGACATAGCGTTGGACAACAGTGTCCTGTCAGAGATCTGTCATGAGCCTATTCAGCAGAGTCGTTCAGTCTCCTGTCATGAGGATCCTCAGCAGAGTCACTCTGTCATGAGTCGTTCTGTCATGAGTCGTTTATCATCGATCACTCTTGCCCATATGCAAGGAACAGACAAACCATCCAGCCTC
>JBGCFM010000126.1:0-10996 GCA_045106895.1 Polyangiales bacterium | reverse complement strand
CCGATGGCCGCGACGAGGGACGTCATCAGCACGGGGCGCAGCCGTGTCTCCGCCGCTTCACGGATCGCTGCCAGCGGCTCTCGGCCCTGCTTGCGAAGCTGCAAGACGTAGGAGACGAGCACCATATCACCGAGGACGGCGACGCCGGTGAGCGCGATGAAGCCGACGCCGGCGGAGACCGAGAAGGGCAGATCGCGAAGCCACAACGCGACGATGCCGCCCACGGCGCCGAAGGGGACGCCGGTGAAAACGCGGAGAACATCGAGGACTCTTCTGTAGGTAAGAAAGAGCAACGCGAACACAAGAAGGAGCGCAATGGGGATGACAAGAGTGAGGCGTGACTGGGCGCGCTCAAGGTTCTCAAACTGTCCGCCAAGCGTCGTGTAGTAACCCTCGGGCAGGTTGATGTCGGACTCGAGAACCTGCCGCACGTCTGCCACGAAGGAGCCCACGTCGCGGCCGCGGACGTTTGCTTGAATCACGAGGCGGCGTTTGGCCCACTCCCGTTGAATGCTCGACGGCCCTTCGACGAGCTCGATATCCGCGACGGTCGAGAGCGGCACCTGCGCGCCCCCTTCGGAACGGATCAACACTTGGCCGATCTGCTCCGCCGACGCGCGCGCCTCTTCGCTCAGACGAAGGACCAGGTCAAAACGTCGCTGGCCTTGAACGACCTCCCCGATGGGCTGGGTCCCGAGAGACTCGACGACCCGCAAGATCTCGCCCACCTCGATTCCGTGTCGGCCCGCCGCGTGGCGGTCGACCTCGACGGCGAGCACGGCCTGTCCTGTGAGCTGTTCGACGCTCACATCAGCGGCGCCGGGGATTTGCTCCACGGCGCGCCGGATGGCGTCTGCGCTCGTTGCGAGACGCTCAAAGTCGTCGCCGAAGAGCTTGATGCCCACATCCGAACGAATGCCCGCAAGCATTTCATTGACGCGCATCTCGATAGGCTGAGTGAATATGCTCCGCATGCCGGGCATGTCCTCGAGGGTCTCGCTGATCGCGTCGACGAGCTCGTCTTGTGTGCTCGCGACGCTCCATTCGTCGCGTGGAGCGAGGGTGACGAAGACGTCGGAGACCTCAAGTCCCATCGGGTCTGTCGCTACCTCAGCGGTCCCTGTGCGCGTCCAGATGTGTTCGATTTCGCTCGGGTAGCCCTCGAGAAGGAGGCGTTCGATCTGGGTTCCGTAGCGAACGGATTCATCGAGCGAGATCCCGGCGACGCGAACGGTGTTGATGACGAGGGCCTGCTCACGGAGCCGCGGGACGAACTCCGTGCCGAGCTGCGGAGCGAGGAGCGCCGCGTTGACGACAACCAGGACTGCCAGCGCCAACACGACCTTTCGTTTCTCCAGCGCCCAGTCGAGAACGGGCAGGTAGTGCGACTTGAGCCATCGCACGAGACGGTTGTCGCCTCGGCTCTTCCCTTTCTCGAGGGCGTAGCTCGCCAGGACAGGCATCAGCGTAACGGAGAGCAACATAGAACCCGCGAGGGCAAAGATGACGGTCAACGCCATTGGCTGGAAGAGCTTCCCTTCCACGCCTTCGAGGGCGAGGATCGGCAAGTAGACCACCGCGACGATGAGTTCGCCAAACAGCGTTGGCTTTCGCACTTCCACGGCGGCGTCGCGCACGACCTCCCGGACGCTGCGCGTGGTGCCGTCTTCGTTCAAACGACGCACAGAGTTTTCGACCATGATGACGGAGCTATCGACGACCAATCCGAAGTCGATGGCGCCCAGGCTCATGAGGCTTCCGGCGACGCCGAAACGCAGCATGGCATTGAAGGCGAAGAGCATCGAAAGAGGGATCGCGAGGGCCACGATGAAGCCCGCGCGGAAGTCCCCAAGAAACATAAAGAGCACCGCGATGACGAGGAGCGCGCCCTCCAGCAGGTTGTTGCGGACGGTTTCAAGCACCTGGTCCACGAGCTTCGTGCGGCTGTAGACTTCGTGCAGTTCTGCGCCCTCGGGGAGACTGCGGCGCACCTCCTCGAGGCGGCTCTCGAGGCGCTGGGTGATGTCACGGCTGTTCTCGCCCATGAGCATGAATCCAAGCCCGAGCACCGCTTCGCCCTGGCCTTGATACGTGACGGCGCCGCGGCGGAGCGCGTGGCCTTCACGTACCTCGGCAACGTCCCGCATCGCGATGGGCGTTCCGTCGACGTTCGCGAGGACCATGGACTCGAGCTCTTCGATGCTCGTCGCCAGACCTTGGCCTTGAATGATCTGCGCTTCGCCGGCTTGGTTGAGAATTCCGCCGGCGGCGTTCCGGTTTCCTTGGCGCACCACGCGCGCCACGTCATCCAGAGTTAGCTCGTACTTGATGAGATTTGCCGGCTCTACGATGACGTGGAACTGGGTCTCATAGCCGCCCCAGGTGTTGATCTCGGCGACGCCGGGGACCTGCACCATCTGTGGGCGAATGACCCAATGATGGAGTGTCCGCAGTTCCGCCGGACTCATCGTGTCGCTGCTCAGGACGTATTGAAAGACTTCTCCAAGCCCGGTAGCCACCGGGCCGAGCGTGGGCCGTTCTATTCCATCCGGAAGATCCGTGGCCGATACACGCTCGCTGACTACTTGGCGGGCGAGGTAGATATCCGTGTCGTCATCGAAGAGCGCGACGACTTGGGAGAACCCGAACTTTGAGAGCGAGCGCACCTCCGTGAGCCCCGGGAGTCCCGCGATGGACTGCTCCACGGCGTAGGTGACTTGCCGCTCTACCTCGACGGGCGAGAGACCGGATGCCGATGTGTTGATCTGGACCTGGACCGGCGTCGTGTCGGGGAACGCGTCGAGAGGCAGCTCCATGAGACTGAACACGCCGGCGAGGGCCAGTACGCCCGTGACGATCAACACGACGGGGCGGTTTCGAAGGCAGAGGTCGATGAGGCCGGTGAGCATCAGTCCGCGCTTCCGGTCTCTACTTCGCAGCAGCCAGCCCCGATGCTGCCAGGCATGATCTCCGTTCGAAGCAACACCGCGCCGGTCGTGACCACGGAATCGCCGGCGCGAACGCGTCCCACCACCTGTACGGATTCGCCGCCACCGTGACGCTCGACGACGCGTGGCTCAAAGACGCCGGGCGAGACGCGGACGAAGACGACCTCCAGGTGATCTACCCGCTGAACGGCGCTACGAGGAACGGCCACAGCGTTCCTCGGCGCGCCGGTTTGCACCCGCGCTTGGGCGAACTGGTTTGCGCGCAACGTTCCATCGGGGTTGGGCAACTCGGCGCGTGTCGTGACGGTTCGTGAACGAGGGTCGACTTCCGTCGATACCCAGGTGATCTCGCCCACGGTCTCGCTTCCTTGACCATCCACGTTCACGACGACGCGCTGGCCGAGCGCGATGCGCGATGCGGCGGCTTCAGGGATGTCACACATCACCCACATGACGCTTGTGTCGGCGATGGTCGCGAGGGATTCGCTCTCCGTTGCCAAACGCCCGATGACCGCCGGCCGTCGCACGACGGTCCCGGCAATGGGCGCAGTCAGAGAGTAGCGACCGGACGAACCCGAACGCGCAGCGCCAGCCATCCGCAATGTCGCCGTGGCTGTTCGCGCTTCGGCTTGAGCTACGCTCAGTTCTTGTTCGGCGATCTCTACCTGTCTCGCCGAGGCGATATCTCTCCCTTGTAGCTCACGTTGCCGTGCGAGATGTAGCTCCGCCGCTCGAACGCGCTCTCGCGCAGCAACGAGGATCCCTTGGGTCTGGCCGACCTGCGTGCTTTCCAAGTCGAAGAGTCGAGCGCCGGCTTCGACCTCCTCGCCAAGAGCGACGCGAACACCCCGAACGATGCCGGGGACGATGGCCCGAACTTCCGCAATGCGGTCACCGTGAAAGGCGATGCGTCCGGTACATTCGATGGAAGCCGACGCTTCGGCGGCGACGGCCACGACGGTGTCGATGCCGGCGGACGATTCAATGTCCGGCGTGCGAAAGCGAACGACGCGCGCTTCGATGGACGCTCGCTCCGCGCCAGGAGGCGCCGCTTGGGGATTGCAGACGGGACACAAAGACTCGGGGAAACCGTGCTCCTCGCAGTAGTCTCCGGCGGCCACAAAGCGCGGAGTGAGCGAGGGGTTGCACAAGGTGCAGCTGGACTCCGGAAGACCATGTTCGACGCACCAATCGGAGACGGGTCCAGCCGGCGGCGTTTGAGGATTACACACAGGACACACGGATTCCGGGAAGCCGTGTTCTTCGCAGTAGTCGCCGGCGGCGCGGAAGCGCGGAATGAGCGAAGGGTTGCACTTGGTGCACTGGGACTCGGGCAGGGCGTGGCCTCCGCACCAGTCACTTGGCGTGGTTCCACCCGAAGGCGCGGGCGCGTCCACTGCCGGGATCACGGCGCCCGGATTGCACACGGGACAGAACGACTCCGGAAAACCGTGCTCGTCACACCAATCTCCTTGGGCTTGGTAGACCGCCGCCAAAGACGGCTCGCACTTTGGACAGAGCCCCGCTGGCAAGTGGTGTTCGCACGCGCCGTCGGCGCGTGGCTCGGCGGCGTGAGATGCTGCCGCAGCGGCTTCCACCGCAGCGGCGGCTTCCACGTCGGGCTGCACGGGCTCTTCGCATGCGCCGCAGAGCGCCAAAGCCAGGAAGAGCACGCGCGCGAAGTTAGAATAGCGCTGAGCGCGGTCGCGCTTCATGGGGCTGCTTCGTTTGTGCGGGGCGGACGCTCGATGACCAGGTCTGGGTTGCAGATGGTGCACTGCGATTCCGGCAAGTTGTGCTCGGGGCACCAATCACCCGTGGCCTGGAACGCACCGATGAGCCTCGGGTTGCAACGCGTGCACAAAGACTCCGGGACGCCGTGGCCTCCGCACCAATCTTCGTGAGAGCCCGGGACGGCGCCGGCAGGTGCGTGTTCGACGGCGCTCGTTTGCACGCCCTCTTCCGCATTCACGGTTTGTTCTGTTGGCTCTGGGACTTCCTCGCAGGCGGCGAGGAGCGCCAAGGTCAGAAGTGAAGAGACTCGAAGGGCACAGCGGAGTCGAGCAAAGTACATGAGTGATTCTTTCGTTCTGGATTCAGTATTCGTAGTCATCGCGCACCTCTTTGGGCGACGAGTTCGGCTTGCGCCGCTGCGGCTTCAAAGAGCTGGTCGAGATACGTTGTTCTGGCGTGAAGGAGCTCACGCCGAATGAGGAGAAGCTCCGCGAGGGGAACCGCGCCGGCTTCGTAGTTTCCCGTCGCTAGCTCTTCGGCCCGCGCAAGCGCCGGCAAGCCCGTGGCTTCAAACTGGCGCGCGGCGCGGGAGAGAGCGCGCGCGGCACGCTGAGATGTGTCCAGCTCCACGGATGCGGCCATCGTCGCCGATTCGAGCTGTCGTTGGGCCACCTCTTCGCGCGCGGAGGCGATGGCGACTTCCCCCTGGCCACGGTCGAAGAAGGGCAGCTGGATACTGAAGATGCCTTGGACAACGTCGTCGGCCTCGTCCCTGGCGTAGCGAGCGCCGAGGGCGAAGTTCGGCCAACGGCTCGCGCGTCCCAGCTCCGCCTCGGCGCGGGCGCCGCGGACCTCGGCACGCAAAGCACGCAGATCGGCGCGCTCCGCACCATCGGAAGGTCGAGGCTCCACAGGCGCCACGCCGAGAGCTCGAAGGTCTCCACGCACTCGAAGCGAAACGTCAGCGCGAACTCCGAGGAGGACCTTCAACTCGCCAAGGGCGCGGAGCGAGGAGACGCGGGCGCTCTGCATCTCCGTGTCAGCGCGCGCCGCGGCGATGGTCGCGAGGGACGACTCCAGCCCGCCGGCGTCGCCAAGCTCGTGGCGACTCCTCGCGCTCGCGAGGACAGCGTTCGCGACGCGGAGGCTCTCCTCGAATAGTTCCACGCGCTGCTCCCAGTACAAAGCGCGGAAGAAAGCCAGGCTCACATCACGCTCGACGAGGTGCATCCGGCGAGCGCTTCGCGCTTCTTGGGACTCGACTCCGGCGCGAGCGATGTCTTGGCGGTCGCCTCTTTGGCCGCCTAACTCAAACCATTGCCGAATCTGCACCGAGCCGTTGAGCCTCGTCCCTGCTTCACCGAAGCGCGGGCCCAGCGAACCCGAGATCTGTGGGTTGAACGGGCGAACGGAGGCCGCCTCGAGACGACTCGAAGCGAGACGAGCGCGCGCCTCCCTGCCCGCGGCTTCGGGCGAGCTTTGGCGCGCCATCGCGAGCGCCCTCTCAAGCGTTATGTCCATTGCTTGGTCCTGCGCGCGTGCCGGCAGCTGCCACGACACGACACACAGGAAGCCAATGAGGCTCCATCTAAACATCTCAAACTCCCTGCGGAGCGCACACTCAGAGCTATCGCGGCACGGCGGCCCGAAGCGAGTGACGACTCCTATCCAAACTCAAAATACTGCGCAATTGGTTAGGAGAGAGATCGCGGCGGTCGATAGATGCCGGCGCAAGTGCCCGTCGCCGGCGTCTCGTGCGAAGCCAGAGCACAGGTGTCCGACATCAGAGGCACAAAGTTCACGCGCAAAGACGAGTTCATCGTGACGGCGAAACTCAACCCCAGATCGCAGCCCGGACAGTCGTCGGGGCAGTCATGATCGGGAGCCGTGTCGTCGCTGTGATCGCTGTGGTCACTCGCATGCGAGTGGCCATGCGAGGAAGCGCTGGCATTCGCAGTGTGCTTGGTCGTCGCACTTGGACAGCAGTCGTCCGGCTCCGCGTGGACGTTTTTGGCGTAGTTCGCGGTTTGTGAGCCGGGCTCATCGCTGTGACAGGAGGCGCAACAGTCCGCGTCTGCGAAGGCCGGACCGCCGAGCACAGCGGGCCCGAAAAACACCGACAGGACGAGGACCCCAAGCGCGATCATTCGCGCTCCATATCGGATATTCAGGGTCCCCAGCACAGGGGAAAGGTTATCACCCAAGAGGACGACTGCAAGGTCGCCAAGGATGCGTCACAAGGGAATGCCTTGACCAAGGCATGACGTGGCCGCAGGGTGGCGCCTGAACTGGGTCGATGACTTTTCGAAGTCGGAGACAGGGGCACTGGAGAGAAAACCAGGCCTTGAATAGGGAAGTCGGTGTGACGCCGACGCGGACCCGCCACGGTATGTGGCCCAATGTCCTCTCCAATATGTCACTGCGCGAAAGCGTGGGAAGGCGGAGAAGACCATGGCCACGAGCCCGGACACCTACCCAGGATCAACCTCTGAACTCTGCCTCGGGGATGGCAGCTGGAGACGATCCTGGCATCGGTCCGTGCCAATCCAGGAGTTTCTTCGGTCGGCGCCCCTCCATCGCCATCCTTGAAACACCTCCCTGCACTACTGGCCGTCCTCGCACTCCTCTGGAGTGGACGCACCCATGCGCAGTACGGCGCACGTGCCGAGGTCGAAGCGCCGCCGGTGGCGAGCGACGACGCGGACCGAACCGCCGCCGGCAGCAGCGTGGAGATCGAGGAGAGCGACGACCTGAATACGGCCCTCGCGCGTGTGCCAGGAGCCCAGGTCGCCCAGACCGGTGGCCTTGGCGCGGCGAGCTATTTGCGGCTGCGTGGCGCGGAACTCGCGCAGACGGAAGTCGTCCTTGGCGGCATTCCCCTGCGAGGCCCAGACAGCGGCGCCTTCGATCTCGGGCTGCTCTCCGCGCACATGTTCGAATCGCTCCGGGTGTATCGCGGCGGCGCGCCCGCGGAGCTGTCCACGGCGGCGCTCGGCGGGGTCTTGGTTCTAGAGCCTCACCGCGCCCAAGAGTCCAGCGTGAGCGCTTTTGCTGCCGGAGGCACGTTCTCCACGTGGGGCGTTGGCGGCGGCGCAAACCTTGTGCGCGACCATGGCCGAACGAGGTTCAGCGCCCGCCTGGCCCTGGAAGGCAGCGACAACGACTACCCTTATTTGGACGACCACGGCACCGCGTTCAACACCGACGATGACCGGACGCTCCGCAGGGCCAACGCGCAGCAAACGCGCACGGCGCTCATCGCGCTCCTCGAACGCGACCTCGACGAGGGTCGACTCACCGCGCTCGTCATGGCGGGGTCTCGCCTCGGCGGAGAACCCGGCGCGGGTCTCACGCGCGCGCAGCACGCGCAGCGCCACGACGTACACACCTTCGGCGCCCTCCGTTACGACGTAGACCTGGGCGCCCACGAGCTCTTCGTCACCGCCGGCGCGGGAAGCGACCGGCGAAAGTTCAGCGACCGCTTCAACGAGATTGGCTTTGGCCGTGAAGAAGCCGTGGACCAATGGACGAGCGGGTTCATTCGCGCCGGGAGCGTGCTTCGCCCCCACCGCGCCCTCGACATCACCGTCGTGGGCGGCGGGCGCCTCGACGGGTACGCGCCCACGGACTCCGTCGGCCCCTCGCTCCCCAGCGTTCAACGCTGGACAGGCTTCGGCAGTGTGGAGGCTCGGCTTCACGGTGCGCTCGGCCCGGTCCGCCTCGAGCTGCGGCCGAGCATTCGTCTCGAACGAACGCGCGTCAGCGAGACAGGCCCAGACACGCAGGTCCCAAGCTCCAGCACGCAGCCAAGCTACCGCATTGGGCTCCTCGTAGCGCCGGTCTCCTGGCTCTCCGTGAGCGCGAGCGCCTCGCGGGGGCGCCGGCTTCCTACGCTCCAGGAGCTCCTTGGCGATCGCGGCGCCGTCGTTCGTAGCCCCGATCTTCGCGCCGAAACGGGCCGCACCTTGGACGCTGGCATCGTGCTTCAGAGCGCCGGGGCATTCGCGCAGGTCGGCGTTGAAGTACGCGGCTTTCACACGCGCGCCGAAGACCTGATTCGCTTCATCCCCACTTCCCAGTACACAGCCGCCGCACGAAACGTGGATGAAGCGATCATCGCCGGAGCCGAGTTCGGTTCACGGCTCACCCTCGCGCGCCATGTTGTCCTCGACGCGAACGGCACTTGGCTGTCCACCGACGACGGCCGCGAGCGGGAGCTCAACTGGCGACCTTCGCTCAGCGGACGTGTCCGCGCGCGGCTTCAAAGTGGCCCGCTGGGCAACATACGAAACGCGCACATCGAAGTGCAGCTGCGACACCGCTCGTCGTTCTTTCAGGACCCGGCGAACTTCGTCGAGCTTCCCGCGAACACCTGGCTCGATTTCGCCGGGCAAATTCAAATGCAGAACGGACTCGCCTTTGGCCTGAGCGTTCGGGACGCCCTCGATGAACGTGGGCAGGACTTTATCGGATACCCCCTTCCAGGCCGCCAGGTGATGGCGACTCTGCAAATAGAAAGTGACCTTTGATGCTTCGAATAACTTCTCTTCTTCTTTTGGCTCTCTCCATGGTCGCCTGTGGCGACGACGACGCGAGCATGGATTCCAGCGTCCCGATGGACGGCGGCTTCGACGGCCTGAGCATCGACGCCGGTCCTGGTGACTCCGGCCCTGATGAAGACGGCGGCCCCGACGTAGACGGCGGCCCCGACGCCGGACCCGTTGTGAGCGCTTGTGACGGCCTCGAAGCGATCCTCAGCCCCATCGACGAGGGCGCCCAGTTGGCCTTGATCAGCACCGACTTTACGAGCTCCGCAGTCTCCGTCGTGAGCCGAGGCGGAACGACCGCGGCGGACTGGATCACCAGCGGCACCACGGCGCCATCGCTCACCGCCACCCTCGGCGGCGACGTGGTCTTTCCTACGGAGGCTTCCCCGGCGGGCCAGCTCATCATCATCGATCGCTTCGGCAAGAACGTCGTGACGAACCTCTGCTTGTCCGGCGGCGTCATCGGACAGCTGAACGTCGGCACGGACTCCTTCGGTGGCAACCCCCACGACGTCGCCGTCACGGGCCCGGACACCGCATGGGTCACGCGCTACGATCCGAACACGGCCCCCGGCGCTGAGCCCGAAGACGCCGGCTCCGATGTCATCGGCTTCAACCCCGTGACGATGGAACGCAACGGCATGCGCATCGACCTGAGCGCGTTCGGCGGAACCGTCAGCGGCATGGAAGGCGACGCCGTCGTTGACGTCGCCATCGCCGCCCGCCCCGACCGCATGGTCCTCGCGAACGAAAACACCCTCGTCGTCGGACTCGACCGTCTCCCCGGCGACCAAGCCGGTGCGGCGCGCGGCTTTGGCCCAGGCCAGGTCGCGCTTGTGAACCTCACGACGCTCGAAGTCACCGCCGTGGACCTTCCCGGTGGCGCCAACTGCGGCCAGGTCGCGCGCTTCGGCACGGACATCATGGTCGCCTGCAAGGGTTACTCCACCGTGGGCTTTGGCGGACCGGGCGTCCGCGAGACCTCCGGTATCTACCGCCTCGCCGTCTCGGACGACGGAGTCGGATCCATCACCGCCATGTGGCAGCCCGGCGAAGACGAGCTCGTGGCGGTCTGGAGCATCGTCGCCGTCGACACCGACAAGATCGTGGGCCTCGCCCTTGGTGACTTCGGCGCGGGCACAAGCGACGAGATCGTCCTCGTCGACCTCACCGCCGGAACCGCGACCTCCCTCTGGGAATCCGAAGGTGCTTTCTCCATGGGCCAGGGCGTTTGGTTCGACGATATGTTCCACGTCGGACACACCGCGGGGGAAGATGCAGAGGTCGTGAGCGTGACGCTGGAAGGCGTCGAGTCCTTCACGAACTACACGGACTCGTTGCCTTCCTACAACCTGACCACACTTCAGAACTAGCGCCTCCGAAGTCGCTATCTACACACTGAACGAAGCCCGCGGAGACGCGGGCTTTGTTCTTTAACGTGTCGCTGTCGCGCGGAGGATTTCCCGGCGCCGTTCACGAAGCGCCTGGTAGCGCGCAAACGCAGGAGCCTCGGCGGCGTCCTGCATGCGATGAGCGCGGACCAAGAGTATCAGGCCCGTGATGAGCAAAGTTGGGCCCAGGAGCGCCACGCTGATCGCCGTGCGTCGCCCGCGCACCGCACGACTGGGCTCGTCTTCGGGCCACTCCCACTGATGTGCAAGCTCGTAGAACCCGACCGCGCCGACCGCGGCGACGCCGCCAAGCATCGCCAGCCCCGCGATGTAGCGACGACGTGTGCCCACGAGGAGAGGCTGGTCGAGCTCGATG
>JBGCFM010000125.1:0-3325 GCA_045106895.1 Polyangiales bacterium | reverse complement strand
CTTCCTCAACGAACGTGGACTGACCGGCAAAGTCACACTGATCATCACCGGCGGACTTCGCTCGCCGGCGGACTTCATCAAGGCCATGTGCCTTGGCGCCGACGGTATCGCGGTGTCGAACGCAGCGATGCAGGCCATCGGCTGCGTCGGCGCGCGCATTTGCAACACCAACAATTGCCCGGCTGGCATCGCGACGCAACGTCCTGAGCTACGCGCCCGGCTAGACGTCGACATCGCCGCCGACCGCCTGGATCGCTTCTTTCGCGCCACGACGGAACTCATGCAGGTGATGGCGCGCGCGTGTGGCCACGATCGGCTCTCCGGCTTCTGCAAGGAAGACATCGCGACCTGGCACTACGAGGTGTCGCGCCTCGGCGGCATCGCGTATTCCGGCGCTCCTCAATAGTACGGACAACGATCTGCCGCGGGGCGTTCTTCGTCCCGGATCCGTCCTACTTTAGTCGATCTGCAGGAACAACCTCACGACTCACACAATACGCGCCAGTGGCTTTTTCGCACCCAGCGTCGGCGATGGCGAGAAGCTCGTGGGTGATCGCGAGACGAAGCGCGGTTTCATGTCCAGCTTCGCGCTCACTGAGCACGCCGTTGGCCGTCTGGCGCCCGAAGGAATGTCCTTTGGCGGAAAAGGCTAGAGCGAGACGCGGATGGAGTTCGTGAACTGCAGGTCGGTCGGCTTTACTTCGTCCGGTGGACGTGAATCGTGGCGGACGCGGACGGCAAGGCCCAAGCTAAAGTGGTCATTGATCGCGACTTGCAGGTCAAACTCGTTGAGGACGCGAAAGTCGGAGAACGAATCGAAGCGCGGCTGGATGTACAACGTGTCGCTTATGACCAACTTTCCGTCGGCCAGCTCTAGGTGCGCCGTGACGTAGCTCGTCCAGCGATGGTTGAGGGGGCTCACCGGATGCACGCCGCCGGCGGGGATCTCGTTCTCCTCCCATTCGGCCATGTATGCGGTGCCGAAGGCCAGGGTGCCCATTCGCTCGTAGATGGCGTCCACCCGCACACCTGCGCCGGCGAGGATGCGGCGGTTGAGCGCCGTGATGTCGTTGTGCTGAATCTGGGCAAAGGCGTCGAAGCCGAACTCCGGGATGAACCAATGCGTATGACGAAGGTGCGCGAATGCGTTGTTCAGCCACACGCTTTCGTTGATCCGCGCCCAACCGCCGCTGACCGCGAAGAACGTGTGGTCACGAGCGTGAACGAGAGCCTTCGGCGGGTCCTCGCAGGGCTCGTCCGGGTCGGCCTCGGACGCCGGTTCGACGGGGTCCGCGAATAGGCGGACGTAGTGAAGAGCGCCTGACCCACCGAGATTGACCGACTCGATGTTGCCGGTCGCGTAGGCGGCGTTCAGGCTCAACTGAGCCGCCCAGCCAGCTTCGAGTTCGGAGCCGCGCAGGCGCTCCACATTCATCGTCCCGGTGGCGGCCTGGGCCCGAGCCAAGCCAGGCATGAGGATCGAAGTTAGGGCGATACAAAAGATCGTTAGGGCGAGCGCAAGTCGAGGTCGCATCTGCGGATGTTGCACCAGCCTAGTGTGCGATTCAAAAATCTTGCGGGGGGCTTTCTTGCCAGCGCTGCTCAGCCCTGCGTTTCTCGCCGTCGAAATATCCCGATATTCCTACTCCTCGTGCCTTGGTCTGAACAGCGCTGACTTCGCCTTTCCCCGCAACCTTTCTGAATCGCGCACAAGCGACGATTCCCAGCGCCAATAAGCGTCACGGCTCCTCTGCGAGTCTTCTCCAGGACAAGAACGCTGACGCCGGGGTGCCGCGCATCACGGCGTTTCTTTGTTTGTGTGGTCACCGCGGCGCGGGCGTGTCTTGCGCCGGCTGTGCCGCCGTGCGATCGCTTTACATGAACGCAAGCGAAGCTCTCCAGCGCCTCCGTGACGACGAAGACTTTCTCCGCGAAGGCGTCTCCATCGTCATCGATGCGGGTCTCCGGCGGCCGCTCCACGAGTACATCGATGTGTCCGTGCTCACCGACGTGGTGAGCAAAGGGCTCGGCGAAGCGTTCGTGACACGCATCTTCGAAGAACACGCCATCCCCTCGCGTGAGCGAATCTTCGAAAAGCTCGAGGGTCACTCGGTATCGTCGCTGCTGCCGGACTCGGCGCTTCCCGCCCTCGAAGAGCTCGCCGCGACAATGGCACTGCCTCGCTTTGGCTGGCTTGAAGGGGCCGTGGAGCCGAAGCTCATCCGCACGTTCTTCGGTCCTATCTGGCAGGAGATCTTCTTCCGCTCGGCTCCGTCGGCGATCGGTGCCGACGAAAAGGACGCCGCCGCGAGCGATGCAGAAAACGACACCCTGAGCGACAGCCTCGTCGGCTTCGGCAAAGGCCTCGCCGGCGCCTTCGCCAAGGTCGGCTCCAGCGCCATGAAGGGCGTGCAGAAAGCCGCCGGCGGCAGCATGGACAAAGCCTTCAGCGACTTTAGCGAAGGAGCGACGACGAAGGTGCGCGGCGCCATCGTTCGTCGCGCTCAAAGCGAAGAGGGCGGAGCCATCCTCGAGAAGATTCGCCGACAGCTCTTCGCGCATATTCATCAAGCGGATCTCAGCGCCATCACCGCCGACTGGGAGCGCATGCCCCTCGACGCGCTGATGCGAATCGCGCCGCCCGTCGTCGCGCACAACGCCGCCTCTACCCTGGGTCGGCGCATCGTGCGCAGCGAAGTCGAGAGCATCCTCGCCGAGGAAGGACAGCGCTCCGTCCACGAAGTCTTCGATGAAGCCAAGACGCTCCCGGAAGTCCGCGCGTATCTCCGGGTGACCGGCGAGGGACTCCTCCGCGATCTTCTCGGCGACGAGGCGTTTGCGGCGTGGATCACGCGCTGGCTGGACGAAGAGACGAGCCCGTGACGGAGCCAACGAAGCCTCTCGATGATATCCGCGTTCTCGACCTCTCTCGTCTGCTCCCGGGCCCCTTCGCCACGAAGCTGCTCCAGGACATGGGCGCGCAGGTCGACAAAGTCGAAGACCCCGCCGCCGGCGATTACCTCCGAGACATGCCGCCGCGCAACGCTGCAGGCACCAACGCGGCCTTCGACCTACTCAACCGCGGCAAGCGCTCCATCGTGCTGGACCTCAAGTCCGCCGAAGGCCGCGAGAGCTTCATTGGGCTCGTCGCCCGCTACGACGTCGTCCTCGAGAGCTTCCGCCCCGGCGTCATGGATCGACTCGGACTTGGCCAGGACGTACTCCTCGCTGCGAACCCGAGGCTCATCACCTGCGCCATCAGCGGCTACGGACAAGACGGGCCCTTGGCGGATCGCGCCTGTCACGATCTGAACTGCCTCGGACG
>JBGCFM010000124.1:0-3563 GCA_045106895.1 Polyangiales bacterium | reverse complement strand
GCGGGGCTCGGCGTAGCGCGCGCGTTTGATGGCGTGGGCCCAGTAGTGCTGGACGTCGGCGGACATGTAGAGGGCGGAGCCACTCGGCAACACGAACGCGCATCGCTCTTCGGGGTTGTCGCGTCCACGGAAACGCAGCGGCCGCGGGAACCCGAGGGACACGATGGCGACGCCGGTGCCTGGGACCAGTTCGCTGGTGTCGTCGGAGTGAAAGCCCATCTTGCTGCGCCCGTCGGGGTAGTGATTGAGGAGGCAGTTGTTGAAGGGCACATCGAAACGTGTCGCGAGCTTCTGGCGGACTGCTTCAAGGAGCGGCGGGAAGGGCGCGGCGGGGTAGACCATCTGCGCGTAGTTGTAGGGGACGCCGCACGACGCTGTGCGCCGAGCCGCCATCGAACCTTCCCAGGACACTTCTTCGAGGAGCGCATCCATTAGCGCTTCGGGGGCGTCCACGAAGTTCTCTTCGAGGGTCAGGTGCGGCGGGACAAGTTCCACGCGTGCAGCCTACGCGAAACTGCGCGTTTGGCTAGAGCGAGGCTAGGCCAGGAGGAGACTCAGCGTGCGGCGCGCCTCCACGCGCACGCGCCTATTGCTGTGCTCGGTGAAGGGGCGAACGAGGGCAGCGTCACTCTGGCCTCCATAGTCCGAGAGGAGCGCCAGGGCGCCGACGAGCTGGGTGCCTTGGGCGAGGGCCTCGATGGCTTCTTTCCGTGATGGAAGCGTGATGTTGAGCTTTTGTGCAGAGGCGCGGGCCACAAAGCGCACGCCTGCGTTCGCGTCGAAGGCGACGTCCATGAGGATGTCCGCGATGTCGTCTGCGCTCCGGAGAAGTCGAAGCGCCATTTCGCGGGTCCGCGGCGAACGGTTGCTCAGCATAAGGCGCGCCAAGCGCTGGCGCACATCTTTGGGCGTGCTCTTGGCGTTGGTCGTGATCCTCGCCCAAGCGCGAATGCGAGGCGAGGCGTCCGTGATGGCCGGGCGGAGAACCTCCTCGATGCTCCCGGAGTCTGCGCGGACATGACCGAGTCTGCGATATGCGCTTAAGCGAACACGTGGGTCCTTGTGCCGGGTTTGAGCAAGGAGAACTCCTTCGTTTTGATCGAGGAGCGCGAAGAACGCGGAGTCCACGCGGGAGCCGCCGGCCCACTGCCACGCGGACGCGGACTCGACGAGGGGTGAATAGCGCGAAACGCTGACGATTCGCGCGGGAGTGAGCCAATGCTGGAGCGCCTCTCGCGCGACGTGACGCGTCGACTCGAAGGGGTCGTTGAGGCGCAGGACGAGGAGCGCAAAACAGAGCGCCTCCGGGCGCCGTCCAAGGAAATGGCACGCGCGCTCACGCTTTCGGCCTGCGCGTCCGAGGCACGCGATGGTCAGTGCGGCGAGGCTCGCGTCTCCGCTCAGCGATTCACGCCGCGCCCACTCCGCGTCGCTGAGCGTTGAGCACGTCGGCCACTTTGCCAAGAACGCCGGGCTTCGAAAGTCCCGGTCGAGGGCGCGAAGCGCCGCGCTGCTGGCTTCCGTGAGCTCATCCACGAGCGCCAGCGCGACGGACTCCGCGAGGGAGACTTCTTTGTCGAAGACGAGCGGGGCGAGGACGGCGACGACGGGGGAGAGGCGGCCGGTTTCTTTCGCCAGAGTGAGGCGTCCGGACGTGTCTGCGTCGAGAATCTGGGCTAGCTCGATCACGACCCAAGGTCCCTGCAAATCGGGCGCCCGTCAACGCTTTGGGGGGCGTGACTGAGGCGGCCAGTTTCTTGAGGCGCGATGCGGTGGCGGTTCCTTCGCCGTGGTTACGCCTGCTATCCTCGCTCATGCGCTTTTCGCTCTCCCTCCTCTTCATCGCTCTGCTTGGCTGCAGCGGAGGGGATGCTGGACTTCAGGGGCAGCCGGGGCCGGCGGGGGAAAACGGCGCTGTGGGCATGCCCGGTCCCGCCGGACCGCCCGGCGAGGAGGGGCCGCAAGGAGCGCCGGGACCCGCCGGTGACTCCGGCGCTGACTACGGGCTCGGCGACATCTCTTGGAACGGCTCCACGACGGTGCGCGTTCGCGGACACTTCGTCACCATGTCCGGTTTCTATTACGCCGGCGCATACTCACAGCGCGGCGGGACGTATTCCTTGCCAAGCCAGGTCAACGACGTGTCTTACGAGGCCGCCTTGGACGGCTACGCTCTGCCCACGCACAACGTCGAGCGTCCCGCAGAATGGGTGGCGCTCTTTAGCGTGGCCGCACCGGACGAAGAGCGTGCCTCCTTTCGCTTCGTCCCTTACCTCCGCGTGGTCAGCGCCGACGGTCGAGGCGCCACCGTCGACGCCGCCGCAGGGACTATGACGCCTGGACGCTTCGACGGCGCGAAGGTGTTGCTCTGCCACGAGGGCGGTCTGCGGAGTGGGCGCGTCGTGACGCTCGAAAGCAACGATGCGTCTGGCCTTGTATTTGCCGAGGACGTCGAGCTGGCGGAAGGGGACTACGTGCTCATCGCACCGGCGGACGAGTTTCGGTATGGCCGCACGTTCAAGCTTGACGTGCCCTTCAATGCACCGATGGAGTGGCGAAACTTTCAGTTCTCGGGTCACGACACCTATTCGTACACGGGCAACCCCTTCGGCGACCGCACCAGTGAGGACTATGAGTCACTGGACCTACGTTTCTACATCTCGCCTCTTGCGACGGGCGTCATCGGCACGATTCAGGCGTTTCGCCTCGCCGAAGACGGCGCCGGAGCTTCTTTTCAGGTTGCTCACGACGCTTCCAACCACGTCGTGGCGAGTGTTAGCAGCGACCGTACTTCCGCCTACGGCGACGGAGTTATCGTTCCTTTTCGAGCGCCGGTGAACCGCCAGCGCCAGGAGCTTTCGGTACGGACAGGGGCGGGCAGCGTAGGCCGTGTCGTCATCACTGGATGGAGTGAATAGAATGCGTGTGCTTTTTTGTTTTCTTGTCCTCGTTGGCTGCGGCGGCCCCGCTGACCCAGACTCGGACGCCGGGATGGATGCACGCGGGAGCGACGTCTTCGTTGGGCCGGACGCTCTGGCCGACGCCATGGCGGACGCCGCAGCTTCCGATGCGCGCTCTGCAGACGCCTCGCAGTCGGACGTTGGTGATCTCGAGGATGCCGGCGCGGACGCGTCGCCGGATGTGCCGGTGCCGGCGGAGTGCGGCAACGGAGACGTCGAGGCGGGAGAAGAGTGCGACGACGGCAACCGCGACGCGGGCGACGCTTGCTCCCCGGACTGCCGAAACGCCTGGGCCTGCCCGCCCCTCGGCGACTCCTGCGATGGCGCTCGGCCTGCGACCGTTGAACACCGTATCGCCGAAGCCGACGGGTGCTCCTTTGCGCTGGCACCATGGACCACGGCGCGTGTCGCTGAACGCCGGGTGCTCATCGACGCCCTCGCGATGTCGGCGCGCAACAGCGGCGACCTGCTCAGCGTGGATGAGCGTCTCAACCGTGACGGCCGCTCGGGCATCTCGACGCGCAACTCGGATCGTTTACGCAACCACGAATGGGAGGGCTTTCGCTGGAATACCGGCGATGAGAACGTGAGCTACTGGTACCC
>JBGCFM010000123.1:0-13474 GCA_045106895.1 Polyangiales bacterium | reverse complement strand
CAGGCCGATGCCGCGTCGCTTCGCGATGCGACGCAGCCAGTCTTGTGCGCCGTGGTACATCACCGTCGGCGCGACGATGTGCCGACCGGCGTCGACGGTCTCGAAGAGCGTGGTGATGGCGGCCATGCCGGAGCCAAACATCAGCGCGTCCGCGCCGCCCTCGAGCTGGGACAAAATGCCCCCAGCAAGGGTGTCCCCAGGATTGGACGCCCGGCTGTAGATGTGTTCGCCGATGGGCCCGTAGTCTTTGCCGCGCGCGAAGGTCGTCGAACTATGAATCGGCGGAACCAGCGCGCCCTCGTGTTGGTCCAGGTAGTGTCCAAGCTGAGCGAGAACGGTGCGCGCGGAGCGGGTCTTCGTCGAATCGACCTTCGTAGGACTCATGGGCTGAGGATGAAGGGGCGAAGTGTGGACGCAAGCTTCCTTCTCGCACGCCTCGGCGATACCGTCGGTTCATGCTCCGCTTTAGCTACACGCCGGAAATCCCGATGAACGACATCGTCGGCGCCCTGAAAAAGGCCGCCTCGACGCTCCTTGGGCGGCCCCTCGAGTTTGAGGGTGTTGAGTTCGAGAAGCTCCCGGACCAGAACGGCGGCAACACGTGTTTCCATCGCGCTCTTGCGGCGGAGGACGTCAAGATCACCAGCCGCGTGGAGAACGGACCACCCCCGGGGTACAAACAATCCCACACCTTGGAGGTCCTCGGCGGAACGCTCCGTGGCTACGGGCAGTACTACGACACCACGCTCTGGGAGGTGTCCTTTGAGGCGAAGGGACTCGAGGCACACTACAGTGCGATTCGTGCCGCCCTCACGGAGGTCATCGGCGCCGCCAAAGACCAGTGCGCCAAGCCCTACTACGCCATGTCGTCCGCCAAGGTGTTGATCGCTGCTGGCGAAGAGGACGCGGCGATGGCCCTCGTCGCGGACTGCCAGGCGCGCATCGCGGCCGGAGATACGGACACCTACGAGGCCAAGTTCAACGAGTACGCGGCGCAGTTTGGTGCGAAGTCTGCGGCTGACGCGGGCCCTCTTCCGAAACTCACCGGTCGCGTGATCCGCGGACTCGTCGGCGAAGGCGACCTTCCGCGCCTGAAGCGCTACTTCGAAGACGCCGAGGCAGAACGCTTCGCCGGCTCGCTCCTCCAGGCTGCGTCGTTTCAGGGAAAGCCCGAGATTCTCCACTGGATCCTTGAGCGCAGCACCTTCGAGTCCCTCGACCTGCAGGCAGCCCTCGGCAACGCGAGCAACGGCGGGCACGCGGAGATGATCCCAGCTCTCGTCACGGCAGGCGCGCAGCTGGACCTGCCCTCCGCCTTTGGCGATTTGCCTCTCGCGACGGCGAGCTTTCACAACAACCTTCCCCTCGCGATGGCGCTCCTCAAAGCAGGCGCGGATGCCGACGTTATTTCGAAGTTTCCGACGAACCTGAAGTCCAGCGTGTCCACGGCGGATGGTCAGTCACCGGTTCTGAACGCGATGCGCGAAGGCCATGCAGACATGGTGCGTCTTCTGCTCGAGAATGGCGCAGACGCGAACCTCAAGCTCAAGAGCGGCCGCACCCTCCTCGAGGTCGCCCGGGAGCTTGCGCCCGCCATGGTCTCCTTGCTCCAGGAGTTCGGCGCCGCCGAACTCGATGCGGCGGAGCTCACGTTGCGAGAGGCGGCCAAGCGCGGCCTCGCCGAACGCGTTCGGGAGCTGCTTTCGTCGAGTCGCGTCGAGGACCGAGATCACGCCATGGGCGAAGCACGTCAATCGGGGCACTACGAAGTGGCGCGGGAGATCAGCGACGCCGGACTGAGCCAGTGGGGTTACGACAGCGGCATGTACGGAGCGGTCTCCGCGGGACGCGTCGACGACGCACGCTACTTCGTCTCCAAGGGCGCAGACCCGATGAAGACGATGCACGGCGAGTTCCTGATTCACTGGGCTGCTCGCGGCGGCCGCACGGACATGGTCCGCTTCCTCGTCACCCTCGGCCTGAGCGTCGACCAGCGCGGCGGCGACGGTCATACGCCGCTTCACTACGCGGTGGACCGTTCCCACCACGATACGATTCGCGCGCTCTTAGACCTCGGCGCCAACGCCGGCGCTGTGGCCGGGGACGGCGCGACGCCGCTGAGCAACGCGCAAGATGACGTGTCACGCGCGCTTCTCAGCGCCGCAGGGAGTTCCGACACAGACGGCGCGACAAGAGCGAAGGACATCAAAGCGAAGCTCAAGTCCTGCGCGCGGAGCACCTACGGGTTTGAGCCAGGCTCCGAAGGCGGACCCGCGGCTTCCCGCTTCGGCGGACTCCCGGGGCTCCTCGAAGGCGAAGCTTGGCCCAAAGGCCGGAGCGGACACCTTCGCTTTTTCGCTCAGCTCGACTTCGCCAACCTGCCCAAGTCGGCACACAAGCGCTTCGGCACACGCGTGCTTCAGGTCTTCCTCGCGCCGGATGTGTCGCCGCACCAACCCGACGTTTTGCTCCGCTGGGTCAACGCGGACGCGCTCTGCGCAAGTGAAGCCCCGGCGGACGTCGAGGTCTTCGCCGAAACGCTCATCCACGATTTCAAACGCGCCACCAAAGACTACCCGTTGCGCGAGCACGGGCTCGCCGAACACGACGCCCTTCAACCTCATGAGCAGCAGCTGCTTCAGGGCATCAACAAGGCCGGCGACAAGACCGGCGGCTGGCCCCATTGGATTCAAGAAGCGGACTACTCCAAGTGTTCCAAGTGCGATGAGGCGATGAGCCTCCTCGTCTTGCAGATCGATTCCAATCATGCCCTCGACTACACGTTTGGCGACAACGGCGTGGGCTACGTGCTTGCCTGTCCAGCGCACCCGGATGAGCTTCGGTTTACGTTCCAGAGCGCGTAGCGCTCAGTCGTCATCCGCCGGCAAGACTGATCTGCTCCGTCCCCCCCAAGGCGGAGCAAATCAAGGCTTCACGTTAACGCTCCGCCTCCAGAGCCGTCCATAGTCAACTCGACTACCCGGGCGCGTAGGCTAGAGTCGTCGCGTGGAGCCCAAGACAAAGGCCATTCTTCTCGGCGTCTCTTGGTTTCTTATCGGGGGCATCTTGTACGCCGGCGTCGCGGGCATCGCAGTCCTTGGAGGACTCGGCGGCACGACGGCGCCGCCTCCGGCATTTGAGGCGATGGTTGGCTTCATCGTCTGCGGACTGCCTTTTCCGATGCTCCTCGGCTGGATACCCGCCGCGTATCGTTTGGCCGCAGGCAAGAAGGGGCCGTGGGTCAGCGCCGGGATTATGGGGGCCATCGCGCTCCTCTTGCCCATCGTCAGCTTCCTCATCCTTGTCAACGTCCGCTAACGCCCTCTCGAGCGTCACGCCAAAGCACAAAGAGCGCCACCGCGGGACCGACGGCGAGGGCACTGAGGGCCGTCACGGGATCGCCCGCAAGCTGAGCAACGTAGACGCTCGCGATGGTGAGGGCGAAGCCAACGCTGGTGACAAACGCGAGGCCCGTTCCTACCAAGTGAGCCGGCGCCGAGCGGGCTGTGATGGCGGAAAACTGCGGGCTGTCCCCGACAACAGCGACGCCCCAGACGAACACGAAGGCGACGAAGGCCGGCGTCGGCAAGTCGATGGCCCAAGGCAGCAGGAGGCAGCAAGCGCCGCTTATCGCCAGCATGAACATCGCGACGCAACGGCTTCCAAAGCGGCGCACGGCGTAGCCGCCGCCGATGCAACCGAGGGCGCCGGCGGCGATGACCAAGAAAGACGTCTGCGACACCGGGAGCTCGGCGTGGCTGGGAGCGCGGCCATTGCGGAGGACGAGGAGCGCCGGGACAAACGCCCAGAACGTGTAGAGCTCCCACATATGCCCGAAGTAGCCCAGCGCCGCGCTGCGGAACGAGCGAAGACGCAAGAGCTCCACGATGGCGCCGGCGCGAAAACTGGACGTGCGGGTGTGTGGTCCTTCCGGCACGAGGGCAAGCACCGCGACGCCGCCGGAGAGCGCGAGAATGGAGACGCCGATGAGGGTCTCGCGCCACGGCAGAAAGCCGCTCGCCAAGTGCGGGAGAGCCGTGCCCAGAACGAGGGCGCCGACGAGCCAGCCGAGGGCGCCACCGAGACCTTCTTTGTACCAGCCCGCCGCCGCCTTCATGCCCATGGGGTAGATAGCCGCGAGGCTGAGCCCTACAACGAATCGCAGCGCGATGATGCTCTCGAGGGACGTCGCGGCGATGACCGCGACGTTGGCGCCGGCGCCGACGAGGGAGCCCACGAAGAACACGCGTGAGGTCCGGAAACGATCGCCGAAACCGCTCATGGTGAGGGCCGCGGCGCCGACGATAAACCCGAGTTGAACCGCCGATGTGATGGCCCCGACATCTCCCTCGACGCCGAGGTCCGCCTGCAGAGACTCCAGGATGGCGTTCCCGGCGAACCAAAGAGATGTGCACGCGAGCTGGGCCAGCACGATGGTTGGGAGAATGCGACGCGGCCGGCTCATCTCGAGCACTCTAGAGCGCGACGCCGCATTTCATAAGGGGCTGTCTTGCTGCGTCGGTTAGGCTCTCCTCATGGGCAAGACGGCGGTGCTGACGGGCGCGAGCGGGGGCGTCGGCTGGGGCGTGGCGCGTGGACTCCTCGCTGCGGGCTGGCGTGTCGTAGCCCTCGGCCGCGACGTTGAACGCCTGCGATCCATGCATGAAGGGGTCGACGCGGTTCACTGCGATATGAGCAGCCTTACGAGCGTCCGAAAAGCCGCGGCGACACTTCTGGAGGCCTGCCCCCGCATCGACGCGCTCATCGGATGCGCAGGTGTCGCGCCTTGGCGTCGTCGCGAATCGCAGGCCGGCGTGGAGCTCACGTGGGCGACGAACATTCTGGGGCATGCGCTCTTGGCGGAGCTCTTGATTCCGCGCGTCAAGCAGAGCGCACCCAGCCGCATCGTGATGATCTCCGGAAACGCCCACCGTCGCGCAACGATGCATTGGGACGACCTGGAGCTTCGCCGGAGCTACAGCGTGATGAAGGCGGGCTCCCAAGCAGCCCTCGCTAAAGTCCTATGGACCTATGCCATGGCCCGCGAGCTCGAAGGCACCGGCGTCACCGTGAACACCTTCTGCCCAGCGTTCGTGCAGAGCGGGCTTCTCCGCGACTTCCCCAGCTGGACGAAACCGCTCACTGGACTGGCGATGCGTTTTGCCCAGACGCCGGACGAAGGGGCGCGGACGCCTCTGTGGCTCACCACGGACGAGAGCCTCACGAAGATGAGCGGCCGTTTCTGCCGCCACGAAAAGGTGCAGCCGCACGCGCCGCGGGCCCAAGTTCAGGCAGACCAGGACCATCTCCTTCGGGTCGTTCGCCAGGCGATAAGCGTGTAGCTTGTCCGCCATGGAAGAGAGCGAACTTGCAGCCCACGCGCGAGAAGGGCGCCTCGACGCGCTCTACGAGCACAGCTTTGCGCATCCCGTCCGTGGCTACAAATGGCTGCTCTACGCGATGGACCTTGGGAACGAGAGCGCCGAGGAGCTGCTTGGCGATGTCGAAGAACACGTCGACGCCTTTCACCTCGGCGAGGGCTACTCCGAGCTGGAAGCACACCTAAGTCTGGCCGGAGAGTACTTGCGCGCAGCCCACGGTATCGCTTTCGACTTCGCCGTCGCCTGCCGACATCTCGACGAGTACCTCATGGGAATCACCGGCATGGTGATGGAGGAGGACGCAGTCCGCGCCTCGACTTTGGAGGAGTTCTCCGAAGGCCTCGACGATGAGCATCAGGCCAAGCTCGAGGAGTTCTTTGACGAGGTCCCGTTTCGTCAGGTCGCGTGGCGCGTCGAACGCATCACTCGGCTTAGGCGATTCAACGCGCCGGCGGCGATCCTGGCGAACGAATGCGAGCGTCTGCGCGAGAGCGTGGAGCTCGTCACGAAGCTTGTGGGCAGCTCGGAGTGAGGTCAGCTCGCTTCGCGGGCGAGGCGGTCGCGCAGGAGGTCTCCGGCGAGGTTGAACCCGAGCACCGTCAGCGCAATGGCCGAGCCTGCGACGAGGGCCACGTGGGGAAAGCGGAGCAGCACGCCTGTACCTTGGTCCAGAAGCGCGCCCCAGGACGACTGACCACCGGGGCCGAGTCCCAGGAACGAGAGCGTCGCCTCGGCTAAGATCACGCCGCCGACGCCGGTGGTCGCTTGAATCAGAATCGGGCCCACCAAGTTGGGCATCACGTGGCGAAAAAGCACGCGCACCGGCCCTGCGCCGAGGGCCCGCGCGGCTTGCACGTACTCCGCGTTTCGAAGCACGAGTGCTTCGGCCCTCGCTAGGCGCGCGTAGAGCACCCACCCTGGAATCGCCAGCGCGACGACGAGGTGGATCACGCCGGGGCGCGCGACCAATGCGAGAATCGCAATGTTGAGCAGGATGCCCGGGAAGGACTGAACCAGGTCCATCACGCCGCTGATCACGTGGTCTAAGCGGCCACCGACGTAGCCGGCCAAGGCGCCGAGCATCATGCCGAGGGCCGCGCTGACGAGCACGACCCAGAAGGCGATGACGCCCGCCAAACGTGCGCCGTGAAACAGAACGGAGAGCAGGTCCACGCCGTTGTCGCCGGTGCCAAACCAGTGCGCTGCGCTCGGTCCCTCGAACTGACGCAGCAGGTCGATGGCTTCGGGGTCTTGGGGCGCCAAGAAGGGTCCGAAGATCGCGAGGAAGAAGAACACGACGACCAACGCGGGGCCTAGCCGGATCGGAGGGCGCGTCATGAGAGCGTCACCCGAGGATCGATCCACGCATACATCAGGTCGACGAGGAGGTTGACGCTCACGTAGGTCAGCGCGACGGAGAGAACGACGCCCTGAATCACGGGAATGTCGCGAGCGAAGAATGCGTCGAGGAAGAGCGCGCCCATCCCGGGGCGTTCGAAGATCTTCTCCACGACGACGGTCCCGGCAAGCAGCGCTCCAAGCTGAGCCGCCGCCACGGTGACGATAGGAAAGAGCGCGTTTCGGAGCGCGTGTCGTCTCAGCACGCGCGCACGACTTAGGCCTCGTGCGCGCGCCGCTTGTACAAAGGGCCGCGAGAGCGCGTCGAGGGTGGCGGCGCGGGTTTGGCGGGTCAGCGAAGCGGCGAGGGCGGTGCCCAACGTCAGCGTCGGCAGTACGAGCGTGGTCCATCCGACATCGCCCGGCAGAGGAAGCCAGCGGAGCCACACGGCGAACACCAAGATCAGAATCGGACCCAGCCAGATGTTTGGAATCGCGAGGCCCGCCACGGCCAACGCGGACGCCGCTCGGTCCCATCGGGATCCGTGTCGTGATGCAGCGAACACACCAAGGGGAATCGCCAGCGAGAGCGCTAAGAGCAGCGCCGCCAGCGCCAGCGTGAGCGTCGGCGCGAGTACCTCGCCAAGCATGTCCGAGACGCGTCGTTCGTGCCGGTAGGAGTGGCCGAGGGAGCCGCCCAGCACGTCCCCGACAAAGAGCGTGTATTGCTCGGCGAGGGAGTCGTCTAAGTGCAGGCGCTCGCGCATCCGCGCACGGTCCCCCTCGCGGGCGTTGTCACCGAGGATGGTGTCGACGGGATCCCCAGGGATCGCGCGCACCATCAAGAAGACGAGCGTCACAACACCGACCACCGTCAAGAGCGCCCGTAGAGCGCGAGTGACGAGGTAGCGTTTCATGCGCGGCGTTCCATACGCGGCGGTTTTACTCGAGGGGCGGAGCGGTCACGCCAACGCAGAACGTTGGGTCCGTGCCATCGAGGGAGCGAGCCAGTCGCTCTCCTTCGGCGTCAAGCATGCGCTCGTCGGCTTCGTTCATGCATGCGTAGTTGTCGCGACAGTCTCCGTCGCCATCGCACGCCGCCATGCAGAAGGTCACGGCGGTGCGGTCGGGGGAGAAGCGCCACTCAACGCAGAGCGAATCGTCGGGGCAGGTTCCAGCTTCGCAGCCTGCGACGGTGCAGTACCCACCCGGGTAGGCCAGGTCGCAGATGCGGTCGCCGTTGACCGAGCAGTCTGCGCTCGTGCCGCAGTCGTCCCCAATCGCGGGTGCACAACCGACGCAAAACAAACCAACAACGAAGAACAAACGCATCATGGAGGCGGACCCTAGTGCATGAATCTCAGACGCGCATGCCTTCGTGACCTCGTTTCCAAGTCAAAGCAGTCGCAAAAGGCATGAAGGGCCGACTTCGTCCCCAAATTAGCCGCTCTGGGGATGTTGGGATACACCCAAGCGATGGGCCCAGGGGCACTACGGGCAATGCGGCGCTTTTTGCTCACCCTCGCTTTGGTGGCGGGACAGGCAAGTCTGGGCGTCGCCCAGCTGCCGGCGGACCTGGTCAGGCAGGTGGAACTTGGGCAAGACCGCCAGGCTTTGAGCCAACTCGCGAGCCATGACGATGCGGAGGCGAACTACCTTCGCGGCCGGCTCCTCGAACGACAAGGCCGCCTCCAAGAAGCCGTCGCTGCCTATGAGTCGGAGATGCCTAGCCTCGTGGCGGAGGATGCTCTTCGCCGTCGCGGGCGCCTCTTGGCGCGCTCGGGCGACTGTGTTTCGGCGCTCCCACTCCTCGAGGCGCAGCGCGATCCTATCTCTCGCGCGGCCAGAGCGGAGTGTCTCGCCCGCAGCGCGGAGAGCGACGAGGACAAAGAGGCCGCGCGGGCGGCGCTTCGCCAGAGCATCGAGAGAGACGCTGCGCGCGTCGATACCTATTCTCTGCGGCAAACCCTCGCGGAGATCACACCGGATGAAGCGGCGCAGATCCGTCGCGCCGCGCAGGTCGCGCATCCGCTCCACCCGGATGTGACCCTCGATGCAAATGGGGACTGGACCCTTGATGAGCGGATTCAACTAGCGGAGCGGTTTCGCCGCGCATCCCGTCCAACGGAAGCGCTGGCGATCCTGGGCAGCGAGCCACGAACGCGTCGTGCGGAGTGGCTTCACGTTCGCGGCATGTGTCTCTACGCCACGCGCGATGACTACGCGGAGGCTGCCGAGGTTCTTCGTCGCGCTTGGCGACTCGGCGGGCCCACGGCCATCGACGATCGTTTTCATGCCGCCCGCGCGCTTTCTCGAGCCGACGAAGATCGCGCCGCAATCCGTGCCTACGACGCTCTCGTCCGCGCGCACCGGCGTCATCGCCGAGCCCGCCAGGCCGCGTACCTCGCGGCTTGGCTTGAGATCCGGCTGAACGCGACGCGCGGGCGCGCACGCATGACGCGCTTCTTGAACGGACCCCTCGCCCGCGGACGTTACCGTCGCGACGCGGCGTGGGATCTGGGACTCGAAGCCTTCGAACGACGTTCCTTCACGAGCGCTCGCCGTCATTTTAGCGCGTACCTCGAGGCGAGTGAGGACGCCGTCGATGAAGCCAAGGCGCTCTACTGGCGAGGGCGTGCCCACGCGGAAGGGGGTCACGCGTCCCAGGCGAGACGTGACTACGAGCGAGCGGCCCAACGCGACCCTCTGTCCTGGTACGCGCTCCTGGCGTGTCGCCGCTTGAGCGACGCCGGCCATGCGTGTCCCGAGCTCGGCGACCCGTCCCCCGAAGCCGCCGAACTCGAGCTTGCAATCCCGGAGCGCGCGCAGCTCTTCGTGCGGATCGGACTACGTGAGGACGCCTTGGCGAGTCTCCGCTCCGCCGAACGAGAGCTCCGCCAGCGAGCTCCTCGGGGGCGCGTCAATGAAGCTTTGGCCCGCCTCTACACCGTCGTCGGTGGCACGACGCGCGCCTTCCGACTGGCGGCCCTCGATCGGCGTCGCCTGGCCATGAGGCCCGCCGGCGGCGCGCGCTGGGCATGGGAAGCGGCGTATCCGAGACCCTATTTTGAGCATGTTCAGGCGGAGTCTGCCCTCCGTGGCGTCGCTTGGGAGCATGTCTACGCGACGATGCGTCAGGAGAGCAGCTTCGACGAGGCCGCGTTCAGCCAGGCCGGCGCCATCGGTCTTTTGCAGCTCATGCCGGACTCCGCCCGAAGCCATGCGCGGCGCGAGGGCTGGAGTTTTACCCCCGAACGACTCTACGAACCCGAGTGGAATGTGCGCTTCGGCGTCGTTGAAATCGCGGAACATATCCAGCGCTTCGAAAGCGCTCCGTTGGCTATTGCAGCCTACAATGCAGGCGCCGCGCGAGTGGAGCGATGGCTCCGGGAACAAGAAACGCGTGACCTGGACCTCTTTGTGGAGCGGATCCCCTTCAACGAGACCCGTCGCTACGTCAGGCGGGTTGTGGGGCATATGGCCCACTACCGATACCTGCACGATCAGACGATCTTTACCTTGGCTACCTATTTGGGTGTCCATTCTGAGTAAAATCTTCCAACCATCTGTTATGCTTCTGAGAAGCCGCACCAATTGGCGCACTTATGAGCAGCAGTGAATGGGACGCAGAGGCCACAGTCGTTGGCCACAAGGACATGATCAAGTCGGTGGTGGATCTCCACCGCCAGAAGGCTTACGTAATTGTCATCGCGGGGCCCAACGTCGGCAAGATGTTCCCCCTCGACAACATCCACTCCGTCGGGCGTGGCGGCGACGCCTCCATCGTTCTCACGGACACGGAGATCTCTCGAGTTCACGCGCGCTTTAGCGTTCGAGGCGAGAAGGTTGTTGTCGAAGACCTCGGCTCCACGAACGGTACCTTCGTCAACGGCGCGCCCATTCGGGAGCAAGTGCTTCAAGACGGCGACAAGGTTCAGGTCGGTACAACGACCATCTTGAAGTTCACGTATCACGACCAGCTCGACGCGCAGTTCCAGAAGAAGATGCTCAAGGCGGCGCTGCACGACGGCCTTACGGGCGCGTACAACAAGAAGTTCTTTTCCGAGCGCCTCGAGTCCGAGATGGCGTTTGCCCAGCGCCACGAGAGCCCCCTCGCGCTTGTGCTCTTCGATCTCGACAAGTTCAAGACTCTCAACGACACCTACGGTCACCTCGCGGGTGACTATGTGCTCAAGACGCTCGCCGGCGGCATTCAAGAATCCGTTCGCCGCGAAGACGTCTTTGCGCGCTACGGCGGGGAAGAATTCGTTGTCCTGAGTCGCGGCATCGATCTCGCCGCGGCGGAACAATTCGCAGAGCGACTGCGTCACTGGGTCGAGATTTACCCCTTCAAATACGAAGGAAAGCGCCTGCCTGTGACCACGAGTCTCGGCGTCGCGTCCTACCCTGAGACGAAGGTTGAAGACGGCACGGATCTCGTCCGTCGCGCGGACCGAGCGCTGTACAAGGCGAAAGACCTCGGCCGAAACCGAGTCATCGTCGCTCGCTGACGCGAGCTACGCGTCTACTCCCAGGGAGCGCCACGCGCTCTGGCCAAGGCCGAACTTGTCGAAGAAGGCTTCGGCCTCGTCGGGGCTCATGAGCGTTCCGTGCGCCAGGCCGTCGATGTGGCCGACGCCGAGGCAAATCCAGCGCTGCTCGAGAGGGTTGTACCCATGGACGAGGCTATAGCTGCGACGACGTGTGACAACGCTGAGCAACACGCTGATGCCCTGACACACAATGTGCATCGGCAAGTAGAGCGGCCCGAGACAATCGTGTTGGCGTGTGTGAGCAAGTTCGTGGGTAATGATCGAGCGCGCCTTTCGGCCGTGCACGAAACGTGGGTCGTAGAGGATCGCACTACCCAGCGCGATGGCGCCGATTCCGGGGACGCCCTTTGGGAGTCGGTACAAAGATCCACGCGCTGCAGGACCCTCGACGAGCTTTGGAGGCGTTCGGCATAGCAAGCGTCCCAGCCCATGACCGACGAGGTTGGTCGGCAGCGTCCAGAGCGCACGAAGCGCCACGACGGCTCTGTTGCGGCTACGAGGCGAAGGGGATGAGTACTGGGGCGCGAGGGGACTGAGCGGCACGACTACAAATACTCGGAGGCGCCGACGAACGCGGGGTCCGGCGCCCAGAACCACATGAGCGCGCCGTTGGCCATGACCTGGCGGACTTCGTCGGCGAGGCGGTCATCGATGCTTGGGCAGCCCCATGTCGGCTGCGTGTAGCCCCACTCGTCGATGAACTCCTGCCGGCTTCCGTTCCACGGGTGCATGACGATGTCGCGCGAACGAACGTTGTCGTTGATGCCAGGCTCAAGCCCGTCGAGGCGATGGGAGGGACCGAAGTCGCCGACGTAGAGCTCGCCCGTTCGAAGGAGGCCGAGGCTGGACTGGTGACTCTCGGGGATGTTCGAGAATGTCGTCGCGAGGCCCGGGTCCGCTGGGTCTGACGAGCCCATGCCGTGGGATACAAAGAGCGTCCACAGGTGCTCACCCGTCGCGAGGTCGAAGATCCACTCACGTGGCTGAACGGAGTGAAGGCTGAAGTCGATGATGGCGTATTCCAAGCGATCTGTCTCGCCCAGCTCCCACGCTCGGCTGAAGACGCGCATCGCGCGCTCGGCGACGCTGCGCTCCACGCCCGCCGTGACAAAGTCATCCACGCTCGTCAGCCCGGCGTTGAGCGTGTAGGCGCCCGAGAGAGGAACGCCATCGACCCACGAGTCCACCACGGCCCAGTAGCGACCTGCTTCGACAAACGCGCCGGCGCGCCAGTGACCACGGTCGACACAGGACTCGGACTCTTCGAGGAGGTGCACGTCGACGTCGACGCCTTCTCCGAGCTCGCTCAGTGAGAGAGCGAGGAAACCATCATGCGGCACATCGACGCGGTACCAGCGCTCGGGGCCGGATTCATCGACGTCTGGTGCGCAGTCGTAGCGTGCAATGTCGCTGCGGCTGGAGGTCGCCGTCGAGTCACTGTGAACAAAAGGGAAACGGGTGACGCATGTCACGTGCGGTGGGCAGGCCTCTGTTCCTGAATCCGGGCTTGCATCCGAGACCATGGCGTCCCCGGCGGCATCGCGCGTTCTGGCGTCGACGAGGGCGT
The DNA here is from genome assembly GCA_045106895.1 of Polyangiales bacterium. GTDB lineage: Bacteria > Myxococcota_A > Polyangia > Polyangiales > Houyiibacteriaceae > JBCCRV01. The sequence continues at coordinate 635 of JBGCFM010000123.1, read as the reverse complement.
CGCGCGAAGCATCCATCGGCGCTGCGTCCACTGCCGCGTCGAATCCAGTATCGCTAGTCGGTACATCCGGGGTGGGCCCTCCATCGTTCGCAGGGCGAACGTCGTCGCCACATCCAAGGGCAAGAAAAACCAGCAAAGCGGAGACCTTCGACATGGCCGGAAGGATGGCAACCCCGACCCCTCGTCGCAAGCATCCAGGGTTCGGTTTCGGGTTCCGGTTCCGGTTCCGCCCCCTGCGTCAGGATAGTTGTCGCGTCGGCTGGGAGGTTTGCGGTCGACCTAGGCGACCTTCGAAGCGGTCATTGGTTGGATGGTCACGGCGCGTTCAGGGTTGAGTGTGACGATGCCGGGGCGATGCCATTTGCGAACGCTGCCGGACCATCGTCGGGGGTTCTTTTGCTGCTCGGCCGCGTAGAGCTGCTTCCGAGCTGCGAGGATTGCGAGGTCTCGTCCGTGATGACGATCATCGGGTGTGACGTAGCCGATAGCGCTGTGCAGATGACGTTGATTGTACCAATGTACGAAGTCCTTAACCCAGGCTCGCGCAGCGGAGAGATTTGCGAAGCCGCGGGATGGAAAGCGTGGCACGTACTTGAGGTGGCGGAAGAGTGATTCGATGAACGCGTTATCGTCGC
>JBGCFM010000122.1:0-34575 GCA_045106895.1 Polyangiales bacterium | reverse complement strand
AAGTCGCTCTCGACCTGAGCGTCGGCGCCGACGGGTAGGAAACGTTTCTCCTCGATGGCCTTCCGCAGGTCCACGTTGGTCGCGGCGATGACACGAACATCGACGTTCAACGTGCGGTTCTCGCCGAGACGACGAATCTCGCCTTCTTGAGTGGCGCGAAGCAGTTTGGCCTGAAACGACGGGAGTGTTTCGGCGATTTCATCGAAGAAAAAGGTGCCGCCGTTGGCCTCTTCAAAGAGGCCCTTTCGCGCGCTCACAGCTCCCGTGAAGGCGCCTCGTGCGTGACCAAAGAGCTCGCTCTCCAGGAGCGTTTCGCTGATGGCCGCGCAGTTGATGCTCACGAAAGGTCGGTCCGCTCGGGCCGAGTTGGCGTGAATGGCCCGGGCGACGAGCTCCTTGCCGGTGCCGCTCTCGCCGGTGATGAGCACCGTCGCTGGGGTGGGTGCGACTCGAACGATACGGCCAAGGACGTCGCGTATGGCCTGGGAGCGCCCGATGATGTTCTCGAAGTGGTAACGCTCTCGAAAGTCCGCGGCCATCGCGGAAACTTCTCCCGCCAACTGCCTTCTCTCGACGGCGCGCCCGACGCGCATCAGCAGCTCGTCTTCTTCGAACGGCTTCTGGATATAGTCATGGGCGCCCATGCGCATGGCTTCCACGGCGGACTCGATGGTGCCGTACGCCGTCATCACGACGACCTCCGTGAGCGGAGAGACCTCGCGCACATGGCGCAGTACGTCCATTCCATCCCGGTCGCCCATCTTCAGGTCCGTGAGCACGAGGTCGTACGCCGACCCCTGCACTTTCTCGCAGGCCGCGTCAGCGCCGTCGGCTTCGTCGACCTCGTAGTTCGCCCCACGCAAGAGCAAGGCTAGCGTGGTTCGCATGTTGCGCTGGTCGTCGACCAGAAGGACCTTTGCCACCATTACTCAGTCTCCAAGGTAGGTGGGGGACGCTGCAAAACCGGCGCGGGACTGTCCGCGTTTCTCCGTTGAAGAGCCAGCCCGAGTGTTCGAACATCTTCGAGATAGTCCTGGCTCAACGAGACCGAGTACGCGGCCATGGACAGCGCAACGATCGAGATCGCGAGTGCGGACGCCGCGAGGCGTAGTGCGAGGCGTTGGGTTTTCATGGAGTGGCCTCCCCGGAGTTTAAGGTATCCGGGTCATGCGGAACATAACGGCGGGTTCGCACGCGAATGATGCCCGGGCTTCCTTCGTACACGCCGGTGAGGGCCTCAACGCCGAGTGATTCGCCGCTGTGAGGCAGGTTCAAGACCGGCGTGACGGTGTACACGCCGGGCTCGTCGAAGGTGTCCTCTGGGCAGTAGTAGTCCGCGTCCAGGTTTGCGCGAATGCGCCGCGAACTCAGGCGGCGAAAGCGGTCTCGGATGGGAACGATAGGAAGTCGCGCCCGCTCGCAAGTCACAAGGCCGTTCGGTCCTTCGACTTCGAAACGGTACTGGTCGTCGCGCAGGTAGACGCGCGGACGACCTTCTCCCGCTCGGAGCGTCGGACGAAAGCGCACGCTGCGACGCGTCGATTGGTCCGCCAATCCAAGGCGGATCGGGCCAGGAGTTCCGGCGGGGTTCGAGTGAGTCCACGTCACTTCCGGCCCAGCGATGTCATTCAGGGGACGGCGTTCGCCTTCGCGCCTCGCCACGAAGCGATTGCGGCCTCGGCGTTTGAAGCCGAAGCGTGTGGTGATACGCGCGTTCCCGTTTTGAAGCGCTTGGAGTCCGCGCCCCCAACAGTACATTCGGAGGTCGATCCACTCGTGGTGGGTCTCGCCGCGGCTCATCGTTGCGGACTGTGGCGAGCGGTTTGGGGCATCTGGGTGAGCACATTTGAGCGGACGGCGAACTCCCTCCACGTGCACTTCCAAACGCAGAAGACGGCGGTCGTACGCGACCTCTTGGTCCTCATGACTCGTCACCGAGAGGCGATAGATCCAAGGCGCGTGGTCCGCCTCCGGACGAAGCTGGACGGAAACCCGCGCGTCGTCCGCTGCAGCAGGAGCCGAGACAACCAGCGCGAGGCCGACGGCCAAAAGACAGAGGTGTCGCATGGTGCCTACTCTACCCCACCGGCACCAATAAGCTCGCCCGCGGCCTCACGAATTGGCACTCGAAGGTGAGCCGGGAAGATCAACCTTGGGCGCCGGATCTGCTTTCCTCGCAGCTGCTGGAGGAGAAACGATGCATCCCCCAAACGGCGCAGGCCGCGATGGCGGATCTGCACGTGCAGCCCATCGGCGTCGTTCTCATCATCAGCGTATGGAACGTCCGATGGAACGTCCAAGTGCACCATCAGGTCTGGGCGCTCACCGGCGTCCTTGACGATCCCCACGGCGCAGTCGTGGACCTTTGACCAGATCGCTTCGTCGTCGACGGGCAGCGGGAGCGTCTTGGGAAGGCGCCGATGGAGGAGGTCCGAGCAAAGCCGCCCAAGAAGCGTGTCGCCTCCTTTGGCCCACTCGCCGATGTGACTGAGCATCGCCGCGTCATCGAGCTCCAGGTAATCCTGAAGCTCCACCTGGTCTCCACGTACAGCCGCCGAAAACGCGCGCGGACAGCGCTCGGGCGGACGACCATCCCGTACAAGCTCGGCGAGGCGCCGGAAAATACCACGGATGAGCTGCTCCGCCGCCCGCGTTGCTTTGTGGTGGTAGACCTGCTGGTACATGTAGTGGCGGGCAAGAAAGAACCCTTCGATGGGCGGCAGGCCCTTACGCCCCTCGATGGCGAGAACCCATTCCTTCGACGGAAGCTCGGCGAAGTTGAAGGCACGAAGGAGCCAATCCAAGTCGTAGAGGCCGTAGCGAACACCCGTCATGTGGCTATCGCGCAACAAGTAGTCGGCGCGGTCCACATCCCAGCGACCGCTGATGGTGCGACACAGGTAGCCAATGGGGTGTGTGCCCTCAAGGAGTGAGCTGACGCGCTCCGCCATGCCCGAGGAGAGACGCTCGAGGGCCGTATGGATCTCGGTGTCCTCGCTGCGCAGGGCGTCGACGGTCCACGACTCGTGGTGCCGCGCGCCGGGCATGACTTGTTCGTAGAGATGCGAGAATGGACCGTGTCCCAGGTCGTGGAGGAGCGCCGCCGCGAGGGCGTCTCGTCGCGCTTCGTCATCGAGCCGTAGCTCGGGCGGTAGCGAAGACTGCACATCACGAATTCGCTTCTGAAGTCGAACCATCACGTGGGCGGCCCCAAGCGCGTGGGAGAAGCGCGAGTGCTCAGCACCCGGAAAGACGAGGGATGTCAGGCCGAGCTGACGCACGCGCCTGAGGCGCTGCACCTCACGCGTCGCGAGGAGCGCTTCCACTGTCTTTTCGTCGGGACCTTCAAAGTCGACGAGGCCGTGCACCGGATCACGAAGGATCATTCAGACTCCTAGGAACACATGATGGGGCTCGCCACCTTGGAGACAATGGCAAAACAGCCGCCTCCCGAAGCCTTGCGGTGGGAAACGGCTGCAAGCTCACTACGATCGACTCAGGCGAGGTTGGAGGACGCGAAGTCCCAGTTGACCAGTTTGTCCAAGTAGACGTCGATGAATCCGCCGCGGTTGTTGCGATGGTCAAGGTAGTACGCGTGTTCCCACACATCGATGGTGATGAGGGGCTTGGCGCTTGTCGTCAGTGGCGTCTCGGCGTTGCCGGTGGTCACGATGGAGAGCTTGCCGGCGTCTTGCACGAGCCAAGCCCAACCCGAGCCAAACTGGCTGGAAGCTTTGGCTTTCCACTCCGCCTTGAACTTGTCGAAATCACCGAAGTCGCGCGTGATGGCGTCGGCGAGGTCACCGGTAGGTGCACCGCCACCGCCGGGCTTGAGCGAGTTCCAGAAGAAACTGTGGTTCCAAACCTGAGCGGCGTTGTTGAAGTTTCCTCCGCTGGCTCCCTTGATGAAGTCTTCGAGGGTCTTGTCGGCATCGGGCGTGCCTTCGATGGCAGCCTTCAGCTTGTTCATGTAGCCCTTGTGATGCTTCTCGTAGTGGAAGTTGAAGGTCTCCTCGCTCATGGCTGGAGCGAGGGCGTCTTTGGCAAAGGGAAGCGCTGGAACTTCGAAATTCATTGAATGTGTCTCCTTGAGAGTTGATTCGCGGACACACATTTCAGAGGTGTGTTCCGAGAGGCCGGGCGACCATAGATCGACTGGCACCATCTAGGAACCCCCTGTGTCGCGTCAAGCGTCAGCGAGGGCCAAATCAGCGAAAAAGAGTACGGAAGCGTCCGTCTCGTGGGACATCGAACTCGGTACCAGCACGGACTACGGCGACGTTGTGTTCCTGCCACAGCGGGAGAACGGGTAGCTCGTCGGCCAGACGCTGCTGGACGATGGCGTACGCGGCACGCCTCTGGGTGCGATCCATGACGCTTCGGCCTGCCTCCAAAGCCTCGTCCAGACGGTGGTCACGAATCCTCCACCGGTTTGCGCCGACCTGAGCGCCCTCCGGGACACGCTCTGAGGCAAAGAACCAATGGAGCACGTGCGGCTCAAACACTTCCGGCACTTGGAGAAAGGTCATGTCAAAGCGTCCAGCGTTGAGGTCGGCGATGAGCGTCGCGTTCTCGCTCGGCTGCACCTCGACCTCGAGCCCCACCTCTCGAAGCATCGCGGCGATCGCTCGACAGATACTGACTCGGGCGCGGTCTGCACTTGTGCGAAGAACGAGCCGCCGCCCCCCCGCGCCAAGCTCCGCGACCAAGGCCCGGGACAAGGCGGGGTCGTACGCGGGGCGAGAGGCGCTGGCATCGGCCCAGTGGCCCGTCGGAATCCAGGAGGAGGCGAGCTCTGCGCGGCCGCCAAGTTCCGTCTCGATGAGCAGCTCGGTGTTGATGGCGTGGCTGATCGCTCGGCGAAGGCGGACGTCATGGGTCGCTCCTTCCAGGTTGAAGCCGAGGTAGCTCGTTCCAATCCCTGGGGTACTGCGCACCTCAAACGCTTCGTCGGACTCGAAACGCGGCAGGAGGAGCGCCGTGACGCCGTTGAGGGCGATGTCGGCGCCGCCCGCTTCCATGCGTAAAGCCCGCCCGTTGTCATCACGAACGACGACGAAGTCGATGCGCTCTGGGGCGTTCTCCGGCGCGCTCTGTGAACGCTCAAGAATGACGTGGGAAGAAGTCCATCGCACGAGCGAATACGGGCCCGAGCCTGTGAAGGTCTCGCGCTCAGGCGTGTTTCGGCGCGCATCTTCGGCGCGCAGAACCGGAAACTCGAGGTCCGAGAGGACCGTGGCGTGGGGCGCCGCCAGGATGAGCTCGATGCGGCGCGCATCCAGGGCACGAATGGACGAAAAACGCTCGAAAGTACCCGCGTAGGCGCTACCTACTTCTGGATCTTTGACGCCCATGAAAGTCGCCACGACGTCCCTCGCTTCAATGGGGGAGCCGTCGTTGAAGCGCTGCCCTGCTTTGAGCGTCACCTCGAGAACCGACGGGGTGCGAAAGCGGTGTGATTCCGCGAGGTCCGGCACCAGCTCCAAGGTTCGGGGGTCGATGGTGAAGAGCGAGCGAAAGATAAGCCGGGAGATCTTGAGACCGTAGGGGTCACGGATAAAACGCGGATCCAGTGATTCCACTTCCCTTGGAATGACGACGCGCAGCGCGTCTGTTTCAGGTGGTGTGGGCGTGCACGAAAAGACGGCAATCGAAAGGCCCGCCACCAATGCTATACGGGCGAACATGCGCTTTGCTCTCTGCGTCTTTATCGTTGCCTTCTCCATCGCGCCGGCGCCCACCTTGGCGCAGGGCGGGAATATTCGCGAGCAACTTCGAACCTTGGTCGTGGACGCCGCCTTGGGCGAGCGCATCGGCATTTCCGTGGTGGACGTCGAATCGGGCCGTGAGGTGTTCTCCCAGCGCGGAGATCTGCCGCTCAATCCTGCCTCCAATATGAAGCTGGTGACGGCGGCGGCGTCGCTGGTGGAACTTGGTCCTGCGTTCACCATGCGCACGGGTGTCTATGGGCGCATTGAGGATGGTCGCGTCGCAGATCTCGTTCTTCGCGGACGTGGCGACCCAAGCCTCGACTTCGGCGCTCTCGCGGAGCTGGCTGACGCGCTTGCGGCGCGAGGCGTACGAGCCGTGGACCGCGTCTGGGTGGACGGCAGCTACTTCGACGACCAGCTCTTGCCGCCCGCCTTCGAGCAACAGCCGAACGAGACATCGGCCTTTCGCGCGGCTGTGAGCGCAGTCGCTGTGAACCGCGCCTCGTTCATTCTGCGGGTCATGCCAGCGCGCGCGGTGGGCCAGCCCGCCATTGTTCGGCTCGCCGGCGCCGACTACTTCCAGGTCGACTCACAGATGACCACGAGCGACGGCGGCGCGCCGAACGTGATCGCTTCGCAGCGTGCAGGCACGGACGGACGAATGGCGCTCACGCTGCGTGGCAGCGTGCCGAGCGCCATCCTCGGAGTCAGCTACCGGCGCCGCGTCGACGACCCGCTTTTTCACGCGGGGTTCATCTTCGCCGAAGCCCTGGAGCGCGCTGGCATGGGCGGGCGGCGGACTGTGGCGACGGGCACAGGGCCCACGGGCATCCCTCTCCTCGCTTCGCACGAATCACAGCCTCTGTCGGCGCTCCTGCACCGAGTCGGCAAGTTCTCGGACAACTTTTACGCCGAGATGATCCTCAAAGTCATGGGGGCGGAGCGCGCCACGCCGGGGACGTCGGCCCGAGGAACACAAGCGAGCCAGGCGATTCTTACGCGCGCGGGAGTCGCGCCGGATGCAGCGACCATCGTGAACGGCTCGGGGCTTTTCGATGGAAATCTCATCGCCGCGCGCCATCTGAGCTCCCTACTCCGCTTCATGTACACGTCCCCGGCGTACCGACCCGAGTACTTGGCTCATCTCGCCATCGGCGGAACAGATGGGACGCTTCGTCGCCGGCTTCGGAATCTTCCTGCCCCGCGGATCGTTCGAGCCAAGACGGGAACTCTCAATGACGCCATCGCACTCAGCGGCTACGTGCTCGGACCTTCGCCGGACAAAGTCTACGCGTTCAGCGTGCTGTGCAACGGTATCCGAGGCCGACAGGGCCAAGCGCGCAGGCTCGCAGACGACATCGCGACGGCCATCGCCCAGCACCTCCATCCACAGTAGGTTGCTTCAATGCTGAGATATGTTGGCTACTCGCTCGTCTATGTGCTGGTTTACCAGCTTCGGGAGCACCTCTCGACGACGGCGTTCATCGCCGTCGTGGGCGTCGCGTCGCTCTGTGTCTTTGGGGTGCATCGCTACCTGAAGAAGGGTGATGAAGCGATACTCAAAAAGGTTCAGGCGAGCCAAGACCGCTACGAATACGAACAGGAGAAGAAGGCCCTCGCCGCAAAGCGGGCGCCCAAACCCAAAGGCACATACCGCGAGTGACGGAAAAACGAACGGGGTTGCCCGTGAAGGCAACCCCGCTCTACCGATTTGCGCGTAGCGCGTTGGAGTGAGACCGCATGGGTGTCCGAAGACACCGGCCGCATCACTCCGTAGTTTTAGTTACTCTTTGATCTGCCGGCGAATCTTGCCGAGAGCCTGCTCCTGGAGCTGGCGGATTCGTTCACGGGACAGGTTGTACTTGTCGCCGATTTCCTTGAGCGTCAGCTCGTCCTCGTCGTCGAGGCCGAAGCGCCAGCGCAGGATACGAGCTTCCATGGGCGTGAGCGTCTCGAGGAGGCGCTGAACCTCTTCGCTCCACTTCTGGCTCACGAGCTGCTCGTAAGGCGTTGGGACGTTCTCCTGCTCGAGGAAGTCGATGAACTTACGGCCGTCTTCGTCGTTGACGGGGCGGTCGAGGGAGAAAGGCGTCTCAGCCCAGTATCCCTTGATCTTCTCAAGCTTCTCAGCGGCGATGCCGGTCTCTTTCTCAAGCTCCTGGGGCGTGGGCTCCTTGCCGGTACGCGTCGCAATCGCCTGAGTGGCTCGCGCGACTCGGTTGTACGTGTCGAGCATGTGGACCGGGATACGGACGGCGCGACCCTTGTCGGCGAGCGCGCGGGAGATGGCGTGACGAATCCACCAGGATGCGTAGGTGCTGAAGCGGTAACCGCGGTTGTGGTCGAAGCGCTCGACGGCCTTCATCAGGCCAATGTTGCCCTCTTGAATCAGGTCGATGAGAGGAAGTCGGCCGCGGTTGTAACGACGGGCGATGCTGACGACGAGGCGAAGGTTCGCGGCGACGAAGCGGTTCTTTGCGCGCTGCTGTGCCCGACGGCCCCGAGCGACGACCTTAAGGTAGCTCTTGAACGCGGTGGTGATGCGAATCTCGTCGCCGAGCATGTCGCGCTCTTCGGCGTAGTCACCCACGAGACGATGAACGGCCTTGTCGGCTTCCTGGACCCAGAGGCGGTCGCTGTCGTTGGCGCGAAGGAACTTGGAGAGGGAGACAGCGAGCTCGTCCCACTTCGCCTGCTGGCGCTTGCCGAGCTTGCCGCGCTTGGCGCTCTTGGCGAGCTTGCGGAGGGCACCGAGGTCCGCGTGGGGCTCCTCGACGTTCTTCTCGACGACGGCGGCGACGGTCTCGAAGCAAGGCGGGTAGCTGAAGAGCGCCTCCCAGTAACCTTCTTCAAGCTGCTCGACCTGACGCGCTGCTTCGATTTCTTCCTGAGGAGTCAGGACGCGATGGCAAGCCATCTCGCGGAAGTAGCGTGAGAGCGTCGAATCGCCAGCGCCTTGACGCTCAAGCTCCTTGAGGGCTTTCTCCGCTTCGGTGCGCGCCTTTTCAAGCTGAGCGGGGTTCGGCTCCTTTTGGGTGCTGATGGGAGTGAGCTTGTTGGGAGCCTTGACGCCCTTTTCAGCTGCTTTTGGCTCGGATTTTCTTGCTTGTGCCTTGGCCATGTTTTCTCGTTTCGTCGGTCGGTGCCTTGAGTTCGCGCCTGGGTGAACGTCCACCGCTCGGCATTGCTTCCCTCGAAGGGCTTTGGGTTGTGATTTGAGCAACCGACTGGTGTGTCGTTGCTGCGCGCTATCGGTGTCCCCAGCTAGTGCATGTCGCGTGCCGACTTGCGCAGGTGGGGAGATCGTGCCAGGCAAGGCCCGTTGCGCGCCGCGGAAACCCCTGCAAGGGCGCGAATTTTCGTTTTTGTCGGGATTTTTTCAATTCTGAAAGAATGGCCCAGGTGGCGGTTGGCTTGGTCACCTCTGTCACGCAACCGGAAAGTGCAGTGGCCACCTCGCCCCTTCGAGGATGCTATGACGTCGGCATGCGTGGTCTGCTTGTTGTTTTCTTAGGGCTTTTTACGATTCCGCTCGGAGCCCGTGCCCAGACGCCGAGCTCGAGTTTTGAACTCGAGAACCGTCGATTCTCGTTGACGCTTGAAAATGGCGAGCTGCGATCTGGCCAGTTTCGAGAGGTTCTTGGGTCAGACGCCCTAGAAATAGACGAAATCCATGTCGTGGGCGTTTCTGCACAGGGGGCCCTCGCGCTGGTGCACGTGGGAACCCGTCGGCTATTGCTTCGCCGTCAAGGCGCCCGCCTCCGCCTCGTATGGAGCGGAGACGTGGCATGGCGCGGAGATCCGGGTGAGCGACGCAGAGACGTCGTCGAGGTCGGGGACCGGAATGGCGATGGCTTCGATGACATCGTCGTTGGAGAGAACGTCGAAGGGCGCGTCATTTGTGGGCAGGACTCGACGCTGCTCGCGCCGCGGGCATATCACCTGCCTTCAAAGAGCCTCGTCCCAGTGACCCTTCGTCGGCTCTCAGAAGGAGGTGCACGCGTTGTGGCGCAGACCGAGGCGCCCGGTCCAAGCGGCGCCCCTGTCGCGCCTTTGCTCCGCGCGCGGAGCGCTTCAAGCGGCGCCGCCGTGCCTTTCCGGCTCCTGGATGGGTCGAATACAAGCGGCTGGATCGAAAACGCACCGGGCAATGGACAGTGGGAATTCGTTACCTTCGCCCAGGACGCAGGCCTCGCGCTCCGTTCCGTCCGCATCGATGCGCACCTCGAACAAGCCAGCCCACCCCGCGGCGTCTGGCTCGTGGGCGCGGAGAACCAGGTGTACGTCGAGCTACCAGCGACGGACGGCGCTCCCTTGTGGGTGGAGCTTCCCGAAGCGATTCGCGGCGGCTGCCTTTCTATTGTCCTCGACGCATCGGCGGGCCCGCACGCCGGGCTCGCGGAGGTCACGGCGTACTCTGAACTCGACTATGGAGGCGGCGTCGATAGCCTCGTCGGCCGCTTTGCCCGCGGGCCCGTCGAAGCGCGTGGCGCGGCGCAGCTATTGCGACGAATGGGGACTCCTGCAGCCACGGCGATCACACGTGCCTATCCGGACATGCCTGCGCGAGAGCGGCAGTTTGCTGTGGACGTCTTTCTGGGCATCGAAGGGGATGTAGCGACCCAAGGACTGCAGGTTGCCGGGCTTGATCCTTCCCTTCGCGAGCGAGTGGTGGAAGGCCTCCGGAGTCGACGCGACCTCGGTCGACTGCAGAGCTTCGTCGAGCAGCCCGCCGAAAGCCCGGAAACTGGATCGCTGGTGAACGCGAGCGCCTACGCCCTCGCCTCTCTCGACGTACAAAGAGCGCTCCCCCCCGTTCTCGACGCGTATCGTGCTGGGCACAAAGGAGAGCTCCTGAACCGGGCCTTCGGCCGCATCGCCCGCGGCGGTGAGCTGCCAGGGTTGAGCGACTGGGCGCCGGACGCCCCCCTCGACGCGCTCATTCAGGTCAGCGTCGCCCTCGCACGAGCCCAAGCGGACTCCGCCTTGCTGCCTCTCTTGTTCCACCGAGCCGGAGAGGCCGGGACCTTCGAGCAGCGTTACCTTTTCCTGAGCGCCATGGAGCGTGTCGACACGCTCTCGGACGAGAGTCGTCGCTGGGTGGAAGAGCAGATGAACGAGGAAGAGTGGATGCTTCGCTTCGCAGCGCTTCGAACCCTCTCTCCCTCGACGTCCCAGGCAGCCTTTGAGCAGGGCCTCGCTGACCCGTATCCACGGGTACGCGCCGTGGCAGCCGCGAAGACCGCTCGCGCTTCGTGGGCGCAGGCGCGGATTCAGACCCTCGCCACCGAGGACCCGTGGGCGTTTGTTCGTGCCCAAGCGCTCACGGCGGCATCCCACCGCTCGCCTAACCGCTGGACAGCTCGCGGGCTGAACGACCGCCATGAAAACGTACGCGCCGCCGCTATCCGTGTGCAGCTGCGGCAGACGACGACGATGGACCCAGAGGTGGCTCGTCGCATCAACCGGCGCCTGGCGGATGATGACGAATGGCCTGTAGTGCTGCAGGCCGGGGTTGAACTGGCACGTTCTCGTTGCGAACCCGCTTTGGTCGACGGATTGACCTCCATCGTCGAACGCGGAATGCGACCCAACGCGTGGGCGCCTGACGAGGAAGTGGCGTCTTCGGCCATCGTCGCCCTCGCCGCGATCGCGAGCCCCGAAGCGTTGGAGGTTGTTCAGCGAGTGGCTGCGGCAGCGCCAGGACCTGTCCAGCGAGTGGCAGCCGGTGCCGATCAAGTTGAAACGTGTTCTACAGAGGGGTCAGCGCCCTGAGGTTGTCGAATCCCGATACTTGTTTGCGGCGAATCGCCCATGGTAGGGTCGCGCCGCCCACGTCGGGCTGGCTCTAAGGCAATCGCGAACCGCGAATTCGAAGCTACGAATGATGAACAAAAAACACATCTTCTTCGCCCTTCTGACCTCTCTTACGGTCCCCCTGGCGGGTTGTAACGAGCCGGCATCGGATTTGATCATCGAGGCTCTCCCGGAGGTTCAGCCCAATCTGCCGGCGGTGCCCACGCTTCCGCCGCCACCACATCCCACGACACTGGGTGATGGCAGCTACACCATTTACGGTCTTCGCTCGCGACTGCGCACGACCATCGACACCACCGTGGAGGTGACCGGCTACATCGTCGACATCTACACGCCGCCGGAATGCGAGAGCGAGCCCTGCGCGCGCCCCGCTGCGCCTCACTTCTGGATCGCGGATACAAACAACGAAGAGGATCGCAGCAAGCAGCTGATGATCGTCGGTTACGCGGAGAACCAAGAGCAGATCGACGAAGCCGTCGAGCTCGCGGAACGTGGCCGCTACGAGGCGCCGGACCCAGAGTCCGGCCTTCTGCCGATTCCGACGGACTTGCTCGTCGGCAACAAGATCAAGGTCGGCGGACCCTTCGCCCGTGTGGGAAGCTCCGGCTTCAACAACTCCGAGGGTCTCATCGAGTACCGCTCCCACACCACCGTAGAGTCGGTGGCGCCTAGCGACGACTAGAAGCTTCGCTTCTCAAACGGCCCGCCTCTCACCAGGCGGGCTTTTTTGCGCCCGCTGCAAATTCCAAGGTCCGGTCTTCGACCCGTTGGCGCGGTGCCTGGTGGTTTCTGGGTTCTCGAGGCTCGACGCTCGACGCTTTGGTGCGACGGTCAACGCACCGAGCCCAAGCCCAGCCCTCGTCGTGTCGTAGAGGAGAACCCACGCATCTGCCCACCCTAGTCGAATCGAATAGTCGAATAGCCGAAGGCGCCCGAAGAGGGCGCTCGCCGTCGTCGATTCGAGTAACCGCCTAGCGCCGAGGGTCGATGACGGTTGGTCCTGTCGTCTAGGGGCGGTAGTTGAAGAGCGGCGCGAGGGACTCTTCCGGCGTCGTGAAGGTCACGCTGATGCCGCCTCCTCGAAGGAAGACACCGCCGCTTCCGTCGCTGCCACCGACCTGCACGGTTCGAACCTCACCATCCTCGAGCGTGACGCTCCAGGAGGCGAAGGCGGTGCCGCCAAAGCCGTCGGCAGCAGAAGTCGCGTTGTAGCTCACCGGTCGCGCGCGAAGTCGACTCAGGGCATTCGTAATCTGCCCGGCGAGTTCGTCGTCGATAGGCTCCTCGCCGTTGAGGAAGTGCCCGTCACGCTGCTCAAGAGACCACTCTTGGCCTTCGCCCTCGAAGTGGATCGAGTCGATCTCGTAGGTGGGAACCGACAAGGTGTCGCGTGCGACCAAAGGAGCACGGACACGGGTGACCAGAACGTTGGCGATGACGAAGACATCCCCTCCGTCGAACTGTGCAAATCGCCCGTCGTTTGTCTCCGAACCGAGGACCAGCCGATGTTCCTCGGGATCGGCGGTCTCTTCTACACGGGCTGTGAACTCGATGGTGCGGTGCGGCGTTTCAAGTCCGTGTTCCATCGTCGCGGGGCCGACAAAACGAAGCGCCTCCATGCTCAAGAGGTCCGCGATGAGCTCCCGGATCGCACTCCGGTCGGCAGGGAGCTGCACCGGGGCTGTGACCTTCCAGTCTTGGCCCACGTCAGGCTCAAGAACCTCACGAACACCGTCACGCGTGATGCTCAGAGCCTCCACGCTCTCGCCCGCGAAGACGCCGCGGGGCCGAATCGCCGCTCCGGTGACGTCGAGAAGTGCCAAGAACGCAGGGTCCAGGACCATCACGCCGGCTTCTTCGTCGCGGCGCACGAAGAGGCCTTCGGGAGCCTCGCTGCCCACATGCAGCGTCTGAGTTCCGGACGTACCGGTCAACGTGAGCGTCGCGACCGGCGCGTCGAGGCCGCGTGAAGCAAAATCCTCGGTGGCGACGACGTCGCGAGCACGGCTCCGGCGCATTTCGCGCACCCAAGCTTCGAGAGCGTCTCCATCGACAGGCACCGTACCGCTCCACTCCGAGTCTTCGTCACGCGCGATGGCGAGGATGACGCCGTCACGTTCGAGGCGAAGAGAGCGGAGGTCCGTGTTCGACGTGGTGAAAGGCCGAAGCTCACGCCACCCCGCGGAGTCTCGACGGAGTGGGTCGAGGGACGAAGACAAGACGCACGCGACGGGCCCCGGTGTTCCGTTGAAGGTGACCTGGGCGTGGACTTGTCCCGCGCCCTCGCATTCATCACCGACGGTGAGTTCAAGCGTGGCGGCTTCAATGTCGCCGTTTGCTGGTCGTCGCGCCACAACGCTTAGGGTCGTGTTCCCAACGGCCGACTCTTCGTAGCTCTCTGCTTCAAGGTTAGTGAGACCTTCGAGGGCTTCTTCCACGGCTGCGGACGCGACAAAGAGGCCGTTTCGTGTCCAGCGCTCTTCGCTGCTGTGAAGATCAAGGATATCGCCGCCTCCCTCGATGCGAAGGGAGTCCGCGGTCAGTACGCCGGCAGGCGCCAGGCGCCGCGTTCGGAAGTGCTCTGCGTCATGGTCGAGGGCCTCGAACACATCGAGACCAGCGACCTTGACCGTCGCCCCGCCGTCGTCACTCACGTATACGCCGCCGCCAGCCTCTTGGGCGTCGCCAACATCGATGACGAGCGTCTCTTGGCCCATCGAAAGAGAGAGACGAATGCGTGGTTCCAAGAGGCCAAAGCGCTCCGCGTCTCCGGACTCGGCGCGGAACTCGCGGCGTGCGTCGGACCACTCAAGGGCGCCGAGGAGCGCGTTGATCGCGTTCTCGTCAGCCAGCGTTTCCATCGGCGAGAGCATGCGCCACTCGCCGATGCTGCCGTCCTCAAGAACGGGCTTCACAAGCTGGATGGTGGTCTCCCCACGCGCGATTTCGATTCGCTCCACGCGCGTGCGGGCAAATCGTTCAAAGAGCCGCTCTTGGCGCCCTTCGAGTTCTTCGCCGGTCAGCGCGTTGCGCTCGAAGGCGGCGATGTAGCCGAAGAGACCCAAAGCGGTGCAGAGGAGGACGGCGGTTGTTTTCCGGTTCATCTCATTGCCTCCGTGACCACCAGACGGCGAAGCCTAAGAGCAACATCGCCCCGGGCAAGAACACCATCACACGGCGCCAAACGCCGGAGACATCCGCGTCGCTCATGACGACGGCGCGCATTCGGCTCGTTCGAGGGGGAACGGCGACGAGGGAGTCACGCTCCGTCAGCCAGCCCGTCGCGGCCATCACGATGTCCACGTTGGCGAAGCTCGGTTCGGAGAGCAGCATATCGCTCATCCAGTCACTGTCGCCGAAGACCAAAAGGCGCCCTTCGCTCTCATCTTCACTTGGGAAGACGCGCGCGACACCAACGTTCGCTGGCCCGTCGATGTCGCCGTTGCCGGGCTCGACGTCTGCATCCAAGAGCGCACTGAGGTCAACCTTCGCGAAGGAATCTGGCGAGCCTTCGAAGAGAGGCACCACATCCTCGCCTTCGCCTCGAACGCTCTGGGCAAGGCTCACAAGGAAAGGACCACCACGGGTGAGCGCAGGCATCGTCACCGGGTGCGGCTGCACCGCGAAGAGGATTCGGTCTGTGGGATCCGGCGACAGTGTTCGTCGTGGGTCCGGCTCGATCACGATGGCGGAGTCGAGGCGGACGCCAATCTGCGCTAGCGCGTCTTCGAAGCCCGTCGCCTGAACCCCCTCGCGCGTCACCAGCGGATCGAGGGCAAGAAGCAGGTGTCCCCCGCCCTGAACATATTCGACAAGCCCCGCCGCCTCTTCCTCACGGAAAGCTCGCTGGGGACCGAGGACAAACACGGCGTCGCATTCACTCGGCACCTCTTCGCCACTCATGGGAACGACCTCGGTGTTCTCGCGTTCGAGCTCCGACTTGAGGAACGTCAGCGAACGCTCGCCGGCGCCGATGCTCCACTCGCCGTGACCCGTCGTCGCGCACACCTTCGTCGTTCGACCTTCCACCATCTCGACGATGGCGCCGGTGACCGCTCGCTCGGCCTGAATGTCCACCTGGGCATCGCCAGACTCGCCCATGCCGACACGGATGAGGTCGTCCCGTGTCACCTTCCAGCGACGTTCTCCGCTGATGACGAGGGCGGCCACCTCGGCGAGGGTCGTCCCTTCACCGTCCGCCTGGAGCCGAATATCGTATCGCTGCGCCAAGCGGCGCGCCTCTGCGGGGTTGCGGTCCGGGTCGACCTCTCGAATGCGAAGCCGCGTGGACTCCGACGCGTAGCGCTGGAGAAGTTCACGCACGTCATCAAACTGCTCTTCGCCGTCGGACAAAAGCAGGACGACCTCAACGTCGCGGTCAAGTCCGTGAACGACCTGGAGCGTGCGATCCGAGAGCGTGTACCTGGACTCCGTTGTCCAGTCCCAGCGTTCGTAGTGGCGGAAGGCGAGGAAGTTCACCATCAGCACGATCCAAACGCTCAGGATGAGACCGAGAAACGAATGAAAACGGCCCTTGCTGCGCGCTGTTGCGGCTTCGTCGAGGGCTTCGCCGCGGCCGCGCGGACCGCCGCTTATTCGTCGCCACTCGAGGGCACGGGTGGCCCCGAAAAGAGCGAGGGCGGTGACACTTGCATCGAAGACCAACGTCCGACTATCGACGATGCCCTTCGAGTAGTCCTGCATGTGCGTCCAGATGCTCAGATGCGAGAGGACGTCGCGTGTTGGTCCTTCGGAGATGTACTGCATGATGCCGCCCGCGAAGAGCAGCCCGAGCACCAAGAATGTCATCGTCGCGGCGACGACCTGGTTCGGCGCGAGGGCCGACATGAGAAGACCGACGGCGATGTAGAACGCGCCAATGCCCATGACGCCCGCGTAGCTCGCGGCGACAGTTCCAAGGTCGATGTCTCCGAAGCGAGACGTGATCCACACATAGAGCAGCGTCGGAACCCAGAGCGCCGCGAAGAACACCATCGCGGCGAGGTACTTGCCGAGGACCAGTTCCGACTCGCGCACCGGCGAGGTCATAAGGGCTTCAAGGCTGCCACTCGTACGTTCGGCGGCGATGAGTCTCATCGTCAAGACCGGGACGAAGACAAGGAGCGGAACGAAGAAGAAAACGGTGCCGCCGAAGAACGACGAGAGAGGCGTGTCGCTTCCGCCAACGCTCGGGCTCGACGCGTAATACTCTGCGAGCATGCCGAAGTTGGCGCCGCACCACAGCAGCCAGGCCACAAGGATGGCGTAGGCCATGGGCGAAACGAAGAACGAGCGCAGTTCACGCTTCGCGATGCTCAAGATGCGCATCATGGGGACGCCTCGTCTTTTGGTTCCTGGGTATCGTCGTCATCTGAATCGTCGGCGTCGTCGCCCAAAGTCAGCTGCGTAAACACATCCTCCAGCGATGCGTCCTCCGTCTGGAGCTCCGACAACGCGAGGCCTGCTTCGGCGATGGCGCGGAATACGTTCTCCGCTGCGTCGTCGCCTTCGAGGGACACGCGAAACAGAAGTGAGTCACCATCGACGGTGCCCTCCACCGTCGCGTCTTCGAGTTTGCCAAGCGCCTCGCGGTAGGCTGTTTCGTCTCCACGGGCCCGCACTCGAATACGCTGCGAGCTCCCGCGTGATCGAATCTCGTCGAGCTGACCTTCGCCGACTACGCGGCCCTTCTTCACGATGATGACGCGCTCGCAGACGCCTTCCGCCTCCGGCAAGATGTGCGTCGAGAGGAACACCGTCTTCTCACCACGGAAGCTGCGGATGAGCTCGCGTACGTGCCGAATCTGATTGGGGTCGAGGCCACTCGTCGGCTCGTCCAAGATTAGCAGCGGCGGGTCGCCGAGGAGCGCATCGGCGATACCGACGCGTTGTCGGTAACCCTTGGACAGCTGCCCAATGATCCGGGTCCTGGCGTCTTTCACACCCGCTCGCTCGAGGGCCGCCTCCGCTGCTTTGGACGCCTTGCCGGGGACGCCTTTGATCTCCGCCCGATGGCGCAGGTATTCGATGACACGCAGCTCTGGATAGAGCGGCACCCCTTCGGGCATATAGCCGAAGCCGCGGCGCGCCTTGAACGGATCGAGCAACGCGTCGACGCCGCCAATCTGAACGCTCCCGGAGGTGGGCGAGAGAAAGCCCGTAATCATTCGGAGCGTGGTGCTCTTGCCTGCGCCGTTGGGTCCCAAAAACCCGACGACTTCGCCCTTGAGAACCTCGAAGCTCACTTCGTGGACGGCTCGCAGGGAACCGTAGTCTTTCGTTAGCTTAGAAACGCTCAGCACGAGGGTTCGTCTAGCCCAGCCGGGGGGCTTGCGCATGGCCATTACGTCATTTGCGCGAGTTTCTGAACGCCGACGCAAAACGTCGCAACGGATTGAATATGAGCGCCACAACCGCGATCGTAGACCTTTGTCCAACAGCACCCGGCGGCGGCGGCGGCGTCATTGGACGAACGCGGCGGAACCCGGCAACCTCAGGGGCAGTGCGGATGAACGAGGACCAGACCCGCGACGTCATTGCGCGGGCGCAGAAAGGCGATGAAGCCGCGTTCCAAGTGCTCTTTCGTGAGCATCGAGACACGGTGGCCCGTGTTGTTCATCGCGTTATGGGGCCGTCCAGCGAGCTCGACGACGTGGTTCAAGAAGTCTTCGTACAAGTTTTTCGTTCGATCGGCTCATTTCGCGGTGACTCGAAGTTTACAACATGGCTGTATAGACTCACCGCAAACGTGACGAAGATGCACCTCCGGAAGAAGAAATCGCGACCTCGTTTCGCCGACGTACCCACGGAACGGCTCCTCGAGGGAGAGTCCGCGGATGACCCACGCGAGACCATCGCGCGCAATGAACGCGTCAGCGCGCTCTACCGACTTGTGGACGGACTGAGCGAAAAGAAGCGAGAGGTCTTGGTGCTCCACGACTTTCAAGGCTGGAACGCCGCTCGCATTGCGGAGGCCGTGGGCATCCCCGTTCTGACGGTGCGAACCCGGCTGTTCTATGCACGCAAAGAGCTCTACGCCGCACTCGCAGACGACGAGGTCCTGTCTCCCTTGGTGGAGAGCCTCATGCATCGTTTGCCCGGTGGCGCCAAGAAGGCGAAGGCCGCAGCGAAGACGAACGCGAAAACGAAATTGATGGCGGAGGCCGGTCAGTGACCCACAGCCCAAAGTGGCGCGCGCTCATCGCCTTCAACGGCGAGCTCTTGAGTGTAGAGGGGAACGAGCGCGTGGAGCGCCACCTCCAAGGATGCGACGTCTGCCTCGAGGCGTTGGCAGAGATCCGCGCTTTTGACGAAGTCGCCCACGAAGTTCGTGAGTCCCCCGTCGACGTGGACTTCGCCCGCATGGAGCTGGCATTGCGCCGAGAGGCGAAATCCATCGCGAACCGTCAGCGTGCAAAGCGGGGGCTTCCGTTCGTGTTGGCCGCCGCCGCGGTTGCGCTCTTCATCGGGTCCCAGCTGATTCCGAGTTCGGCCACGCCGGTCGCCGTCAACGAGACACCGGACGTCGTCGAGACCTTGATTCCCGAGCCCGAATCGCCGTCCGTCGCTGGCGTTGTCGTCGCCCTTGCAGGCGAGGTCGGCGAAAGAGGCCTCGGAGCGGCCGTCGCCGAGGACGAGGCGCTGAGCGTCGACGAAGGCAGCCTCCACGTGCTGATGCCAGACGGTTCAGCTTTTGCGCTGAGCGCGAACTCGCGGGTACAGACCACACGCCTGCGCGAAGACGAGCTCGTCCTGACTCTCGAGGAAGGACGCGTCACGAGCGACGTGCGCACCGGACGCTCGTACTATGTGGACGCCCCGCCTTACCGGATTCGAGTTCAAGGAACACGCTTCGAGGTGCGGCGCGATGGCGAACAGGTCGCCGTGACCTTGGACGAGGGGATTGTCGAAGTGCTTGAAGGGGACACCGTGGTTCGGCACATGGAGGCGCCGGACCGGTGGTCTTCCCATGAAGGCTTCGAAGCGGCCGCCCAAGGCGAGGTGCTGCAGCCACACGTGGACGGACTTGAAGGCGCAGCCCTTGAGCTCGCTGCGGACGAGAACATCGTTCGTTGGGAGGTCGGTGGCCTCGTGCTTCGAGGTGCCCACGCCGCCGTGATGACCGCTCCGGGTGATTATGAGGTCGTCGGCTTTGACGCGAACGATCGGCGCTACGAAGCGCCCTTCGCGCTTCTGCCTGAGGGCGGGCACCTCGAAGGCTCGGACCTTCGAGCCGTTCGTCGGGCTCCACGTGGGGGCTACCTCCCACCAGAGGCCATCTCCGAAGTCGTGCGTCCTTCGTATCGCGCTCTTCAACGCTGCTACGAGCGTGAGCTTCGTCAAAACAATCCCTCGCTTCGCGGCGACTACGCCCTGCGTGTGAGCGTCGACCGTGAGGGGGCCGTCAGCGGTGTTCGCGTCACAACGGACAGCGAGCTGCCGCCTCCGCTACGAAACTGCCTTGCCCGCACGGCTCAAGGTTGGGCGTTCCCTGCACCTCGCGGTGGGGCTCTCACCTTCGAACTACCGCTCAACTTCTCCGCGAGGCCTCGCTAGACCCTTTCAGTCCGCTTTTTTGCGAGGTGTAGGACAAAAACCTACACTAGCACCGTGAAGAACCGGAACTGGAGACGAAGCATCGCGAACGTGGTGCTGTGCGCGGGTGCTTTTGGCTTTGGCGCGCTCTGCGTTGAGCTTTCAGGACTTGAGCCGCCCCCTGCCCTTCAGCGCTCGCTGAGCCCCTTGGTGGTGAGCGCGCCGCCCGTCGTTCCCGAGCCAGAGCCCGAAGCCTTGACGCTTCCGGACCCGGACTGGTCCGATGGCGCCATCGTGACCGGCGGTACCCCCCATCGTCTGATTCACTTCACCTTCGACGACGGGCCGGACCGACGAACAACCCCGGTTCTGCTGAACGAACTGGATCGACTTGGCATCAAGGCCACCTTTTTTGTGACCACCGGTCGCATGGCGTCCCTCGGTGCCCGAGCCCGTACGGAACGCGCTCTTTTGCAGGAAATCGTCCGGCGGGGTCACCGACTTGGAAATCACACCGTCAGCCACCAGCAGCTGCCGCTTTTGACGCCTCAGGAAGTACGGAACGAGATTCAGAGCGCCTCGGATCTCATCGCCGAAGTCACCGGCATCGACACCCCCTTGGTTCGGCCCCCCGGTGGCTCTCGCTCGCCCCGAATCGACGCAGCTCTGGCCTCGATGGGCTACACCCAGGTGCTCTGGAACATTGGTTCCGGCGACTTCCAAGTGCGAAGTGCAGACGAGGTCGTCGACACCTTCACCCGCGTTTTGGCGCGTCGTGAGCGGGAAAACGGCGAACGAGGAGGCATCGTCCTCATGCATGACACCCACCCGTGGAGCGTCGCAGCCCTTCCGCGCATCGTGGATCGTCTCAAGAGCCGAAACTGCGAGCTCCTCGCAGAAGGCGAGGAACTCTTCGATATCGTCGATGATCCCGATCTCTTCTACGCGTCGAGTGGTGACGACCCCTCGGCCCTGGCCGGTCCCGCGGAGCCGCCGAGCGAGTACCTGGCGCAACGACAGCGAACTCTGCGGGAACAAACCGCGCGACGGTGCGCCGCCGTCGCTCAAAACTAGACGTCCTCCGCACTAGCGGTGTGTGCTTTGTCCTACGCAAGGTGGAAAGGGCCTTGTCACCGAGGAGCCACCGGGGGAGTCTAGGGGCATGCAAACGGCAAGTACCGTCTGTGGGTCGTGCGGTTTTGAGAACCCCCGCGCCTGGCGTGCGTGCTCAAGCTGTGGTCGCTCCCTTGGAAGTAGTTTTCGCCCGACCGGTGTGACCGGCATGGCCCCTCGAGGCGGTGACCGGACCATGGTCTCGTCAACGCCCGTCGACGAGGCGGAGCCGCTCGAGAACGAGGAGGTCAGCCTCGACGAGCTCGAAGAGGTCGATGATGGGGAGCAAGAGCCCCCGCTCATCGGTCAGCCTGACGCTGCTGGCGCCATCCAAGCGGGTATTGACCGCGCCTTTTCTCTGAGCCAACCGACCTTGGTCGCGCTTGAGGGTCCGCGTGGTTCCGGCAAGACGCGCCTCCTCATCTACGCGAGCGAAATCGCCGCACGCCTCAACGATCGCTCTCGTCACTGTTACGGCGTGTGCCGCGAAGGCGGGGATGGAGCCTACGCGCCCTTCTCCCGTCTGCTCCTTGAGCGATTCGGCGTCACCCCCTCGTCGAGCCCGAGCGCCGTTCGTGCGTCCATGTCGACGCTTGTCTCTTCGGCTCTGGACACGAGCGACGTTGTCCGCGTCACCGAGACCGCCCACTTGCTCGGGCACATCGCGGGGATCCCGTTTCCTAACAGCCCGGTTCTTCGACCACTTGGCGACGACCCGCAGGAGCTCCATCGGCGCGCTTGCCAGGCCGTCGCACGCTTCTTTGAAGGGGACGCGTCCCATCGCCCCATCCTCCTGATGCTGGACAATATGCACCTCGCGGAGACGCCGGCTTGGGACGTGGTCCGCGAGATCACAAAGACAAAGGCTCAAATCGCCGTCGCCATCGCAGGCGACCAACCCGTGATGGAGCGCGCCGCAAGCTACGAACCCGCCGGCGGCATCGCCGTGGGCCCCATCGCACCACTCGAAGAGACCGCCGTTCAGGCCATGCTCTACGTGCTCTTGCCCTCACTCAACTCGGCGCCAGAGCCGCTCGTCGCGGCCGTCACGCACCGAAGCGGAGGCAACGCAGCGAAAGTTCGTGAGCTCGCCTTCGCACTCTGGGAAGCCGGTCTCGTCGTTCCCACCGCCGATGGCCTCGAGGTAGACCTCGAACGCCTCGGCAATGGCGACGACCTCCCCATCACCATGGACGACGCCGTCCAGGCGCGCCTCGAGCGCTTGGACGCGCTGGAGCTCGCCACTTTGGAGCGCGCGGCACTCATCGGTGAGGTCTTTTGGGACGGCGCCATCCTCGCCCAGATGCGTGCGGACCGTAAACCGCCTGGCGAAGACGATGATCCCCTGAGCGTCTGGCCCGACGACGAAGACAACGACGCGCTCGCCTTCGCCCTGGAACGACTGGAGCGCAAGGGTTTCATCGAGTCCATCGATCAGTCGGACCTTCCCGGCGCCCGGGAGTACAACTTCGCCCTCGAAGGAACACGGGATCTACTGGATGCGGAGATCCAGAAGGATAGCCGGGTCCGACGCCACGCCGCCGTCGCGCGCTGGCTTGCCCTCGTCGGACAGCTACGTCGAGAAGGTATGGCGGCTCGCATTGCGCCTCACCTTGAAAAGGCTGGGCAGAAAGCCCGCGCCGGACGCGCCTACCTCGAAGCGGCAGCGCACGAGCGGTTCCAGCGCCGAACAGAGCGCGCGCTGCGATACATCAACAACGCCTTGGAGATGATCCCTTCGGAGGATGTGGTTCGGCGCATTGAGGCGCTCCACGAGCACGGGCTGCTCCTCTTTGCACTCGGCCAGTACGACGACTCCATCGCGGCCTTCACGGAGATGCTTCAGCACGCGTGGAAAGTGGGCGCCCGCGGCAAAGGCGGCGCGGCGCTCAACCGCATCGCGCGAGCCCACGCCGCCAAAGGCGAAGAGGAGCGCGCACGTCGCGTCTTGCTCCGTGCCCTCGACCTCTTCCGCAGCGCCAGCGACCTTCGCGGTGTAGCAGCCACCCTCGATGACATGGCCCAGCTCCATGTTCGCCGTGTGGAACTCGATCAGGGCTTCGCGTGCGCCGCCGAAGCGCTGGAAATCCGTCGCGCGCACGGTGACCGTCGTGGCGAAGCGGTGTCGCTTAACACCTTGGGCCAGCTGGAGTATCGCCGCGGCAACCTCGAAGCAGCGGAGAAGTACGTGCTCTCAGCCCTCGAGATTCGTAGCGCCATCAGCGACCACGAGGGCGCACTTCAGTGCCACAACCACCTGGGGGTCTTCGCCTTTGAGCGCGGTGACCGAGAGCGCGCCGTCGGCGCGTGGACGAGCGCCCTTGAACAAGCACGGGCTCTCGCCGACCGGCGTGCCGAGTGCTTCATCTTGAACAACATCGGCGAGGCGCGCTCGAAGGACGGCGCCTACGACGAAGCCCATGCATCGCTCCAGGGAGCCATCGACATCGCCGAAGACCTCGGTGACCTTCGCGCCATCGCGGAAGTAAAACGGAACCTAGGTCTCGTCTTGGTTCGACGCGGTGATGACGGTGGTCTCGACTACCTCCGCCAGGCCCTCGTCGCAGCGAAGGAGTATGGCGGTCCGGACATCATCGCCCTGGCCCATCGCGCTCTCGGCGAGGCTCACGCCCAGACACTATTCTCGGGTGCCGAAGAGCGAGACGAGAGCGCCGAAAAGAGCTTCACCACGAGCATCGAGCTCTTCCAGCAAGGTGGCAACGAGCGTGAGGCGGCCCGTAGCCTCGTGCAGCTAGGCAAGCACCTGGCGGAACGCGGAGAGCTAGAGACCGCGCGTGTTCGTCTTCGTGAAGCGCGGGCACTCTTCCGGCGACAAGCACTCGCCGCCGACGCCGCCCGCGTCGATGAGACCCTCCGGGGCCTTGGAACTAAATCCTAAGTATCTCGCGGCCCTCGGGCTGGCCACAGGGCTCGCCCTGGTCGTGAGCGCTTGGGTCCGCCAAGACCGCGAACTCAGTGAGAGCGTTGACCTTCATGGCGCGGACTTCGTCACGTCCCAGCGGTGCGCACACTGCCATGAGGAGCACTACGCGTCGTGGGCAGGAACGTACCACCGGACCATGACCCAAGAGGCAAGCGATGTCGCAGTCCTCGCACCTTTCAACGGTGAACAAGTTCGTTACCGCGGCTGGGCGGCTGTCATGTCGCGTGAAGGTGAGGCGTTTGTGATGCGAGTTTCGAGCCCCAGTGGGGAGGACTCGGTCGTGGAGGTCGTTCGTAGCGTTGGCTCCCACCGCTACCAGCAGTATCTGACGCGCGAGGGCGATGAGTACACGCGGCTTCCGTGGGCCTGGCACGTCGAAGAGGCGCGATGGTTTCACATGAACGGCGCTTTTCTCACGCCGGATCCCCCTGATGTAGCCGCCGAGACTGACTACCAGCGACATGTCGTGCGGTGGAACGACAACTGCATTTTCTGTCACAACGTCGCGCCAAACCCGAACCTTGGTCCTCTGGGCTTCGACAGCCATGTCGCGGAGCTAGGGGTCGCTTGCGAGGCCTGTCACGGACCGGGGGACGAGCACTCCGCACGGAACACATCTCCCCTGCGCCGGTACACACTCCACGCCACCGATGACCCGGACCCATCGATCGTTTCGCCCTCCCGCCTGAGCGCCGATCGAGCCGCGGATGTATGTGGTCGCTGCCATGGGCAGCGGCTGACCTCCAACATCGCGGACTACCTTGAAGACGGAGACCCCTTTGTCCCGGGCGACGACCTCGCCCATCACTCGGAGCCTCTGTGGGCGGACACCACCCTCAACGGTGACGCCATCTTCAGAGAGCGTTTTTGGGACGACGGCTCGCCGCGATTGACGGCGTACGAGTACCAGGGCTGGCTTCAGGCGCGGTGCACGATCGGCGGCGCGCTCACCTGCACCACCTGCCACGGCATGCACGAGGGAGAGGCCGCGGGGCAGCTGAGGCCCGGAGACTCGGAGAGCTTCACGAGCCGCGACCCGGGCGGCGAACTCGGCGACCGTTCATGCGCAGAGTGCCACTCGGAGCTCAGCGAGGCGCAGTCCGCGGCGGAACATGGGGGGACAGGACATGCGCAGGTGGCTTGCGTCGACTGCCATATGCCTCGCATCGTCTACGGGGTGCTCGACGCGCACCGAACTCACCGAATTGAGATTCCGCGCCCCGAAGCCGCAGCCCAGCGCCCGCACGCGTGTGGGCTCTGCCACCTCGGCGAAGAGGACTCGTTCTTCGGCGACGACGGCGGTGGACACACGGCCGTCGGCTTGCGCTGGCTATTCGGCGGCGACCCTATCGTGCGCGCGCTGGCGGCGGACGCCTACGGGCGCTCTGAGCTGAACGAAGACGAAGGTGCCCTCCTCGCAGCAATGGAGCGTGACGCGTACCCGGCGATTCGACGGCTCGCTTGGCGCTCGCTCCGGCGCCGAAATGCGGCTCTCGCTGCAGACGACTTCGACCCCATGGCAACCCGCGAAGAACGTGAAGCGGCGATCGCATCGCTGGGTTTGACGGCTGTCCGCCCCGACCAAGGACTCTTGCGTGAGCTCGAAGCAGACGCAGCGGACGTGAACATCGAGATTGGCGAATGAAACAACAGTTCCAACAGCGCTCCCTCCGCTTTGGCTGGGTAAGCCTCTGCGTCTGGTCTCTCCTGGGAGTGAGCCTTGAGGCGGCCCACGCGTTCAAGTGGGCGTCGTTCTTTGAGGATGAGCTAGCGCGGCTCCTGGTCCGCTTGGCCCACGCGCATGGCGTGGGCATGGCCCTTGTGGTCCTCGCCCACGCGGCGACGGCGGCAGGGATGATCCCGGGTCGCTTCTTGCGCGCAGGTGCTGCGCTGATTCCGCTGGGTTTCCTTCTCGGGGCCATCGGCCACCCCGAAGGCGATCCCTCGTTTGGCATCTTACTCGCGCCGCTGGGCGCCCTACTCTTCCTCGTCGACCTCGTTCGAATTGCGTGGAAGTCGTGCCGCAACGACACGGTAGATCGGTAACTCATCCACCACGGCCTTCGCCTCCCGGCCCGACACAGACCCGTAGGGGTTGTCGTCGAGGTGCCGGACGGGACCAAAGAGCGGGTGCTCCTCCATCCGCGCCACGTACTCATCCATGCGCGCCTTTACGTCCGTCTGGACGAAGAGCTCGCCCCCGTCGCGAAGCAAGCGAGCCGCAGAGCGCAGAAAACGATCGGCCACCACGGTCCGATGCTCATGGCGTCGCTTCCACCAGGGATCGGGAAAATGAACATAGAAGCGCTCGACGCACGCCGAGGGCGTCGCTCGCTCAAGAATGTCTCGGGCATCTCCAGCGAAGGCACGGACGTTCTCAAGACCCTCACGGAGCCTTCTCTCCTCGACCTTGTAGGCCCACTTGGTCTTGATTTCGATCCCGAGGAGCCGCCAGGTGGGTGCGACCGCAGCGCGCCGAAAGATCGAGAGACCGCGCCCGAAGCCAATATCGATCTCGAGGGGGGTCTCGCCAGGCAGGATCGCCTGGAGGTCAATCGCTCCGTCCGGCATCCGTGGGGCCACCATACCGTAGCGACGGACACCCTTGTCCGACTCAGGAACAGGCTCTAGCGGCCCGCTTTTTACGTATTTCTCCTCGTCCGGCGGCTCCATGGTCGCGTGTTTCGCACGAAACGTGGCTCCAGTCGACGTGCGGCGTTGACAGGGCGAGGCCGCCGCGGAAGGGTGCGGCCCGTGCCAGCCCTCCGCGTCATTCGCATGGCCACGCTTTACGTTGCCCTCTTTGCAAGCGGTAGCGCTGCGCTCATCTATCAAACGACCTGGGGCCGTATGCTCCAGCGGGTCTTTGGCGTCAGCGACCTCGCCGTCGCCACCGTGCTCGCGACGTTCTTCCTCGGCCTCGGCCTCGGAAGCGCTGCAGGCGGACGCTTCGCCAAGGCACGAAAGTCGTCGCCGGCTCGAACATACGCGCTCCTCGAGGTCGCCGTGGGCGGCTGGGCCCTCGCCTCGCTCTGGTTTATGCCGCGTATCCACGACGCGTATTCGTTTCTCGGCCCTGACGCTGGGTTTGGGACGCTGACAACGCTTCGCTTCGTCCTGGCAGTCCTGGTTCTTCTACCGCCCACCTTCTTCATGGGCGCGACGCTCCCCGTTCTCATCGCCGCGGTTTCCCGTGCGGGCATCCCGTGGGAGCGAAACGCCACCTTCCTCTACGCGACGAATACACTCGGCGCCGTCGCCGGAGCTGCTGCGACAGGTCTGTGGCTTGTTCCTACGTACGGCGCGCGAGACTCCGTCGTCATCGCGGCGGGCCTCAGCTTTGGCGCAGCGCTCATCGTGCTCTTGGTCTGGTCGCGCGCCGCGAAAGGCGAGACGGAAGAGGAAGCACCGCGCGATGCGGATGCGAGCCCCTCGCGGCCACGTCTGGCCATGGGTCTAGCGGCGGCGGCGGGCCTTGCATCCCTCGCTGGCGAAGTTCTCTGGACTCGGGTGTTGCGTCTCGTCGTCCAGGGAACGACTCAGGCCTTCGCCGCGATGCTCACGGTCTTCCTCTTCGGCATTGCCGCTGGAAGCCTCATCGCCGCACCGCTCTCGCGACGTTTCGAGGCCCGAACGCTCTTCGGCGTGCTTCAAACGATCCTCGGAATACTGACCCTTGCGGCGATGTATGTTGGGGCTCGGCTTCCCCAGGTCGTCATGTTGATTCAGGGGGAAACCGTCGTGGTTCCCCACGAGGCGAGCGTCGTCCTCGGTGCCGCGATGGTGCTCTTGCTTCCCCTGGCAATGGCTTTGGGCACCTCGATCCCCATTGCGTGGCGCATCGCTGGTGGTTCCGCGGACGAAGCCGCGCGCAACTCAGGTCGAGTCCTCGCAGCCAACACCCTGGGCGGGCTCATCGGGAGCCTCCTCGCGGGATTTGCTCTCGTCCCCCTCCTCGGTGTTGCTCGCTCCATCGGATTCTTGGCCTTTCTCCACTTCGGCATCGCGACGGCGGCCTTCGTCGCGAAGGCCATGTCGAAACCCATCGTCGCGTACCGAGACTTTGCGAGCGTTCTCCCCCTCGCCTTCGGCGCCGTCGCGCTGATCTCCCCGCCGGACTTGCACCTGCCGTATCTGCTCGATGCTTGGTATGACCCGAGCCGCGCCCTCGTCGAAGGCCCTGCGCCGCAGTGCCACGAAGATTTCGACTGCGAGAACAACGACGGTGCGTCCTGCGGCGGTGAAGTCGGCACCTGCGACGACAGCCTGTGTTGCGTTGGCTGGGACAGCACGATTCGCTTCCTTGAAGAAGGCCGAAATACCACCGTTAGCATCCTTGAACGCGACGAGACGCTCCGGCTCTTCAACGATGGTCGTCCCGAATCCGGCATCGGCACGGATGAACCGGGCTTTGGCGAAGAGCTCGCGACACTCGGCTCACTCCCCGTGCTTCACGCGACGCAACGAGAGCGCGCGATGATCGTCGGACTCGGCGGCGCGCACTCCACCGCCGTCGTCCTTGGGGGCCCGTGGTCACGCGTGGACGTGGTGGAGCTTGAAGGCGCCATCGTCGACGCGGCGCGCTTTCTTTACGAGTCTCGCGACAAGGACTTCCCCCTCGACGATCCACGCACGAACCTCATCGTCGATGACGCGCGGGCCCAGCTCGTTCTCGCGCCGGAGGGAACCTACGACGCTATCGTCTCGCAGCCTTCCCACCCCTGGCTTGCAGGTTCGAGCGCGCTCTACACGAGGGAGTTCTTCCACGAAGCGAAAGCCGCGCTTCGCACGGGAGGCGTCCTCGCGCTGTGGTCGAACCTCTTTCGAATGGACGGCGTTCATCTTCGGCGCATCGTCGGCACCCTTCGCGGCGTGTTCGAGCACGTCCACGCGTACATGTGTGAGGATTCGAGCTTCATCCTTGCCGCCAGCGATACCCCCATCGCCTACGGCTCGCGCTTCATGGATCGCCTCGATGAAGACGGCTCGCGCACCTATTTGAGGCCTTTTGGCCTTGATGACATCGTCGACTACGCGAGCGTCATCGAGCTCGACACAAATGGCACCCTCGCCTTCGGCGCTGACGCTGAAGACCTAGTGGATGACCGCCCGGCTCTTGAGTTCGCTTTGGCCCGCATTCCCCAAGCCGACGGTCTCGCCGAGGCCGACGTCGATTACCTTCTCCGTGAGATTCCGTGGATGAGCGCGGAGACCTTCGAGACCATTCCCGCAGCCATGCGCGTGGATGTCTTGCTGCGACGGCTCGAATACGTCGGCGAGCGTTATCACGCGGTCGAGCGCGTTCGAATCGCGCTCCCTGACCTGCCGATCACCACCGACGAGCGAAGACTCGTGGAAGGTGCCATCGCCGAACTGCGCGGCGACGTGCATGGTGCCCTCGCGGCATACCGCGAAGCCGTCGATGATCCCGAAGCGCGCTATCGCCTTGGGGTGCTTCTGGATGCCGAGCGTCTGTACACCGAACAGATCGAACTGCAGCGTTCGGGGCCCCGCGTGGACTCTCCGATGTTCCTCTTTCGGGCGGCCATCGCCCGGCGGGACCGGCAAGCGGCTCAGGACGCGCTGGACGCGGAGGCGTCCCGCAACGACACCACCGATGACCCCATCGCGGCGATTGTTCGGCCCTGGATCGCCGGGGACTGCAACCAGCTGATGGAAGTGGCGAATACGCGGCCGAACGCGGTGGACGAAGAAGGAGCCGCTCGCCTCGCCATCGAATGCGCTTTCGAGCAGCGTGATGCCCTCGCCGCCGAGCGCTACGCAGAGCAGCTAGGCCGAAACGTACGAAGAGTCGCCACCGAAGAAGTCCGAATGGCGACGGAAGCTGAAACCTATGGCAACGATGGCACGGCCCTTCGGCACTATCGCCGGGCACTGAACGCACATCCAGGTCACGCTCAGGCCGCCGCCGCCCTCGCCCACCTACTCTATCGTTTTGGGCACGAGGACCGCGCCACACAGGCACTTCGAGAGACTCTGGCTCACGCTCAGGGGCTCCCCGCGGCGGAGAATGCCGTCCGAAATGCGGCGCGCGAGCTGGGTCTCGATTTGACCCCGCCAGCCCCAGAACCGGAATGAGCGTTTCCTTTTCTTGACCCTCACGAGGGGCATAGCGTATCCAAAGAGGGTCGCGGCCAGGTGGTTCGCGCGTAAAAATGAGTGGAGGCCCATGTGGCGGTGAAAATCTTGGCCGTAGACGACAGTGCAGTCATGCGGAAGATCATGGAGATGACTTTCGCGGGCGAGGATGCGGAAGTTCTCACTGCAGCGTCGGCTGATGAGGCTATTGCAGCAGCGCAGCAGTTCGCGCCAGACGTGGTCTTCGCGGATGCTTCGATGACGGGGAAGGACGGATACGCGGTTGCTAGCGCGGTCAAGTCTGCGGGTGGCAAAGCGCCCGTCGTCATCGTGATGGCAAGTCAGCACACTCCGTACGACGAAGCGAAAGGTGCTGCGAGCGGTGTGGATGACCACGTAGCGAAGCCTTTCGACAGTCAGGCAATCATCGACAAGGTGAGCGCCGCGATGTCGGGCGCCGTGGCACGCAAACCTGCACCGGCTGCCGCTGGAGGACCTGTTCAGGCAGCCTCCGGAACCCCCGCTCGGTCGCTCAAGCGAACCATGGCGTTCGGTTCACCACCACCACGCCCTCCTGCGCCTCCCGTGCCGCCTGCTCCTCCAAAAGCGCAGCTGGAGGTCGTGGAAGAAGACGAACCGGTGATCGAGTTGAGTGCTCCGCCGGCTCGTGCGCCCAGCAAGAAGCCTCCGAAGGCCGCGCCAAAGAAGCCCACGCCCGCAAAGGCAGCGCCTGCCGCGGCACCTGCCGCGGCACCTGCGGCGTCGCCGGCTGCGGCAGCTACGGCTCCCGACAGCGCCCTCGCTGGAAGCCTCGACGCCCTCGGCTTGAGCAAGGAGCAAGTCGAGTCCGTATTGGCTCTCTCGCGCGATGTTGTGGAAAAGGTCGTCTGGGAAGTAGTCCCGGACCTGGCCGAGACGCTTATCCGTGAAGAGCTCAAGCGCTTGATGAAGTAGAAATCGCCCGTGCCATCTGCTGAGCTAAGCTTCGGCGGACCGCGCAGCGTCGATCGCCTCCATGACGACACTCAGAATCCTGGGTGTCGTCATTTCAATTTTGCGCCCGCAAGACTGACCAGAGTGCGACAGCGTTCCCGGGCTTGTCCGTGACGAGGTAGGCGAACAGGGATCCGAAGTTTCGGCATTGACGAGACCCAGCCCGCCGTCCAATAGCTACTCTATGGAAGAGCTTGCTACGACGTACGCACCAGGTGAAACGGAACGCCGCTGGTACGAGTTTTGGGAATCAAATGGCTTCTTTGCCGCCGCCGGTGAAGGAGACCCACGGAAGACGTACACCGTCGCGATTCCGCCACCGAACGTTACGGGCACACTGCACATGGGTCACGCGTGTCGCACGACCTTCGAGGACGTCCTCGTTCGCTACCACCGCATGAAGGGCTTCGACGCCCTCTGGATTCCGGGCACGGACCACGCCGGTATCGCCACGCAGGTGGTCGTCGAGCGAATCCTGAAGAAAGATGACCTCACCCGGCACGACCTCGGCCGCGAAAAGTTCGTCGAGCGCGTCTGGGATTGGAAGAAGAAGTCCGGTGGCCGCATCCTGACTCAGCTGCGCCGAATGGGCGCGAGCTGTGACTGGGAGCGCGAGCGCTTCACCATGGACGACGGTCTCTCCGTGTCCGTCCGAGAAGCCTTTGTGCGCCTGTACGAAGAAGGCCTGATCTACCGCGGCACTCGCCTTGTGAACTGGGATGTCACCTCCCAGACGGTTCTCAGTAACCTCGAGGTCGAGAACAAGGAGAACGTCAAGGGCGAGCTCTTCGAGTTCGCTTACCCAATCCACGGCGGGGACGGGGATGAAGGCGAGGTGGTCGTCGCCACGACGCGTCCCGAGACGATGCTCGGCGACACCGCCGTCGCTGTTCACCCGGAGGACCCACGCTACAAGCACCTGCACGGGCGCTTTGTGAAGCACCCCTTCGTGGATCGTCTGATTCCTATCATCTGCGACGCAGAGCTCGTCGACATGGAGTTCGGCACCGGCGTTGTGAAGGTTACACCGGCTCACGACCCGAACGACTTCGCCACGGGCAAGCGCCACGAGCTTGAGGAGATCAACGTCCTCAACCTCGATGGAACGATGAACGAGAACGCCGGCGAGTTTGAAGGCGTTGAACGCTTCGCGGCACGCAGAGCGGTCAAGGCGCGGCTGGAAGAGGTGGGCCTCGCACGCGGAAGCAAAGAGCATCTGATGAACGTGCCCTACTCCCAGCGGAGCGGAACCGTCGTCGAGCCGATGATCAGCACGCAGTGGTTCGTGAAAATGGAGCCCCTGGCGAAGCCCGCCATTCGCGCCGTTGAGAACGAAGTCATCGAGATTCTCCCGAAAGACTGGGAGAAGACGTATTTCCACTGGCTTCGCAACATTCAGGATTGGTGCATCTCGCGCCAGCTTTGGTGGGGCCATTCCATCCCGGCATGGCACTGCGATGACTGCGAGCACATCACGGTCTCACGCGAGACGCCGGAGAAGTGCGGCGGCTGCGAGTCGGCGAACATCCGCCAAGACGAGGACGTCCTCGACACGTGGTTCAGCTCCGCTCTGTGGCCATTTTCAACGCTCGGCTGGCCAAACGAGACGCCGGATCTCAAGCGCTACTACCCCACCCAGGACCTGGAAACGGGCTACGACATTCTCTTCTTCTGGGTCGCTCGCATGATCATGATGGGGTACCACTTCATGGGTGAAGCGCCCTTCACCCGCGTGCTCCTCGCCGGAATGGTGACGGACGAGCGCGGGGACAAGATGAGCAAGGTGAAGGGGAACGTCATCGACCCCCTCGATGTCATCGATGGAGCGACGCTCGACGACCTACTCGCGAAGGCCGAGTTCAACGGTGCCGCGCCGAAGGGCGTGAAATACCTCAAGAAGACGTATGCCGACGGGTTTGCCGAGTACGGCTGCGACGCGCTTCGCATGACTCTGCTTAGTTATTCGCCGCAAGCGCGCCGAATGAAGCTCAGCCTAAAGCGCGTCGAAGGCTACCGGAACTTCGCGAACAAGCTGTGGAACGCTGCTCGCTTCAGCCTCATGAACCTCGAGGGGCACGAAGAGATCAAAGCCAACGGCGCTCCCCCTGAGGTCTCGCAGCTGGCCAACCGATGGATCCTCTCGCGTCTCTCGACGGCGATGCAGGCAGCGAACACCGGCGTCGAAGACTACCGACTCGACGACGCGTCGGGCGCTCTGTACCACTTCGTCTGGGACGAATTCTGCGACTGGTACCTGGAGCTCAGCAAGCCGCTCATGGACGGGGAACACGCAGCGGAGACCGTCGCGACGCTTGTGCACGTTCTTGAGACCGTGCTGCGTGCTCTGCACCCGATGATGCCCTTCATTACGGAGGAGATCTGGCACCGCGTTCCGAAGGAGGACTCCCTCGGCAAACATCCTGTGGACGAAACCAAGCCTCAGAGCCTCATCGTCGCGCGCTACCCGGAGGCCACCGACGGCCGCCCTGACGCTGAAGCCGAAGCCGCCATGGCCGTGCTCCAGGAGTTCGTCGTCTCCATCCGTACCATTCGCGCCGAGCACAACCTGTCGCGCTCACGGCCCATCGACGTTCACTTCCACGCCGAAGACGCGAAGCGCGCCTTCGTCCTAGAGGGCGAGAAACGCCTCATCGAGGCCCTCACGGCCTCCACCCTGCACTACGTCGGCGCCGAGACCCTCGACGACCCGCATGGCAACTTCAAGAACGCAGCGGTGTTCGTGAACGCCGGACTCCGCGCCGTGGTGCCCGACGTCATCGACCCCGCGCGTGAACGCGACCGACTCGAGCGAGAACTGAAGAAGCTCGACAAGGATCTGACGCTGATGGAAAAGAAGCTGGGGAACGCGAGCTTTGTCGACCGCGCCCCCCCAGCCGTGGTGGAGAAGGCTCGCGCCGATGTCGCGCGTTTTCAGGAAGAGAAGACCCAGCTCCAGAGCGCACTCGAAGCGCTCGGTCCCGCGTAGCTCAGAAGAGCGCGAGCTGACCGGGTAGAACCAGGTCTCCGTCGAACTCGACTCCTTCAAGCTCAAGAAGGAGTCGTTTTCGTTTAAGGCCGCCGCTGTATCCGCCGAGCGCAGACCCGGCGCTTATCACTCGGTGACACGGGATCACGATAGGAAGCGCGTTCGCGCCGTTCGCCATCCCGACGGCGCGGGTGGCACGGGGGCGTTTGATGTCCGCGGCGACGCCCGCGTAGGTTCGGACGGCGCCGATGGGAATCTTGCGCAGCGCGTTCCAGACTTCCTGCTGAAACACGGTTCCGCCAAGGTCGACGCGGACCTCCCGGAGGTCAGGCTTCTTGCCTGCGTCCAGCGCCCGAAGCGGCTTTGAAAACTCAGCC
>JBGCFM010000121.1:0-16016 GCA_045106895.1 Polyangiales bacterium | reverse complement strand
AAAAAAATCGAAGAGATCGAAGGTATCGGCCCCGTACTTGGCGCGAAGCTTCGCGACGCTGGAGCCACGACCGTCGAGAAGCTACTCGAGCTTGGCGGCACGAAGAAGGGCCGTGTCTCTCTCGCGGAGACCACCGAAATCTCCGAAAAGAAGATCCTCACTTTCGTGAACATGGCGGACCTTTTCCGTATCAATGGCGTTGGCGAAGAGTTCTCCGAACTCCTGGAAGCCGCCGGAGTGGATTCCGTCGTCGAGCTTGCGACGCGCAACGCTGAGAACCTCACAAAGAAGATGGCCGAGGTGAACGAGACAAAGAAGCTCACCCGTGCTTTGCCCGCGCTGTCCCAGGTCGAAAAGTGGGTCGCGCACGCCAAAGAACTGCCACGCGCTGTTCACCACTAGTAAGTTCACTAGTTCGTCACTACCAGCTTGACAGCGCCGCTTCCCTGAGTAGTGTCGCGTGTCTCTTGGCCTAGCCGGGAGACGGAGCCCAAATAGCTCAGTTGGTAGAGCAGTGGATTGAAAATCCGCGTGTCCCTGGTTCAAGTCCGGGTTTGGGCACCAAGGAACCCCGCGAAAGCGGGGTTTTTTGCATTAACGTGCACATCCAGAGCCCATACAGGCCGCTGCTGCGCGATTTACGACTTTCCGGCGAGACCCAGCTAATGTGGCGTGAAGATATTCCTCGACGCTCCGTCGGAGGGATGCCCCGGGGACCTCAAGCCCCTGGGCTAGTAATTCTTGGGACTACCGATGACACGAACTCTCTCCGCCACCCTCCTCTTGCTAGCGCTCGGCACCGGCGGGGCACAGGCACAAGACACTCAACTTGAATCGCTGAGAACCACCGCCCGGGCCGAGCGGAGAGACGCCGGAGCGCAGCGTGCGTACGGCCTCGCCCTTCTCCAAGCCGGCGAATACCGAGAAGCGGACCGTGTTCTTCGAGCCGCGGCCCGCCTCTCGAGCGACTCCGTCGAATCTCTTTACGACGTCGCCCGCGTCGCATTCGCCCAGAACGAGTACCGTCAGGCGCGATCAGCGTGTCGCCTCCTCGAACGAGCAGAACGAAACGCAGCGCTCACCCACGTCTGCCGTGCCCGCGCGTTCCTCATCTGGAACCGAAGCGGTCGCGCCTTCGAAGAGCTTGAGGCCGCCCAGGCCGCCTCTGGAGCGGAGTTCGAAACCCAACTCGCCCTCGGTGACGCGCACCGGCTCCGGGGAGAAGTCAGTGAATCCGAGAGCGCCTATCGCGCAGCCATCGCCCAAAGCGCGACGCGCGCAGAACCCCACACCGGTCTTGGTCTTCTCTATCTCGCCGCACAGCGCAACGACGAGGCTACCCGCGCGTTACGCGCCGCCCACAACATCGACTCATCGGACCCCGCCACGAACCTTGCCCTCGCCGGCATCGTCCGCGGCGACGAAGGAAGGCGTCTCGTGGACGCCGCCATCACTCGACGCCCCGGCGACCCCGCAGCGCAGGTCCTTCGCGGACAACTCGCTCTTGATGCCGAAGACCTCGACGTCGCCGAGGTCGCGTTCCGTGCCGCCCTCGAAGGCGAAGCCCTCGCCGCCGCCTTCGTTGGCCTCGGGGACGTGCTCCTCGCCAAGGGCGACCAAGATGGTGCCGAAGCCGCGCTCCAGTCAGCCCTCGCCCTCGTCCCTTCGAACGCTGAGGTCGTGCTCTCCCTTGGGCGCCTGGCGGAGTCTCGAGGACAGTCACGTGAGGCCTTCCGCAACTACCGGCATGCCGCGGACCTCAACCCCGGTAACCCCAACGGTCTACTTCTCGCCGCGCGACTCGCCCTCTCACAGCGACGCGCGAACTTGGCGACGGGTTTCCTCGACCGGCTCCTGCAGCGTCACCCGAACCTTGGCCCTGCCCTCGAACTCTACGGCGATGCCCTCGCAAGCCGGAGCGAACGCGCGACGGCACGAACTTACTACGAGCGAGCTCTGAGCGGCACCGGAGACGTCGACCAAGCTGCTATCCGCGCGAAGATCGCGGGCCTCACGGCACCTGCCCGCGACAACATGGGGCGAGCCACCGCGCCCTGAGTTTCGTCAACAAGCTCGCAGTGCGCCGCTAGATTTCGCCGCGTTTGTGGGCGAGTCGGTGAGCGCGCCGCGCCCGTGCAGCGCTCGCTCGGGCCTTGTCCTCGTCGCTCTCAAGAAGAAGCTCAGGCATCGGCGCCGGCTTTCCATCTTCGCCGATGTTGACGAAGGTCAGTAGCGCATCCGCGCAGAGCACCCGTGTTCGGTCGCCAGGCACTTCCCGCTCCACTTTGACTCCGACCTCCATCGAGCTGCGGAATACGCAATGAATCCGAGACGTTAACGTCACCACATCGCCAAGCCGGATCGGCGCGACGAAGTCGAGCGCGTCCACCGACGCGGTGACCGCGACGCGCCCGCAGTGGCGTTGGGCGCTGACCGCTGCGCAGACATCGATCCACGACATCACGGTCCCGCCGAACGCCGTGCCGATGGCGTTCGTGTGTTGGGGAAGAACGATCTCCGTCTTCACGACGATCGAATCACAAGGCGGCCGCGCCGCGCTATCGACTGCAGAAATGGTCTTGTGTCCTCACGTAACAGTAGTCGGCAAGCCCATCGCCGGCCCGACAGCCTTCAACCTGACACACTCCGACGGTCTCTTCTTCAGGTATCACGACGGGGGTGTAGTCACCCACCGACCACCGAACGCGCGTTCGTTGACCATCGTAGAAGGGATGCTCGATAACGAGACGCCGCTCTCCTGCGGTGTCATCGCCCAAACTGCTGCAGCGTGGTGAGACGCAGTAGACGACGCGCAGGAGCAGGTCCTCATCATAGTCGCGTGGCTCGGCAACGACGCTGATGGTCTGCGTCGCGCGTTCAGGCCCGAGTGCAAACCCGTCTGGGTCCTCGCCCGCCGAAAGCCAGTCCGTGGCAAACGACGACATTCGCGACGAGCGGATCTGCACGAAGGCATACACCTGCTCAGAAACCTCAGCCGGCTGGGGCGGCAGGTCGATTTCAAGCTCAAGGATCGAGTTGTCGACACAGCCCACTGCGAGGACGGTGGTCAACCACAGAAGTACGGTTCGTTTCATAACAAGTTCACCACGGTCTCGGACTCAGGTTCTAGCCCTGTGTCCCGCAGAAGAAGCCCCGCCACAACTCCGCCAGCCACAACGACGGCGACGAGGGAAACGATGAGAATCACACGTCCTGCGTTGCTCGACGATTCTCTCTCCACGAGCGTCACGTCGATGCTCTCCGTCGCTCCACCCGCGACATCGCCGTCCCAGG
This sequence comes from Polyangiales bacterium, assembly GCA_045106895.1. Taxonomy (GTDB): domain Bacteria; phylum Myxococcota_A; class Polyangia; order Polyangiales; family Houyiibacteriaceae; genus JBCCRV01. Next base: position 12,722 of record JBGCFM010000121.1, on the reverse strand, counting down.
CGAAGGGCTCGTACCCTTCACGGCTCACCGCGAGCGTGTGACGGCCTTCGTCCACGTCGAGGACCAAAGGCCGCTCCGACGTATCCTCACGCTGCCGACCGTCCAGGCGAAGGGACAACGAGGCGTCATCGGGCAAATTCAGCAGTTCCAACGATGCCACGCGTCCGGCCACCTCGACGCGGAGCTCATCCGCGGACTCCCGCATGGCATCACCGAGCTCGGGATGGTCCCGGAGCAGCTGTACGAAGGTGTCGCGAGCCAGTCGATAGCGCCCCAAGCTACGGTACGTCGTGGCTGTATTATAGAGCGCCGCGGCGATGCCACTTAGCTCATAAGACGTACGAAACGCCGCCAAGGCATCCGACCAGCGACCTTCTTCGGCGGCACCTGAGCCCGCCGTAAACTGCTCGCGAGCCGACGCGATATCGTCCATCGACGGGGACGACTCCGGCCCTACAACAACGACGTCCTGCGCCCAAAGGGTCGGCGCCATCGAAAGAACCCACACCATGATAAGTAAGCGCATCTGGGCACGACTATAGCCGGGCTTGGCCCAGGCTCCAACCTCGCTTCTTTGCACGCAAGTCGGAGGTCCAGCACACGATGTACGCCCGCCGAGGTCAGAGTCAGGTATGCTCGCTCCGTGGCCGTTGCGACACCACTCACTTTTGGCCGCTACGAGGCGCTCTTCCACATCGCGAGCGGCGGCATGGCAGAGGTCTTCGCGGCCCGCCTCCGTGGGCCGGCGGGCTTCGAGAAGCTCGTCGCCGTCAAGCGGCTGCTGCCCGACCTCACCGACGAGCACTTCGTCTCCATGTTCTTGGACGAAGCCCGCATCGCTGCACAAATCAGCAGCCCGCATGTCGTGCAGACTCTCGAACTTGGGCGGGCAGAAGACGACGGCGCGCTCTACATCGTGATGGAGCTGGTCGTCGGGGTCACCCTCTTCGATCTTTGCGTGAGCGTCATCGAGGGCTCGGGCGAAGTGGGTCGTGCGCCGGCGCGCCCCCCTCAGCTCCTGCCAATCCCCATCGTCGTGGACATCGTTGCCCAAGCAGCGCGCGGAATGGGAGACGCGCACGACGCGACGACGCCAACGGGGTTTGCCTGCCACGGCGACCACCGAGATATCTCACCACAGAACCTCCTCTGCGGCGTTGACGGTCGCGTGCGCGTGACGGACTTCGGCATCGCCCGTGCCGTTTCCCGAAGCACGGAGACCCAAGTCGGGCAGCTCAAAGGGAAAGTCGCATACGTCTCGCCGGAACAAGGGCGCGGCCAGAAGCTCGATGTGCGAAGCGATGTGTTTTCCCTCGGCATCGTCGCGTGGGAAGCGCTCACCGGAAAATCGCTCTTCAACACGGGCGAAGCCGCGGAGACTCTCGACCGCGTGCTCGAACTTCAGATCCCCAGCCCGCGTGCGCTGCGCCCCGACGTCCCGGAGGCCCTCGCCAACGCGGTGATGTGGGCGCTTCAGCGCGACATCGACAAACGCTGCCCTTCCGCCGCGCGCTTTGAACGCGCCATCCGTGAAGCCGTCCCGGGCACGAACGGACGCGCCCTCGCTTCTTTCGTCAAGATGCATGGCGGCCCAACGCTCGAACGAATCACGCGCAAGATCCACGAGATGCACGATGGCGGCGAGCCCTCCGTCATGCGCAAGCTCGGCTCCAAGTCGAAGCGCATCGTCCCCGAGGCGGAGGTCTCCTCGACGCGTGTCCTCGGCGCCACGACGGCGCCTCGTTCTCAGCGTGAGCTGGAGACGGAAGAAGTTCGTCCGGCCTCGATCAAACCTTCGAAGGGTCAGGCTCTAAGCGAAGCGCCCGCAGGACGCCGCCGAAGGCTCGGAGCAGCCCTCGCCGTCGGCATCTTCGCCTGGTTCGCGGCCATCGTCGTGGCGTACTTCGCCTTCAGTAGTGGCCCTCAAGGCCCCGCCGACACGGCGGACATCAGCGACCCCTGAACTCAGTCCTGCGCCTGAGCGCAGAACACTACGCCTGGGCGCTTCCGCGCGGAACGACCCGCCAAGGTTCGATGCCGAGGAGCGCCAGCGCGTGGTCCCAGCGTTTGGCAAATGGGACTTCGAAGAGTGTCGCAAGGTCCACGTCGACGGGAAGCCAGCTGCCCTCGCGAAGCTCGTCTTCAAGCTGGCTCGGTCCCCACCCCGCGTAGCCTAACGAGAGCAGTCCGCTCTCCGGCCCCTCGTCACGCGCAATCTTCTCCAGCATCTCGAAAGACGCTGTGACCGCCAAGTCCTCACGAAGGTGCATCGTATCGCCGGGGAGCCCTTCAAGCCCACGTGGGTCGAAGATCACCCAGCCCGTTTCTTCGGACACGGGACCCCCTCGAACAACATCGATGCCCTCGCAACGGCTGCCCGGCTCGAGCTTCAGCTGCTTCAGGATCTCCGGAAGGCTAAGCGCAGAAGGCTTGCTGATCACGAACCCAAATGAGCCCTCCTCGTCATGGTCGACGAGCAAAACGACGGAGTGGCCAAACACCGGACAGTCGAGGGTTGGCGACGCGATCAAGAACGTGGGTCCAGACTGGCTCACCGCAAAACTATGCCAACATTCGCACCAGCTGGCGAGAGCAAAGGAGCCGGCGGCCCTTTGATGAGGATTGGCGACAGAACACGGAGCTTCAGGCAAGCAAAGCAGTTTCCCTCAGCGGCAGACGCTGGTATGCGCATGCCGTGAGCCTAGATATCGGAGAACTACGAGCGAATGCGCGCCTCGCCCGGTTCGCGCTCTACGCCCAGCGCTCCCTCCTGCGCTTGGAGGTGCAGCGCGCCCTAAACGGCGGCACCCTCTCCGCCGGAACCACCGCCCGCGCGAAGACTCGTATTTGTAGCCACGTCGTAAAGGTCCTCGGCGTTGACGTCAGCCGCTCTGGAGAGGTCGCGCCACGCTCCGCGCACGGGCGTCTCATCGTCGCCAACCATCGCACCGCGCTCGACATTGGCGTGCTCATGAGCGAACTCGGCGGCGCCTTTCTGAGTCGCAGCGACGTCGCCGACTGGCCGGTGGCAGGTCGTCTCGCACGTTATGCAGAAACGATCTTTGTGGACCGCGCGGACCAGCGCAGCGGCGCACGCGCGATCCGAGCGATTCGGCGGCGACTCAAAGAAGGCGGAACGGTGATCGTCTTCCCGGAAGGCTCGACCTACGCTGGCGACGAAGTCCGCCCTTTCAAAGGCGGCGCCTTTGCCGCACTGCGAGGCCTTGATGTCGACGTCCTCCCCGTCGGGCTTGCCTACCCGCACGGCACCGAGTTCGTGGAGCCAGGTTTCGTCACGCACGTGCGCAGGATCGCCGCGCGCCCGACGACGCCCATGCACCTTTCCGTGGGCCGCCCCTTTCGACCCCAGCGCAACGCACGCGACACGTCATCTCAAGCGCATGATATTATTCAAGATTTGGTCAAAAACGCCCGTGCGAGAGTTAAACGAGGCACTGAATAAATCGCGACTTTGTGCGTATCATTCCCAGGGCCAACGTGCCCGAAAGGACAAGTTCATGTTCCTCCCCAAACTACCACTCGCGCTGCTGAGCACGCTTATCCTCACGGGCTGCACTGTCTACACGCGCCCCGCACGCACCACCCCCACGGCGACGGTCCAGCGCGCGCCTGTGCAAGGCTCCGTTCGGGTTCAAGCAGCCCCGGCTCGCCAACCTGCTCCGCGCGCCACCGTTCAGCCCGCGGTCGTTCAGCCTGCCGTCGTTCAACCCGCGACGGTGACGGTTCAGCCCGCGCGCCCCGCGCCACGTCAGCCGGCCGTCGTTCAGCCCGCCGTCGTTCAGACTGCACCTGTTCGCCCGGCTCGCCCAGCGCCACGCCAGCCTGCTGTGGTGCAACCAGCGCCCGTTCGCCCGGCGGCTCGCCCAGCCCGCCCAGCACCGCGTCAGCCCGTGACGGTCGCTCCACGTGAGCCCGCGCCACGGCAGCCCGCGACTCGTGCTCCGCGTCCGACCCGCCCCGCGGTGGGAACGCCCGCGCCACGTCGCCCCGCAGCACGTCCGACGCAGACAGCGCGTCGCCCCACAGCTCCGACCGTACGTCCTGCACCGCGGCAGCCATCCGCTCGCCCGGTCAGCCCCACGCCCACTGCGCCGAATGCTCGCGGGACCCGCCCCGGCGGTACCACAACCGTCGCTCCTCGCGCTGTAGGCGTCAGCCCCGGCGGTACCACCAACGTCGCTCCTCGCGCGCGAGGAACCGGCGCCGACACGACGACGACAAACGTCGCCCCACGCATCACCGGCACAGGCGTCACCAACACCACTACCTCGGTGAGCCCAACGACCGGCGTCCGCCAGGCACAGGTGACCTGCTCGCCTGTCGTGTCTCGCATCCCACGCAACGGGCGAGTAGTGCTTCGAGGCCGGGGACTCAGTCACGTCACCCGCGTGATGATCGGTGGCAACATCGGCACCGTCAGCCGCGGCTCGGACACGGAAATCAACGCTGGTGTCACCGGTAGCGGCGGCGGGATCCTCCTTCACCTTCGCGACGGGCGCACGGTCCAATGTGGGTCCGTTGAAGTGATGGGACGCTAGAGCTCTTCCTCTTCATCTGAGCTTGTCAGACAAAGCCCTCCGCGTTCTGCGCGGGGGGCTTTTTTCGTGACGTCAGGATCGCTCGCTGCTGAGCTGAGCGTTCGGCTACTCCGCGCAGTGGGCGCGTTCACCGAGGCGACAAAGCGCCCGACGCACCGTCGCCGCGAGCGCTCCGTCCGGCGCAACTTGCAGATACTCGCGGTAGGCCGCTTTGCCTGCAGCAACCTCCCCGGTCGAGATGCGCAATCGCGCCAAAGCAAAGAGCGCATCGGAAGCATCATGTGTGCGGCCGCTCTGCGCAGCACGCCGGTACGCTTCGATGGCGCGTCCGACGTCTGACTCACGCTCGTACGTTTCCGCGACGAGGGTCCACGCCCGGGCCCGCGCACGCGAGCTCGTTGTACTACGCGCGATGGCATAGAGCTCATGACGAGCAGACGCGAGCTGGCCCCCATCAAAGAGCTGTCGAGCCAGGTCAAAACGAGCGTCGTCGCTCAAAGGAATCGGCGGCTCCGTGTCCTCCGCTCGGCTTGGACGAGCTTCGTCAGTCGCGGGCTCTTCCGGCGTCGGCGTACTGTCCGCCACCACCACATCAGTGACTTCTTCAACGCCTGGCGCGGGCGTCTCAACCGGACTCTCCGCTCGGCGGACTCGGCGTGACGGAAGGTCCTCAGCGACTTCGGGAAGAGGCGCCACAATGGCTTCCACTTCAGCTTCCACATCCTCGCGCTCAGGCCTCGCCTCTGGGGCGGCCACAGCAAGTTGCTCCTTCGTGACGTGCAGGACCTCACCCGCGCTGACAAAGGCCGCCTCGCGACCTTCCACTTCGACGCGCACGCGCCCCTCGTTGACGCGCACTACGGTGCCGTCATGCGTAGCTCGCACTTCAAAGACCGTACCCACGACGACGACCCGAGCATCCGGAGTATCTACAACCATGCCCTCTTCGCCGGGCCGGTCCGGATGAAACTCGACATGCACGGACCCGCGGTCGAGCCGCAGCCTGTGGTCAAGGTCGTCGATTCCGCTGAACATCACACGGCTCGCGGGCTCCACCTCCACAAGGCACGTCTCGTTGATGGTTCCGCCATAACGAACCTGGAGCGCCTGTGCCTCCGACGTGACGACGGTTTCGCCTTCGTTGATCTCCGTCGTTCGTTCGGGCACTCCGTCTACAAGCACCTGCACCTGCGCCACGCTGACGCTGGAGTCGGTGTCACCCTCACCACCTGGAAACGCCCAAACGGCCAAACCAAGCGCTGCAGCGGCGGCGAGTCCAACGACGACACCGGCACGGAACCCATGCCCTCGCTCAGGCCTAGGGGCTCGCCGCGGCTGGGTTAGGAGAGCCTTCTCCACCCGCGCCTTCGCCAGATCATCCATCGTCGGCGGGTCTTCTTCTAACGCCTCCACGAGGTCTCGGAAATCACGCATCAGGACCTCCACTTTCATTGCTCTCCGCGATGGCGGCATCCAAGCGCTTCCGCGCCGCCTTTACCCTCGCGTGTAGCGTCGACACTCCGATGCCCGTCATGTCCGACATTTCCTGAAGGGTATGCCCTTCGACTTCTTTGAGAACAAACGCCGTCCGCTGTTCCGGCGACAGGGTCTGCAACAAGCGCTCGGCTTCGCCCCCCGCCACGGCCCTGGCGTCTGGGGAAGACGCCGCACGTCCAAGGCCGACGCGCTCCGTCATTCGCTTCCAGCGGCCGCGACGCCAGCGCGCGCGCGACTCATCAAGCGCCCGGCGGGTGGCGATACCCAAGATCCACGAGCCAAGTTTCCCATCCCCGCGATAGCTCGCCGCCCCGTCGAGGGCCGCGAGGAACACCCGCTGAACCACGTCCTCCACGTCTGGATCCTGAGCGCCGAGCACCCGGGCCACATGTCGGTGAACCCGGTCCACGTGGGTCCGGTAGAGCAGGCGAACGGCCGCAGCGTCCCCGGCGGCCGCCTTCGCCAACAAATCAGGGTCGTCCGACTTTGCGGGGGGTCGCCCCGTCACCAAGCGAACATGTGCCTTGCCTTCCACGTCTACTTGTCGACGCAGGTCGTCCGCTTTTCCACCGCTCATGAAAAAAAGCTCATCGAGGTCTCATAGAGCGTCGAATCGTGGGCGCATTCGCAAAGACGTGGTCACCCAAGGCACAAAGCCGTCTTCCAGGATAAACGACTGCGAACCCACCGAGATGCGCTCCGAATCGAAGATCGCATCTCCGCCCACCTCAAAAACCCACTCGAAGGGCCCTCTGAAACGCCAAGCTGCTTCCAAACTCGTGCGCACACCCAGACTCGTGATGGTGCTCGCCCCTTCGCCATCCACGCTCACGCGAAGAATGCGAGTCAACACGCCAAAGGTGGCGCCAATGGAGAAGTCGCCAAGCTCGATGGGCCGGAGGTGGAGACGAAGTGCTGCGTTGACGCTTCGCGAACGGACCTCGTGGCCTGCAAGCACGTACTCGTTTGGGATCAGAGGCATGTCCGCCTCGACCATCACGCAGCCCCGAGAGAGACAGAGCCCAAAGCCCGCACCAGGGCCCACGAGCGCCTGGCGACGTGTCGGCGAGTAGCCCGCCAAAAGCCGGAGGAAGAACGCGGGCTTTGCCAGTGAACGCGGGGTCCGCTCCGGCGCCGGCTCCAGCGCCTGTCGAGCTCGCACGGCCCTCGGTGCGACCGCGGGGATCGCCGCCTGATCCACAAGATCTTGAATCGCGAGGGCAACGGCACGAGCGCGCCCCTCCGTTGGAATCTCCAGATGCGCTGTCAGCGTCCGTCCATCCGCAGCCCCAAGGGCAAGAAACACGGCCCCCTCATAAGGAACCATCGCCAGCTGACCGGAGCTCACAGCTTCCGGTGGCGACGGCGGCGATCCGCCAACCTCGATGGCGTTTCCCGTGCGACGTCGGAGCACACCTGCGACATCTTGTGCCAACACCTGAAGCGATTCAGAGGCCTCAATGATCGTAATCGGCGCCTCTTGAGCGGCCACCGGCGCTGCCCACGTAGCACCAAGTACGCAAAGCGCAGCCCCAAGAGCTTGCGCAGCACGAACAACAAAGGGGCCGATGAGATGCATCAGCCCCCAGTTTAGCACGCTTCGTGCCGTTTACTCAGCCGCAGGTGCCGGCGGAGCCGCGAGCTCTTCTTCGTCCTCCGCCGCAAACATGGCAGCGCGGTCTTCATCACGCTCCGTGTAGCCAAACTTGTAAGTAAGGCCGAGGCGTCCGTAGATCTGAATGTCGTCGTTTCCAAGACCCCATATGTCGCCAAGGATTCGCCGGTCATCGCCAAAGGTCCCCTCAAAGGAGCCCCACACGTTCCACTTGTTGGAGACGATGAACTCTAGGGAGCCACCAATGCGGAAGCGAGCGAGACTCTGCGTCACATCGAGCGCCGTCGCGGGCTCCGTTCCTAAGATCGGTGTGCCGCTATCTGGCGCACAGGCAGTCCAGCGACAATCGTTGTTCGCGCCATTCCACGCCCAGCTGTCCCTGTGAACATCCAGCGCAGCCCAAAGCGTGAAGTTTCCAGCGTTGAGGAAGTGAAGGGAGAACAGAGCCTCCAAGCTGAAGTAAAAGCTGTTGGTGGAGAATGTGAAGTCATCCTCTAAACCGGTCAGAGGCTCTTCGCTGCCCGTGGCAGGGTCCCGCCCAGGTCCAAGCCCTCCACCAATGCGCATCTGCGCACCAAGGGACACCTGGCGAGCTGGACGCCAGCCCGCTTTGACGCGTCCTTCGAACTCCGTGAGCCGGTAGAACGTCGTGCGAATGCCAATGCCTGCCTCGAGCCAGTCGAGGATGCCGATGCCCATCCGAAGCTCGAAGAGGTAGGGCCAACCAAGCGAGACGTCGAGGACGGCGAGGTCGTTTGGAAGCGTCGCGCCGGAGCGGCTGACGGCCTGGCGATGACGCTCACGACGAATCTCAAGCATCTCCCGGTTCTCTTCCGGCGTAAGCTCGTCTTCGCCCACAAGCCCAACGTTGAACACACGTGGGTCCGCCTGCGGCGCCAGAGCCACCTGCGCCTGATACGGCCGGTATCCGTCGGCGCTCACCTCAATAAGGTGCGATCCAGTCGCAACGGTCCCTTCCCATGGCACGGGGCCCTGAAGTTCGCCGTCCACGAAGAACTGCGCGTTCGCAACATTGGCCTCGACACGAACGGGCGTTCCCACCGGGTGAAGCTCCGCGTCGATGATGCAGTTCACACCAGGCCCGACGCGACACGTCTCGCGGTGCTCTTGGTGGCCGGGCGCGCGTACGATAATGGCGTGCGTTCCTTCCGTCGCTCCTTCGACGACGACAGGGGGCGCGCCCATCTCTTCGCCGTCGACGCTCACCGAAGCGTTGTCCACGTTGGCGTTGACCACGATGCGTCCAGGCGCCGCGGCCACTGCCGTCAGCGTGATAGAGATGACGCGCTGCTGGCCTGCCTCGATGCTCACGGGCTGCTGCGCTGCTTGGTAACCCTCCGCGCGCGCTTCCACGATGTGGTCGCCTGGCGGAATGTTCTCCCGGGAAGCGGGCGGGTTACCGACGAGCTCACCGTCGAAGAGAATCTCCGCCGTCGGCACGTTGCACAGAACACGAAGGCTCCCGGTCTGCGCCGGCGCCGCACGCATGACGGGGTTCAAGTTCGTGCGCTCGCCCGCGATGATTCGAACTGTCTGGGAGAACGTCTCCATCGCCGCATCGTTGGGGCGAACCTCGATGAGGTGATTGCCCGCCGTCAGGCCGTCGATGACCGTCGGTGTCGCGCCGCGAGGCGTCCCGTCCACGTAGATCGCCGCGCCGGACACATCGCCAGCCACCAAAAGCGACCCGGTCTCTGGCGTGTCGCGCTCAAGCATGACCGGGAGCGAAAGCACCTGCCCACCGGCGAGCTCCACCCACTGAGAGAACGTCACGAAACCTTCGCGGCCCACCTGCACAAGGTGACGACCGGGCTGAACTTGCATTCGGTGCGGGAGGTTGCCGACTGGTGCGCCATCGACTCGTACTGCCGCGTTCTGCGCGCCATCGTTCGCCGGTACGAGAGAGATCGTTCCAAGGGGATTCAGCGTCGCTCGAAAGGTCTCGCGCCGACGGCGAATGTTGACCGTCAGCCGCGCGTCTTCATGGCTTGCGAGGCGAAAGATGAGTGTGTGGCTGCCACGCGGGATTCGCACGTTGCGCATAGGCGTCGTCCCGATGGGCGCGCCCTCTGCGGAGTCGAGATAGACAGCGGCGCCGGGAGGCGTCGACTCAACGTGAACAGGGATCGGCCGCTGGGCACTCGCCGCCGCGGATGTCCCCATGAGCACCAAACCAAAGAACCAAGCAAAATAGCGAGCCATAAGAAGACGCCTCCGTCGCGAACCCTAGAATGCGGGCGCGCGTGTTTCAACTGCCAGGTGAGGAGCGCATTGGAGTGAAACCGTGCCAGATGCCCGGCATCGGGGACTCACAACCACTCATCACCAGTCGTGTACTCTTCCTCATACGGGTCGGGTTCCGGGTCACCCTCCTCGATGGGCGCCGCGCGACTGGTCGCAAATGGAAGATGCCCCACATCTCCCGCCGCCTGCCATTGCGCCCCAGCGCCTGTCCCGCGATCGAAACGAAAGACCTCGAGCTGCGCAATCCCATCTGCGAGGGCGACCTGATCAATTCGGTTGCGACTCCGGAGATGTCTTAGAAAGTTCGCGACGCGATTTCGCATCGAAGAGGGGAGCGTCCCTTGCTCAAAGGCCTCGTGGTAGCGCTTCGGGTTCGGAAGAATCGTGGCAAAGAACGCAGCCTCGGCGGCGGTGATTTCCACCGGATGCCGACCAAAGTAGTGATCCGAGGCCTGGACGACGCCGTAGACCCGAGGTCCGTACTCGATAACGTTGAGGTAGAGTTCAAGGATCTCTTCCTTGGTCAACGCCGTCTCCACCCACCAAGTCAGAAGCACCTCTTGAACCTTGCGGGCCAGGGTCTTTTCACGGTGTAGGAACAAGTTCTTGGTGAGCTGCATCGTGATGGTGCTTGCGCCCACAACATAGCGGCCCTCCCGAAGGTTCCGGGCGAGTGCATCCCGAATGGCATACACAGCAAATCCGTTGTGGCGGAAGAAGCCACCGTCTTCATGTCCTATGACGGACTGGATCAGGAAGGGGCTAATGGCCGCGATGGGCACCCAGTTCGCCGTGCCGGGTCCAGCCATCATCTCAAAGGACTCACCTTCGGGCTCGACCACGCGATGCAGGAAGGCTCCCTGCACTCGCCGGATATCCGCAGCCGCCGGCACCGTTTGAAACCGGCACTGGTCGCGGAGGTTGATATCCAGCTCGAGTTCACGAAAATTCCGTGAATCGATTTTCAGGTGCGTGTCGCCGCTCATTCGGCCGGTCCAAGAGAACCCAGCCGTTTCCGCCAGAAGATCGACAGGGATCGCCCCAACCGCGTCGTTGCAGTCCGTGGGTGGAAGGCGCGCATCGAACTCAAGAGTCCAAAACTCGCTATTTTTCTCCGCAGCCGCCTGAAAGCCCATCGTGGCCTCACCGATACGAACTTCGGCTTCAGGGATCGTGACGCGCCCTGCAAGAGCGTTGATCGTTGCCCGACCGGTCACCTCAAAGCCAATATTCTGAATGGGCTGCGGCGCGATTCGCGCGTGCTCCAGCGCCGCGTCGCTCAGACTCACCGTACCCACGAGGGCCACATCGCCATCCGCGTTTGCCTCAACCTCCACGTCCGCCGCCACTCGAGCGAGTTCCGGATGCGACCAAGGAAGCTCAGGAAGAACGGGCAGTAGTAGATCGAGGGCAAGCGATTCGACCTCAACGGATCCTCGCGCACTTGGAACTTCTGGCTGGAGCATCAGCTCCCACGTCGCGACCCCGCCCGCGCCGCGGCCGTGACCCTCGAAGGAGATCCCCTCGTCCCCACGCCGCGCTTTGGCTTGAAACGACTCAAGGACCATTTCGTCTTCGCCACGAACGACCTGCGCGCTCTCGATTTCAATCTCTGCTTCCGCTGAGAATCGGGAGAGCGGGTCGTGTGTTGAATCCTCTTCGGGCTCGTTCGCCGCTGCAGCTTCATCGCGCCCACGAAGAAGCGTCGAAATACGGCGGCGAGTGGCGAGCTCAGCATCACCGAGGTGAACCACCACGCCACGCGCTTTAGCCGTGTCTAGAACCCAGCCCGAAGCCTGGTGGGTCGCAGAGAGCTCTCCTGCCTCAACCTGAGCGCTGTTCCCTGGAGCTTCTCCAATTCGGCTACTTTCGGCCGAAACCGTTAGTTCTCCGGCGGCGTAGTTCCCGCTAAGCGTTGCCTCCGCAAGTTCGCCGATAGGATCAGCAATCGCGACGCGCACCTGCTGAAAAGCGAGCGCTGGCCACGACGATTGGCTTGGCCGGTTTGTGCTACTCGCTGGATTCGGCGGCTCGACGTTCACCTCGGGGTTCGCGCGAGGCTCGTCCGCCGCTGTGCCGCTCTGTGTAGCCTCATCTCCGACGGGAGCGTCGGCTCCCTCGGGAGTGTCTGCGCCAGCCTCAGCGTCCTGCGCTTCAGCATCCGGTTCGCCGTTCGCGTCAGCGGTGTCGACGTCATCGTCTTGCGGCATTTGCTCCGCGGCGGATGTGTACCGAACTTCGCCGCCGACCACTTCAACGCGTTCGATCGCATCACGACCTAGTTGGCTCAGCGCCCACAGCCCGCCATGCACCTGAACGCTCGGTAGGTCTGCGTTCACGTTTGGCCCTTCGATGTGTACGTCTTCTACATCGACACCAGACCAGCGCAGATCAACATCACCGACGACCAGGGCGTAGCCGCGCTCACTCGCCGCGACCTCCATCTCTTCGATCACTTTGGACGGTCCCCACCAAAACCAGCCAGCCGCCGCCGATGCCATTCCGGCAGCGACCAAGCCTCCTGCGACCAAGCTTCGTGGACCAAGTTCCATCGGACGCGCAGTATAGAGGCAGCTTCGCCGGACAAAGAAGCCCCCACCGGGCGTTCAGTCACAAGGCGGGTTGCGTAATCAGGTGTGCCGAGCGCGATACATCGCCCTGCGAACCTCAGCGACATAAGTCGACCTGAGACCTAAGCCACGCAAGGTCCGCTCAGCCTGCGACGTCGCGGCGTGCATCGCCGGAGCTGCGTTCGCTTAAAAAGCGAGACCCTCGCTTCTTTCGAA
>JBGCFM010000120.1:0-11063 GCA_045106895.1 Polyangiales bacterium | reverse complement strand
TCTCCCCGGACTCGCCGATGTCCGAAGGCGTCGCGGGCTCCGGCTCCGCTGCGTGCGTTTCGACATGCACCGCCGCGGGAGCGAGCGGCGTCTGCGCCGCCGGAGGCGCGGGCGACGCGACTGTTGACGGAGATTCCACTTGGCGTTCCGGTTCCAATTCCGGCGAGCGGCCAATAATGACGCCGGCGCCGACAGCGAGGGTCACCAAGAGGCCTGCGCCGAGGGCGAGAAGCCAGCGCTTCGGTGCGTTCATGACCGCCGGCGCCAAGACGAGCGCCGGGTCCGTGAGCGGCCACGCCGGGAGCGTTCCTTCGTCCAGTCGCTTTAGGGCGCTCTGAATCTCCTGGCGATGGCCCGTGGTTTCGGGCTCGAACCGATGCCGAAAGTACTCCTGCAGCTCGATGGCCTCGTCATCCACGATCATCAGGTCGTTGAGAATCTCGCGCAGGCAGTTCGCCACCTCCGCCGCTGTCGCGGGACGCTTGGTGGGCTCTTTCGCCAGCATTCGAAATACAAGCTCCACCAAGGCCGGGGGAAGGTCATCGCGTTCAAGGCCCACGTCCGGTGGCGGCTCTTCCAGAATCCGTTGAGGGCCATCGCCGTCACGGTTCGAGTAAAGACGCTTCAAGGTCAGCATCTCGTAGAGCACGACGCCGAGGGCGAAGATGTCGGAGCGGCGGTCGGCGGGCCGGAAGCGGAGTTGCTCCGGCGACATATAGGCGAGTTTTCCTTTGAGCACCCCCGTCGACGTCTGCGTCGTGCGTCCAAGCGCGCGTGCGATGCCGAAATCCATGACGCGTACGATGCCGTCGTAACCAACGATCATATTGTGCGGTGATACATCTCGGTGAACGAGGTTGAGAACGCTCCCGTCGGGGGCCGTCAGTTCGTGGGCGGCGTGAAGTCCGTCGGCGGCCTGGACGATAATCTGCACGACCACCGCCAAGGGGAGGGGGGTGTAGTCTTGGGCGGAGCGGCGAGTGATCGCCTGCACTGATAGCCCATCGATGTAGTCCATGATGAGGTAGGGGCCTTCATCGTCCTCTCCCACATCGAAGACCGTGACGATGTTCGGATGCTTGAGCATTCCCGCGATGCGCGCTTCGTCCAGAAACATCGCGCGGCACTCGACGTCGTCGCGCAGCTTTGCGTGCAGTCGTTTGACCGCCGCGAGACGTCGGAATGCGCCCTCTGACCGGATGATCAGGTCCACGCGCCCCATGCCGCCGCGGGCGATCTCACGAATCCAATAGTAGTGGCTCGTCGTCATTCGGGTGGACACACGCGGCGGGGCTCTAGGGAATAGATGCTCGTCCGCGGGGGGTCAGGCTCCGAAGAGCGCATGTCGCTGACGTCTTGAGTTCCGAGCTGAGCGAAAGCGTTGTTGCCCCAACACCAGAGCGTGTCGTCTTGGCGAACGGCGCAGGCAAAGTCGTCGCCGGTCTCGATGCGCTGCCAGCGTACCCCCACGGGGCCATGCTCAACGCGTGCGCTGCCTTCGCCGCCGAGCTGCCCCTGGTCGTTTTGGCCTAGGCATACGAGGGAGTCGTCGTCTTCAAGGATACCGCACAAGAAGTGCTCCCCGAGAGCGATGGTTCGCCAGCGTTGCTCGCCGATCTGAAAGATGAGGTGCTCTTCGCTCGGGAGCTCCCCACCGAAGTCCAGGGTCACGTCCGTGCGAACCTGGCCACGACAGAAGAGGTGGTGTTCGGCGTCGAGGGCACACACGCCGAAACCGCTCACGGTGACAGAGACCCACTCGCCGGCCTTGTCGACACCGGTCTCCACGGGCTCGTAGATGCGCCGCATTTCGGACGAGACGCCGACGCCGCCGGAGTCGTTGTAGCCCCAGCAGAAGAGGCGCCCTGCGACGATGGCGCAGGTTGTGCGCAGCGTGGTCTCAAGACTCGTCGCTTCGCCGTTCAGAACGAGCGTGGGCATGCGAATGGACCCACTGTCCTCGTTGAGTCCGGGGACTCCGGTCTGACCGTCCGACGCCGCACCCCAACAGTAGACACCATCCGGCGTCGCGCCGCAGGTATGGCGTTGGCCGGCGCTCATGATGCGAAACGGGCCTTCTGTGACGGTGGCCGCCCGGGGCATGAGCACGTTTTCACCGGAGCCTTGGCCGAGCTGAAACCGTGTTCCTTCTCCCCAGCACGTCGGGTTGTTCGTCGAGTCATGCGCGCATGAGTGGTCCCGGCCGAGCGCCGCTGCACTCAGGCCTGTGGCGATGAGCTCAGGCTCTGCCACAAATCCTCCGACCTCTCCGTTGCCGATCTGACCCGCGTCGTTGTTGCCCCAGCAGAAGAGCCGTCCGTCGAAGTTGATGCACGCGTGCTCTGCGCCGAGTTGTAGTCCCGCGGTTTGCGCGCCACCACATCCGCCCGCCGGGTTGATGGAGTCCCCATCGCACGCGCACGAGACACACTGCGCGCCACCCACACCGGTCGCTCTGAGGTTGGTGGTGGCCTCTTCTTCGTCCAGGCAGCGTTCGCCATCGAAACAGGTGTGGCAGCACTCGTCTCGCCAGCAGCGCCCGCTTCCACCGTCGCAGAGCCCCCCTTCTTCGACGAAGGCGCACGACTCTCCGCAAGCTTGAAGTTCGCTGCGCACCACGCTGCCCGGGGAGCTGGGCGCGACACAAGCATCTACGCAGGCGGGCGCTCCATCATCGTCTACCTCGCAGGTTTGCCGCCCGGTGCAGGAAACCTCGGCGCACGCGTCATCGATGTGAAGCCAGATCTCCATGATCTCACCGGGCACGAAGGTGGAGATGGCAGAGCGCTCGGCGAACTCGCGGCGGGAACCATCGCTGAGCGTTGCCGTGACGCGGAACACACGTGAGGCGTCGGAGCTCCGTGGGACGACGGTCAGCTGGGCGGGCTCGGTATTGAGCCGAGGGAGGCCCTCGCCGAATTCTGCGCTCTGAATGTACGAAGGAGTGGTGCTCCCGTCGGACGCGAAGACCTCGAAGCGTAGAAACTCGGCGCGCTCCGCCGCCACGTCATCGGCGGTGACATGCACGATGACCTGCGAGGGGGTGACGCATCCAGGGAGGACACACGCGCCGAGGAGAGCGCTGGTCCCGAATATGAGGAGTCGGAGCATCGCCGCTCAGGCTATCAGCCTGACGTCCAGGTGGGCGAGCCGGGACGCGGCGCGCAGGCTCTGTCCGCAAGTGCCACGGAAGGGCGCTCCCTTCGTGGAAGTAGGACAAAATGCCGTGTTTTTGCCAAAGTTTGACGGCGAAGGCCCACCGGCTTCCATGCCCGCCGCCCGTGGTAGGGTCCGCGCGTGAAACTTGGAACGACCTTGGTAATGCTTCTCCTTGCTTGCTCGCCTGAGCAGGCGGGATGTGAAGCGCGAACGGAAGAGGGCGCCGGTGGCGTGCCCGACAACGCTGGTGCCGAAGCGCTTCCTCCCATCGAACCTCGGGGCGACGGCAGCGCCGTGGAGCACACCGTTCGTTTCCCGAGTCCGGCGCAGCACACCATCGAAGTCGAGACCGTGTTCTCCGCCGAAGGGGACAGCGCTGACGTGATGATGGCGGTCTGGACGCCTGGTAGCTACCTCGTCCGCGAGTTCGCACGCCACGTGCACAACGTAAGCGCGACGGATGTTGAAGGGACTGAGCTGACCATCGACAAGACGTCGAAGAACCGATGGACCGTGAGCGCGCCGGACGGGCTGCCATCCCGGGTGGTCGTGCGCTACAGCATCTACGCACGTGAAGCGAGCGTGCGGACAAACTTCGTCGACGCGGACCTTGCGCTCCTGAACGGCGCTTCCGCGTTCTTGGTTCCCGCGGAACAGCTCGATGCACAACAGGATGTGCGTTTCGAAATGCCCGATGGTTGGGCTACGAGCGTGACTTCGTTGGAGGCCTACCCCGAAGAGCCACACAGGTACCTGGCGCGTGACTACGAGGAGCTCGTCGATTCGCCCATCGCTCTTGGAAACCCCAGCCTCCACACCTTTGAGGTGGGCGGCGCCGAGCACGTGCTGGCGACGTTTGGCGGCGAAGACATCTGGGACGACGAACGCGCCGGCCGCGACGTTCAGGCCCTCGTCGAGACCCAAGCGGAGTTCTGGGGCGTGGTGCCCTACCGGCGCTACGTATTCATCAACCTACTCCTGGAGAGCGGCGGCGGGCTTGAGCACCGCGCCTCCACGGTCATGCTCGCGAGCCGCTGGGACGCCCGAGACGACGACTCCTATCGACGCTGGCTCGGCCTCGTGAGCCACGAGTTCTTCCACACCTGGAACATCAAGCGGCTCCGGCCGGCGGCTCTCGGACCCTTCGACTTCGAGTCGGAAAACTACACCCATGACCTTTGGATTGTGGAGGGGATCACGTCCTACTACGACGACCTTCTTCAGCGTCGCGCGGGTCTGCTGACGAACGAGGAGTACTTCGCCCGAATCGGCAAGGGCATCACGCGTCTTCAGGCCACGCCTGGAAGGCACACGCAGTCCCTTGCGGCGTCATCCTTCGATTCATGGATTCACTTCTATCGCCCCGACGAGAACTCGCGAAACAGTGGTGTCAGCTACTACACGAAGGGCTCACTCGTCGCATGGCTTTTGGATGCTCGCATTCGCCGCGCGACGGGGGGATCAAAGAGCCTCGATGACGCGATGCGACTGGCCTATTCCCGTTTCTCCGGTGATGAAGGCTACTCGACCGCCGCCATCCGAGAGACCTTCGCCGAGGTCGCCGGGGAGTCCCTCGATGAGTTCTTTGCGGACTACGTGGACGGCACCGAAGAGCTGGACTACGCCAGTGCGCTCCGTGAGTTTGGCCTTCGCATGAACGACGCGGAGGGCGAAGCGAGCGCTTGGTTCGGTGTGTCCACGTCGGAGAGCCACGGAAGGTTGGTCGTCAGCCAGGTCGTCAGCGGGAGCCCCGCCCATGCTGCGGGCATCAACGTTGACGACGAGCTACTGGCCTTCGGGGACGAGCGTGTTCCCGTCGAGTGGGCCGCGCGACTTGAACGCTATTCTCCAGGAGACGCGCTCGCCGTGTTGGTCTCGCGTCGTGGCCGCCTTCGGCGCATCGATGTGACCCTCCGCGAGGCGCCCCAGGCCACCTTTGAAGTCAGCGCGGACCCCGAGGCATCGCCCGGTTCTCGCAGCGAGAGAAACGCCTGGGTCGGAGACTGACTCCACTTGGTTCGGCGCTTTAGTTCGCGGCCTGAGCCCAGGCGCCTCGTTGACCGATGCCTAGCGAGACGCCGAATGTGAGCCAGCGCATCGTGGTGTCGGACGAAAAGCCACCATCGATGCGTGCGCCGATGCGTGCGCTGCTCCGGACGATGGGTGTGTCGAGCCGAAGGGAGAAACTGTGGCCAACGGCTTCGAATGTGCGGGGAGGTTCGTCGCAGGGGCTGAACCACGGACAGGTCTCAAGATCGGTAGCTCGCAAATAGCTGAGGTCGTAGCCCAACGTGAGCTGAGCTCTGGCGCCATGGGGAAGTATCTGTACTCGGGGGCCGCCACCCGCACGCACGAAGCGCCAGTGGTCGCCGCTTTCTTGGAGGCCGCCGCTTGGTTGCCAGGTAAGCGGCGTCACCGCGAACCCAATCCGCTCTGCGAAGAGCACACGGAGTTCGATGGAGATGGACACAACTCCGACCTGGGCCCCGACGATGTCACCGCCGCTGGCGCCGTCGTCGTCGAGGCGGATGTCAGTGAGGCTCGGGCCGATGGCGAGAAAACCTCCGACCCGAGCGAGGGGTTCCACGGGCGGCTCGTGCACGGTCCGCTCAGGAGGGCGCTCCATAAGCTGCCCCTGAGCGACGGTGGCGCCGGCGAGGACAAGCGTGGACGCAAGAACGGTGAGTCGGACCATGCAAAGAGGCGATGCAGGCTCCGTGCCACGGGGCCCGGCCTTCGTGCGCTCAAAGGTGTCGTGCTGCAGTGGTGCTCTGGGGTGGTACGGACATCACACGTGTGACTCTGAGCAACACGTCTCAGTGCTCAACACGTGCTTAGGGATCGACGACGCGGAGGTGAAGCGTCTCGACGTCTTTGACGAGTTCAAGCTGGCAACAGAGACGCACGTTCTCACCGTCCTCGAAGATGCGTAGGACTTCGAGCTCGTCCTCGTCCGCCTCAAGAAGGCCCTCGGCGCCGGCGATGACTTCGACGCGGCAGGTGCCGCAGCTCGCGGAGCGACAGCTGAAGGGGACATCCGTGTCGGGGTGTTCGTCTGTGACGTCGATGAGGCTAGCCGGGGCGCTCACGCTGACTTCGAATTGTGCGGGGTCGAATCGAACCTTCGTCATGGACGCAATCTGCCGGTGTCCGGCCCAGACGTCCACGCAAAACGCATCGAAATGCGCCACTGGATACCGATATTTGGCGCGAGAGTGATATACGGCACACGTGGCCCATGTCCTCGTCATAGATGATGACGCGCATTTTCGCGCTCTCGCACGCGCGGCACTTGAGGAGATGAGCCTAAAGGTCGTCGAGGCGTCCAAGGGGCGTGACGGCCTGCAGCTCCTTCGCGAGGACGCCGAAATCGAAGTCATCGTCGTCGATGGTCTCTTGCCGGACACCAACGGCATCAAGTGGATCGAGCGCATTCGCGAAGACGGCGTGCGACTCCCCGTTGTTTTTATCTCCGCCTTCTTCCGAGACCTCGTCTCCTTTCGAAAGCTGACGACGGAGCTCGATGTGGCGGAGGTCATCCACAAGCCCATCGACATGGAACAGTTCGCGCGACGCATTCGGCGCCTCGTACCCCGTCGTCGGCGGACGAGCATGACCATCGACCTGAGCGAGCTGCAATCGCACAGCGAGCTCACCCTCGACGACATCATCCAGGAGGACGAGCGACCGAGCGCTTCTTTTCTTCACGACACGTCAAAGGGGACTGAACGCTGGCTGACGTCGCCGCCGGAAACAAACGCCTCCCTCAGTGGACCGAGCGTGTTCGTGTTGAGTGACGACGTGGCGCTCATTGAGTATGTCCGGAGCGGACTGGCGGAAGCGCTGCTTCGAGTGGAAGGCGCGACGACGCTCGCCACGGTGCTGCCAAGCGAGTCCCCCGACATCGTCATTCTCGGCCTCCCTTTCGGTCGTCCGGGTGAGGCCTCGCTCGCCGTCGAGCGGCTATCCGTAGGCGGCACGAGACCTCGAATCGCTGTCCTCGCCGTCGACGATGGGGAGCCGACGCGCCTTGTCGCAGAGGAAATCGATGCGGACATGCTCCTCACGCATCCCGTCGAAGCCGATGACCTGAGCGCCGCACTCGTGCACCTCGAAGGCCTCGCGGACCCGGCGCCGCCACGTGTGCTGGTTTGGTCGAAGGGGGACGCGGCGCGGTGTGCCGATGAACTTGCTCCGCTGACGGTTTCTCTTCGCCGCGAAGACACGTGGGAGAAACTGCACCACGCGCTCAAGCAATGGAACCCGCACGCCGTCGTCGTCGACGCATCCGACGTCGGGCACGTTCGCCGCATTCGCATGAGCGAAGGAGGCGCGCGTCCGGCGCTCATCGTCGTGGGGCCGGCGCTCATTGAACCCGCGATCCTCGCCGGTGCGTCCAATGTTCTGCACGACCCTTCGTGCGCGGAGGTCGTCGCTTCCCTGGCCCTTCGCACGCGTTTGCGCCTTCGTGCGGCGGACGACCCACTCACCCGCATGCCGCGGCGTGCCAAAGCCACGCGGAACCTCTTGGCGCGTGCCGCCGAGACACGACGCACGAAGCAGCCCTTTGCCTTCGCTTTTGTCGCGATGGACGGACAGGCGACGCTGCGAAGCCGCGTCGGGGAAGAAGCCGCAACGGACGCAGACCGGGCGTTTGCGTCTCTGTTGCGCGCCCGGTTTCGAATCGAAGACATCCGAGTGCGATGGACGCGAGACGCCTACGCCATCGCTTTCCCTCGCACGCGGGCCGAGGATATCGAGGCGGCCCTAGGGCGCCTTCAGGACGACTGCAAGCGCATGCGTTTTGAAGGGGAAAACGGCGACTTTCGCGTCAGTTTCTGCGCCGGAGTCGCGACTTTGGGGGCCGAGGGCGAGGAGTGCGAGACCTTCGAGGAGCTCACGGAGCTGGCCGAACTCCGCCTCCGGGCGGCCCAGGCGCAGGGCAGCGGGCAAATCCTGGTTCGCTAGTTTTCCCTTCGGCGTCGATTTGAGACTGCATACATAGGGTTTTTTTGCGTCGCTGATCGTTCGCTTTCCCAGCAGCGCGATCGTAGCTACCATCCGCCCCTCTCGGATTTTGCGCTCCGCCACGAGCGCCTCACCTTCCTTCATTTGATCCAACGAATTCATGAACAACCAGACCACTGATCTCATGCGCGGCGAACTCGAACGACTCTTTGAGCTCGACGAGATGATGGCCCTTTCCTCCGAACTGCTCGGATACGAACCCGACGCCGTCGGAGGCCAAAGTGGCAAAGGCACCTTCGCGCGTGCGCTCGTGGAACGAGCCGCGAAAGATGAGGCGCTAGAAGCCCTCGCCGACGCGATGCTCTTCTTTGGAAAGCACTCGCCGGACGTGGCGCGTGTCTTCGACGTTCGCGTTGGAGACGAGCCGGAGCCAGGAACGGTCATCGGCGAGTTCACGGTCCGGAAGAAGTTGGCCGACGGCGGCCTCGGAAAGGTCTACCTCGCCGAGCGCGGTGAAGGAGACGAGCGTGTTCGTGCGGCGGTGAAGGTGATCCGCTCGAGCCTCTCTCGCGACCGGAGCGCGGTGGCACGATGGCTCACCAGTCAGAGGGCGTTCCAGCGCTCCGCCGTTGAAGGCGTCGGTACGGTCTTGGGCTGCGGCATGCTGCCGGACGGTCGCCCCTGGGTCGCTATCGAGTTCATCGAGGGACAGACCCTCGCCGCGCGCATCGAGCGCGTTGGGCCCATGCACTTTAACGAGGCACGCCCAATCTTTGTCGGACTCTTGGGGGCGCTTCAGTCGCTCCACGATGTCGGTCTTGTTCACAGCGACGTGAAGACCGCTAACGTGTTTACGACGCGTAAAGAGCTCAAGGATGGCACGCGCGGCGAGCCTACCGGCGTGCTCATCGATGGCGGCGCGTACCGCCTCCTCGCCGCCGGCGCGAGCCGTCCGGACGCCATCGGCGCGCTCCGCGTATTCGGCAACGCACACGCCATCGCGCCGGAGATGGCGCGAGGCGCCGCAGTCGCGGCAGGCAGCGATATTTATGCCGTCGGCGTCGCCCTCTACGAAGCCCTCTCGGGTCGCGTTCCTTTCGAGGGCACCAGCGCCTTCGAGGTGATCGCACAGCACCTGGAGCGTCAGCCTGAGCCTCCTTCGGCCCACGCCCCGAAGGGATGGATCAGCAAAGAGCTCGACGACTTGGTCCTCCGCGCCCTCGCCAAAGACCCTGCGGATCGTTACCGCTCCGCTCAGGAGCTGCGAGACGCCATCGAAGCCCTGGCGAAGTCCAAAGAAAAGAAGGCGGACCTCGACAAGAAGGCCTTCGAGAAGGCCACCAAGTCCCTCGCGAAGAAGCCTGGCAACACCGACGCCGCCGCGAAGGTCGAAGAGATCGCCGCACCCGCCGGCGCTTGGAAGAAGGCCATCGAAGCGTACCGCGGCGCCATCGACAAGGCGTCCAAGGACAGCGAGAAGACGGGTCTTCTTTTCCGCATCGCCCGCATTCAAGAAGCGGAGCTCTCGGACCGAACAGGCGCAGGCGAGACCTACGCGGCGATCCGCGAAATCGATCCGAGCAACGCCATCGCTCAGAACGGCCTTGAGGAGCTCGCGCGTCACGCCGACGACTACGAAGGCCTCGCGGATCTTCTTTTGGAGAAGGTGGAGCACGTGGAGTCGACGGAAGAGCGCGCAGTCGTTCTTCGCGAGATCGCGGAGCTCTACGAAGAGCGCCTCGGCGACCCTGACAACGGCCTCGTCGCCTGGACCCAGGCCCTGGCGGATGAGCCGAAAGACCAGAAGACCCAGCGCGCCATCGAGCGCCTCGCGGGTTCGAACGCGGAGCTCTGGGGCGAGGTCCTTACGAGCTTGAACGAAGCGGTGGAAGAAGCAGAGCCCGCCGACGGCGCAGCGCTCTATGTTCTGATGGGCGGCTGGTACGCGGATCGGCTCAAGCGGCCGGACTTCGCGCTCCCTTGCTACGGCCAGGCGCTTCAGCTCGATCCCGGCTCCGAAGAGGCCTACGAAGGAACGACGGCGCTCTACAAAAAGGCGCAGTCTTGGCAGGAGCTGGCTCAGCTTCTGACGAGCCGTGCCGACGCCTCGACGAACCCGGCTGCTGCGCGCGACTATCGCGCGGAGGCCGCGGACATCGTGTTGCGAAAGCTGGGCAACCAGGATGTCGCCATCGAGATGTTCGAGGAAGTCCTCAAGGACGATCCCGCGCACCCCATGGCTCTCGACGCCATCGCGTCGATCCACGAAGAGCGCAAAGAATGGAAGGAGCTTGCAGAGCTTCTCACTCGCCGCGTGAAGCTGTCCGCGGGCACCGGCAAGGTCGCCGCGCACTTGAAGCTCGGCGAACTCTACGAAGACCGTCTCGACAAGTTCGAGAAGGCCAGCGTGCAGTACGAGGCGGCTCTCGCCGTCGACGCTACGTCCATCGACGCGCTGAAGGGCCTCGAGCGAGTCTACGCACGCACAAGCGACTTCGCGAACCTCCTCGTCACGCTCGAGAAGCAGCTCGAAGTCGTCGCAACGCCGCGTCAGAAAATCGGCCTCCTCGAGCACATCGGCGCGATCCAAGAAGAGGAATTCGTCGACCACGACAAGGCCATCGCCGCCTACGAGTCTGTCATCGCCATCGACGGCGGACATGAGGGGGCCAACACGGCCCTCGCCCGCCTCTACCGCGCGACGGGCAAGTTCGACGAGCTCGTCGTCACCCTGGAGCGTCACGCCGCGGCGACGAGCGAGGAGTCGCGCAAGATCGACCTCACGCTTCGTGCGGCCCGCGCGTTCATGACGGACCTCGGAGCGCCGGAGCGAGCCATCGAGCTCTGTGACAGCGTCTTGGCCCTGGACCCGAAGAACGTCGAGGCACTGGGCCTCGGCGCACGTCTCAAGGCTGAGTCCGGCGACGCCACCGCCG
>JBGCFM010000012.1:0-100448 GCA_045106895.1 Polyangiales bacterium | reverse complement strand
ACGCGCCGGAAGGCCTCGCTGTGGAGAACGGCGATTGTGGGCCGGATGATGACAGAGCGGTTCCTGGAACGATGGGATCATACGTCACTCCGATCATCGGAGAGCGAGACGGCGACCCGGTCGACTTCAACTGCGATGGCGAAGAAAGCTTGGCTTGGCCGAGGTGCCCAATCGTCGCCGGCGACGCCCGACCCCTCTGTACGGGGCTCCTTGAGAACTTCTGCTGGTCATCTTTCGCAGACGAACGAGAGGGCACGGAGTCGGTCTTTCTCCGACAGACGAATCGCGATCTCGGCCCGCCGGTGAGCTGCGAGTTCTCAGATGACGAACTAATCCCGTATGATCTTGAGTGCCGCTAGCGCTCACTCGTGCATCGAACGAAACGTCACGTTTACCCGCGGCGACACCAACGTACGAGTCTTCGGAACACAGTGCTCCCACTCTTGTTGCGTGTTGCCGCCGAGCACGAGCATCGAACCGTGCGTGAGCGTTAGCTCAAAGCGCTCGGCATGATCGTCGCGCCTGCGCATACGAAACTTGCGCGGCGCTCCGAGACTTAGACTCGCGATGAGGGGCTTCGGTCCAAGCTCACGCTCGTCGTCCGCGTGCCAGCTGACGCTGTCGTTGCCATCGCGGTAGAGGTTCGCGAGGGCGGTGTTGAACCAGGTGCCGGTTCGTGACTCGAGCTCTTTGCGCGCCTTATCGAGGGATGAGGGGAAACGCTCCGCGCGCATGGTGATGCCTGACCAAGAGTAGCTCTGACCTTGGTCTGCGTACCAGCGATGCAGCCGTGGGATCGGAACCTGGCGGCCGAACATCGTTAGACTGTCCTGTCGCCAGCCGTCCTGCTGACTCAGTTCATCGAAGAGCGCGTCCGCGCTCGCGCCACCCATGAACCCCTCGATCCAGGTCAGCTCTGCACCGGGAAGCTCGATGCGTTTTTCGTGGGGGGCGAGGGAGAGCGAACGTTGCTCCATGCAGTGATCCTAGGTCACTCCTCACTCGTAGACTAGGCGGCTCTAGTTCCAGGTGTCGGCGGGCGCGTGAACGCACAGGGGGCTGCGCCTCCATCGCCGGTGGCTTGTAAAGCCGTCTCAGACGGCTCTACAAGACGAGCCAACAAGTTGTCTCGTGCGGCGGAGTCGGCTGCGCCCCCTGTGCGTATCCCGCGCCCTTCATATCCAGCGAAGCCACCATGACTCATGGTAGGGATGGCGGTCTCCGACAGGTCTTAGGACCTGCGTCGATCGCCGGCTGTGGCGCGGGATGGCGCTTACGCTCGCAGCGGTCACCTGCTCTCGCAGGTGCGTCCTCGGGATGCGCGGGTGCTTGGAGAACGAGGTGTTCGATGCTCGGCGGGCGCGTGGAACGCACAGGGGTTGGATGCGCGCGCTCACTTCGTATGCTGGTCCCGCGTGTCCTGACAAAGGCCCAAAGTCTTTGTCAGGACACGCGTCCCCCGGAAAGTGCGCCAACCACCCCCATAAGCGTCGTGCGATTTGAAACGTACGAAGGTTCGGGTCGGGCCCGCGTGGGCCCAAGGCTTCGAGGCCGTCTCTCCCGAAAGTGGAAGAGCGCCGACGCCACATTCACACCTTTCGCGCCGCAGCTGTCCATGCATGTCGGAGCCGCTCAAAGCCCAATCGCGCGATGGACGTAAGCACCGACGGGAGAGCCCTCGTGTCGCCGCAAGGGGCGGCGACACCAGCCAGCAGAATGGCCTTGGGCCCACGCGGGCCCGCCCCGAACCGGACGAACTTGAGGGCGAAACTTGAAGAGGGAACGCTGAGCGAATCGTTGAGACCCAGCTAAGCGTTGTGCCAGCCGAATGGCCTTGGGCCCACGCGGGCACGCCCCGAACCGGACGGACATGAGAGCGAACTTGAACTGAGACCCAGCGAAGCGTTGTGCCAGCCGAATAGCCTATCAAACCTCGGGCCCAACATAGCGTGCGCTGGGGCGGATGATCTTGTTGTTGTTCGCCTGCTCCAGAATGTGCGCGCCCCAGCCGACGACGCGACTCGCGGTAAACGTTGGCGTGAACATGGACTGGGGAATGCCAGCGAGATGAAGCACGATGGCGGCATAGTACTCCACGTTCGTGACGAGCGTCGCGTTGGGTTTCCTCTCCTTCAGGAACGCCAACATGCGTGTTTCAATGCTCGCGGCGCGTTTCACCAGCGGGCCTCCGAGGCCAAGGGCGACGTCACGCAAGAGCGAGGAGCGCGGGTCGCCGGCGCGGTACACGGCGTGGCCAAAGCCCATGATCTTGTCGCCGCGCTCCATGGCGGCGGTGGCCCAGGACTCGGTGTTCGTTTCGTCGCCGATGGCTTCGATCATGTCGAGGACTCGGCTTGGCGCGCCTCCATGAAGCGGACCACTCAGCGCACCGACGGCAGCGCCGAAGGCATTCCCTACGCTGGCGCCGGTGCTCGTGACGACGCGGCTTGTAAACGTCGACGCGTTGAAGCCGTGGTCCATGGTGAGGATGAGGTAGCGCTCCACGGCGGAGGCGAGCTCGTTGGACGCTGAGCCGGTGACGAGCCTTAGGTAGTCGTGGGCGTGGGGGGCCGCGGGGTCCGCCAGCAAAGGGGCATCGCCGATGCGGATGCGGTGGAGTTGCGCGAGCAGGACAGGTGCCGCGCCAATGACACGGACGACGAGCGCTTGGCGCTCAAGAGGTGTCAGGTCGATGCTTGGGCGTTGGTCGCCGAGGAGGGGCAAGAGTGTGCCAAGGCCTTGGAGCGGCGTGCTTCGTTTGGCGATGGCCGCGACGAGGGGCTCAAGCGCCTCGTCCTGGGCGCGGGCTTCGCCGAGGGCGTTCGCTATAGCGTCGCCACCGAGCAAAAGTGCCGCGACCCTTTCGAAGGAAGAGCTGCGAGCGAGCTCCACGGCGTTTCGGCCGCGGTAGTGGAAGTAGCCTTCTTGGCCGCGAACACCACCGACTTGGGTCTCGGCGACGATCATTCCTTTGAGGCCAGGCGGAGCCACAAGCGGGCTTTTTGTAGTGTTTTTTGCTGTTTCCATGGGCTCATATTGAGGTCGCTTGCATAGGCTGACAACGTTGACTCAATACATGTTGATTGAGTCAATGTGAGTGCTAGACTCCCCCATGCCTCGTGCCCGCAGGACACCCACGCCCGTTCGCGCTCGCCCGGAGCTTCAGGGGCGGGACCCAGTCACTCCGCGCCGACTGACCAGCACGGAGGCGGCGGCGCGTTTGGGCGTGAAAGTTCAGACGCTCTACGCGTATGTGAGTCGTGGTCTCATCGGAAGAGAGACCGCTGCTGACGGACGCTCGAGTCTCTTTGATACAGAAGAGATCGACGAGTTCATGAACGGACGCGCGCGAGCCGACGAGCCTTTACCGCAGCCGCACATCGCCTCGTCCATCACGCGCGTTGACGATGCCGGGCTTTGGGTGCGCGGGCGCGAGCTCGTGTCCATGAGTGGCGAGGCCTACGAGGACGTCGTGGACATTCTGTGGGAGTCCGGCAACGGCGAAGTGTGGAACGTTCCTCAGGAGCTCTTGGACGGCGTCGCCGACCTTCAAAGCGAGATGCCCGCAGCGGCTCAGGGGCTCGACAGACTTCGCGCGACCGTCGCCTTTGCGTCGGCGAGCGACCCGATGCGCCATGACCTCTCTGCTCGCTCCGTTCGCGCGGCGGGGCGCCAGCTCCTCACGCTCATGGTCGACGGACTCCGCGACGCAAAATCTGGGGCACCTCAAGGAGACCTGCTCGCGGATCGGCTGTGGGTGGCCCTTGCGGATCGAAACGGTCCGCCTATCCAACGGGATGCGCTCAACGCGGCGATGGTGCTGCTCATCGACCACGGTCTCGCGGCGAGCAACTTCGCGGCGCGCGTCGCCGGGTCTGTGCGCGCGGACCCATATTCCGCGGTGTGCGCGGGCCTCGGTGTGGTCGGCGGCGCGCTCCATGGCGCGGCGAGTTCGGGGGTTCACGAGATGCTGGAGAGCGCCGCCGGAAGCCGAGGTGCAGCGCACGCCGTGGGAGCGGCGCGGCGACGTCTTGGCGTGCTTCCGGGCTTTGGTCACAAGGTGTACGAGACCCGTGACCCGCGCTGCGAAGAGCTCATGATTTGGATCTCCCGTGCATGGCATGACGACCCACGCCTGCGCGTGGTGTCTGAGGTCCACGATGTGATTCGATCACGCACGGACGCTGTGCCCAACATCGATCTGGCCCTTGGCGCACTGACCTTCCTCGCGGGCATGCCGCCGTCTGCTGGGGAGGTGATCTTCGCGATCTCTCGGACGGCGGGCTGGATCGCCCACGCCGCTGAAGAGTACGCCGAAGAGGCCCACCGCTTTCGTGTGCGTGCGCGCTACGTGGGGCCGGAGCCTTCTACCTGAGCTCGTAGCGTTCGTAGTCGCACAGAAGTCGGTTGAGGCGTTCTACGTAAACTACCTCGTATACGTCGACGGGGCTGCGTCCATTTCCGTCGACGTAGCCGGCCAGGAAGTCCTCCTCGCCGGGAACTGGCTCAAAGTCCTCCTCAAGAGAAAGCGTCCCGCTCAAAAGGGAGCCGAGGCACTCGACATTGACGGAGCTTGTGTCGTGATCGATGCGCATCAAGAATCCGCTTTGCTCGTCCAGAAATAGAAATGACTCGGGGTCGTATTCGCGGGGAGGCGCCACGTAGGTTTGAGGGAGCGTGGCGACGTGGGCGGCGATGGCCGCGGCGCGTGCGGCGCGCTCACTTGCGCGCTCATCAGCGGCGCCGCTGTAGATGACCATGAGGAGGACTTCTCCGAGCACGACGAGGCCGATTGGCGCGAGGGCATACACCCGGGCAAGCGAGCCGCGTTGGAAGAGGGCGAGGCTCGCGAACACCAGGCTGAAGACAGCGACGGCTCCTACGACGTAGGTGATGGCGTCCGGGGAAGGCGGCGCGTTGCCAAACGCTCGGCCCAGCTCGCGAATGTAGAAGAGGCCAAGCCATCCGATGAGAACGAAGAGGCCGAGGCAGACGAGCCCGACGAGGCTCTTGGTTTGAGGGGCTTTCGCCATGTCGCCATCATAGCGCAATGTACTGCGAGGCTGTCGTAAGTGCGCGCGGGTTTGCCGACATGCTAAACGTGTTCGATGCGCGCCTCAATTCTCTCGATCGTCCTGTGCCTGTCTGCGGCTTGCTCGGAGTCCGGACCCCCCCTCGAGCCGATGGACGCCAGCTTGATGGACGCCGGCTTGGCGGACGCGTCGGTGGATGCCTCGGGGCTCGACGCTGGACCCGCGCCCCAGGGGCTCTTTGTTCGAGTCTACACGGACGAGGGCGAAGACAACCGGACGCGACGACGCTTTGGGTTCGACCCGTCTAACGACACGCCCCTTGCGGGCCAAAGCGTTCGCGCCATCAGCATGAACGGGGACACGGAGGCCGTCACCGGACCGGACGGCATCGCGCGCTTCGACGACCTGGCGACGGGGACCTACCTCTTCGACAGCGGAGAGACCTCGGCGACAACACACAACGTGGCGCCGCACTTGGTCGAGGCCGTCGACGGCGGCTCGCTTCGGATGGTTACCTTTGGCGACAGCCTTCCGGTCTTTGGCGGACGGCCGCGTTTCGACGCGGTCCTCGCTTCGCGCTTGAACATGATCACGGACGTGGAGAGCACCAATATCGCGGTCTCGGGGAGCACTTCCCTTGAGTGGGGCGTCGGCGCTCGCTACTACGAAAGGCTGCAAGACGAGATCGCTGGCACGGACCTCTTCGTTGTGTCTCTCGGCGGAAATGACTTCCTCAACTACGTGCGCAACCTATTCAACGCTGGCGGAATGCAGGCGCTCCTCGACGCTCTTGGCGGAGAAGCAGAAGAAGAAGCGCTGGCGATTCTTGAGCGCGTGCTGGCGATTGTGGAGTCCGTTCGCGCCGTCAACCCAGACGCAGACTTCGTGTTCTTGCTCTACCCTGACTACCCAGCGTCCAACAACTGGCAGTCGCTCATTCGCGCCAACGCAGGCAGCCTCGCAGACGCCGCGATCACGCTCATTCAGAACGAGTTTGCCTCTATTATGCGAGCCCTCGCGGACCGTCTGGTGGGCGAAGAACTCGTCGCCGTGGACCTCTACCGTCAGACGATGGCGGAGGACATCGACCCCTTCTTGGTCGACGAGCTTCACTTCACAGAGTTCGGCCACCGGCGCGTCGCGGAAGAGATCTTTCTCTCCCTCGGTGGCGTTACGGTAGGCGACGCGGAGCTCGAACAGCCGTACGAAGTCGGCGTCCGTTAGCGGCGCGCGCGCTCTCGAGTGCGCTTCGCGAGGGAAACCAGGTTCGCCATGCGCTGAGCGGCGCGCCCTTCGAACTGCGCGGGTGGCGTCTCCGATACGTCGCTCTTCGGAAAGCCGAGGGCGTCGAGTCCTCGCGTGATGGGGCGAAGAAGTTTGACCGGAATTTCTTGGCCGGCCGCTTCGCGAAGGAGTCGAGGGGTGATGCGGTTCCAGGAGAGGGGGAAGCCGCCGTCCATGAACTCTTCGAGTTCGCGGACCACCTCCACGCCAGGTTTCGCGTTTGAGAAGTTGGACGTTTCAAGGCCCAGGAGCTCCAGGTCGCTTGGAACTGGCAACCCGGACGGCGGCGTCACGAAGCGTTCAAAACGTGCGCCGTCGGAGAGTCGAATCGCGCAAAGTTGGAGCAGCTCGCGCGGACGCTCGATACGGTCGTCGAGGGGCATGGCTTCGGCGTAGAGCGCGACGAGGGATTCAAACTCTTCGCCAAACCACGAAGGGATCCCCCGAAAGAGGCGGTTCACTTTTCGTTTCTTGAAGCGTTGGCCAGTGCCCGCCTTTCGCGCGCGATCTCGGTGGCTGATCTGTGCGTCCACCATCGCGTCGAAGGCGTGGAGCAAGCCTTCGAGGCCCTCCAGCTCAGGTTCGAGCACCCGAAGAGCGAGGACCACGGACTCCAGCGTCGAGACGTAGTCTTCGCTGGGCTCTTTTCGAATGCGATAGCGGCTCGGAGCGTCCGGAGAGAGCCGGTAGTGAGGCAAGGCGTGAAGCCACTCGTTGCGTTTGTAGAGCGAGCGCGCGTGAGGCCAGGTTCCGTCGAGGACCACGAGGCCCTTTGGGCGTTCATCCGGAGGCAGTGTTTCGAGGTCCCGGGAGTCCGCGCGGGGAAAGAGCAACCCCGTGCCCGGAGGCAGCTCGATCTCTTTGACGAGGTCTCGCTCGGAGCGCTGGGCGAGGACCACCTGGGAGCGCTTGAGGCCTAGCTCCACAAACCGCGCGGTGCCGATGGGATGGGCACGTTCCCGGGGGTGCTGCAGGACATGGATCGTCGTGGCGTTGTCCACGGGGCGAATGTTGCCGCACACGCAGGTGACCTGCGGCTTGAAGCACACATAACAAGTGAGGCGACCTTCTTCCACGGGGCGCGCTTTAGCGCCGATTTGGGCGCGGCGCTATAAGCAGGAGCCACCCTCACAGTCTCTTCCGCCAGGGCAGACGTTGCCGCAAAGTCCGCAGTTCTCTGGGTCCACGTCCGCATTCGTTTCGCAGCGTTCGTCGGAATCACAGTCGAGGAAGCCATCGAGACACTCATCGAGTAGGCAGGCGCCCTCGCCACAGAATGCGACTCCGTTGAGGGTGTCGCACATGCCCCCTTCGTTGATGGCTCTGAAGTCGCAGTCGTCCACTATCTCGTTGCAGAACGGCCGACTGCAGTCGGTTCGCGTGCCGGGACAGAGCGTCTCCGCTGTGTCGAAGCAGACGCCGCCTCTGCACGCACCTTGCGTACAGAAGAGGCCATCGGACTCACAGGATGTGTCGTCTCCCAAGACGTATTCAACGCAGGCGCCCGCCTCACAGACCCATTCGTGGCACGGCCGGTTTTCGCCGCAATCGTCGCTGAGCACACAGGTGAACACGGGTACGTCAGGCAGTTCAGGTACGTCAGGCAGTTCAGGTACGTCCGGCATGACCACCAGCCCGTCAGCTCCGCCCACGTCGACGCTCCGGACATCTTGTAGCGGGACATCTTCCCGAGAAACGTCGAGGGGCACATCTGGGCGTCTTACATCGGGGCGTCCACCATCCGCGCGGCTGTCGTCTGGCGGGTCGAGGTCGAGGACGAGACCACAACCCAAGAGCGAGCAAATCAAAGCGACTCTAAGCACCGGCGCACCCTACCAAGGTGCGGCTAGCCGCCCAAGATCGCTTCCAGATAAAGCGTAGCGTCCTCGCAGAAGTGTGTGCCCTCAAACCCGGGCTCGGCGACGCGCTCCCCAAGGGGGCGGTCTCGTGCAGCGTCCATGAGACAGCCGGGCTCGTCCCTTGGGTTATGAAAGTCCGTCGGCGCCCCAAAGGGCTGTGCAAGTCCGAGGGCGTGACCGAGTTCATGGGCGACGGTCTCTGCGCTCATGTAGCTGAAAGCGCGCAGGGCACGCCCGGCGACTTCGTTGCGGTCCACATCCCCTTCACCGCGCGATTCCGCCAGCGTGATGGGCCGTCTACGTACGGCATCGAAGAGCGTGTCGAAGAGGGCTTCGCTCTGAGGTGCGCCGATGGGTCGTGGTCCGCTCAGCTCCGGGTGCGAGGACCACCACAAGTAGGATTCAACGAACACGCCCCCGTATCCGGCGAAGCCATCGGTCTGAACGTCCGCGTTGAGTCCCCCGATGGCGTCGAAGAGGCGAATATTGCCCACGTCTTTTCCGGGCGAGTTGTCGCGCCCAAAGATGCCCAGGCCGCTCGGGTCCGGCCCGCCAATGTCGATGGTGGTGACGCCACTCGGGGACACGCCGGCGGGTTCGTTGAGGAACACGTCGACTCGGAAGTCGCGATAGAGTTCTTCGACGCGCGCGGCGATGGCTTCGCGAATCCTCGTCTCCGCCGCGCGAAGCCCGAAACGCTCCAGGCTTGTGCCGAACTGGGGAAGGAAACGAAGCCACACCGCCTGGCGGACGGGCGTCAGCTCAAAGGCGATGGGCAGCTCTACGCTGGTGACCTCGCCCATGGTTGCGATGAGGGCGACCTGCATTTGGCCTTCGAAGCGTCCCTCGCCTTGGCCGAAGAGTGTCGACACGAGCTGCAGCTCATTGACCTCGCTGCGCAGTGTCCACTCGAGTTCGGTGCCGGAAACGAAACGCGGGACGAGCTCAGCGTCGATGGGCTCCTCGCCTCCGGGGTAACTAAAGAGGCCGCTCAACGTCACGACGGTGTTGGCATCACTCGCGTCTTCCACGCCGCCCAAGAAACCGGCGCCTTCGACGATGACCCGCGCTTCGAGCGGTGCGCTTGAGGGCGAGAGACCAAAGACCTCGGGGAGGCCAAAACGGAACGACGCCGCCCGGGGAGCGCTTCGGCGTGTCTCCAGTTCTTCGCGGCGGCTCTCCATGAAAACGATCCCATCAAAGTCGCCCTCAAGACCACGCGACGATCCAAAGCGAACGGACAAACGAGTGAGGGCGCGATCACGTTCCGTCGGGTCGACGAGCGTCGCGGGCTGGCATTCGGAGACCGCCTCGGCGCCTTCGGTGGAGACGAACGTACCTTCGGCGCAGAAGAAGAGCTCTCCTTCGGTGGGCCCATGAAAGCCGTTTCCGCGGAGAACCAGAGGGTCGTTGTAGTGCACGCCGCCGCTCGGCGCGTTGTCGAGTTCGAGCTGAGGTGCGCGGGCGACATCCCAGCGCACATCGAAGGGAAGGGTGTTGATGAGTCCTTCGAGGCGCAGCACCACGTCGACGCTTTGGTCGCCAGCGGCTTCGACAAAATCACGTGTGGCGAGGAACGTCAGGGGCACTGACGTGAAAGGCGTGAAGCGATACTCGACGCCTTCGGCGATGACGAAGAGCACGGCATCACCGGTTCGTGAAAGCCCAGAGAGCTCAAAGGTGCCCTCCAACGTGACGGGGCTGCCGATGGTCAACGGCGTGGGAGCCGTGACGCTTTCAATCCGCTCTTCAGGAGCGGCCACCACCGGCTCTTGGCAGGCGGCGAGGGCGGCGAGTAAGAGAAGCATGAGGCTCCTCGTCAGCCCACTTCGAGGCGCTTCCTTCAAGACGGCCAGCACACGGACTCGCTGCCTCCTTCGAGGGTGGGCAAGAACGTGCAATCGAAGCCCTCGGCGGTGCGGCACTCGCCCGGGACACAGCTCTTGGCGCAGACGCGGGTCTCGGGAGTGGCCTGAACGCAATACGTCCCGGATTCGCAGTCCGCGTTGCGCGTACATCCGACTCGTGCGCAGTAGCCACCTAGGTCCGGTGACACACATTCTCGTTGACCGCCGCAGTCGCCAGCGGTGGTGCATGCGTCGCCATTTTGACCTGAGCCGCGTTGTGCGCAGACGCGCCCCTCGAAAGACCACTTGCACGCTTCTGAGCTTCGGCAACCAGAGTTGACGGTGCATTCCGCGGAGCAGAGCTGCGTCGTTGGGCACGCATGGGCGGCGGGACACATCGTGTTGGTCGTGCATGCCCCGTCACGGCAGGCGCCCCCATCGCAGACGTCGCCGGTGGCGCAGTCGCGGGACTCACTACAAACGGCCCGTGGCGTCACGTTGAGAGTGCCAGCGTAGGGGCTGGCTTCGCCGAGAGAACCGTAAACGCGCAGCAGGTAACGTCCGCTGCTGTCGACGTTGGCTCGAATCGTCTCGGGGGATGAAGGCGCCTCCGAGCGGGTGATAGAATCGCCGCTCGGCGAGAGGAGCTCGATGTTGATGTCGCCAAGCTCGTGGGTGACTTCGATGTCGAGGGTGGCGGCGCCATCGGTGCGAATCTCGTAGTAGTCGGCGTCGCCGGGGCAGATGAGGCCACCGATCATCGAGCCATCGGGGCGTGCTGTGGCGCTCGCGTCATCGGGCTCCATCGAGTCGTCGACACAGCACGCGCCGGCTTCGCGCTGCACTTCGATGGAGTACGTGTTTGTCGCGCCGCGGTAGCCGAATACCTGAGCATAGACCGCCTCGCTTCCGCGTGCGCAGTAGGAGACGGTCTCGGAGTTGCCCACGCCGGCGCTCGATTCGACGATGGTCCCTTCTTCGTTGAGCACGCGAAGATCGAGGTCTCCTTCGTCGTGGACAAAGTTGTCGACGCGAAAGGTCACGAGGTTTCGGAAAGACGCGTCGAAGCGATAGAAGTCACCGGAAGCCTCACAGATCGCGAGGGAGTCCGTGCGCCCTTCGGAGAGCACATGGGCACTCTCCTGGGAGTCGTTGGGCTCAAAGTCGTCTTCCATGCACAACACCGGAGGCGTGCAGGCGGCCACGGCGTCTCCGCAACCTTCGAGAGCCGGGCCTTCCACGCTGCCGAACATTCCGCAGGTGCCGGTCTCGCAGTCGTCGCAGGTCGGAAGACAGACTCCGCTGCCGCCGGATGAGGCGCAGACACCTGAGATGCAGTCGGCGGAACGCGTGCATGGGTCACACGCCGCAATATCGGCGACGGGGCTTGCACCGACGAGGGTGATCACCTGAAGCTCACCGTCCGTGCGGTGGTCACACAGGGCCCCGCTGGGGTCATCGTTGTCCGTGGCGGAAACCAAGAAGTACACGCCACGCGCTTCACCCTCGTCGAGGGCGAGGCCAATGTCCCCGACGAACTCGTCGGGGGAGTCCGCCGCTTCAAGGGTGACCTGTTCGAATGTGGTCACATCGGGCATCCGCGGGTCGTCGGGACTCTCGGTGCTCCAGTAGAGAAGTGGCGCGTCGCGCAAGCCGATGTCGTCGGTGATTCGAACGCGGACGACACGTGACTCCGTGCGCGCGGCGTTGTCGGGTTCGAGGACTTCGATCACCGGGGAGTCTCCCTCGCAGCTCTCATCCGTGGGCACTCGGAGGACGACGACGAAGTCATGGGGCACTGGGTCATGTGTCGAATCGGAAGCTTCAAATTCGAAGAGCCACCGCTGGGAGCTGTTGATCTGATCGCGGGATGGGCACCAGAAGACCTCAGCGCTCTTCGGACCGACGCCAACGAGCGACGCCCCGGCGGGCATCTCGGAGCGTGCGCGAATGTCGACGAGCTCGGAGTCCGCGTCACGGACTTCGATGGCGAACTCGACGCAGAGCGAGATTCCAAGGTCGAAGGTGGCGCCGGCACCTGGTTGGACGAATACCGGCGCGGCGTCGACGGGTGGTTCCACGGTGATGACGACGGTCTCAGTGTCGATGACGGTCCCGTCGCGCGTGACGATGAAACGGAGCTCCTGGGCTCCTACGTGGGACACCAGCGGGCTCCAACGAAACGTTCCACCTTGGGGGGTGCCCGTGATCGCGTGGACCGAGTCGAAACTCGGGAGCGAGCCGGGGACGACGGGTTCTACCTGGTAGGCGATGGTGAGCCCTTCCGGGTTGTCGATGACCAATGGCAGCGTCAGCGTCTCGCCGACACTCACTCTTGCCGGGGTGGGGCTCAGCAAATTGACGGACGAGCCGGTGGAGCAGCCGGCGAGGAGTGCGCTGAGCGCCATCACTGGAATGAGGGAAGAGCGCATGGGAGCCACGTGTGAAGTGTAAAGATTGCCGGCGCCCCGACAACTAGAGCGTGATCCAGTGAGGTTGGTACACTCTCTCGTCAGGCTTCGCGAGCCCTGCGTTGTTCGTCGTCGAAATGCCGCTGGCATTCCTTCCTCCTCCCGCCTTGGTCTCACAAAGCCTGCCTTCACGCTCTAGAGTTGCTCATGGGGCCTCGTGGGGCGGCCGGGCTGCTCTCGGCGCTCTCGCCGACGCCCGACTCCTGACAAGAGTCCGCGCAAAAGACGCGAAGGAGCCTGTCTCCGTGTACTCTAAGCGGACCGTGACAGATCTCGCAGCCGACCTTCGTGCGCTTCATTCTGCCCTCGCCAGTGAGCTGCGTCTCGCCGAGGCACTCCACACTCGCTGGCGCTACTCTGCGCGGCGCTCGGACCTTGACCCTGAGCTCGCCGAGCTCGCGGACCGCGTCGACGCCGGGCTTCGGAACGTTGGTGACAACGAGGAGGTCATTCGAGCGTCCCTCGATGAAGCCGCCGGGGGCTTGGTTTTCTCATGGTGTGCAGCGCACGTCGACGACCCCGAAGCGCTCATGGCCGACCTGCTCAAGGTGGCCATCAAGCACGACGAACACAAACGCCGCGCACGAATCGCGGCTCGGAATCGTGTCATCCAAGGTCCCCTCGAAGATGCCCTCGCGTGCATTCCGCTCCTTGGCAACGGGCAAGAGCTCAACGACCCGACCATTGTCGAAGCTTTTGCGCGGGTGGAGATTCTGGTCTGGGAAGCCGGCGCCCGAGCACTGCAGTTGCCAGAGTTTGGGCAATGGATCTGGGGAGACGCGACCAACTTCGAGGCCGTCGTCGCGGCGCCCGCACGTGGCTCGTTGCGTGGCCGAGTACTCGCCGCGCGTTGCCTTGAGATCGCCGTGTGCGGAATTTCCCCGATGTGTGATCAACACCTCGTGGGCCGAACTCTCCAGGTCATGCAGCCGCTCTTGCTGCACCCCGAGCCCATCGTTTGGGTCCACGCGGCTCGAGCCTTCGGGCGGCTCGCCGGTGTGTTTGAGCCCCTCGAGGGGACGCTCCTCGATTGGGTTCATGGAGGCTCCCAGGTGCTGCGTCAGCGCGCGCTCACGGCGTTCGCTTCCTTGCCGAAACAGCGCCTCGCGTTCCTGGGACATGAACTCGAGAGCATCCTCGATTCTCCGACGGAGAAAGCGTGGGGGCTCGCCGCCGCCGCCGCTGCGACGCCTTATCTTTTCTCTTCGCGTCGGCGCGTCTGGGACACGCTCTGCGCACGTATTCTTGACGGAGATGGCGGTTCCGTTGCGGCGCGTGCGCTCGGACGCGGCATCGCGACCTTGTGGCGCCGCGGGGGCGACCACTCCGAGTACCTCACGGTATTCCGACGATTGCGGCGCATGGCGCAGCGTGCTCCCTCCCAAGAAGAACTCGACATTGATGACGCTCGGCGTTGGCTTGAGCTTATCGCGCTCACAGACCCCATCGACCAAGCGGAACGTGACCCCCTCGATATCGAGACGGGGCTTGAGAATCTGGTGCGTTTGGCCTCGCGATATGACGATGAAGAGGCCGACGCCCGCGCGGCGCGTTTTGCGGCGACGCTCCTGCCAACGTTTACGGAGGCCGCCCGGCTCGTCCTGAGCGATGGCAACGTGCGGCGCCAAGCCGGCGCGATCAACGCATTCGAAGGGTGCGCACGCTCGCTCTCGCTCCGTCTGTGGGGCCCGATGCTGGCCACCCGTCCAGGAGGCGACACTGTTCCGGAGCCTGACCTCGAAGAAACCTGGGCATCACTCGCCCGCGCGCCTGCGGAGATCCTTGAAGCGGTCCAGCAGCGTCGTGAGGACGGCGGCGACCCCGCGCGCATCGCGGCCCTTGAGGTCCTCGCCCTCAAACTCGGTGGCTACGCACTTGATGCGTGTGGCGAAGAACATCACCTGGGTCCTGGCCGCGGGGAGACGGCGCATGAGACCTGTCTATGGCTCCGGCGACTCGACGGTTTGGACGGCTCCCGGGAGCTCGCCTCTAACGTGCAGGCGGCGCTCTCCGCGCTCTTCTGGCGCTTGGTCGACACGACGCGTGGAACCGCTCTTGGCGAGATCGACGACGTCGCATGGCTCGGTCCTTTTGCTGCCTGGTGGGCACTCGTCATCGACCGACCGGTCATCTTGCAGACCCTCGCCAGCGCGCTACCGATGATTGAAGACGGCGCCCTTGAGACCTGTTGCAGTCTCGCCGAAGAGACTCAGGCGGCCCTCGCGGGGGACAAGGACGCCGCCGATTGGCAGCCCGAAGTCGCACGCTTGATGACGGCCCTTCACGCGGACCAGACGGAGCTGGGAGCGAGCCTCACGGCGCTCGCGGGGGCGCTGACGGGCTTTGGCGGTGCATCTGGAGCGCGGCCGGACTTGGAGCCGCTGTGCATGGAGCTTGTCTTGGCTGGGGAGCGGCTCAAGAGCGCGCTCCACGATCCCGTGCGCGCGCTTCATCCAGCACGTACGTCCCTCGACGACGACTCACTGAACGCGGAAGCCTCGAAGAACGCTCCGCGCCTCGCCAACGTTGTCGCCCGCGCCATTCGGGCTCGCGACCTCACACTCCTTGAGGTGTGGTTCGCGTCGCTGGGGCCAACGGCGGCTGGTCTCGTCGAGGCGGCAGTGGAGAGCGCGGTACGACGCACGCCTCCACCCCCGCCGAGGCCACCGAAAGCAGAACCGAAGACCATCCTCGGCTATGAGCTCATCAAGAGACTCGGCGAAGGAGGCATCGGCAGCGTTTGGCTTGTACGCAAGCCCGGCGCGGACCGCTACTTCGTTCTCAAGGTGCCGAAGAGCGACGTCCTTGCAAGCGCGAGCGACACGGAACGCGAGGGCATTCTCGCGTCCTTCACCGAAGAGGCGAGCGCCCTCGCGGGGCTCTACCATCCAAACGTAGCGAACATCATCGACCGCGGCGTCACCGAAGGGATGCCCTACTTGGTCCTCGAGTACCTCATCGGCGCCGACCTCAAGATGTACTCCGACGCGCGGAAGATGACGCTCTACGAGCTGCGCCGTGTGGTCCATGAATCGTGTGCTGGGCTCACCGCGCTGCACAACGCCGAGCTGGTTCATCGGGACGTAAAACCCGCGAATATATGGCTTCGCCTGCCTCTTGGCGGCGGAGTGCGATTCGACCCCGAGGTCCACCGCGACCCCGCCGTCGCGCAGCCCCTGTCCACGGTGCTCATCGACTTCGGCATGGTTCGAAAGATGCGTGTTCCCCCTGAAGTCGGCGGTCGTTTCGTCGCGGGAACCCCTGGGTACATTGCGCCGGAGCAGGTCCTCGACCCTGTGGACCTCGACGCGCGGGCGGATGTCTACGCCCTGGCAGGGACCATCTACAACGTCATGACGGGGCGCACCTTCTTCGACGAGATCGAAGACAAGCGGGAGCGAATCGTCGCGCACATGCGGCGTGACCCATTGGAAGATATCTCGATCCTCGACGGACTTCCTTCGGGCTTGGCGCGTCTTCTTCGCGCAGGGACCGCACGTGACTTCCGCGACCGGCCGAGCCCACTCGAGTTCGGCCAAGAGTTCCTAACGCTCGGTTGAGATCGCTCGGCCCGTCAGCGGAGCGGGCCGCAGTGGACTCCTGCAGGAAAGTCGGGGTCCATTTGCGCGTCATCCACCGCGAGGGCGTCGACGAACCAGTCGCCGTCCTCCCACACCGCATGCACACGGACGACCCCTTCGATGCCACTGAAGTTCGAGCAGAACTCGGCCCGTTCGGGTCGCTCGAGGAGCCCCGAGTCGGGAGGGCTCCCAAGGTTTTCAGCGCTGCGCACTTCACTGACGCGGGCGAGGGCCCTTCGAAAGTCGACGAGGTCGTGGGCGCCGCGGTAGCGCTCACTCATGCGCGCGTACGCTGCCTCATCGCTGGTCTTCGTCGCTTCGAGGAGAGCGCGCACGCCGTCTGAGGGGTTAGGGCGGGAGGAGACGAGGATGCCAACGGCCGAGGCGAACGCGGCGACAAGGAGCAGCGCCAGGGCCCAGATGGCGACCCGCCGGACGGGAGAATCACCGCGTGTCCAAAGGTCCGTCCGCGGGCCCCGTGTGGGCTCAGTCGGACTGGGCACTACTCTCGGCCTGGCAACATCACGCGCACGCCAAGCGCAGCGACCCAGTCGCCTCGTTCTGCGCGGAGGTCGTCCGTGATCGAGCGATGAAGCGCGAGGCTTACGCGCGCTCTCTCGAGGGCCAATCCAAGGGCGAGCCCGGCGCCGAAGTGGGACAAGAACTCCCCGCTCTCGCGTCCGAGGGCGAGGTTGGCTTCAACGCCCGCGAAGAACGCGCCGGCGATACGCACGTCCGCGCCGTAGGCTGACGCCCAGCTCCGGGGCCCGTCTTCCATGGAGATCAGGCCGCCTTGCCGCGTGCGCAAGAGCACTCGGTCCGAGACTTCGTAACCAAGCGTCAACGATGGCGCGAGGACGATGACGTCGTCGCCGCCGGTGGGGAACCATGAGGCGAGCTCGCCGTAGAGCGCGAGGCCTCCGCTTTGGTAGTGGAGACCGAACCCCGCGTAGAAGGAGCTGCCCCCTTCGAAGTCGAGCCCGGGGTGTGCGCCCACAACGATACGTCCGACGCCACCGATGTCCGCTTCGATACCTACAGCGAGGCGCGTGTCGCTCTCGTCGCCGAAAGGGGTGTCGCCGCCACTGCCCACGCCGACGCTCGCCGCGTGTTGACCGGGGCGTGGATCGCGCAAGCCAAAGAGACTCGGCTGCTGCCAGATGCCCAAGGCTTCCTGTCCGATAGGCGCAGGCCTCGTTGGCTCGGGCTGTGCGGGAGGCGGCGGCTCAACTTCGGCGTCCGAGGACACGACGTTGACGCTGAGGAGCACGGTGCCACCGAGGGTGAAATGCAGCGGGTGTTCGCCGGCGCTGGACGCGGTGACACGCGCATACCAGCGGGTGCCTTCACGGCGAACGTCTTCGACGATGAGCGCGTCGCTGCTGAGCTCTACCGTTGAAGGGAGCTCAAGGTCCGAGCGGACTTCAAAGCTCACTTCGGAAGACACTCCGGTGGTCAGCGCCACGGCCTCTGGACGTTCAGTGTCCTCTTCTGCAGGCGGCGAGGCCGTCGCTCCCACCACGTTTACGACGAAGGGCGCGTACTCGCCGTCGGCACCGGAACACTGAATAGTGGTGTCTCCCGTTGTCGTCAGCGCGATGCCCAAGGGCCCTACGGTGGAGGGTGCTGCGCTCTGAAGAGAGCAGTTCAGTCCTTCCGGCGCGGCTACGATTGTCCCCAGGAGCGCTCGTGGTGTCTCGACGTCCGCGCTTGGGTCCGGCAGCGCATCTTCGGTCTCGACGCCGGGGATGACGAGTCGGGCCAGTGCCACGTGCACGGTGCGAGCTTGGCTCGGACGGCTCTCAAAGAACTCGTTGTCCAAGGTTGAGAGGCGGACTTCGTACTCGCCCGCAGGCAATCGATGAACCTCGAAGCGCGTCACGTTGTTTGGAACCTCCGCCGCGGCGACGACGGCTTCCTCGCCGCTCTTGCGCACTTCAATACGGTAGACGCGGGCCGTTTCAACGGCGCTCCATTCTCCGCTGATGCTCCCGCCTTCGCTGGCGATGCCCGAGAAACGCGCCGGACCGTCGACCCAAGTTGGCGCCGGGGGAAGAGGGCGAGGCCGGGTGGGGCGCTGCCCTCGTGCGACGGCAGAACCAAAGCCGGGCGCGACGCGCACCGTTCCGCCACTGCTACTGCGAACGCGCGCCTGGCCACCGTCGTGGTTGCTGACGCGGGACGTGCCTTCGGGGTCGACGCTGACCACGGCGTCTCCGCCATCCAGGGACGTCTCGCTTCCCGGGGTGTCGACCTGCAAGCGCAGGGCGCCAAGGTGAGAGCGGAGCGTGCCGCGCTGAAGCTCCGCGCGCGTCGTCGTCACGCGACGAGCGCTCTCGTCGCTGCCCCCGTAGATGATGACGAGGGTGTTCTCGCGCATGTGGACTTGGGAGTCGTCCTGGAACGTCAACTCCGCGGTGCTCTCTTCAAGCGTGTTGACTCGCCATCCGCGAAAGAGGCCAAGTCCGCGGCTCGCGGAGCGCCAGTCCGTGGCCGACGGCTGTCGGGCCTGCACCTCGCGCTGGAACGCGGTGATGCGGGCGTCGGGGCCGGTGTTGCGCGGCAGCGTCAGAGTGGAGCCTGCGACGAGCCGGTGTGGAGGCGGGCCC
The DNA here is from genome assembly GCA_045106895.1 of Polyangiales bacterium. GTDB lineage: Bacteria > Myxococcota_A > Polyangia > Polyangiales > Houyiibacteriaceae > JBCCRV01. The sequence goes on along the minus strand of JBGCFM010000012.1, from coordinate 81,764 downwards.
ATGTTCGGGTTGTAGAGGTGGATAATGTCGTAGCGCCGGCGATTGCCAAAAGCGCGACCCGCAATGGCTGCACAGGTATCGCCCTCTCTCACCGTGTACTCGTAGGTCTCGACGTCTGTCGGTATCTCTTGCGCTTCGGCGGACGGAGCGACGACCACGAAGCCGGCGGTCGCAAACGCAGCGAGCAAAAACCGAGAAAACCGCATGTTGAGTACCACCGAGCGAGCATACCCAATCTTCGTGTAGAGTCGAGCCATGCCAATTCGAGTCGAAGTAGAAGGTGAAATCTGCTGCGTCACCATCGAGAGACCTCAACGAAAGAACGCCGTCGATCGAGCTCACGCAGAAGAGTTAGCTGCGGCGTTTCGTACGTTCGATGCAGACCCCACGCTCAAGGTCGCGATTCTGACGGGCGCTGAGGGAGTCTTCTGCGCTGGCGCGGACCTGAAGGCGGTACACGAAGGAAACGCCAACCGGCTCGAGGCCCTCGGGGATGGCCCGATGGGACCATCTCGGATGATGTTGACCAAGCCGGTCATCGCGGCCATCGCGGGTCACGCCGTCGCGGGGGGGCTGGAACTTGCCCTCTGGTGCGACCTGCGCGTGGCCGAAGAAGACGCGGTGCTCGGGGTCTTCTGTCGACGCTGGGGAGTCCCTCTCATCGACGGCGGCACCGTGCGCCTGCCGGCGCTCATCGGGCTCTCACGCGCCCTCGACCTCATGCTCACCGGCCGCCCCGTGGAGGCGGAGGAAGCCCTCGGGATGGGACTCGTCAACCGCGTCGTTGCGAAGGGGCAAGCCCTCGCCGAAGCCCGGCTGCTGGCGAAGACCATCGCCGCGTTTCCCCAAGCGTGCATGCGGAGCGACCGTGCTTCGGCCTACGGCGCTATCGGCCTGCCGCTCTCGGACGCCATCGCCCAAGAGTTCGTCCACGGCCAAGGTGTCTTCGAGGAGATGAAAGCCGGCGTCGCTCGCTTTAGCGAAGGCGCCGGGCGCGGCGGCCGCTTCGACGACTGAGGTTTCCCTTCGAACCTCGCCGCTAGCGGGACTTGTTTCGTTTGTTCTTGGAAGACTTCGAGGTGTCGTCGTGGATATGGACGAAGTCGGCACGACGGAAGAGCTGGAAGCACAAGCCGACGAGTCCGAGGGTTGCTGCACTCATCCACCAAGGGAGCGGCTGGTCGAAGTACTGAACCGACAGAAACGCCGTGTAGCCCATGGCCACACCCAAGATGCCGATGGCGCCGATGACGAGGCCCGACATGTCGATCTGAAGCTTGCTGGTCCCGACATCTTTGCCCGCTTCGGCGAGCCGTTCGAGACTCGCGAGCTCGTCGAGAATCTCGTCCATCCTACGCGTCAGATACTTGGGGCCCACTTCCGCCGCTTCAAAGTTGCGCTGAAGTTCTTCCGCCTCGGCGAGGAGCTCATCGCGGCGCAGCGCCCGAGCGCGCTTGAGGCTGTCGTCGCGGCGTTCGGTGTTCAGAAGGAGCATCAGGCCGAAGAACATCAGCATGAACATGCCGCCGACGGCGACGAAACGCATCGGTCCAGGGCGCGGGATGCCTTCAATGCGAACGACAACGTTCTCGAGGCGGTCGTCTTCGGGGCTTCTCTCTACGGAGGTCAGCAGCACGCGTCGGCCTTCAGATTCGTGTGCCTCGGGCTCCGGAAAACCGACGACGCTCAAGCTCATGCCTTCGGATGCGTCCGTGATGACGCGGTAGCGATACGTCTTGAATGGCAGAGGACGCTGGATGGCCGCAAAGGTGTCGCTCAGCGGTACATCGTAGGCCCAGGTGAGCGTGATGGTTCCCGGCGGCAGCGAGCCTTCGAGCTTGAAGCCTGAGTCCGTCGGTGTGACCTGCTGGTCGCTCATCACTGCCTGTGATTGGAAAGCTGTGAAGTCGATGGGAAGGGCGATGTCGACGCCGTTCTCGAAGACCACCGTCGTGTCACTGAGGTTCGTCAGCCGCATCTGCTCGGTGACGTGGATGCGGCCGCTCTTGTACTCGAGCATCATCTGGCCGATGGTGATCAGCACAGCTTCTTGGCTCGTGGTCGTCGCCACACGGCGAATCTGAGCGATCTGGCCGCGGTTTGGATCAAGGCGGAAAGGCTGAGTTCCGTAGCGGGCGCCGTTGTGCTCCACAGTCACGCGATAGGCTTGCGCCGAGCCGGTGGGAAGGTCGGACTGTTCGTACTGACCCGCGGAATCGGTCACGCCCGTGTGCTCTTCGCGGGAACCTGCCTGAACCATGACGCCGATTCGAACCGGCGCCCCGGCGATGCGGTTGCCCGCTCCGTCGGTGACGATGACGCGAATGGTCCCCGCTGGAACGTCGGTGCTGACGCGTGACGACGCGAGTGGTTCGTTGGCGCCGCGTGCGCGGTCGAGGGCTGCGCGTTCTCGCTCGCTTGGAGCTCCGGCGCGTTGAGCGGCTTCGGCCTCGGCAGCTTCACGTGCTTGGCGCGCGCCGTTGATGATGTCCGCTGGACCTGCCGGCGGGGTGGTGGGCTGCGCTTCCGGAGGGGTCTCTGGCGGAGTCTGCGCACTCGCGGTGCCGGCGAAGGCGAGGCCGCAGAACAGAACCAACGCAGCCTTTGTGATGGACGTCTTCATGGTGAGTCCTCCTCGGCGCTATCTACTTCGTCCGTGTCGTCCGTGTTGTCCGCTTCGCTCATCGGAGTTCCGCACTTCTTGCAGAACGCGGCGTCCGCGTCGTTGACGGTGTCGCATTCTTTACACACGTTCTCAGCGGCGTCTTTCTCAGCGGCGTCGCTCGCCTTGTCGGCTTCGGCGCTCGCTTCGTCGTCTGGCTCAGCGGCCTCGGGCCTCGCCTCTTCCACCGATGGGTCCGCCGCGAGAGGCTTTTCAGCCTGCTCACGGTAAGGAGCGCCGCGCTCGGAGAGATAGTTCTTGAGGCGCTTCTCGGCCTTGGCGCGATAAGGCTTCACGTCATCGTCGAGGAGACGAAGTACACGCTTGGCTTCTGCGCGCAGCTTCTTGTCGAGGGCTTCGTAGTCCTCGTCGCTGATCTTATCTCCGGCGTGCTCGAACTCGAGGTCGGCAAGGTTCGAGAGTAGCGCCGTCTTGCGCTCTTCAAGGATGCGACGCGATTCTGCTTCCGCCGAAGGCAGATGAAAGGAGTCCGCAGCGCCAAAAGCAGCCCGAAGACTTCGCCACAAAAAGAAGAGCGCGGCGAACAACGCACAGGTGGCTGCCGCGGCAAAAAAGAACGGAAGGAGGCCTGCGCTTCCGAGCGCGTCGAAGAAGCGTATGAGTCCACGCATTAGTCGCGCTCCAATCGTCGAAGCTCAGCGTCGAGTTTGTCGTCGTAGTCGTCGTCGCTATCATCGTCGTCGGCGCTTGATTCGCCGTCCTCGCCATCGCTCACGCTCTCCGGCGACGCCGTTCTCCAGCGGCGGCCGATGAGAACCACGCCGAAGGCCGCCACGGCAAAGACCGCGATCGGCACCGCCCAGATGAGCCGGTCGAAGCCTTCGTCGGAAGGAATCGAGATCGCTGCAGCACCGTGTTGTGCACGAAAGCGCGCGATGAGGTCGAGAGGTTGAGCGCCCGCTTCCATCTGAAGGCGAAGCTCAGCGCGGGCTTCGTCGGCCCAAGAGCAGCTGCAGGAGTCGAGCGGAAGGCGTGCGCAGGAGCCGCACTGGCAGAGCAGCTGTCCGAAGAGTTGCCGCTCGCCTGGGTCGTCGATGACAACGGTGCCGGCGTGGAGCGAGCTCGTGCTGTCGTTCTGCGCCTCGGCTACGTTCCCATAGCTGAGGAGCCAGGCCAGGAGCGCGATGGCGACGCCGGCAGCCTTGCTTGGACCCTTCTTTTTCTTGCCGGTGTCCGCGCCGCGGTTTCGCTTTCGCCGCTTGTTGAGGGCGAGCTGACGCGCCGTGGGCCACATGGAGATGAGCGAGCCCAGGAGAAGAATGAGACCGCCGATCCAGATCCAAACGACGAAAGGTCGCACGATGATTCGGAACGTGGCGCGCTGGGTCTGTGGGTCCACCGTGCTGAGAATGACGTAGAGGTCCTCGTCCGCGCGGCTGCGAATCGCGACCTCCGTCGTGGGCATGTCGGGGTGCGTTCGGTAGATGAACTTCGCCGGGTTGACCTGCCCGATTTCGCCGCCGTCTTCGTCGAGCAGCGTCATGCGTCCATACACGGCGCGTTTGTTCGGGTCATTCGTGGTGACCGGCGCGTCGTAGCGGAACGTGTGGCAAGCGCCGCCCACTTCGCTCTCGTCTGTGCAGTTGCCGACCTGCATGGTCTCGCCGGGCCTGAGCGCCGCTTCCGCGTCGCGGTCGTACACCGCACCGGTGAAGCCGAAGTACATGACCACGATACCGAGGTGAACGATGTATCCGCCGTAGCGTCGGCGGGCTCGGCTGATGAGCTGGTAGAGCGCCGATAGCAGGGACTCTTTCTTGGAGCGCATGCGGACGCGGGCGCCACGAATGAACTCCTGGAGAATCGTTCCGAAGACCACCGCGCTGAGTGCCGTGGCCGTGATGGGTGCGACGACGTGGAAGTAGCTAAGGATGCCGCCGGTGGCGGTCTGGTAGATCTCGTAGGCGTCGCGGAACGGCGGGTAACCCATGGAGTTGCCAGCGAGGAGATGAATCACGAAGACGACGGCGCCGAGGGCCATCGGCATCATCATCGCGCGCCGTAGGTTTTTGCCTGTGGCTTTGCGCCAGCTGACCAGCGGTCCGACGCCCATCAAGAAGAGCAGGATAAGACCCAGCGGGACCATCCACTCGTTGTAGAAGCCGGGGCCGACGGTGACCTCTTGGCCACGAATCCAGTCGCTGATGAGCGGCCAGGTCGTGGTGACGAGGACGAAGAACATCATGCCGAGCAGCACCCAGTTGTTCAGCAAGAACATGAACTCGCGGCTTAGGAGCGCTTCGATTCGGTGCTTGGCTTTCAGGCGCCCAAAGCGCCACGCCACCAGGGCGATGCACACGAAGGCGATGAGGAACATGAAGTGGACGAAGTAGACGCCGATGTCCGAGCGCGCGAAACTATGAACGCTGGCGATGAGGCCGGAACGCGTCAGGAACGTGCCGAAAATCGTCATGAAGAAGGTGAAACACATCAAGAAGACGTTCCACACCTTGAGCATGCCGTAGCGCTCTTGAACGATGGCCGAGTGCAGGTAGGCGGTGCCCACGAGCCACGGCATGAAGCTCGCGTTCTCGACGGGGTCCCACGCCCAGTAGCCGCCCCAGCCGAGCTCTTCGTAGGACCAGAGACAGCCCAGCAAGAGGCCGACGCTCAGGAAGGTCCAAGCGATCATCGCCCAGAGGCGCGCGCCCTTGATCCACTCTTCGTCGAGTCGGCCCGTGACGAGGGCGGCGATGACGAAGGCGAAGGGAACCGACCAGCCGACGAAGCCCATGTAGAGGCTCGGCGGATGGATGACCATCCAGTAGTTCTGAAGGAGCGGGTTGAGGCCTTCGCCATCCGGCGGCGTCGTGGCGATGTACGTCTGGAACGGGTTCGCCGCGAAGAGCATGACGATGCTGAAGAAGAGCATGATGCCCATCAGCGTCGCGATGATCCAAGGTTGCAGTTCGACGTACTTGCCCCGGAGCCAGCGCACGCATGCTGCGGTGTAACCGGAGAGCAAGAAGAGCCACCAGAGGAGCGAGCCGTCTTGTCCGCCCCACAGAGACGTGAAGAGGTAGTACCAAGGCATCGAGCGGTCGCTGTAGCGAGCGACGTAGATGATGCGGAAGTCGTGGCTCTGGAACGCGTACGCAAGAAGCGAGATGGCGAGGGCGATGAAGGTGCACGTCGCGAAGGCTCCGGAGCGCGCCGCTGCGAGGAGGTTCAGGCGCCCTTTGCCAGCCCCGAGCGCCATCGCCAGCGTGTACGCCGCAGACACCATGACAAGGCAGAGGGCAATGTTGCCAAATAGGGGTATGTCGAGGGTGGGCACAGATGCGGAGCCTAACAGGTTCAAAGTCTGGAGCGACGGAAGGTGAGCCGCATTTGGCGTCAATACACTGCCCGAGTTCGGGTCATTCCATTCGGGCCGCTCCAGTGAGGCGATTTGTCCACGGACCTATGGCCAGTGCGTCCAATCGGCAACACGAGTTTGCGCGGATATGTCGAAAACACCGACAAAAACCACAATGTCGGTGTTGGCCTACAACGTGCAGTGTCGTCGGTCCATGCAGACCCTGATCAATACTCTCCTTCGTCGTGCTCGTTGGCGGAGTCGTTTTCGCTTCGCCCGCTAGCCCAAGCCCATGGGTGTTTAGCCGTCCATCGACTCGGATGCGAGCTCTTCGGAGATACGCGCCAAGGAGCCGTCGATCCATGATTCGATGGCGGAGCGAAACGGCCACATCCACCCGTAGGCGGGGCCGACGAACTGCGTCACGATGCGGGCACGCAGGGCGGGGTCTCGAGCACGCTCGATTCCGCGCACCTCCGCCGTGGCGCGAAGCGTCTCCTCGTAGGCTTCCCACTCGAGGCGGGCGCGGCCGTAGGCGAGGCCCAGCGGTAGAATCGGCAGGATGTAGAGCAACGACATGCCGACGAGGCTGAGTCGGCGAAACTGTCGAAGGTGGACCGCTTCATGGCGCAACGTGATGTAGCGCTCCGTGGCGCATCGCCGTGACCAGCCCTCGGGCAAGTAGATGGTCTGACCGATGGTGGTGACGTAACCCGCGCAATAACGCGATTGGCCGCCGAAGGTGATGACGCGCAAAAAGCGGTCGATGGCGAGGGAGAAGGCGTCGCCGTCTTTGTCGATGATGCGCAGGCGAGGAAACTCGGCGCGCAGCTCATCGAGATAGGCTTCGGGGTCGTGCTCGCTCGCCACGGCGACAAGGGTGACACAAAGTCGGACGCGCCGCGCCCACTCTCGTGCGAGCGCTCGTTGCAAGGGAGCGCCGCTTTGGTGGATGATGCGGCCGGAGGCTTAGATGAGCGAAGAGACAACGGAAACGGGCGACATGGTCTACAAGCTGCTTCGCGAGCCGGAGGCGGAGCTGCTTGAGCGCTTTGGACGATTTGCCGGGAGCCCGGACGACGAGCGTGATGGTTTTGTTCACCTGTCTTCCGCGCACCAAGTTGCCGGGACCGCGGCGAAGTACTTTGCCGATGAGAACGTTGTCCTCGTGGCGCTGAGCGTCGAGTCCCTCGGCGACGCGCTTCGCTTCGAAGAGTCGCGGGGTGGCGCGCTTTTTCCGCATCTCTACGGCGCCATCATGCGTGCGATGGTCGTGTCAGCGACGCCCGTCGCGTGGACCGAAAATGGGCACGCTTTTGCGAGCGAGTTCGCAAACGCGGAGGTCCCTGAACCCGAAGTGACGGACTCGGACGCTTAGCCGAGCGCGCTATTCACAGGCCTCGACGTCACACACGACGGGGAGGTGATCGAAGTACGAGGGCTCATACACGCGGGCCTCGTGTCCCTCGCTTAGGCCCGGATGAAAGCAGCGCCCAATGAAGGCGCCGCTCATCACGTGGTCGATGTCGAAGGCGCCGCCGTAGCTGCCGGGAGCGTCTTCGCCGGTCTCTGTGATGTAAGAGAAGGGCAGGTCCTCGCCGACGAACTCCGCGAGGTGCTGGGCGCTGGAGTCGAAGGGCAATGAGCGGTGGGGGTCAAGGTTGAGGTCCCCCAAGACGAGGTTGCGTGTTCCGTTGGCGGCGGGCTCCCCGCTGCCGTCGCCGAGGTCGACGAAGAGCTGTTCGACCTGCTGCGTGCGACAGCTCTGGTCTTCGGCGCTGAGCCCCGAGGTCCCATGCATCGTCGCCAGCGTGACGGTCCCGCCGTCGCTCAAATCGATGATGCCGCGGCCGACGCGCGAGCCGCCGCCACAGTCCGGAACGCGGGCGCCGTCGAGTCCGTCGAGGCACAAAGAAGACTCGCAGCCGCGAAAAGATCCGACGGACGTGCGCACGGCGGCGCACTTGTCGGTCTTGTCGAGCTGGCACGCCACTTGGAACCCAGCCCCGAGGACGTCTTGGATGACGCTCTCGTCGCCGGGGCTCCAGCGCTCACAGACGAACCCAGCGTGCGCAGCTTCGGGGATAGATGCGCACTCTTCGCTGTAGAACATCTCCTGAAAAACGATGATGTCCGGCGCGATTTCGGCGAGCCAGAGGCGCGTTGCGTCAACGGCGGGGAGCCACGCTAGTCCGTCCCCGTAGTGTTCGTCGGAGATGTCGGCCATCGCTTCGGTGTAGCCGTCGGGGTGCGCGTCATCGCCCATAATAGGCGTCGTCCCGCTGTTGAAGGAGATCACACGAAGGCGCGTGCGCGTAGACTCGTCGCAGTCGAGCATCGGCGGTGCGTCGACACCGGCGTCGATGGGTGCGTCTGCGCCCGCGTCGGCCCCCCCGTCAGCCGACGCGTCGTTGCCGGCATCGAATGGCGCATCCGTGGCGCTGTCCTGCCGCGGGCTCGCATCGACACCACCATCGACGCGCGCATCGTCGTCACCACAAGCGAGGGCGAAGACGAGGAGCAGTGCAGAAGGGACCCTGTGCATGGCAGCATCATAGTCTATCGCGCTATTTCGAGCGTTATGCCGATTTGCCTCATGGTGAGCTAGTCTGGAGGCATGCACGTTGCGGTGATCGGAGCGCTCCTGTTGATGAGCTGCGCGACTCTTCCCGCAACACCAAGAAGCCCCGAACCAGCGAGTCCGGCAGGCGCCGAGCGAGAGAACGAAGGGCTGCGCGTGATCCAGATGGAGGAAATCGCCATCCCATGCCCGGAGCCTTCGACGTATGAGGTGCACCAAGTGACTCCGGTTGAGAACGCGATCATGCCGGAGGCCGTCGGAGTCTGGATGGCGCGCTGCGTTCCTGGGCGCTGGGCGTTCATGCGACAGCAGTTCGTCTACGACGGCCGATACGTGACGGTCGTGTACGCGCCGATGAACCTGGCGCTCGAGTTTCCTCCTCGCTATTCGCGCTCCGCTGACGACACCTATCGACTGGAGTCGCGCTGGGAGGCGCGCACCCTTTGGGTCCGCTTGCCGGCAGGAGACTGGGTCGAGTTCGCTCACTTCGGCGACGGACGCTTTGTTTGGAGGGACGAGCATCACGTGCTTGAGCACGCGCGCGAAGGAAGACTGGAAGAGCGCTCCCTCATTGTTGCGCGGGCACCTCATGACTACGAAGCAGCTGCCCGTAGTGACCAACATCGCCAAATTATCGGTGACTCCGTTGTAGAAGCGGTACGCGGGTGCCCGTACACACGATTTGTGAGTGGAACTGTCACGATGAGACTTGACGGAGATGGGAACGTTGTCGGCGCTCCCTTGGTACAGAGATTCAATCCGAGACTTGCGACCTGCATCCGGAACGCCCTTATCAACCACCACGTGGAGGGATACCCATTCGAAGGATGGACGTCCTACCTTGTTCCCCTAACGTTCTCGCCGGAGTAGGCGCCTTCCGGTGCAGGCAGCTCATTGAGCGCGTTACTCTGTCGAAGCGTGTCCATGCAGAACGCGCTCAGCAGCTCATCCAGCGAGGCCGGCGCACCTTCGCCAATACCGAGGGAACCTGCCAGCGATCCAAGAATGCGTTCCTTCGACCAGCCTGCTTCACGGTACGCGGAGATGGATGGCGCCGCGTGGCGTTTGGAGAGGCGTTCGCCGTCTTCGGCGCGGACGAGGGGCAAGTGCATCCAATCCGGCGGCTCGTGTCCAAGGGTCCGGTAGATCGCGATCTGTTTCGGCGTGGAGTCGAGGAGGTCGTCGGCGCGAATGACTTCGGTGATCCCGGCTTCGGCGTCGTCGACGACAACGGCGAGCTGATAGGCGAAGAGGCCGTCGGCGCGGCGAAGAACGAAGTCGTCGAGACCAAGCCCCGGCGGCACCGCGCCGGCGAACCCGTCATGGAAGCCTTCGGCCTCTTGCATACGAAATCGAATCGCCGGCGTGCGGCCATTGTCTTTGGGGCCGTCGTAGCAAGTGCCGGGGTAGCGCTTGCCGCCTTCGCCGGCGTGAGGAGCGCTGGCGGCGCGAATGTCTCGGCGCGAGCAGGTGCATGGAAAACGTTCGTCGATGGAGGCGATCGCTTCTTCGTAGAGGACGCTGCGCTCGGACTGACGCACGGGGCCTTCGTCCCAAGTAAGGCCTAGCCATTCGTGGTCCCGCAAGATGCTCGCTTCGCTGCCGGCTTTTACCCGGGGCGGATCGAGATCTTCGATGCGCATAAGCACTTTGCCGTGTTGTTCACGGGCCCTGAGCCACGCGATGAGCGCCGTTCGGGCGTGGCCTAGGTGCATTTCCCCGGTGGGGGAGGGTGCGTAGCGTGTTCGGTACACGCCGCACCTTACCAGGCCCAGGCCGACGTCGAGTGCAATGTGGGCGCGAGGGTGGTAGAGACTCCGGGTGCGAAGCGACGCTCATCCAACCTGTTTTCCAACGGGCCGCCACTACCCCGGTATCGCCGATCTGATCGCCGCAGCGATTCGCAACGTTCCTGGCCTCTGTGAGGAGTTCGAGGCGAGCCAGAGCTGGTCGTCGCTTCCCTTCGCCGTCATCGACTTCGAGACCACCGGCGTCGACTCGTCCGTGGACCGTATTCTGGAGATTGGCATCGTCGCCTTCGAGCGAGGTCGCGTTCTTTTTCGCGAAGGCCTGCTCGTCAATCCAGGCATTCCTGTCCCCGAGGAGTCCCGCGCCATTCACGGCATTAGCGACGAAGAGCTCGCCGGCGCGCCGCGCTTCGAAGAGGTGCTGCCGAAGGTCGTTGAACTCCTTCAGGGTCGCCTTCCCGTCGCCTACAACGCGCAGTTTGACCGCGGCTTTCTCCACGCTGAGATCCAGCGCGTGCGAGGCGCGTTGAGCGCCGGCGCCGTCCCGCCGGCGATGCGCAAAGACGTCGTGTGGCTCGACCCCCTCGTGTGGGCGCGTGAGATTCTCAAAGATCAAAAGAGCCGGAAGCTTGGCGACGTCGCGGCGCACTTCAACGTGCCCCTCGAGCAAGCCCACCGCGCCGCCGGTGACGCCGAAGCCACCGGTCACGTTCTGCTCAACTTGGCTCCCCAGATGCCGGCCGCCTATGGCGAGGTCGTGCGACTTCAGGGCCGCTACGGTGCGTTCCAAGAAGCGGATCTCAACCAGTGGAAGAAGTTCCGCAAGTAGCCGAACGCAACGCTTCGGCGGAGCTGAGATGGGCTCTAGTTGTTTAGCGACACGGACTGCCGCGTGGTCTCGTCAGCACGGATGGTCACGCTGACGGTCTTTGTGCTGCCGTCGGCGGCGGTCAGTGTGAGGCGGTGCCGCCCGGAAGGTAGCTCGTAGCGAATCAGCGGCGTGCGACCGATGGCGCGGCCGCCCAGCGTGACCTGTGCCGAGGGGATCGAGAGCAGGTTGAGTCGACCGTTGCCTTCCGGGGCGGCCTCCATGGGCGTCGCCATCATGGGCGCTTCCACCATGGGAGCTTCCACCACCGCGTTCATGATTGGCGTACGACGCATCCCATGCCGAACGGGTCTCATTCTCGCGCTGTCCATCGCGGCCGGCGCGTTCATCTCCGCGGTCTCTCCTGGCAGAGGTTCTACGACGAGATCTCCGATGGTAGGCGCTTCAGTCATCGCTGCGGGAATGGGCGTGGCCGTAGGAAACTCAGTCTCCACGGGGGCCGCTGCCTGCGCGAGTGGACTGCTCACGGGTTCGTCCGGGGTGCTCATGATGACCACGCCCGCGCTGACCAATCCCGCCGCGAGGACGACGAGGAAGAAGAGCAACACACCGCGTCGATCGGGCTTCGCGGGCGCCGCCGAGGACACCTCGCGAACACGGCTCATCGTTGTGGAAGAGTGCTCCTCGGCTTGCGGTGGAGGTTCACTTCTAGCCTGGCGCTGCTGAAGCTCAGCGCGACGTTCTGCGGCGCGGCCTGGGAATTGTTCCTCAAGGACTTCACTGACATCTTCGGGTGCCGCGAGGGTGCCGGCTTCGAGGAGGAAACGTTCAAGACCGACGGCAACCTCCCGCGCCGTGGCGATGCGTTCGTCCTGGTCTCGTTCCAGACATCCCATGATGATGTCCGCCAGGCTGTCGGGGAAACCTTCGATGAGCGATCGCGGATCGGGGATATCGCTTTGCAACACCAACACGGCGGTCTGGCCTTCGCCCTTTGCGCGAAAGAGTCGCTGTCCACACGTGATCTCCCAGAGCATCACTCCGAGGGCCCAGATGTCTGCTCGTTTGTCACTCTCGGCGCCGCGCAGCTCCTCTGGGGCCATGTATGAGAACTTGCCCTTGAGCGTCCCGGCGGCGGTCTCCGTGAGCCGTCCTTCCGCGCGTACGACACCAAAGTCCATGAGCTTTCCGACGCCGTCGTAGAGCACCATCACGTTCTGAGGAGAGACGTCCCGGTGAACTAGGCCTACGTGTTTCCCGCTACGGTCCTTGAGCTCGTGAGCGGCGTGAAGTCCACGAGCGGCATCGGCGATGATGCGCGCGCAAAACCACAGCGGCAGCCGTTTTCCGCCACGCCAAGCAGCTCGAACGACGCTCGAGAGCGTCTCGCCGTGGAGATACTCCATGACCAGATACAGGCGCCCGTCGTCGTCGCCGAAGTCCATGACCTGGCAGATGTTGGGGTGGTTGAGCTGCGAGACGATGCGCGCTTCATCGTGGAACATACGGACGAAGGTCTCGTCTTGCGACATGTGCTCATGCATGAGCTTGACGGCGACCCACTTCTCAAAGCCATGCGCGGCCGCGAGCCGCGCAAAATGCACGGTGGCCATTCCGCCGCGAGCGATCTCGCCGAGAAGCCGGTAGCGGCCCACTCGGTCAACAAGCACCTCTGGTTTGGGCTCAGCGCTCATGTACTTTCGTTCGCCGCATCAGAGCGTCTCGATGGTAGGAGGGCCCAAGGTGGCTTGGTCGTTTGGCACGAGGAGCACAACCGCGACGACGGCTGCAGCGACGGCGAGGACGCCGGCGCCGACCCCGACCCAAACCCAAGGGCTCGTGCCGCCGGCGGCGTCTTGTTCTTCCTCGTCGAGGGTAAACGTCTGCCGGACGCGAAGAAGCACAGCGCCTGCGTCATTGGATGCGCTCGCGCGGCAGAAGATCTCTTCGTCCGGCGAAAGCGTCAAAGCGACGTTGGGAGGAGCTCCGGATTCATCGCCGGTCACGTCGCCGCTGGCGCAACGAAGACGCAAGGAGGTGAACAGACCATCGGGTGCCGGTTCGAGGGAGGCGCGGATCGTCGTAGGCGCTCCCTGCTCGGGCGCGCTCTCGGTGTCGATGCTTAGTCGGGCCGGTCCGCCGAGCTGTCCACGCACATCGGTGAGGAGCTGCGTCGCTTCGGGGGGAGCACCCGCCGGGGCGCTTGCGGCGGGGTCGAGCGCGAGGGCGTACGCGGCGTGAACCCGCGCGGCCTCTGCGTTGCCCAGAAGCATGCGCAGCGTCATCAGATGGGTGTGGCATTCGACTGCAGCGGCTGCGTCTAGGCTTGGCCGGGAAAGCACCGCCTCAAAGTCGGCAATCGCCTCTTCGAACTCGGCTTCGAGGTAGTGGCGGCGCGCGTCTTCCACGGTCTGCGCGTGAGCGGCGTTGGAGAAGCTGAATGCCACGCTGAACGCACAGGCAAGGACCAATCGGAGGGCGTTGTTCACGTGTCCGCAGGATATCATTCGCTAGGGAGAACGGAAAGTTCCGCTCCACGGGTGCAGAGCACCCTACTTCGCAGGGAAAATAAGCCGTTCTTTACAAGAGCGGTCGTGAACGATGGCGCCGAGAAGAAGAACCAACAGACCCGCGGTGCCCGCGGCGCCAAAGAAAGGTCGAACGGCGGCAGGCGCCGTGGTCAGATCTGCGGCCACGGCGGTGAGAGCGAGGAGCGTTCCGCGGAACACGGCTGGGGGAAGCACGGAGCGCGAGCGCGCTCGTAGGTAGACGAGGAAAGGCGAGACGGCGAGACAAAAGACGCTCATCGCGATGAGGCCGTCGGCTGGGGCGTCGAAGAAGTAGCCCAATGCGAGGATCGGCGCGAAGTAGGCAGCTTCCGCGAAACCGATGAGCAGCGAGCGTCGCCAGAAGCCGCCTTGGATCTCCCGAAAAAGAAAGCCGCGCCAGCCGATCTCTGTCGCGAGACCCAGAAGAAGATTCATCGTGATGCCGGCGAGGAGGCCGGGTCCGATGAAGTAGAGGGGGGAGCCAGGTGGGCTCTGCTCGACCATCTCGTCAAAGCCCGCGAGCATCTCCGGCTCGAGGCTCGCGCGTTTTCGCGCGACATAGCTGGCGGCGTCGAGGACGAGCTCATGGCCAAGCGCCGCGCAGACCGCCAGGCCGACGGCCAGGACGATGATGGGACTGAGCCAAGCGACGAGCCAATAGCGGCTTGGACGAAGCTTGAGGCCCAGCGGCTCCATCACCGGCTGTTTGAGAATCGGGCCCTGGACGACCAAGGTCGCCAACAGCACCGGCAGGAGGTGGAGCACACCGACGGCTTTCTGAAGACCCGAGGGATCATGCCAGGCATCCGGGAAAAGAAGCGCCAGCGTCAGCCCACCGCCGTGGGCGATGAGGAAGAAGAGCACGAACATTTTCGGCCGGTTCATCTTCATCGCGCTTCGCTTATCACATGCCGAGGAAGGCGCACCCCGGAGGCGGTTCGCTCCAGCACCCAGATTCAATCTTCGATTTGCGCCGCCTGGTCCCCTGCGGGGCGCAGTTTGCGCCGAGCCACGAGGAGTAGCGCAAAGAGCGAGAACATGCCGAGGAAGGGGTCCACCATGCCTATGACAAGGACGACGAGGAGGGCCACTCCGGCTTTCCACGTCAGGCTTTCATCGCGCGCTTGGCGGAGCCGCCGGATGGTGCTCACGGAGAAAAGAAGCACGAAGAAGAACACGCCGAAGTAGAAGGCGAGGCAAGCGTAGACGAGGAAGGTAATCTCGCCTCCGCTCACCGTCTCGAAGCCATCGGCGGGCTCGATGGTGAGAAAGTAGAGGATTGCCGCTTCGCCGAGCATGGGCGCCGCCGGATGTGAGAACTCTTGGGGCAAGAGGAGCGAACCATCGCTCCACGGAAAGCTCGTCGCGACCATCTGTGTACTGAGCGTGAACGCCTGGTCGAAGCGGCCGTTGCGCCGCGCCGCGCCAATTCCAAAGGCGCTGGCGGACGTTCCAAAGCCATCGAGCACGGGGCCCGCGTCTACCTCAAAGGTCCATTCGCCTTCGTTGCCGTCGCGTCGGTACTCGCGAAAGCCCGTCGCCCACCCGCGCTCCTGCCAGAACTCGTCTGTGTGCACTTCGTGCCATCGCGCGGCATCGGCGGGCCAGAGCTCCGGCGCATAGATGCCAACCCACGAGTTTCCGATTCCTCGCCCTGGTTGAACATTGCTGGGCATGGCTTGGCGGTCCCCATCAATGTTGAGGTCGACACGAAAGCGAACGAGTCCCAGCGCGTCGTCGTAGGGCGCGACGAAGGCACGCCGCGCACGGGCGACGAAGGCGCTGTGGTCGGTGCCAAGGACGGCGTCTGCGCGATGGATGTAGGCAACGGCGGCGAGCACATCGATGGGGTAGGTCTCCTGTGGATAGTCTTCGAGAACGCCGTGGGCGGATGCATCGAGGTCGGCGCTCAAGGTCTCCACTTGGTCGCGCAGGAAGGCGAGGTCGGCAGGGCTCTCCCGCAGTGCGCAGTAGCTAGTGAGCCCGGCGATGAGCAGCGAGCGGAAGAACACATTGTTGTCGTGAAGGTAGTCATCGCCCCAGTGGTTTCGAACCCAGGTGTGGTGACCTTCATCCATGAGGAGATCTCGGGACGCCTCGATGGCGTCATGGGCGTAGGCGATGTCATGGCCGGCGTTCGCAAAGGCCTCGGTAGAGTTTAGGTAGAAGACCGCGCTGAAAATGGGCCATTCGTTTTGCGGTACGTCGTGGAGCGGGATTCGTGTGGCATCTCCGGAGGCGATTCGCTCGCGCGCCCAGGGGCCCATTCGCTCGCTGAGGCTCTGGTGAAGTTCATGGGCGCGCTGGGAGATGCCCGGGCCGCCGAGGGCGGGATCACCGAGGTCGCGGACGACGAGAGCGCCGGGCAAGAAGAAGCACTCCGCGCTCACGACCGAAAGCAAGACCGCGGCCGCCGAGAGTATCCAGCCAAGCCAAGGGCGGGGCCTGGGGGATTCGGGTGATGCGGGGACCGTTTCAGGGGTCTCTCGAGGGGGCAGGCGCCTGGGGGAGGACTTGTGCGTGGAGATGTTCTGCATGTCCTCAGCGTGCGGCGCCTATTGCCGATTGCAGGCGATGCTTGGCTGAGTGGTCGCTATCAGAGAACGAGCGGCGCGCCGGCCTGGGCGAGCGGCGCCGGCCTCGGACGAAAGACGGCGAGACTTAGTGCTCCTCCGACCGCCACGAAGAACACCGTGATGCTCAGCGGCGCGCCGGAGTCGATGAGCGCGGCACTGGCGAGTACAGCGAGCGCCTGCGCGCTGATGTAGACGGTTCCGTCCAGCGCGGCGACGCGGCCCTGAAACTCGTCGTCGGCCAAGCGCTGCATGCCTTCGGAAGAGAAGAGCCAGTTGGTGCCAGACCCGGCACCCCAGAGCACGCCGAGGGCGATGAGGACGTAGCCTGCAGGCACCGAAAAGAAGAGCGCCATCGACACAAGCGCCAGAGCGTGAAAGCCGACCCACACGCGCCTGCGTTTCGCTCCGCGCCGAACCAGCCAGACGGCGCTGAGGGGACCGAGGCCCGTGCCGAGACCGCGGAGCGTGTGAGCGAAGCCAAGCGTGAGCGCCACCGCCGCGCCGTCGAAGTGCAGCGCGACGAGGCCATGAAGAGCCAGCCAGCTCGCTCCCCCGGCGATAGCGTGCGGCGCCTTCGCCAGAGTGGCCGTGAGGAGCGCTGGCTGCGCCGAGACATGAGCCCAGGCCGCGCGAATTCCTGTCTTGCGTTCAGCGTCCCGCGCAGAGTCGACCAAGGGAGTCATGGACGGCAGTCGAAAAAGCAGCGACGCGCTCAGTAGAAAGCTCAGCGCGTCGAGGCCAAGGGCGAGCGTCGTACCGAGGGAGCTGAGAAAGCCGCCGAGGGCCATGCCGACGCAGAAGACGAAGCTCCACGTTCCGGATTCAAGGGCCCCGGCGACGAGAAGCTCGTCTCGCTCTACCAATCGTGGAAGCGCGGCGCGCTCCGCGGTGGTGAAGAAGGCGTTCGCCGCGGAGCGAAACGCGAGAATGAGTGGGAGCGCCGCGCTGAACTGGAGCAGCATGCAGACGGCCATGAGCGCCGTCATCGCGGCCATCGCGAGGGCCGCGATGATGAGCACGCGCTTGCGGTCGTGCCGATCCACAAACGAACCTGCCCAAGGCGAGACGAGGGCAACGGGGAGGTGGTGCGCGAGGAAGAGCGCCGCCAATGGAAGCAGTCCCTCGCCATCGTGAATCGAGTACACGGCAACGGCGACCCAGCCTACCCAATCGCCGAGCTGAGAGACGAGGTTGGCGGCCCAGAGGCGACGAAAGCCTGGGCGGGTGCGAAGGATACTTAGCGCGTGGCTCATGCTCACGTTGTGTCGCGCTCTCGGGGCCTTCTGCCAACGGACGGACGACGGATGGGCGGATGGTTGTCGTGGCAACGGCTCGAACGAACGCGGATTCGAGCTAGGGTAGCCCCGACATGTCCACCAGCACGCCCCACAGCGCCTACCCCAACCTCTTCAAACCACTCGACCTCGGCCACGTGGTGCTTCCAAACCGCGTGCTCATGGGCTCGATGCATGTGGGCCTCGAAGAAGGTCTCGGGCCCTTGGACAAGCTCGCCGCGTACTTCGCCGAGCGGGCAGCCGGCGGCGCAGGTCTTATCGTCACGGGTGGCGTATCGCCGAACATTGCAGGCTGGACGAAGCCCTTTGCGGCGACGATGAACAACCGCCTCGAAGCGTACAAGCACCGTGTCGTCACCGACGCCGTTCACGCCGAGGGGGGTCGCATCGCGATGCAGGTCTTGCACACCGGACGCTACGCGTATTCGCCTTTCCAGGTAGCCCCGAGTCGCATCAAGGCTCCTATCAACCCTTTCACTCCTTTCGCGCTCTCCAAGCGCGGCGTCCGAAGCACCATCAAAGACTTCGCGCGCGCGACGCGCCTCGCTCGTGACGCCGGCTACGACGGCGTGGAGATCATGGGCAGCGAGGGCTACCTCCTCAACCAGTTCATCGTGAAGAAGACGAACAAGCGCACCGACGAGTGGGGCGGAAGCTTCGAAAACCGCATTCGCTTTCCCCTCGAAGTCGTGCGTGCATGCCGCGAGGCCGTGGGCGACGACTTCATCATCATCTATCGGCTCTCCATGATCGACCTCGTCGAAGACGGCAGCACCTGGGACGAGGTGGTCCACCTTGGCAAAGAGGTCGAGCGCGCCGGCGCGAGCATTCTCAACACGGGCATCGGCTGGCACGAAGCGCGCGTGCCCACCATCGCGACGATGGTGCCTCGTGCTGGTTTCGCGTGGGTGACCAAGAAGCTCATGGGCGAGGTCGGCATTCCCCTCGTCACTTCAAATCGCATCAACATGCCGGACGTCGCCGAGCAAGTTCTCGCCGATGGATGCGCGGACATGGTGAGCATGGCGCGGCCCTTTTTGGCGGACCCGGAGTGGGTCAACAAAGCTGAAGAAGGACGTGTGGACGAGATCAACACATGCATCGGCTGCAACCAGGCGTGCTTGGATCACATCTTCCGTAACAAACGCTGTTCGTGCCTTGTGAACCCACGCGCGTGCCACGAGACGGAGCTGCGCATCTACCCCGTTCGCAGACGCCGCAACGTCGCCGTCGTCGGCGCCGGACCCGCGGGTCTCGCTTACGCCTGCACGGCGGCAGAGCGCGGGCACACGGTGACGCTCTTTGAGCAGGCGGAGGAGATCGGTGGTCAGTTCAACATGGCCAAGACGATCCCTGGCAAAGAAGAGTTCCACGAGACCATCCGTTACTTCCGTCGACGTCTTGAGCTCGCGAAGGTAGATGTGCGTCTTGGAGCCCGCGTCGAGGCCGACGAGCTGACTGGATTCGACCGAGTGATCCTGGCCACCGGAGTGGTTCCGCGTGAACTCAGCATGCCCGGCATCGAGCACGACAAGGTGCTCTCCTACGTCGATGTGCTCCGGGGAGGCAAGCCTGTCGGCGACAGCGTGGCGATCATTGGCGCTGGCGGAATCGGCTTCGACGTCGCGGAATTTTTGGCGGCGCCTGAGCCCAGCACGAGCCTCGACACGGAAGCTTTCATGAAGGAGTGGGGCGTAGACACTTCGCACTCCACGCCAGGTGGGCTTCTTCCGAAGGTCGAGCATCACGCGCCACGTCGCGCCATCACGCTTTGTCAGCGTTCGAAAGGAAAGCTCGGCGCCGGTCTCGGGAAGACAACCGGGTGGATCCACCGTGCGGCGCTCAAGAACCTCGATGTTGAGATGCTCGACCAGTGCGCCTACGAGAAGGTCGATGACCGAGGGCTACACATCACCGTCGCGGGTGTGTCCCGCATTCTTGAGGTCGACAACGTCATCATCTGCGCTGGACAGGTGCCTCTCCGTGAGCTCGGCGAAGGCCTTGGCAGTCAGGGCACCGAGTACGACCTCATCGGCGGCGCGGATGTTGCGAGTGAACTCGACGCGAAGCGCGCCATCGACCAAGGCACGCGCATGGCGGCGGCGCTAAACTGAGCCGCGCAGCGGTGACGGGCTAGCAGTCCTGTGGGCAGCTGTCGTGGTCTTCAGGCGGCTCGCACTGCCCGTTGCCACAACAGTCGCCACAGTCCTGAGCGCATGAGTGGCAGTCCTCCGGAGCGTCGCAGCTGTAGTCACCGCACGTGGCATCAAGCGGGAGCGCGTCGCTCACTTCGGTTTGGGCGGGCGCCGTGGGCGAAGGGAGGGACACTTCGTCGTCGACGCTGGCCGATGCGCCGCCTGCGCCGAAGCCGAGGGCCGCGCTGAAGAGACAGAGTGCGAGGACTGCCGCGTTCTTGTTCATGTGAGGAGGGTACCTTATCGGGCGTCCTTCACGAAACGGGCCAGAGAGAGCCCGCTTTAGTCCGTGGCGAGCGACGGACTAAAGCCTGAGTCGCTTTCGAAGCACGCGGGCTGCCTGGCGTGAAACGTCTACCTCGTGCTCATCGACTTGGGCCCGAAATCCGCCGCTCTCCAGGCTCCGCAGCCGGGTCACGCGCGCCATATTCAGCAGCACGCGGCGATGCACGCGCATGAAGTCAGGCCGGGCGATGCGACTCTCCAGGTCCTGGAGCGAACCGTCGACGATCCACGATTCGTCGCCGGCGTGGACGGTGACGAGTTCGCCGTCGTAGGACGCGTGAGAGATGCGTTCTACGTCCACCAGGAAGACATCTCGTCCGCGCGTCAGCGGCAGACGGCTATCGCCAAGGGGATCGGACTGGGCGGCCTCTCGCGGCGGCGTGGTGACGAGTCGGTTGAGGGCCTCGCTCACTCCGGCGGCATCTACCGGCTTGAGAAGGTAGTGGACTGCGTTCTGCGAGAAGGCCTCGACGGCGTGCTGCGGGTGAGCCGTGACAAAGACTACCGGGACGCCTCGTCTCTGCGCGATGGCGCCAGCGCTCAGGCCGTCGAGGCCGGGCATATTGATGTCGAGGAAGGCGACGTCGACATCCTCGGCGCTCAGCCCGTCGAGCGCTTCCGCGCCGTTCTTGCACTCGGCGACGACCTCGGCGCCAAGGCCGGTGAGAATCCGCCTGAGGCGCGCCCGCGCCATTTTTTCGTCGTCGGCGATGAGGATGCGGAGGCTCACGACGAGGAGTCTAACGTGACCGTCATCGGAATGCGCATGAGAGCGTGGGTACCCCCGATGTTCTCACGCACTTCGGAGCTCACTTCGAGGGACGCGGCAGTTCCGTAGGCGAGCTCCAGGCGGCGTTGCGTCGTGCCGATGCCCGTGCCTCCGTCTCGCGGACCGGCGTACGGCCCGGCGTTCCAGAGGCTCATCTCCACGACGTCATCGACGCGGCGAAGCGAGAAGCGCATGGCGGTCTCGCCCGAGCCGTGCGTTAGGGCGTTCTCGAAGATTGGAAGAAAAATGAGCGGCGGGACCGAAAGCGTGAGCTTGTCCTCGGTCTCAAAGGCGGAGGCGTAGCGATCTTCGTCGCGTACCGTGTAGAGGTGCTGGAGCGCGCGTAGCAACGCCAGCTCCCGTTCCAATGGCCACCAAGCTTCGCGAACCCCGTCGAAGAGCGTTCGCAGCATGGACGAAAGCTCAAGGAGCGCGCGCTCCGCGACGAGTGGATCTTCGCGACACCACTCGGCGATGGCGCCGAGCGTGTTGAAGAGGAAGTGGGGATCAAGTTGCTGACGGAGCGCGACGAGGCGCGCGTCTTCGGCTTGCACCTTGAGCACCTCCGCGCGCGTCGTTTCCGCGGCGAGGCCGTCGCTGAGGTCGATGTCTCGACCGAGGACCCAACCCGCGATGGCGACGAGGACTCCTATCGCCACCGCCGCGGGCGGATGAGCCACGTAGGACTCGTAGCTCAGCGCGACGGGAACCACGAAGCAAACGCTTGCGACGAGAATCGAACAGACGACGAGATAGAAGGGCAACCACATGCCGCCACGCGATGTCTCGCGGTAGAGCGTCGGTATGATGAGGACAAACGCCACAACGAAGAGCCCAAGGGCGAGCACCGCGTCTGTAGAGTGAGTTGCGAACCACTCCGTGGACAGAAGGGCAAAGGCGACTGCGCTGATCGGGCCACTCCGTCGGGGGCGGCTCAGCTCGTTCAGGGTGTGGCGCCAGTGTTTCAGCTTAGAGCTCGGAGTAGCGGTCGAGGGCGAGACCGAGGAGCTCGGCTCCGCGTCTTAGATCGGCTTCCCCGGTGACGGCGGCGAGGCGAATCTCGTCACGGCCGTGTTGTGGATCCGCGTAAAACCCGGGCGCTGGTGCGACGACGAGGGACTCACCTTCGTGCTCGAAGGTCTCGACGAGGTAGCGTGCGAAGGCCTCGCTGTCTTTGATAGGTAGCTGGCACATCAGATAGAACGCACCGTCGGGGCGGTGCGTTTTGACGTCCGGGATCTTCGCGAGACCCTCGAGGAGCGCGTCGATGCGGCTCGCGTAGCGAAGGCGAGTCTCTTCGTAGTAGGACTCTGGCAAAGCGTGGGCGGCGATGGCCATGGCTTGCGCGAGAGGTTGCGGACCCAGACGTGCTTGGCCGAGACGCTCGACGCGTTCCATCAGCATTTTGTTCTGACTGATCAAGAAGCCCAGTCGCGAACCGCAAGCGCTGTAGGTCTTGCTCAAGGAGTCGATGACGATGAGCTGATCGCCTTCAAGTTCAAGAGCGCTTGGAGGAGGCTCCGTGAACCAGATACGCCGATAGACCTCGTCGGAGATGAGCCACAGACCGTGACGTTCCGTCCAGCGCGCGAGACGTTCGACCTCCGCGCGCTCGTAGATTTTCCCGGTGGGGTTCGCCGGGTTGCTAAAGACGAAGGCGCGCGTTCGCGGACTGACGAGCTTGTCGAGTTCCGCATCCGACGGGATCGCAAACCCTTCGCTGAGGCGCGTCGGGATCGGCTTGACCTTCACGTCGATGATCTTCGCGAAGCCGTTGTAGTTCGTGTAGTAGGGTTCGGGTGCGAGGACTTCGTCTCCGGCGTCGCAGACCGCGGCGAAGGCGAAGAGCAAGGCCTCGGACCCGCCGTGGGTGACGGCGACGTCGGCGGCGCTCAGCGAAGGACACCAGCGGCGATGGTAGGCAGCGGCGGCCTCTCGGCATTCGGGGAGTCCGCTCGCGGGCCCGTATCGAACGACCGGCGGCTGAAAATCACGAATCGCCTGGAGCAGCGCTGCCGGCGTCTCCACATCGGGTTGTCCAATGTTGAGGCGATGAAAACGAGTCGTCTTACTTCGCCGTTGGACCGTGGCGTCGAGTTTACGAATCGCGCTCTCTTGGAAACCGAGCGCACGTTCAGAAAGCCGGAGGTTCATAAACGCGTCATACCTCGAAAGACGGAACGAAAAAAGGCACCCCGTGGCTAGATAGCCGGAGGTGCCTTCGATCGTGTCTCTCGCCTTTCTGAGAACGAGCACGTTCTCAGGCCGGCTGAAGACGATGCCCTTAGAGAGGCATTTCCTTGAGCTTCTTGAGAGGAAGGACTTTGACCTTCATCGTGGCTGGCTTCGCCTTGACCTGCATCATCTGACCCTTGTTGAAGGGATCGGGACGCTCGTGGGCCTTCACAGCTGGCTTCTTGACCGTCTTGATCTTGAGAAGACCTGGAAGCGTGAAGGTACCTGCGCCCCTCTTCTTGATGTGACGCTCAATGACGGCAGCAAGCTCGTCCATGACGGATGCGACCTGCTTCTTGGAGAGGTCCGTGTTCTCGGCGAGTTCCGCGAGAAGAGCGGACTTGCTGAGGGGTTTCGTAATCGCTGTTGTCTTGGCCATTTTGAATCTCCGTAGTCGCTCTCAGGCGACTGTCGGTTAGGCGCCCGAGGACGCGTTGGTGCCGCCACACTGCACTCCCCGATCTGGAAATCAAGGGTTAAAGTCGTTGTGGAATGTCTTCGGCACCGATTTTTAGGGCCCAGACCCGAAATCGTCGCGTTTCAGCCCTGTATTTGGTGATCCGGCCCGATCCGTCGAATGCGTATTCGCGATCGAAAGATGAGCGAGCGAGCGCACGTGAACCGTTCGTCGAGGGTCAGATCGCGCCGCGAACCGCGAGCTCTGCCACCAAGGAATGACGTCGGAGTTCGACGGGCGAAGCGAGTGAAATGCCCAGTTCGAAACCGCCTAGCTCCGGAGCGATGCCTCCGAGGTCACCGATGGAGAAGCTGGGCAGCGCAAGGGAGAGACCCGGCAACAAGCTGTCGCGGAGACTTGGCCAGAGCTGCGTCAGCACAAGGGAGCGCAGTGTGTCTGGCGTCACGGAGGGGGAGCGCGTCGTGGACTCGATGATCCAAACGCGCACGTCGGGCTCGTCTTCAACGGCAAACACCAACGCGCCGTCCACGATGTCGATGGTCATGCCAGCTTCGATGGTGACACCGAAGGTGACTTGCTCTCCGAGGAGGTCGAGGTCGAGTTCCAGTTGGCCGATGGTGAAGACGAAGTCGTCCGTCTCGGCTCCGCGCGCGGGTCGAATGATCGGCGTCATAAGACCGCGAAGAGTGGCCTCTTGAACGACGCCGGCGAGGCTCTCAGGAAGGATCTCCGTCGCGTCGATTTGAAGGAGTCCGCTGGACCAGAGGGAGTGCAACAGTCCATTGAGCACCGCGACGCGCGCGGCGAGGGCCGCAGGCACATCGAAGAGAACGGCTTCGCTCGCGTCACCCAAGTCAGCGACGCCGCGTGACTCCGGATGAATGTTCTCTTGGTCCGTCGAGGCGCGGAAGTTCATGGGCGCGTCGATGTGCGAGAGGTAGACGGTATCGAGGCGCGAGAGGCGTGCGTCGAGGTTGAGCGTCATCGGCGCAAAGACGCCCGTGTCGAGAACGAACATCTGGTCTCTGAGGGAAGTGTCGAGGGCGCTGATGCCGTCGACGAGGATAGCCGGGGCAGCGTTGAGCAAGGTCCCGCCCACACTGTCGGCGAGAAGCGTCTCAATGCGGGTACGCAGCAGCCCTTCCGCCAGGGCGAGGAGCGCGTTGGCCTCTTCGCTTGCGAAACGCCCGGTGATGGACTCGATGGCGACGGTGAGCTCGTCCACGGAGGACTCGATGGGCGAATCGAGGGAGTCCTTTCGAATCGTCACGTGACCATAGACGGCGAGCTCTGCATCGAGACCCCCGCTGAGGTCGAGGGACGTCGAATCGACCGTGAAAGAGCCAGTCGTCGAGATGTCCACGCTGCCGATACGCGCGAAGAGATCGAGGCCGTCGTCGACGACGTCGAGCTGAACCTCGACGTCTCGGACCTCCACATCACTCGCGTCCAGGTTCAAGGTTCCGGAATCGATGAGTGGGCTTGGAAGGAGTTCGAGGAGGTCTGCGTTCTCCAGGACGAGCTGAAGGACGTCGGCTAGGTCGGAAGCCTCGAGTGCCGTCGTGGGCGTTCGGTCGTCGAAGAAGCCCTGCCCGAGGCGAAGCGTGATGGCGTCGTCGACGGCGTTCTCCGTGCCGCCGGTTCCTGCGATGAACACGTCAGAGTAGAGGACATCCATTTCGACGCGCGCTTCCGTGGAGATGCCGTCGCTGGCGATGATGACAAGGTGGTTGACGCCAAAGAGAGCCCGGACTTCGTGCGAGAATGCGCCCATGGCGTCGACCCGCACAGGGTCGCCGTTGACGCGCACGGTGACGTCACGGCTGTCCGCGACGCTGCCCGTGACGAGGATGGCCGACTCCGTGCCGCCGCCGATCTCTTGTCCAGGAAGCGGCGAGGTGACCTCCAGGTTCGGTGTGCCGTCGTCCACAAGAATGCGGACGAAATCACAGACTTCTTCGCCGTCGGCGCCGGGGACGTCGGTGCAGCCCTGGAAGTTCACGTAGCCTTCGCTGTTGAGGGTGAAGGTCCGGCCGCTCTCAAGGGTCGCTTCTGGTGGCGTGATGAGGGTGAAGCCAACGTCACGGATTTCGGCACCCGCGCTATCGCGGAGCGTGCCTTCGATACGCACCGACTGGTCGGTAAAGTAGGCGGAGCGCGCGGGGGCGACCTCAAGTTCAAGGGTCGCTGGCACGGCCATCGGCCCGGCATCCAGGCTACTGGTATCGGTTCCAGCGTCGACGGAGAAACCTGCGTCGGGGGTGGGTGTGGAGTCGTCCCCACACGCAGCGAGGAGAATCAGAAGAACAGAGAGTCGACGCATTAGAGGCTCCCGAATGTGCCGCGAAGGACGAAGTGAGGGTTCTCGCCCGTGAGGCTAGGACTACGAAGGCCAAGGGTCGTTCCCGCTGGAATACCGTAGGTCGTAAGCGACGCGGGCAGGTCGAAGGAGGGGATTGGAATCGCGGGGAGCGCGTCGTTCAAAGCGGAGTCGACGATGCTCTGAACGAGCGTCGTCAAGAAGCGGCTCAGCGTTGCGCGGGTTCCGGCGTCGAGGGACACGTCGTCTGTGGAGAAGTAGAGCTCTTCGACGGTGATGGCGCCGAAGCGCAGATCGTTGCCAACCAGGGATACGCTCGTGCTTGAGTTCGCTCCGAGGACCATGGTGATGGGTTCGTCGAAGAGTCCTGGGTAGACGAGTTGAATGGTCAGGGCGCCGATGCCGAGGTCGACGCTTCCATCACCGTTCATCACGACGACGGGTGGGAGCGCGCCGGAGATTTCCGCCGTGAGGCCCGCGGGCAGACTTCCGCCCAAGGTTGCGCCGTCGATGTTCGCTTCGAGCAAGCCGCCGCGCCAGAGCTGATGCAGGACCTGGTTGAAGATGACGTTGTGCACGCTGACGGTCATCGAGTTGGTGCCAGTTGGGCTGTCGATGAATCCGCCGGCTGTACCGGGAACGGCGACGCCTCGCGTCGGTCGCGCGATTGTCGTCGGACCGGTGAAGCGTGTCCCGATGCCAAAGCGCATTCGCGAGGTGTTCGTCGTCAGCGAGTTGAAGGCGACGCCAAAGCCAAGAGGAATCGAGCCGGACCCGTCGAGGCGCGGTACGTTGAACGTCGACCCGAGGCTCTCGATGTCGAGGCCGCCGAGGACTCCATCGAGGACGTCGTTGAAGGAGTCGGTGATGTAACTCTCAAGAAGGCCTTCCACCAGGCTCCGTAGTCGTCCGTTGATCACGCTTGCAACGATGTTGATGATGATCCCGCTGAGACCGCTGAAGCGTGTGTCGATGTCGCCGACGTTGGTAACGACGGAGCCCGGGGCTACCGTGAGACGTGGTCGACCCGCGGAAATGGACGTGTTGAGGTCCATGACGATGTCGATGTAGTCGAAGTCGGCCCACCCGGTGCTGCTCAATGTGCCGCTGATCCGAAGCTGGACCTGAACATCCTCAAGACGCACATGGGCGCGGACACCGCCGTTGCGCAGAGTGAGGTCGGTGACGCGTGATCCGGCGAACACGAGGTCGCGGTATTCGACCTGTGAACGAAAGACGCACACACCAAACACACGCTCGTCGCAGGCGCTTGGCTTCAGCGGGTTCGCCGCGACGAGGGCGCTGTCGAGAGTGTCGCGGAGGCCGTCGCTGTTCACCACGCGGTCCAGGATGTCGTCGAGAGAATCGATGGGCCCCGAAGCGCTCATGTCGTCGATAGCGGCTTGCCGCAGTTCGAGGGACACGGTGTCAGCGAAGGTGCTCGTTGGTGCGCCCCATCGGCTCGAAGCCAAGAACGAGCAAGTCCGTGAGCTCTCTTCGCCGAACGCGTCACGAGCACTGATTTCGACGAAGTTGATGCCGAAGGTCGCGTCTACTGTCGCCGAGAAGCCACCGCCGGCGTCCACGTCGGCGACGCTTCCGTTGACGCGGACCGTTTCGACCCCGCTCGCGTCACCTACGGTTCCGGAGAAGAGAAGCCGTCCAGAGCCTGGGAGGTCGATCATTGTGCCGTCACCTGGGCCGTCGCAAACAATGGTGGGACCGTCGCCGTTGACGATGAACTGCACCGTCGCTTCGAGCAGTGCGCCACCTTCGGTGGGGCCCGTCACGCGCGCCGTGACATCGTAGACGCCATCGGCAAGGTAGCGGAAACGGTTGCGGCCTAGCTGTGAGCCCGCCGGTGCGCTCGTGATGTCCATTGGAGCGTCAGGGATCACGTTTGTGTAGCGGTCCGTGACGACCGTCGAGACCTCGACCACCTGGCCGATGCCGTAGACAGCTTGTTCCGGCACGCGGCCTGCAATCAACGTGGCGGGTAGCGCTGGGACGACCTCGAGTGCGGCTGGCTGGGAGGCGGCGCCTTCGAGTTCGCAGCTGGCTTCGTAGATGCCGGCGCTTGTCATCTCAGCGCTGAGGCCGTCGATGGTGTTGCCCGGGTCCGAGGGCTCGATGCGTAGTCCGGGACTCGCGTCGTCGATGCGGTTGCCATACGCGTCAAAGGTCACACATTCCGCGTTCACGCTTTCGCCGGCGGTGATGCTCACGCCGTCTAGCGTCGTCGTTGTCTCGGCGGCAGGTCCTGGAACGATGCGAGTGATCGCAGGTCGGTCGTCCGTCAACATGAGGTCCGGGAACGAGCAGCTCACCTCGACCTCGCCGGCGACAATGGCCACGTAGTTCTCACCTTCGACGGCCACAGAGTCGCTGGGGCTGAAGCGAATGCGTGGGGTTCGTCCGGCGGCGCTGTACACCTCACCGTCCTGGTCGAGGATGGTGCAGGTGACCATGATTTGTTCGCCGGCTCGGACCTCTTCGCTGGAGGCGGTCTGAACGAGGACGGGGTTAGGGATGTCGACTTGTGGAACGAAGATGTCAGGTCGGCCGCCGCCATCCACGCTGATGCCAGCGTCGAAGTTGAAAGGTGGGGGCGGAGTGGTGTCCTCGCAGGAGCACGCACCACACAAAAGCACAAACCAGAACAGAGAATTCTTCACGCCACAGCCTCCCTCGAATGTGTGGCGACCACCACACCCAAACAGGTTATCGAAGCGCGGGCGTTTTCGCCATGAAAGCGCTTGTGCGCAAATGTAAGCTGGCTCCTACCCGCCTGGGTATTCGATGCCCGCAGGAGGCACGCAGACGTGGCCGATGGTGTGATCCAAGCCCGGTTCGCCGTTGTGCCAGTTAGTAATGTCCGCGCAGGCACGCTGCTGTCCAAGAGCGAATCGAAGCTCATACACGCCGGAGGAGCCGGGAGGAATGGGAATGTTTGAGATCACGGCGGACCCCGCCACGCCGCTGGGTGGCGGGTTTCCATCGTACTCACACCCAAGCCGGCCGATGCGGGTGAAGCCCCACTCGACCTGTCGGATGCACCCGGGGCAGCCGGCGTCACCAAGCGTCCAGTCAAAAGTGATCTCGAAGGTGTCCTCGGGGCGAACCATGGCAGAGTTTCCGGACCCGCCGATGGTCACAGCGCTTATTTGTATCTCTTCCCGCTCAACCACAGACGGGGCGGAGAGTCGCGTCGGCCCACAGGACCAGTCGTCGCAACCGTCTGCGGTACCATCACCATCCGCGTCATTTGCGTCATTTGCGTCATTGTAGCCTCGGCACTCGTCGCAGTTGTCGCGTACGCCATCGCCGTCCGTATCGTCGCCTACGGAGCACGGGTCCACGGGTCCCGCGTCGTTGCCCGCGTCGCCTGCGTCGAAGCCCGCGTCGTTGCCCGCGTCGAAGCCTGCGTCGTTGCCTGCGTCCGGAAGAGAGAGGCCGACGTCCGGCGCGAATGCATCGACGCCGGAATCTGGGCCAGGCCCGGAGTCTGGGCGCGTGAACACGTCTGTCATCACTACATCGATGGGCGCAGCGTCATTGCCAATGAGTCCCGAGTGGTCGACGGCGCAGCCCGCGAGAAGGAAGAGAGACAGATCGGAGCGCATGCTTAGGGGTCGTGGTATTTGGCGGTGCCCGCAAGGGGTACGAGTACCGAGACCTCAGAGAAGCCCCGCCGCCGCTTCATCCAGACGTGCATTCAACGCGTCAAAAAGAGACTGGTTTGCGTCGTGGGCGAAGCCGACCAGCGTTTCGCGGAACTTCGGCACTTGCGCCATGAACGATTGGACGACCTCGTCGTTGAGAGTCTCGGCCTCGGCGCCGTAGCCGAGGTGAGTCAAGTAGCGCGCGTTGAAGACCTGTTCGAACTGACCTTCCAGGGGAACAGCGAGCAAGGGTTTTCCCAAGAACACACACTCGCCCATCAGCGTGAAACCCGCCGAAGCGATAACGGCGTGCGCGGACGCGAGGTCGTCGATGAAGCTCTGTTCGCCAAAAGGTCGGTAGACGAGGTTTCCTTCGCGTTGGTCTTCCTTTGAGTCACGGCGCATCCCGTAGATGTGCACGTCACGGTCCAGCTTCGAGAGGGCCTCGATGAGCGGCGTATTCTCCCCGACGGTTTGATACACCAGCAGATGCTCGCCGTTCGTCGGAGTCGCCTCGAGGATCGATGGGCGCAGAATAGGCGCATGAAGCGTGGTTCTTTTCTTACGAATCGGAGGCTCAAAAAACGTGGCGATAAAGTAGTGATCACAGAAGGGCAGTTTCGCTTTGACGAACGCCTTCACGATCTCGAAGTCACGACGCTCTCCTTCGAGAACCTCAGGAGGGATCTCGCAGCGGTTGAGGACCTGCTGGTTGTCGATGCTGAACACCGGCACGTCATGGGTGCGCGCATAGAGGTACGAGAAGCTCTCGAAGTCTGAGATGACGGCGCCGGGCTTGAAGTCTTCGATGATGTTGAAATAGGCATCGATCTGCTTGGGCAGGTTCTTGATGCCCTCACGGACGTTGGACCAGAGTGTCTTTCCTTTTCGGACTCGGTTCTCTTCCGCGACGATGTGAAGTCCGTGGATCTTGTGCACCTCCGAGAAGTGTTCGGCCAAGAACGACGCCGCGCGGTTCGAAGCGATGATCTCGACTTCGTGACCTTCGCGCAGCAGGAAATCGAGGACGACCTTCGACCGAATCGCGTGCCCCATGCCTTCGCCGGTGACGCCGTAGAGAATCTTCATGTCGACGTTCTAGCAGGTTGCCTTCTGTGCTTGGCGATTTCGCGCTATGAAGGAGGCGTGCGCCGAGTCTACAGCGAACATGTTCCCTGGAACGTCCTCGACCGACCCCTCATCAAGGCGCTCGCGCGCTCGCGCGCTGGCATTGACCTCGCCGTGGCTGTGTTTCCTTCTCAAGTGCCGCGTCTCCCGGCCCTCGCATTGCGCTGCCGAGACATGGGCGTGCGCCTCGTCGTTTGGCCGCTCCTTGAAGACAGCCACGGACGATGGGCGAGTACGACGAACGCTGTGGAGTACGAAGAACTCCTCGCGCGGATTTTTCGCGATGTCCCCGCTTCTGTATTGCTCCTCGACCTCGAACCGCCGATCGCGGTGACGCGCAGCTGGCTGGACCTGAGGCCAAAGAAGAAGCCTACGCTCCAAGGCCCGCAGAAGCGCACCTTCGGCGGCCTTGCGACCTGGGCGCGTCGCGAAGGTTGGCAGGTGGAAGCCGTCGTACCGCCCGTTATCGCGTACGGCGCAAAGTGGGAGTCACGTCTGGGCACGCCGGTGTCAGAGCTTGGTTGCGAACGTGTGGAGTCCATGGCGTACACCAGCCTCTTCGAAGGTTACGGCCGCGGCCTCATCGACCGCCGCGTCGCTCGCGACCTTCTCAGACGGATCGCTGGGCGCAGCAACGCGCTCTCACTCGGCGTTGTGGGCGGAGGAGCACTCGGCGACGAGCAGGCCTACCGAAGCGTGGATGAACTCATCGATGACGTAGGTGTGGCGCGGGCGGCGGGCGTGGAGCAGCTCTCACTCTACGGTCTCGACGGCATCCTTGAGCGCGGGCCCATTGAACCGTGGCTCAACGCTTTTACGCGAAGCGAAGCGCTCGAGAGAATGCCCCAACGCACGCGCCGTGGCGCGCTCCTCGACGGCTTGTCACGCGTCCTCGGCTAGTCGCTGCCGCTCTGCAATGCGGCGCTTCCTCGCGACGGGATCTCGACGAGGCGGGGCAGGGTGGCTATGTACGCTGAGTGAACGCTCAAAAGCCACCCACATGGCCCATCTTCGTGATTCCGCTCTCGATGATCGCTGGCGCTGCCCTCGTCCTTCTCGCCTCCTATCTCTTCAAGGCAGATCCGCCGGCGTTGCCGCCAAGCATTCCCGTCGAGCTCAACGAACCAA
This sequence comes from Polyangiales bacterium, assembly GCA_045106895.1. Taxonomy (GTDB): domain Bacteria; phylum Myxococcota_A; class Polyangia; order Polyangiales; family Houyiibacteriaceae; genus JBCCRV01. The sequence continues at coordinate 50,065 of JBGCFM010000012.1, read as the reverse complement.
GCGTCGAACCCGTCGACGACACGCCGGCCCCACCACTCGTTGAGGCCCGCGGCGACCTCTCCCCAGCGGAACAGACCACCGTCGCGATCTTTCGAAACGCGAGCCCTTCGGTGGTGTTCATCACCAAACTCGAAGTTCGCATGGACCACGTTCGCCGAAACGCCATGGCGATGCCCGCAGGTACGGGCTCCGGCTTCGTCTGGGACAACCAGGGCCATATCGTGACAAACTTCCACGTCATCGCCGGCGCCGATGGCGCACGCGTCACGCTCTCGGATCAGAGCGTTTGGCCCGCACGCCTCGTCGGGACCTATCCGGACAAAGATCTCGCCGTCCTCCGCATCGATGCGCCCGAAGACAAGCTGCCGCCGCTGCCGGTGGGAACGTCCGGCGATCTCGTCGTCGGGCAACATGTCTTCGCCATCGGCAATCCGTTCGGACTCGACCAGACCTTGTCGACGGGTGTCATCAGCGGGCTAGGCCGAGAGATCATGTCCATGAGCCGACGTCCCATTCAAGGTGTGGTTCAGACTGACGCCGCCATTAATCCCGGCAACTCGGGCGGCCCCCTCCTCGACAGCGCCGGTCGAGTCGTCGGCGTGAACACCGCAATCTACTCTCCAAGTGGCGCATCTGCAGGAGTCGGATTCGCGGTGCCCATCGACATCGTCGCGCGTGTTGTGCCGCAGCTCATCACGACGGGGCGCGTGGAGCGCCCGGGTCTCGGTGTTCAGCTCGACGACGGCCAACTCGCCAACCGCTTGCGGCTCCGTGGCGCGCTTGTCCTCGGCATCGTCCCGGGCTCCGGTGCGGACCGCGCGGGGCTACAACCAACGCGCCGCGACCCGCGCGATGGCCGCGTGATCATCGGTGACTTGATCGTCGCTGTCGACGGTGACGCCGTCGTGAACGCCATCGACCTCTACCGAGTCATCGACCGGCATGTCGTGGGGGATGTGGTCTCCGTCACCACGGTTCGGAACGGTCAGCCCGTCGAAACACGTGTCGAGCTAAGCGCCCTCGTCGAATAGGGGACGTCGAGGCGCCCCTGACGCCTCGCTTATGTAAACAAGCGCCGCCCGGGAGTCTGCGGCGAAACTCGTGTACACTCAGCAGGTGACTGAGCGACCGATGTTGATCTTTGTGAGTGATCAGCACCTCACGGACTCCCTTCACGGAAGCAGCGTTCCGAAAGACCTGCTCTTCGAACGCTTTTGGACGCGCATTCAGGCCGCGAGAGGAACAAGGCCTGCGCACCTGTGCTTTGTCGGCGACCTCTTTGACCTCGTTCGTTCGCCGGCATGGCTCGAGAGCGCGGCACGCCCCTACCACCACACCGATGATCGAGTGCGCGAGGTGCTCGGAGGCATCGTCGACCGCATTCTGGAGCGTGAGGCGAAGTTTTTTACCGCGATTCGCGAGAAGGTCGAGTCTGGTGCGCTCGAGATCACCTATCTCTTGGGCAACCACGACCGACTGCTCGCGTCGGCGCCGGCGTCGCGCCGCAAGATCTGGAAAGCGCTCACCGGACGCGACGAAGACATCGTCTTCGACACGGAGCGGCATTTTCCGCACCACAAAGTCCTCGCGTACCACGGTCACGTGGGCGACCCCATCAACGTTCAAAAGGACGGCGCTGGCACGATCGGTGACGCCATCGGTCTTGAGCTCATCACGCGATTTCCACGCATGGTGAAACAGCTCGTCGCCACAGAGCACGCCGACCTTCTCGATGATATTGACGACGTGCGTCCCATCTACGCCGTGCCCGCGTGGGTGCGTAACCTTGGCTTCGTCGACCGCTCGCTGATGCGACCCGTGGGGCAGACTTGGTCGGCGCTCGTGGAAGACTTCCTCAGCAAACCCTTCGTGCGCGCGTGGATGCGGGAGCGGAAAATGACGGAGCAAAAGCGACTGGGCTTCGACACCGGCAAGAAGCTCCGTCTTCTTCTGGAGCTGTCTACGAAACGCGTTGTCGCCCGCGGCTCCGACGAGAAGCTGACGAAGATCTACCGGATGTTTCAGCACGGCTTCGACGGGAAGATGGCGGCGTTCGCAGCCCAAGAGATGAGCGCGCGCGAGCACGTCCGGTTCGCGGTGAACGGACATTCGCACTTCGCGTCGATGGTGCCACTGGGCCAGATCCGCGGCGAGCGCGCCGCTTACTTCAACACGGGCACTTGGCGAACCGTCCACCAAATCGGAAACGTGTTACCCGGTCGCCCCACGTTCCTGCCTTACGACGCCATGAGCTACCTCGTGTTCTTCCCGAGCGGAGACCCGATGGGACGTGACTACGAGTGGTGGACCGGTGCGATGGTTCCCGTCGCTCCAGGCAGCGAAGCTTGATCAGGCTGGCGCGTGAAGGAACGCGCGGAGTGGCGTCAGGGTACTCTGGGCAAGGCCGTCACGAACATCCGCCACGTTGATCACGTGAATCTTCGCGCTGAGCTCTGCTGGGAGTGCGCTGACACGAAGACCCAGGGCGGCTTGGCCAAACACCGTAATAGGCATCAGCACGCGCCACGGGACGTGAGCTGCACGCTCTATGAGTTTCTCAAAGAAGGTCACCCCATCGACGCTCTGACCAAGCATGTCGCGGTGGGCGTGAAATGGAAGGAGCAGAGTCGGGTTCTGAATCTTTACGACTTGCTCGACGGCGACGCTGTCAGGAGTTCGCACGGCGATGATGTGATCGTCCCGAAAGCGACACCCAACTCGCTCAAGAAGTGAGGTGACCCGCTGCCGTATTTGAATGTTGTACGGGCGAACGATGGTCGTTGGAAACTCTGTCTTCTCGTCGTTCACCCGCGCGCTTATTCTTCAGCAGCGGGTTCCGTCGCGCGGATGGTCAGGGTGTAGGCGCCTGATTCTCCGGGACGGTAGGTGTTTGCGAATACCGTGTAGGTTCCGCTGCTCGGGGCGGTGAGCTGAATGCGGGCGTTGTTGTTGCCAGGCACTTCATCGTTGTTCTCGCCTACCTTGCTCCCGTCGGGGCCGGCGAGCATGAGGTAGGCATCCACCTCCGAGGACTCCATGACAATGTCGATGACGTATCCTTCGTTGGTCTTGAACGTGTACGGGTCCTGCAAGGAATCGTCCGTGGACTGGCGGTCGTCGCCTTCTTCGAGGACGCCCTGATGCGTTTCGTCGACGGTACCGCCGCATCCCATCAGGGAGGTGAAACCAAGAGCGAGTGCCAAGAGCGAGGGAATGGTCCTTGAGGTCATCGACGGCAACGTAACGCGGACCTGGGCGTGATTCAATCGGGCGATGGAACGGTGGTTTTCGAGGTACGCGTTAGTTGCTGAGCCAGCGCGTACCCCAGCCGACCTGCAGGTTTGCCGAGGTGCCTAGCGCAAAGGAGAACGGTCCTTCGGCTTCCTGAAGGCCGTAGAGCGAGAGGGAAAACCCGAGGCCTACGGTCCGAGACAGGTTCAGCTGAGTTTCCAACGCACCCTGCAGGAGGTGGCGAACTTCGCCGCCAAATCCACTCGCGAAGTAGTCGAGGGTCATGCCGATTTGCAGCGAGCGTAGTCCCACCCGCATCAGGACCCACGGAGTGATGTTGAGCTGCGCGCCGACGCCAGGTTCGACGCGACGAAGCGCCGAGCTGGTGGCTTCGATGATCTCGACACCGCCGACGGCACGAAACGAAACGTACCTGTGGAATCGCCATTGAGGCCCGGCGACGAAGCGAAGGTTGAGGAAGTGGTTGTCACGTTCGTCTGGCTTTGAAAACTCCGTTCGAAGAAAACCCTCCAGAATAAGGTCCGGGACATAGAGCTCATCGACGCTGGCTCGAAAGCCGCGGTACTGCGCGCTCGTACGATACGTGATCTGGTCGCTACCCTCGTCAAAGCCATCTGTCTCCCGCGTCGACGCGAGGGAGTACTGGGCGGCGAGTTCATTGCTCCAAGCCGCGAGGCGGGAAGCGCCGTTCAGTTGCATGTTCAGCTGAAGTCCCACGAGGACCTGTCCCTGATTCGTCAGCGGTCCTTCTGCGTACTCACCGCCGTCGCGAACTGCGCTGCCTGTGAAGGTGAGCGCCGTGCTGATATTGGAGGTCCACTCCATCGCCGTGGACGGGTCGTCGAGAGCATCGCGCGGATCTTCTTCACGTGCCTCGGCGAGGTACTCCCCTACTACGCCACGTAGCGTGATGCTCTCATCCGGCGGCTCCCACCCGTCGAAGGCAGGCAACGCTTCGTCGCCTCCCGTCGCGAGAAAGCCGATGGTTACAACCTTGTACTCCGCGATATCGACGACGGTGCGCCCGTGGAGTTTGAGGAGCTCACGTGAGGTTCCAACGTTCGAAATCACAAGTCCAGGGACCTCGAGGGCGGGGTCCGCGCGGCGCGCCAATATCCGCAGCCAGCTTCCACGAACGAGGCCGACGACGAGGTTTTCGTCGTACTGAATTCCAATCTGAACGTCGGAGTTCGAGAGGACACCTTCGTCACGGGCCCAGCGTTCGTCGATGGCGTAGCGGTTGAGAATGGCGACGTCGGCGCCCGTGGCTTCACGCATCACGGACGCGCTGAGACCCACGAGGTCCGTAGCGTTCATCTCCCTCTGCAGTGTGCCGCCGGCAAGAGGACTTCCCCAATGCTCACAGTAGGCTGGCCCGACGCTCTCGATGAAGTCACCCACGGCGTCCACGGCGCCCGCGTCGACGCCTTCGATGGGTGTCGCCAAGAGATCGTAGCGCGCACCCGTGCGACGAACGTCCAAGTTGACGGCGCCGCGCGGAGGAGCCGCGACAAATCCCGGGCGAACGTCTGCGGGGCGCGCGAAGAGCAGCTCGGATCCGGCGTCGGAGGAGAACACAATGTCCGGACGTTCCGCTGCGGGGATCTCACGCATCGCCGCGCTGGCGTGGGCGATCGCCTGAGCGCCGCGACCGCTGTCGATGATCGCGATGACTGTCTCGGCGCCGCGCTCTCGGGCCGCCGTGACCAGGCGCCGTACGCTCGTTGCCAGGGGCAACAGGCGTAGGCCTCGTCGACTTGCGGGCCCGACTCGGCCGAGTGCCGCGGGCTCGATGAAGCTGAGAATGGCGACGCCGTTGATGGTGGGGACGCCGTCCGCGGCGGTCCACAAGACGTCGCACAACGCATCGGCGCTCTCATCGCAGCGCAGGTTGCTGGCGACCATGGGAATACCCCGTTCGCGCAGCGCTCGAGCGCGCGCTACGAGTGAATCCCGGGGATCTCCAAGGTCCGCCTCGCTCACCGCGAGCGCGTGATAGCCGAGCGCTTCGCTGAGCGCAGCGAGGGCGTCCGGGTTTTCTCGCGACGTGAAGCGGGTCACTCCGTGGCGTGCGAAGAGCCCTCCGGTGTCGATGACGATATCGCCTTGTGCCCTCCGCGCGGTCAGGGCCCGTGCCGTTCGCGCGAAGGGCAAGGTCTCGAGAGTCTGGCCTTCTTCGCAGATAGGTCGCGCGAACTCTCCCGCGACTCCGGCACTCGCGACGACACGCAGTGGCGCCTGAGCGTGGGCTTGACCTGCGAGACCGGCGGCGATGGCCAGCGTGAAGGATAGGCGAAGGGCCCGCTCATGAGCTGAGCGGCGTGTGGGATCGACGAGCATAAGGAAGTTATTCGAAAGGGTTGATGAGGCCATCCGGCGGAGACGTCGTGACGGGCTCCGGATCGGCTGGCGGCTCTTCGGTAGGCGGCTCTTCCGGAGGAGGCTCGACTTCGGGCGGAGCCTCGACTTCGACCGGTCTCATCCGCGTAGGGGTTCGAGGGCGGCGCACTGGCTCCGCTTCTGCCTCGGGTTCCAGAGGTTCAGGAGTTGCGACTCCCGTCGGAACCTCGGGTGGTGTGGCGTCGGCATCACCGACGGGCTCGGCGGGTTCAATGGCCGCGGCCGCTGGCGCGCTCTCGCTTTCATCCGGTGGGACTGGTTCGAAGGGCGAGGGGCCAACGGGCTCTGTCGCGATCGAGGAGGTTTCGGCGTCGCTGGAGGCGATGAAGTAGGTCGTCGCGGCGGTGAGCACGAGGAACACCAGGGCTCCGGCGGCGAGGAGTCCGAGCCGGGGCCTTGGAGCGGGCGAGGAGCCTGATGCCGTTGAATCGGCCGGATAGGAGGGGGCGGTGTAGCTCAGGTGCGGGAGAGTTTCCTTCTCAGGATCCGCGCTGCGCGGCGAAAGTGTGGGCCTTGGTGGCGGTTCGCTGCTCGCGGCGTGTCCTTGGCGGAGCGCGTTCCCAAACGCCTCGGCGCTCGGGAAGCGGTCTTTGGGATCGAGGGACATTGCCTGCTGGATGGTCTTCGTCAGCACTCGTGGTGTTGTTGGCGCGTGGTACGCGATGGGTCTGTATTGACCGCTCAGTACGCTGCCGAGAAGATCGCCGAGGAACTCTCCGCCAAAGGGGCGCTTGCCCGTCAAACACTCATAGAGAACGACACCGAGCATGTAGATGTCTGCTTCGACGCCGATCTTTGTGGAACGAATCTGCTCCGGCGACATGTAGTGGGGCGTGCCGACAATGGCGCTCGTCTGCGTGAGGGCGCCGTGCCGATCAGTGTGCCCCGAGACGAACGTGGCGACGCCGAAATCGAGGATCTTGAGCTGCTCTTCGACGATAAAGAGGTTGTCCGGCTTTAGGTCGCGGTGCAGCACGCCAACGGAGTGAGCAATTTCGAGGGCCTCGCACGCTTGAAGCCCCAGATCGAGCACCCGTCTCCAGGGGAGCTTTCCGCCCTCGGCTTCCACCACTTCCCCAAGCGTCTGGCCCTGGAGCAGCTCCATCAGAATGAAGGGAGATCCGTCGTCGCACTCGCCGAAATCGTAGATCGCGGGAACAAAGTCGCTCTCAAGACGCTGAATCACCTCGGCTTCACGCTGAAAACGACGCTGCATGCTCTCGCTGGAGACGGACGCGTTCATCAGCTTTAGAGCGAGAGGTCTGTCATGCCCCGGCGCATTAACAGCGTATACGTGGCCAAAAGCGCCCTTGCCGAGGAGTCGAATCACCTCCATGTCGGCGACCACCGCCCCGCTTTCTAGCGCCTCCACGGGCGCTATGGTGCCGCCCCGGAGAGCAACCTTGCAAGGTTTCTGGCGGGTTTCGGGCCAACACGTTGAGGAAAGAGAAGGTCAGAAGGGTGCTTCCGACGTGAATCTCATGCTGCTAGCATCCCGCCAACATGAAACGCGTCTTCATCACGGGAACCGGTCTTTTCACGCCCACCGAGTCGATCAGCAATGACGAACTCGTCGCGGCGTTCAACGCGTACGTCACGATGGAGAACCCCAAACGCATAGAGCGTGGCGAGGAGCCCCTCGCGGAGTCCAACGCGGAGTTCATCGTCAAGGCGTCGGGGATCCGAAACCGCTACGTCATGGACAAGGCGGGCATCCTCGATCCGTCACGCATGGCGCCGAGTCTTCCGCAGCGTCCTCAGGACGAGCACTCACTTCAGTGCGAGATGTCCGTCGCGGCAGCGAAGGGGGCGTTGGCTCAAGCTGGTCTCGAAGCGAGTGATATCGACTGTGTCGTCGTCGCGTGTTCAAACATGCAGCGCGCATACCCCGCCATCGCCGTCGAGGTTCAAGCGGCCCTCGGTACCAGTGGCTACGCGTACGACATGAACGTCGCATGCTCCTCTGCGACCTTTGGCATCCAAAACGCAACGGACGCGATCCGAAGTGGCTCGGCACGACGCGTGTTGATGCTGAACCCTGAGATTTGCTCCGGGCACTTGGACTTCCGCGACCGCGACTGCCACTTCATCTTTGGCGATGTCTGCACCGCGGTAATTCTCGAAGGAGAAGACGACGCTGGTGAGAAGCCATCCTGGGAAGTCCTCGCGACGAGCCTTCACACGCAGTTCTCGAGCAACATCCGCAATGACGCCGGGTTCCTCGATCGTCACGACGGCTCCGCTCCCAGTGACCGCAACAAGCTCTTTCACCAGCAGGGGCGACGCGTCTTCAAGGACGTCTGCCCGATGGTGGCGAACATCATCAAGGCTCATCTCGAGGCGGAGAAAATTGAGGTCACCTCGGTCCGTCGTTTCTGGCTGCACCAAGCGAACCTCAGCATGAACTTGCTGATCGCGAAGCGTGTCTTGGGTCGCGAACCAACGGACGACGAGTCCCCGACGGTTCTCGACGAGTACGCCAACACAAGCAGCGCCGGTTCCATCATCGCGTTCCACAAACACAGCGAGGACCTCGCACAAGGCGAGATCGGTGTGCTCTGTTCGTTCGGTGCAGGCTACTCCGTAGGTAGCGTCATCCTTCGTCGCACCTGAGCGGCGCCCGGTTAAAAGTTACGGCAGTCCACAGGTACTTCTGCATCGCCGACGTCATAGGGGCGTGCCTGCTTGACGACGAAGCGTCGTTCGGGTCCTACGAGTTTCCATTCAATGTCCATCGCGAAGAACGCATTCTCGCGCTCGGGGTCCAGGAGCGGACGAAAGCCGTTGTGGATGGCGCGGAGGATGCAGGCCGCCTGGTCGTATTCTTCCTCGCGGAGGATATCGAAGGGAGTGAGGGAGGAGCGACTCTCGAAGAGGACACGCGGGGAGCGCCCGAAGCGGTAGACATATTCGTCTGTTCGAACACCAGGAGCAGGGTTTGCAACTCCGGCCTCACCGACCTGCACGTTGAAGTAGTAGATGTCGCCGCGCGTCAGGTCGAGGACGTTGCGACTAACGCCGATGCCGTTCGCGAGCTCCGAACGGAACGCAGCGTGAACAAGGATGCCCATGGCGACGGCGCTCTGGTCGATGTGTCCGCGTTCGCGCTCTTCAAAAGCGCGGTGGTTCCACAAGCTGCCCCAGACGATGCGCAACGCGTCCTCCACGGCGCGGTCCGAGTCGCCGATTTCTGCGCTCGCTGAGGTGTAGAGTCCAGCTCCGCTGAACTCGCTTAGGTCTTCGACGTTGCTGCTGCTTCGGAAGCGTACTCGCCGGTTTCCGTAGCGGGCGCGGACACCTTCTTCGATCATCTCCAGGACGAGTGGGTCGACGGAGTGGCTCGCGATCATGTCTCGCACATCTGCAAGGACTTCCGCCCGCACTCGGGTGTCGACGGCGAAGTCGTCGCGTTGCATGGCGCTGGTGAGATGAGCTTGTGCTCCGCTCGCTTCAAAGTGGTCGAGATAGAATGACACCGGGATACCGAAGGCGTCTTCGGGGGTGGCGATGGGTCCCATGCACGTGCCGCTATTCGCGGTGATCCGCGAGAGCACACCAAGCTGCGCGGCTTTGGCGCCGACGACGGGCACATCCTCGAGGGTCGCCGAGGCGAGGTCGATGAGCTCGCGCGGTTCAGGATCTAAGCGCGGCGCGAGCCGAGGACCTTGGGGGCGCTGGTCGTCCCAGAACTCTTGGGCCTCCGCGCGCGTGGCGCTACGAATCGAGAAGTCGCCTTCGTTGACCTCGAAGCGAACGAGTTGGTCCAGCATCGGAGCGATGCGTGGGTCCTCTCGCGCATCGAGCAAAGCCATGTTCGGCGTACCGCGTCCCCGACTTAGAACGTTTACATGCGCCAAAGGGGTCTGGAGCGCTTCCGTGATGACACCGCCAACGAGAGGGAGGTCGTTGGGAACCTCGTCCGTCAAGAGGATCACTTCGGAGCTGAGCGGGGTCTCTCCAAGTTCATCACCCGATACGTAGCGAAGGAGTCCGAAGTTCACCGCCGCGTTCAGCGGCTGAAAACGCACGCCGCTACGAATTGCGTTCTCTCCGACGATGGGGGCCATGCCTTCGATGGTGCGAAGAACCGCCGCTTGTCGCGGACCCTGAGGGCGCAGTGTCCAATCCGAGGGGCTCAGTAGATGGGGCGCAAGGGTAAAGAAAGCGTGCTGCATTTGCTCCGCCGAGATGCTGTCGCCTGTCACGAAATCAACAGAGCGAACGCCCGCGCCGGTGTGTTCGGTCAGCGTGCCGCCGAGGAAGCGTCGGTCTGCAACGCGCGAGTAGTTCTCGACGCTGTACCGGGTCCATGCGGCACGAAACACCGAGGCCTGCTCTGGGTCGCATCGGTCTAGAGACTCGAGCTCGTAGATGTTCTCGCGTACGTAGGTGTAGTGGAGACCGTAGTCTTCCGCGCCGACGAGGTGCACGGAGTCTCCGCGTTCGAGGTCGATGACGAACTTGACGGCGCGAAGACCGAGCGTCGTTCCGCCTGCAGCGAGCGCGGCGAAGTCTCCAGGGGTGCGAAGGTGACGGAGTCGGTCCGCGACGGGGCGGAAAGGAATCGGCGCGCACGCGTCGTTGCTCTCACCAGGTGTCGCGGTGCCGCAAAAAACAAAGTGGTCATCATCGCTTGGGTAGCGCGCGAGCGTCGTATCTTCTGGCCAGGCCATGAAGTCGAGGCGGTCTTGCACAGCGCTTCCTTCGAAGAGCGTCAGGACGCCTTCGTATTGCTCCGTCGCGGCGACTTCGCTGAGCTCGCTTTCTCCCACCTCGATCTGAACGCGCTGTCCCGCTGCTAGCATCCCAGAGAGGGGAAACTCGACCCCGTCAGCCGTACCAGGCCAATCCAAGCTCGGGCCATGGGGGACCAAACGGAGCTGAAGGGAAGCGAGGTCGACGGGGCTGTTCCCCGTGTTCATCAATTCGACGAAAGCCGCGGGTCGCAGCGCCGCTTCGGTGATGCGAACGCCGGCGTTCAGCGCGGGGAAGGGGAGGGCCCACTCATAGGGTTCAAAGGGTTCGACGGAGATTTCCGGCGGAACAGGGGGCCCACAAGTGTCACCGTTCGTGGCGCCGGGGGAAGCATAGCGACACGTTGCGAACTCGCCTTCGTCGCTATCTGGGAAACGTGCGTAGGATTCGTTCTCCGCGAGGGCAGGGATCTCGATGGTCTCCAAGATGTGTCCGCTTCGCGTGCGGAGCTGCACCTGTTCGCCGCCGGACGAGAGCTTGAATGGAAGATGTCGCTCGCCTTCCTCCGTTTCTCCGTCGGCGTAGAAGATCACTCGCTCACCCGGGCCGAGCGGCATTTCGGGGAGGGGGGCCAAGGCGCCACCATCCGTCAGGGCATACTCGTCGAGCCAGATCCGAACGTCGCCGGAGTTGTAGAGCTCAATATAGTCTTCGGTCTCGCCGGACTCATCGACGGCGACCCCTTCGTTCGAAGAGACAAACTCCACGAGACGAAGGTCCGTTTGAGGAAGCGGCTCGCATCCAAGCGCGAGGGTGAGTAGGAGCCAGCAAAAGCCGCGCATGAGTGCCATAGGATACCCTCAACTGCACCTGTCGTGCCAAACGAGGCGGGTCAGATGCGCCCGCTCATGGACCAAAAACCCCGAGGATCAAGCGTGGCACACAGAGTGCATTATTCTATGAGCGGAAGCCATTCTGGCACACGCTGGCACAAACACTCCCACCGGACCCATTCATGAACCACTCTGCACTCACTTTCTCCTTCGTCTCCGCGCTGGCCTTCGCTGGCTGCTTTAGTGGGACACCGGAGCCTGATCCGTGCGTGGAGACCCGGCGCTGCGTCACAGCAGATGCCCTCGGGTGCTGTTCCGGTGGTGGGCGTGAGGTCTCGGTCTGCCAAGACTCATGTCCCGCAGGGATGATCGAACAGAGCGCATGCCGGACCGCCGGCTGCGGAATGGGCTGCGATACGCCGCTCTCTTGCCGAGTCGACTACGGCTCCGCTTGCTGCGGCGAAGCGGTGTTTACGACCAGCTGTGACGCGTGTCCCGCCGGTTCCGTGGAAGCCTCGACCTGCACTGCTGACTACCCGGGCGAGTGTGGCTGCGGCGGTATTCGTGCGTTTCGTCCGCCTGCCGATCAGGAAGCCGTCGCACCCCCAAGTGAGTGCTTTGAAGACTTGGGTGGCGGCTGCTGCGGCGCGTTCGTCAGTTCCGCTGTCTGCGGCGCCTGTCCTTCCGGAACCATCGACCAGTACACTTGCGACATGATGTCTGAGGACCGTTTCGCTCCTCCTGCGGTGAGCTGTCGCGAGGACCTGGGCGGCGGCTGCTGCGGCTCCGAGGTTGCGCCGAACGCCTGCACCGCCGAGTGCCCAGCGGGAAGCATCGAAGCCTCCACGTGCGACGATGTAAGCGGCGACCGCGCAGCGTTTCCGGAGCCTGCGGTCTGCTTTGAACTCACCCCCGAAGGCTGCTGTGGTGAGCCCGTCGAAGCCAGCGCCTGCGGCGGCTGTCCCGAAGGCGCCTCCAGCGCGTGCGATGCCTGCGAACCCTGAACGACTACGACTACTATCTTTCAAAACTCCGAGCGCCCCTCCCAACCCTTTCTGAGAAAAAACATGAAACAAATCTTAGCCCTACTACCCGTGTTCTTGTTTGGCTGTTTCACAGCCTCGACGACGCCTGAAGACCGATGCCTTGAGCGCCAAGTCTGCGCGCCCGTCGATTCACTGGGTTGCTGTGATGGTGTGGGAAGCGAGATATCGGTTTGCGAGTCCTGCCCTGCAGGCACGGTAACGGAAAGCTCCTGTCGCACGACGGGATGTACAACCGGGTGCGAGACGCCCATCGCGTGTCGCGTAGATGTAGGCGCCGGCTGCTGTGGCGACGCCGTCTTCACGACGAGCTGCGACACCTGCCCAGAGGGTTCTGTACCGGCTGACTCGTGCACCGACTCGTTCCCGAGTTGCGGCTGTGACGACGCTCGCCGAATCCGCGCTCCAGAAGAAGACCCAGCTCCTCCACCCGCCTGCCGCGCTGACCTTGGCAACGGATGCTGCGGCGAGATCGTCGGCAGCGAAGGCATGTGCGGCTGCGCACCCGGTAGCATTCGCGAATCGGATTGCGGCCAGATCGACGGCGACGCTGAGGCCCCAGGCATCATCGCTCCTAGCTGCTTCGCAGACCTCGGCGGCGGCTGCTGTGGCGACAGTGTTGACTCGGTGGCTTGTGGCATGTGTCCAGAAGGAAGCGTTCCCGCATCCGAGTGCGCGCCCATGGCCGGTGCCCCCGAAGACCCAGCGCGACCGATCATGCCTCCAGAGTTCCAGTGCCGTGAAGACCTCGGCGGCGGCTGCTGCGGTGGCGACGTTGCGGCGAACATCTGCGGCATGTGCCCCGCCGGAAGCATCTCGGCGGACAGCTGTTCCGGCGACGCTGACTTCTTCCCTGCTCCCCCCACCAGCTGTCGCGTCAACGTCGGCGGCGGCTGCTGCGGCGCAGCGGTCGAAGCAAACGGCTGTGGCATGTGTCCAGAAGGCACCATCAACGAAGGTGAGTGCGTCGACATCCAGCAACCCCTCTCCACCGACCCGGAGCCTGAGCCAGGCGCAGCGCCTCCCGGTGACGAGGCGCGTCCTGCTCCACCCCTCGGTTGCTTCGTTGTCGACGACACAGGTTGCTGCGGCGAAGCCGTCATGACGAACACCTGCGGCGAGTGCCCGACCGGAAGCTCGATGGATTGCAGCTTCTGCTAGTCTAAAACGGAACCAACAACGAAGAACGCCGGCACCCTTTCGGGGCCGGCGTTTCTCGTTGAGCGGACCGAGGAGCGGCTAGAGGTCGACGCCGTAGAGTGCTCCGTACTTGCCGCGTAGGTAAGAGAGGAAACTATCGGCGCTCAACGGGCGCCCCGTGACGCGCTCAACCAGCTCGTCGGGCATGTAGCGACCGCCGTGGGTGTAGACGTTCTCTGTGAGCCACTGGCGAAGCGGCGCCGTGTCACCGCTCTCGAGAGCGTCGCTCACGCCGGGTCCCTTGTGCGCCGTCTCGTAGAACTGTGCGCTCATCAAGTTGCCCAAGGTGTATCCCTGGAACGAACCTCCAAAGGGCATGCAGTACCAGTGAACATCTTGGAGGCAACCGTCGGCGTCGCTCGGCACGTCGATGCCAAGGTCGCTCTTCATGCGTGCATTCCACGCCTCGGGAAGGTCGGCGATGGCGAGTTTGCCCTCGAGGACCTCAAGCTCCAGGTCAAAGCGAAGCATGACGTGAAGGTTGTAGCTCACCTCGTCGGACTCCACGCGCTTCAGTGAACGGTGGACGCGGTTGATGGTGCGATGAAAGTCCGTGAGCGAGATGTCGCCGAGCGCCTTGGGGAAGTGCTCGACGAGTGCCGGGTAGTGACGCGCCCAAAAAGACGAGCTGCGCCCGACAATGTTCTCCCAGAGCCGAGACTGGCTTTCATGTACGCCCGTCGAGGTGCCGGAGCCGAGAGGCGTACCGTCCAGCGCCGCGTCGATGCCCTGTTCGTAGAGCGCGTGGCCGGACTCATGAATGGTCCCAAAGATCGCGCCCGTTGGGTCTGAGCCCACGCGCGTGGTGATACGGATATCGCCGCCGGAGAAACGAATCATGAAAGGGTGAGCGGTCAGATCTTGTCGTCCGCGATCGAAATCGTAGCCAACGGCGCGCGCGATGTAGTCCGCGAACTTCAGCTGCGCGTCGTGGGGAAAGTCGCGTTCAAGGAAAGAAGCGTCGGGCGGCGTCGCAGCCAGAAGCGTGTGGACGATTGGAACGAGCTCTTTTCGGAGCGAGCTGAAGAGCGAGCGAATGGACTCCGCGCTCATTCCTGGGTCATTCTCGTCGATGAACGCGTCTGCGGGGTGGGCAAAGTCGAAGTGATCCGCGTAGCGGCGGCTGAGCTCCACGTTCTTCTCAAGGAGCGGCCGAATTCGCTCGAAGTCGTTGTCCTTCTTCGCGACGACCCACTCGCCGTACATGCGCGAGGTGTGGGCCGTGATCTCGGATTGAAGCTCCGCGGGGACTCGCTGCGCGCGCTCGACCATACGGCGCGCGCGTCGCACGATCGCTCCGTCTACGCTGTCCTCGTCGGCCATCGCTTGGGCCTCATCGACGAGCTTCGAAAGAGCGGGAGACGAGCGCCGCTCGTGCAAAATGCGACTCACGAGACCGAGCTGTCGTCCGCGTGCGTGCTCTCCGCCTTTGGGCAGGTAGGTCAGTTGGTCCCACTCGAGAACGTTGGCGACAGACTTAAGATCGCTGATTTCGTTGAGTTCTCGTTTGAGATCGTTGAGGTTCATGCCCCGCGCTTAGCATGATCGGCGTCGATCCGCCGGTGGTCCGCTCTAGGAAGAAGCCCGGTGGAGCTCGGCGCTTTCGCCCTGCCTGGCGCGGGCCGTCGCCTGGGACCGGTATTCGCTCGGAGACATGCCGGCTTCTCGACGAAAGGTCTCGGTAAAGCGTCGTGGGCTCGTGAACCCGAGCTCGATGGCCACCACTTTGACCGGCGCGGAGGTTTCGAGGAGAAGTCGTTTTGCTTCCGCGACCAAGACACGCTGCCGAACGACACGGAAACTCTCGCCGCCTCGCTGAAGGTGACGCTGCAAGGTCCGCGTGGAGGCGCCGAGGTTTCGGGCGCACTCGGCGAGGGTTGCAGAGTGCCCTTTCGAACGAATCAGCTTCTCAAGTCTTGTTAGGTGTCCTCCACCCTTCGCAAAGAATCCGTCCAGTACATCGCCCCAGCCAAGTGGGTCTTCAAGCCATGCGAAGGCCGGCTCCTCCTCAAGAAACACTCGGGTCTCGAAGGGCATTACGTTGGTCCGAAAGAACCCCTCCGCGAAGGCTCCGAGCGCTCCTCCGGGGCGGACGACGGCTTCCTTTTTCACCTGCTCCGAAAAGCGTGAGGTGCTCCTTGCGCTCTCCTCATAGAAGCTCATGAGCGCGTCCATCGCACCTCGTGAGTATGAGCGAACTCGACGAAGGTCGATGTACTGCCTCCGTCGTCCGAGGGTGCGAGGAGCGGCCTCAAGGACTTCGATGAAATCGAGAATGACATCCTCGCCAACATCGCCATTCGCGACCATCCCAAAGGTTCCGGCTTCGGTGAACGCGCAATAGTAGGCAGGCCGAGTCAACACCAAGCCGAAAGGGTCTTCGAAGAACGCCTGGATTTCCGACGAGCTGCTGCGCACGTCAAAGTTTGTCATGGCACCGCGTACGCGCCAACCACCTCCGCCTACGCGCCACTTTTCCCATCCGAGGGACAAATCCGAGTACCGTAGCGACATGACAGAACGACTTCTTCTCTGCCTCGTACTTTGCGGCTGCTCTTGCGAAGACACGGACCCGCCTTCTCCAGATGTCGTGGAAACGGACAGTGCTGGCACCGACGTGAGCGAGAACGACGCAGATGAGGCAACGGACGCCGACTCGGAGGGAGACCTCGTCCTCGCTAGTCCGGCAACTCTCACCTTTGACGGAGCCGCCGAAGCGTCGGTTCAAGCCATTGCGCTCTCACCCGACGGCGGGCGCGCCGTCGCATCGGGCTGGGACGGACGAATCGTCGTGTTCGACCTCGACTCAGGCGATGCCACAGAGATCGCTGAGTTTGGAACCGGTAGCCTCGTCATGGAAGACGCGATGGCGTGGGCCGGCGAACGCATCGCCGTCGGACGGTTCGAAGGCCTCGTGCTCTTCGACGAAAGCGGCACGGAGGTCGCGACGCTCGACGGACGCACCTCGTCCGTCATCGCGGCGGGCGACGATTTTATCCGCGTTAGCCGAGACGCCGTCGAACGCATCGACGCAAGCGGCGCCGTCTCCGCCACCACGCCGGTGGTCGGCGGAATCGACGCTGTCCTCGCGGGCAGCGAGGTCTTTGTTCTGCGGGAAGCCGAGGCGGAGTACACGGTGGCGGTCTACGACGCGACAACCCTCGCCGAAGGGCGAACCCTCTCCATCGACGCTCGCGCTCTGTACGGCTCCTCGGAAGGCGTCCTCGCGGGCACAGTATTGGACACGACGACGCTCTACAGCACTGACGGCAGCACGCTGCGAACGCTTGCCTACGACACCATCGAGGATGACCCAGTGGGCTTGTCCATGGTCGGACCATGGACGGCTGTTCTCGGCTTTGCCCAAGGCGTCGCGCTCTTTGATACGGCGACCGGTGCTCTGTTGGGACGCGCAGCCGGCGCGACGGGGCGGGGTATCGCTCTCGACGGAACACGTCGAATCGTTGCAGGCGGCGCCGGCGGTCTCCTCGTGTACAGCATCACGCGCGAGTAGAAGCGCGGGCTGACTTAGATGAGGCCGAGGATCACCACGGCGAGGCCGAAGTAGACGATGAGCCCAAGGACGTCGACGACGGAAGCGATGAACGGAGTGGAGCTGACGGCGGGGTCGAGACCTGCGCGCTGAATGAGCATCGGCAGGAGCGAGCCGATGACCGTTGAGAGCGTGACGATGGCGAGGATGCTCGCCGAGACCACCGTCGCGAGGTGGATCGCGCTCACGTCTCCACCGGCGAAGAACGCGCGGGCAAAGCCCATCAAGCTGAGAATGAACCCGAGGGCGAGGCCGACGAGAAGCTCGCGCCAAAAGACCCGGAGCCAGTCACTGGGCTGCGCCTCGCCGAGGGCCATCGCGCGAATGATGAGCGTGGACGACTGGGAGCCGGCGTTGCCGCCGGAGCTGATGATGAGCGGGATGAAGATCGCCAGCGCCTGCGTGGACGCGAGCACGCTCTGGTTGGCTTCCATCACCGTGGCGGTGAGGAGCTGGCCCAAGAAGAGCACGATGAGCCATGCGCCGCGTTTCCACACCAGCTCACGAAAACGTGTCTGGAAGTATGAGTCTTCCAGGGGGACGACGCCGCCCATCATCTGCGCGTCTTCCGTCGCCTCTTCGATGACGACATCGACGACGTCATCGACGGTGACAAGACCAAGCATGGTGTTTCGTTCGTCGACGACGGGGATCGCGTTGAGGTCGTAACGGGCGAAGGTCTTGGCGACTTCTTCTTGGTCTTCGTCCGCGCGGATGGACAAGACGTTCTCCGTCATGATGTCCGCCAAGGTCTGTGCAGGGTCACTCAGGATGAGATCACGAAGCGAGACGACACCAAGGAGCTTCTCGCCAAACCCGACGACGTAGATGAGGTAGATGGTCTCGGCGTCATCCTCGCGGGCGATCTTGCGAAGCTGCTCGATGGCCTCCCACGCCTTCGTCTCAGGATCGAGGCCGACGTATTCGGTGGTCATCAGACCGCCCGCCGTCTCCTCATCGAAGGCGAGCAGCTCACGCGTTTCGTCCGCTGCTTCGGCGTCCGTTTTGGCCAGCTCGTCCAGGAGCGTGGTGCGCTGCTCACGACCGAGGTCGCCGACGTAGTCAGCGCGGTCGTCGGGATCCATCTCGCCGAGGAGCTCGGCTGCGGCGGCGATGCCCAGAGCCTCCATCACCTCCTGCTGGCGCTCAGGGCTCAGACGCCCGACGATGTCCGCGCCGGTCTCCGGCGAGAGCGCGTCGATGATCTCAACGAGGTCGAGCGCCGGAAGGTCCTCCAGGAGCTCGGCGACGTCTTCAGGGTGAAACTCATCGAAGGCCTCCCGAAGAGCTTCGGGATCGCCGGTGAGAGCTTTTAGGTCAGGTCCTAGAAGGGCGGCCAGCCGCATGTTGTTTCCACAGGGGCGTCGTCGCTACGAGCGTTCGTAGCCGTTTGGCGAGCCCAAATGAGAATCCGAGAAGAGTCGTTGGAATTTGAACATGGCTAGAACTTCCCCGTGACGGACAGGAAGGTCATCTTGTCATTCGTCTCCCGAAGCCGCGAGGACAAGATCTTCACAAAGTTCCAGAGGATCTCGTATGCCAAGTCCTTGTGGAGGAAGAGCAAGTCTTCCAGGGCATCCTTCGAGATCACCAAGAGACGACAGCGCTCATGGACACGTGCGTCCGCGCTACGCGGCGTCTCGTCGATGAGGGCCATTTCGCCAAAGGCATCACCCGCGTTGAGCACAGCCAGCGCTTCCTCGCCCATTCCGCTCACTTCACGCGAGATTCGAACTTTGCCGTCCAAGATGAGGTAGAGCGCTCGGCCGGCGTCTCCTTCGTGGAAGATCACATCACCCAAACGGTGACTCTCTTCACTGGCGATGGCCGCGATCTCACGTAGACCCGCGGGCGCAATTCCTCGGAAAAGATGGATGCTCGCGAGAGCGTCCAAGGCCTGACGAGGAATGGCAGCCGGTTCCATTGACGGCAGCTTATCAAATGAGCCCAACGATCGGGCTATTATCGTTTGAGGGGCGTGAAACCAGCCATCCGCCGATTCATCGGTGGCACGGACCGGCTGAGCCGAGTTTGGGCTGTGTGCGGATGCCCCACAGAGGCCACCCAAGTGGGCCAGACGTCCATGAACGGTGGCGTTGACCTTTAGACCGACCTCCCTCTAGGTTTTCACTGGGACAGGGGGAAAATTTGATGGTGCTCCAGAGAATGGAAGGGGTGGAGGATTGTTTTCTCCTCGACCCGGTACGCACATATCCGAGCCGAGGGGCATCGGGGGTGGCGAAATGTGTCGGTGCATCGCACTGGCGGCTTGAGCGTGAGGGAGAGTCCACGCTGACGTCCGGGGAGGTTGCTGGGCGGCCAAGCGTGTCTCTGCCCGTGCGCGTCGGACGTGACGTCGTTGGGACGATTCACCTTTACGTCGAAGACAAAGAGCGGCTCGACGATGAGTCCCTTCGTATTGCGCGTTGGGCTGCACGAATCTTGGGACGTGGGCTTGATTACGCAGGCCGTCTTGCGAAGGACGCAGGCCGCCGTCGAGGTCCATCGATTCGTGCTTCGCTCGCTCGAACTTCTTTGACGCCAAGAGAGCGACACATCGTCGAACTCCTCGTTTCGGGACGCAGCACAAAGCAGATCGCCAGCGACGCTGGGCTCACGGTTTCCACCGTCAACACCTACCTAAAACGGGTGTTCGCGAAGCTCGGAGTGCACTCTCGCGTCGAGCTGGTTGCGCGCGTGGTGGGTACCGAAGCACGCCCGGACGAATAAGCCTCAACCGAACGGTTCATTTGACGCACCGTCATCGTCCGTTGACGATGACGCGTGCGTCTTTCCATTCTGACTCTCTGCGCTGTTCTCCTCGTTCTGGGGTGCATTCCCGACGTTGGACAGAGCGAGCACGTGCAGGTGCTCTCCTACGGCCCGAACGGGTATGAGGCGGAGAGCGTCGCGCTGCCTTTGACGTCGCTTAGACCCCTGGAAACAAGGGATATTCGAGTGTTCTTTGGTGGTGAGCTGAGCTTCATGGGCGGACCCCAGGTGCGTGAGGAGGCGGAGCCGCTTCAAGCCCGGGTTGAACGCGCCGCCGACGGATCCCTCGTACCGACGGACTACCTCACGTTGCTCGCGCTTTGCGTCATACATCACCTCGATGCGTCGTCGGAGTACATCGCCGAACTCGATGTCCCGGGCATCGAACACAACCCGCCCTACGACGTGTTTCTCCACCCTCAAGTGAGCTCCGCGCAGCTCGGTGATTTCACGGACAACATGGCGTACGTGCGTGGCGCCAACTGGTTTCTTGTCGCGCCGGAAAATGACATCGATGCATTGCCTCTCGCTTGCAATCGCGCCGTCGTCGCTCACGAGTTCGCCCACGCGCTTTCGTTTCACTCTGATCCCACACCGCGTTTTCCGAGCGGCGATGTCGTGGCCATCGATGAGGGGTTCGCCGACATCGTCGGCGCCGGCGTGACCGGAAGCGCGACGGGTGCTCGCGAGTCGTTTCGCGATGGGTCGCGCGACCTGAACGTGGCACGGGTTGATGAGATAACTCTGTCTCCTCACGAACGCGGTGCGGTCCTCGCGTCCCTCTTTTGGGCGTACCGCGGCGCGCTCATTTCTGAGTCTATGCCAGTGGCCGATGCCAATGCCGCGATGGTTCGACTCGCCCTGGTCACGCTCCTCACTTTTCGAGACGAGACCTCGCCGCTGATGAGCGAGTTTGTCCTCCGCGCGATCGAGCTAGCGCCGGAGCCCGCGCTCCTTTGCCAGCGGGCGCCGTTGGCGTTTCCGAGTGAGGAGGTGGCTCTTGCGTGCGCGAATTAGGGGCCAAAGACGCGCTGCGGGCACTTTTTTTGCGCTTCTTTCACTTTTTTTTGCTCCCCCGGCTTTCGCAGCGCCGGACGCCGACCCCGTCGCTCGCTCCGACCTCGCGCTCTTCCTTCACCTTGGCGTCGGACGTCATGACAGCGAGCTGCGCGTCCTTCGCGGCGCGACCTATGGCCTCGACCTCCGCTATCGATTCGCCCAGCACGCCACCCTCGAAGCGGGCTGTGAGCAATACCAGAGTGCGGATGGGACCGCCGAGCTGCAGCTGCGCTCGTGGCGAACCACGTGTGGCGTGACCCTCGGTGGTGGGTACCGGAGTCGTGTCTTCTTTGTTGGAGCCGCGGGTGGCGTGGACGCGTTGATCTCCACGCATGTTCTTTCCTACGGTACCGCTTCCAGTCGCACCTGGACCTTGCGACCCGTCGCTCGCCTGGAAGCGTCCGTGCTTTATGTGTCGAAACGCTATCGTCTCGGCTTGAGAGCGCGCGTCCGCCTTGCGTCCGAATACGTCGATGCGCGCTTCGTCTTCAGCATCGGCTATGCGTTTCGCTCGTTCTAGAGGGCGCTCGCATGAGCTACTCCCACGGCATTGGATACGCGAACTGCGTCATCTTCCGCATGGGCTTCGCCTGTAGCTCAAGCTCGTCGACGAGAAGCGAAGGCGCGATGGTGCTCACGGGGACGTAGCCTGACTCGGCCCCGCACCAGGAGTTGTCGACGCCTTGGCGCTCGCTTGCGGCGACGATGGCGCGCACGGCGTTGAGTGGCGTCCCGACAACATCGATGCCTCGGACAAGCTCTTCGCGTCCGTCAGGGAAGACGCGCGTTGCGAGGTCGACCTGGCCCAAGAAAGCCTGAAAGTCGTAGGCTTCGGTCGTTGTTTCGCCGCCGGAGGCTTGGACGATGCGCACGCCGAAGGGAACGCCTTGTTTTCGTATCTCGTCGACGAACGCCGTCCGCATCGCCTCGTCGCCGAGGCCGTTGCGCGCCTCCATCACCGTGACGCCCATTCGGCTGATCGCCTTGGCGTGACGCGCTGAGCGCGCGTGGCCGTTGCTCTGGTGTTTCTTGGCGATGGGTGAGCGCGTCGTCAGGAAGCCCTTAAGCGTACCGCCTTCGACGAGGTCCGCGCGCTGAGCGGGGACGCCTTCGTCGTCGTACTCGTAGTGACCCGTGAGACTCTGCCCGTCGTGATGGGTCTGCGAGGGGTCGTCCCAGATGTCGATGCCTTCGAGGAGAATCTGTTGCCCTTCGGAATCTCGAAAGGTCTGGCCTTCGCCGTCTGAGAGCAGGCGTGAACCCTCGAGGCGATGGCCGATGGCTTCATGGACGAGGAGGCCGGCGGGACCCGGATCGAGGAGAACAGGGCCGACGTAGGAACGCAGGCGCGGCGCGGCGGACAGCGCCGTGAGCTGCGCGTAAAGCGCCTTGAGCTTCTGCCCAAGCTCTTTGATGGTCGGAAGCTCGTCCTCGTCGCGAACGAAGAACGTCTCCGTGTGGGGAAGCGCATGCCCGTCCGGCGCGAGGAACCAGAGGAAGAGTTCCACGGAACGGTACACGCTGGACTCAACGATCTCGGTACCTTCGGAGCTTACAAAGACGCGCACGACATTCGTCGCGTGGACGCGCACGTGGCCGTCGCGCAGGAGCGGGTAGCGTTTGAACAGACGTGACGCTTTGAGCACGTAGTCGCGGTATCCATCGCGGTCGAATTCCGGAGGCGGCGTGTAGATGAACGCCTTGGCTTTTTCTCTTCGCTCGAGCGCCCGGAGCGAGGAGTGGGCGTCGACGTAGTTCAGCGCGACGGCTTTCTTATGAAGGTAGTCGTCGCACGCCTCGCGGTACTTGGCTTCGCTTAGACGCCAGATGCCGTATTTGAAACCGGCGGGGTCGCCCCCAATGGGCATCCGCACGAGCTCGTAGCTCTCAAGGTCCACGGAGTTCGCGCCGAGCCCGCCTTCGCGCACCTGGTCACGCTGGTAGGAGCCAACGCGCACGTCGCAGAGGGAGTCACGATGGACCTCGCGTCTGTCTTCCGTGAGCGCGCCAAAGCTCGCTTCGATGCGCCACTCCTCGCGATGTCTCACGCGGTGTGAAAGGAAGTGCGGTCGTTTGTGGCCGCGGATCCTCATGTCGACCATGGCCCGGGAGATTTCGGCGTGGAGGCAATGAGCGACCTGCCGCGTAGTACGTCGATCCATTAAGTCGGAAATCAGGAGTGAGGGTGAAGCCGCCCACGGCGACGGGGGACTTAGCAAAGCCCCTCTGAAGGATCGTGAGGGTGCCGCTGAAGCGTTCCCTTGGCAATGCCTACGTCACAGGATCGTCAGGCTTCTTTTCTGGGCTGGACTCCCTCGGCTCGCTGGACTCCGACCCCTGAGGCTCTGGCTCGCCGGAGGTAGACGCGTCCTTGGCGTGCGTGGCAATGGCCTCGCTCTCCGGCGATTCCCGAGCGGCTCGCCAGGTGAAGAAGCCCAGAATCAGCACCCCGAAGAGAAGCACCGCCCACACCACGATCTCTTCGGTTTCGAAGCGAGCAGGCACAGGTGGTGGCGCAAATGCAGGGTTGTCCGTCGTCTCGCCGACACGCGCGCGACCTACAGCGGTGGCCAAGATCAGGGGCAGCGCCGTCGCCACCTCATACGAAGGCGGCTCGATGTCGGCGCCGGCGAGGAGTTCGTAGGAACCATCCGGCGCGATGAGGTAGAACACGGGCGCGTCGATGCCGCCGATGACCTCAAGCTCAAGCGGCGCGTCGTTGCCGTCCTGAACCACCAGCTCCATCGGGCCACGGTGGTTCATGGCGATCTCCATCCGCTCGGGACTGTCCGGTCCGCGGTTGAGCTCCCCGCGCGCCAACGTCACGTAGCTCTCATCGCTCTGAATGCCGCGTAGCTCGAAAGGGCGACGTACAAACTCGCTTGTGGTCGTGACAAAGAGGCGCCGAAGTTCGACGCTCCCTTCGGGGGACGAGAGCGCGTAGACACTCGAGGACTCGACCTCACTTCGGAGGACGCTAAGAGGCACCTGCACCTGAGCATCACTCGGCGCGCGCACGTAAGGCCATTGTCGGCCTTCCGCGTCGACGATGCGAACGTCATGCAGGTCGGCGGCGGCGCGGGCGAGGAGCCCCACCGTGGGCTCGACGCGTGACACACCTTCTCTTGCACCCTGGACGAACACAGGAACGCTCGCCCGGAACAGGGTTTCATCGACGACGCGTCCAGCGCGCATGAGGTAGGCCAACGCGGGGCCATCGTCGAAGGCATCGTTATCCCGAGCTTCGCCGACGGACGCGTCGGTGTAGTCGCCGCGCGCGATGGCCTCGCCCAACATGGTGCCGCCAAAGCGTTGGGTGTCATAGCGTGGCTGACCCGCGCGGCCGCCGCCGAAGTAGAGCTTCTGTCCCTCCCCGCACTCGTAGAAGAGCGAAGGCTGAAGCGTCAGCGAGACGATGTGAATACCCGCGAGAGAGGGGCTGTCGCCGTCTTCGATCACCACGCGCAGTCGGTCACCACTCGAACGCGAGATCGGTACCTCCAAGTATTCGGCGCCGGCTTCTTGGGCACGGAAGATGTCACCTTGTCCAATCTCAATGGGGTCGCGCCCCTCACGAAGATCGAAGACGCGGACGCGCCGCGCGAAGAACGAACTTGTCGTCGTGAAGCGAAGACGGGAAGGCACGACGCCGGGAGGGCGCTCCAGCTCAACGCTCGTCGAGTCGCTCTCCACGTCGAGGTCGGCGACGACGAGCGGCGTCTCAAGGCGTGCGCCGCGTCGGTTCATCCCGGTGGCTTGAATCTGAAACGAAGGTTCGAAGTGGCCGATCTCTCCGGCGAAACGAATTCGGAACTCCGTGCCTGGTTGGCCGTTCGGCAAGAGAATTTCAAGTCGCGCTCGAAGTGGGCTCTGCAGCCGAAAGACGCTGCCTTCCGCCAGGAGCGCTCCTTCGCCGTCCATCAACATGTACTGACGCACAAAGGACGGGGCGGCGGAGCCGACGACGATGTTCCAGGTCGCACCTGGGGGAAGTGGCGTGTCGGGAAGGCGGACACGGACTTCTTCTACGGAGCGGAGTCCACTGCGCTGGCGAGTGATCTCCGTGGGCACCAGGCTGGCGATGGGTGGAGGCCCATCGCTTGGCCATCGGACTTGGGCTTGGTCGATGAGGAACGGCACTTCCAGGCCGTCGGCGTCGACGATGCGTACGTCCGAGAAGTCCGGCTGCGCTTCGTTGAGAACAGCCGTGGGTACATCGAGGCGGCAGAGTCCGCCAGAACCGGAGAGCTCCGCGACTTGAGGAAAGAGGCGCGTCAGTTCGCCGTCTTCGGCGTGAGCTGCGTTGCCCACGAGGACACCGAGCGCGAGGGTGAGAGCACTGAGGAACTTCATGGCGAACCTTCCGAACCACCCGGAGGTGTCACTTGGGCCGATTGCGTCGGCGATGTTGCAGGGGCTGGACCGGTTGGCGCGGAGGGCGCCTGCTCCTCATCCGTAAAGACGAAGCGCTTGTAGAAAAGGGAGATCACGATGAGCGTCAACGCGAGTCCGACCAGAGATGCGACGCGGTAGAGGTCTTCGAGGTTCCCAAGGTCGTAGAGGAACACCTTCAGGTTTGTGAAGAGCAGGAGCGTCAGACTCGCGTAGCGTAGCCCCTTGCTCTTGCGTACCACGCCACCCACGAGGAGGCCGATGGCATAGACAGCCCAGACCATCGAGGTGGAGAGGTCGCGTGCTGCAAGGCGATCCGTAGGAATGGTCAAGTTGGGCCCCGTCGCGAAGAAGTCGAAGACCATCAAGTTGAGCCAAACGAATATCAGGACGACGGCGAAGCCACCGAACGTCGGCGCGACGATAGGTTTGTGAGCGGGTCCGGGCTCCCACTTTCGACGCCGCTCGACTTCCTTTCCGCTCATCAAAGCGTGAGCCGCGAAGAGCGCCGCGGCGGGCACGAGGTAGGTATAGGAGATCCAGTTCACGACGCGCCACGATCCCCGGAGCTGGTAGTCGAGGACCTCTGGGTTGAGGGCGAGGCGGACGAAGACGAAGCTCGCCAAAGCCAGCGCCGTGTACTTGAGGCCTGTGTGGTCGTAGCGACGCCAGAGAGCCGAGAACACCATCGCTTCGAGGGCCCATCCGATGGTGACCCACTCGTTCTCGAGCTGCATCGGGATCGCGATGGTGACGAGGGCCGCGGCAGCGCCCACAAACCACACAGTGGCGCTGAGGGACACCTCCGCGGGTGCTGGCCGAACGCGGAGGAGCATCGCGCCGGTGATGTACAAGATCGAGATGGTCAGCGGGAGGAGGCCCACGGCAAGGGAGCCAAAGAGATGCGTAAAGACCAGGTAGAGCGGCAGCAAGAATACGAGACCGCTCGTTCCGGCCGCACGCCAAGCCCAACGGTTCGCGCGCAGCTTTGGAAAGACGAAGGGCGAGAGTGCGATGAGCACGACCTTGATCGCCATGCCAGCGAGCAAGAAGTCCTGGCCGTGGTTTACGCGGATTGCTAGCGAGAAGTCTCCGAACGCGAAGAGCAGCGCGGCAGCGGCGAGCCACGCGCCAAGCCCCGTCCGCGCGGCGGCGAAGATCGTCGCGACGAGCAGAAGCACCCGCGCCAAGTGGAAAGGCAGCGACGGGTGCAGGTCGTCACGCATCACCCAGGCCACGCCGAGTCCAAGAATAACGCTCACCGCGGCAGCGCCGTGGTCCCCTGCGCGGCGCACAGCGAGAGGGGCCTTGCGCGTGACGAGGCCCGCGAGCTGAGCGGCAAAGGCGAGGAGCACCATGACGCCCAAGTTGGTCGTCGCGTTGGGCAGGTCCGTGCTTCCGGAGTAGGACGCGAAGAGCGTCGAGACAACCACGGCGCCGAGGGCCATCGTCGCGATGTGGAGCGCGGTCCAGGCCGGCTTCAAGACGTTTAGGCGACAGGCGAAGAGAGCCGGGAATACACCGAAGAACACCGTCGCGGGCACCGCCACGCGAGGCGCGCTCATCATCAAGAAGCTCAGCAGGACCGCACCGACCAGAGCCGCCGCGGATGCTGTGGTGGCGCGCATTCGCTTCGCTTCGTTGCCGAATTCGGTGGCGAGGTGAAACACCAGTGAGATCGCGAAGGAGATGCCCGCGATGACCCATGCGTTGAGCGCCGTGTCTAAGTGGTTGATGACCGTTCCGACGAGCGCAGCCTGACAGGCGACGGCGGCGGCGGCGGCCAAAGAGGACATCTCCTCGCGTCGGCCGAGCCACGCGGCGGCGCCGGCGAGGGCGACGAGCTGCATTGCCGTGACGCCGAGGTGGGCGCTGAGGTCCGTTCGAAACCCGACGGCGAAGGAGAGCAGAATCGGAATCAACACCGCTGCACCCCGCACGCGACGCCATGCCTTGGAGTCCGAGTCGCCCAGAGGGACGAGGAGGTACAGCACCGCGAAGAGCGAGAGCGCAACAGCACCGACCCAGCGTGTGCCATCATGCATGCGGCCGAAGAGCCAGCCGAACTCGTAGAGCACCGTCGCCGTCAGCGCGAGGGCCGCGAGCCACGGCCACCTTTGCTTGTAGGACACATAGAGCATCGCTGCGTTGAGGATGAGCAGATAGCCGAAGAGCGGGATTGGATGGTCCTGGCCCGTCGACAACGCCATCGGAGTGATGAAGCCTCCACATAGGCCGAGCACAGCGACGACCGTTGACTTGCGCGCTTGGGCGAGGACGACACAGGCGGCCGTGACGGACGCCATGAGTATCGCCGCGAGAATCGAAGGGTAGAGTTCGTAGAGCGCCTTCCCGGCCCACGCGGAAACGTAGAGCACGCTGATGCCGGCGCCGGTGAGCCAGTTCGCCAAGACGACGTATCGCTTGCGAAGACGGAGCTCCGCCGCGCCGATGCAGCTAATGCCCACGGCCATGCCGATGGCGAAGCGCATCGCCGGCGTGATCCAGTTCTTGTCGATGGAGAGCTTGAAGAAGTAAAGCCCCGCAAGGACGAGGACCATCGCGCCAACGGCCGCCGCGCCACGAACGCCGAGGAGCTCTTCCCACTGAATGGGCTTCTTGGGCGGAGACCCTGGAGGCGGAGACTTTGGAGGCGGAGACCCTGGAGGCGGAGACCCTGGAGGCGGGGAGACGGGCGGAGCACCCGACGCTGACTGACCGGCGGCGGCGGCGGCGATGGCGGCGATGGCCTCGTTGTCCTGGCCGATGAACGGGTTTGAACCAGCGGCAAGCGCTGGGTCCGACGGCTGCCAACGCTGATCCGTGGCGGGTTGCAAAGGGGACGAAGGAGTAGCGGCCGGAGTGGCGGGTGTGGATGAGACAGGTGCGGGCGCCGCGGCTGCGGGCATCGCCTGGCCTGGCGCGGGCGCAGGCTCAGCAACTTGCGGAGCGGCGTAGGAAAGAGCGGCTGATGCCGCGGCAACCTGCTGAGGTTGGACCGGCGTCGTTACCTGCGCGGACTCAAGTGCCACGAGACGTTGATGCAGACGAACGTTTTGATCGCCAAGGGCGTGAAGCGCGGCGTCATGCTCCGCCAAGAGTCGCTGGAGCTCTTTCGTCTTAGCGCCACGGACGGCGGTGGCGATGATGAGTCCGACGGGGAGTACGCAAAAGAACGCTCCAGCCGCTAAAAATAGAATCTCGTCCAAGGTCTCTCCAGTCGGCACCGCCCAAAACCAAACACCAAAGAGTGTAGGGATGGGACTGCTACCGCCCCTTGCCAACGCAATGGGCGTGCCGGCGGCAGAATAGGCGCAAAACGCCGAAAAGCGGGCCTTTTCGGGGAGTGGAACCTGTACACGGAGTGTTCCCCCCACTCACACCCCCTGTACATTTCATGTCATGGCTCGTGAGAATCGGGGAAGGGGCTTGATCTTGTTGAACAAGAAGCCCATGTAGTGGTCTGAAAAGAGTTCGCTTTAGGGAAATCCCTAGAAAAAAGAGCGAACTCGATGGAAGAGCCCGCTTTCTGTGGGCGATTCTAAGTAAAAGAGAGAGAGAAGAGAGAATGTCCAAGAAGCTTTTTGTCGGTAGCCTCAGCTGGGGTACGAGTGACCAAGGACTTCGCGAAGCGTTCGAGCGTTTCGGTGAAGTTGTAGATGCAAAGGTCATTACCGACCGTGAAACGGGACGAAGCCGCGGCTTTGGTTTCGTTACTTTCGCTGACGAAGGCTCAGCAAAGACGGCCATGGATGAGATGGACGGAAGTCAGCTCGACGGCCGAACCCTCAACGTCAACGAGGCGCAGGATCGTCGCGGCGGCGGCGGCGGCGGCGGTGGACCCCGCGGCGGCGGCGGCGGTGGTGGCGGTCGCGACCGCTGGTAGCCCCTGGCTCTTTTGAGCCTCGTTTATGAGACAAGCCTCCCGTTCGCGGGGGGCTTTTTTCATGGGCGCTGAGCGCTCCCCGTACAGCGGCTTCTCGCGCCCCACCAAGCCAGCGTGATTTCGCACGCCTCAAGCCTCACGCTCGCGCCTCACACGGAACCGGGCGCTAGCGGCGCAGCTTGGTTACCAGCTCCACGTCCGCTTTGGTCAGCTCGCGG
Organism: Polyangiales bacterium; assembly: GCA_045106895.1. Lineage (GTDB taxonomy): Bacteria > Myxococcota_A > Polyangia > Polyangiales > Houyiibacteriaceae > JBCCRV01. Next base: position 20,762 of record JBGCFM010000012.1, on the reverse strand, counting down.
GTAATGGCCAAGACGGCCAAATAAGTGAGTCCGCCAACCACGAGCGCGCCGAGCCCCAGAAGACGTGAGTCCTGCGGAAGCGCGTGTGCGACGGCGCCGGCGGTGATAGCGGCGAGGGCACCACGCACGAGCGTCGCCAGCGGAATAAGCCCACCGAAGCGGTGATAGAGAACTCCGGATGAAAGCAAGAACGCGAGCGAGGTTCCGGTGGCCGTCGCCGTGGCTAACGCTGGGAGCGCTTCGGGGCCGGCACCAGCCTGACGTACCATGTACGTGCCAACCAAAACGATCACCGCGAGAGACACCCCAGCGATGCTAGCGGCGAGTCCAGGGCGACCCATCCCGGACAGAATGGTCGCGGTGATCACGAAGAGGGCAAAGGCCACCATCGCGAGCGCGAGGATGGTCAGCGCCGGGGCGCCGGGAACCACGTACTCCGCCGGATACGCGATACGAAGCGCGCCCTTCGCCGCCCCCGCAATCGGTGCCGCGAGTGCGAGAAGCACGAGAAACGAAAAGCGCATCGCACCTCGTACCGCGGAGCGCGCCGCCTCTTCATCGCCGAGTGTCGTCGCCTTCGAGACGAGGGGAAAGACAACGAAGGTGAGAGCAAGAATGAGCTGGTAAGGAACGAACGCAAAGGTCTGCGCGGCGCGGTAAAAACCGACTTGCGTCGACGCGAGCTGTGCCGCCTCGATGGCGCTCGCCCCTCCGTCGCTGGCTAGTCCAGCCACGGCCCGCTTCAGCACGAGTCCGTCGATCTGAAAGCACCCGTTGAGTGCGAGCTGATAGACCCAGATCGGGGCCATGAACGATAGCCACTTTTTCCACGGGACGCGTGTGCCCGCTTTGGATCTGAGGTCTGAGTGAACGGCGACGAAAGCGATGAGCAGGATCACCGTAGCCGCAGCGGCGAAACCACTGATGGCGCCAAGCGCGCCGAGCCCAAGCGCTGCTCCACCGATAATCCCCGCCGAGCGAAGAAGCGAAAACGTCGCATCAAGTCGTGCCTGCGGGACGAACGCGCGGCGGCCGTTCAACGAGCCGACGATGGCTGCGTAGAGCGCGTAGGCGATGATGACGACGGTGGCGACACGAAGCAGTGGAACCAACGCGTCGTCTTTGAGAAAACCTGCGAGCAAAGGTGCCGCCGCAAAGGCACCAAGAGCGATCAACCCACCGACGATGCACTGCACCAGGAGCCCTTGGCGGAGCAGCGCCGGCGCGTCGTCTTCGCTCTCCGAAACGAACTTCGAAACGGTCTGAATCGTCGAGGCGATGAGCACCATGTTGAGCATCGAAACCGCACTCATTGCGGTCTCGTAAAAACCGAACTCCGCCGGCGAGCCCAGAAGGTGCGGCAGGGAGAACTTGATGGCGAAGCCCGTCAGGATGAACCAGATTTTTGCGCCAACGATCGCAAGAAGACCTCGGCCGGTCTTCTTCTTCTCTTCGCTGGCATCGTCCTTCACCGGGCGGTGCTGGCATTTGCCGCGGTAGCGGTCAAGCTGGGGCATGGCCCTGACTCATCTGGACGAACATGGACGCGCGCAAATCGTGGACATCAGCGACAAAGCCGCCACGGTCCGGGAAGCGATGGCGAGCGCGCGCGTTCTTCTCGCTCCGGCGACGCTGGCGCTGCTTCGCGAGGGGGCTCCCAAAGGAGACGTGCTGGCTGTGGCGCGAATCGCAGGCATCCAGGCTGCGAAGAAGACGAGCGAGATGATCCCGCTCTGCCACCCGCTGGCTCTGACGAGCGTTGAGGTTCACTTCGACGTCTCGGACACCTCCGTCCTCGTGCGCGCCACCGCTCGCTGCACGGGCCCGACGGGTGTCGAAATGGAGGCGATGTGCGCCGCGTCGACGGCAGCGCTCACGCTCTACGATATGCTCAAGGCTGTAGAGCGGGGCATCATCATCGAGCATGTGCGACTCGAGTCCAAAACCGGTGGACGCTCAGGCGCGTGGCTTCGCGAGCGTGAGGCATAGTAGGGACACGCCCAAACCACAGTCGGCGTTCGCCTATTCCATCAAAAGTCTGACAAACGACAAAAAATAGCGCCGATCGCAGAAGAACAGCATCCCGTGCCAAGGCGAGACAAACAATAAGGTCTCTATCTGTCGCCTGATACGTACGAAACGGGCGGCCTGATTGGCTAGTTGGCCTACACAACGGCGGGTTTACCTGCTAATCAACCCAGATGCACTCTTATCAGCTTCGAACCGGGATCGTCACGGCCCTGACACTCGCCGCAGTCTTCTTTGTGGCACCGGTCGCTCATGCTGCGCCTCTACTTCGCTCCTTCGGTGGGCCGGAGGGGTTCGGAACCAACGTATTGCCTTCGAACGACGATGGTTCGTCGTCGGCCGTCGACCTGACCGGCGCCTTTTCAGGCGGCGTTCGCTTCTTCGGCGGGCCGTACACCGAGTTCTTCGTGAACAACAACGGCAACATTAGCTTCAACGACGACATCTTCGCGTTCACGGCGTCGCCGTTTCCTGTCGCCGATCAGCCGATGATCGCTCCTTATTGGGCTGACGTAGACACGCGTAACCGTACGGATGTCACGGATGACACGGAGAACTTGGTGTACTGGCACCTTGAACCCGGCCGCCTCGTCGTCACTTGGTACAACGTTGGCTACTACAGCCAGCAGAACGACAAGCGAATGAGCTTCCAGCTCATCCTGACGAATGCTCTCGACTGCGGGTCCGGAGACTTCGACGTGGAGTTCCGCTACGAGACCTGCGAGTGGACGGCGGGCAGTGCAAGCGGCGGAACGGACGGCTTGTGCTCCAGCGACACGTGCACGTCTGCCCAGGCGGGCTTTGATGCTGGCAACGAAGAAGACTTCGTCGTTCTCCCCAACTCGTTCACCGATGAGATTCTTCAGGTGTGCGACACATCCAACGTCGGCTTGCCCGGCATTTGGCGTTTCTCGGTTCGTAGCGGTGGCGTTGTCTGTCCTTCGGACATGCCTTGCGAGATCCCCGACGAGGTGGGTCCATGTGCCGCCGGCCGAACTCAGTGCGTTGGCGCCGACACCGTGTGTCAGCCCATCAGCACCCCGGTTGACGAGCTCTGCGACGGTGTCGACAACGACTGCAACGGCGAGCCAGACGACGGCGAAGGACTGTGCCCCGGCGGCCAGACTTGTTTCCGCGGAAGCTGCGTCGACATCTGCTTCGAGGGTGGCTGCGCTGCAGGGTTTACCTGTGATGCGGATACCGGAAGCTGCGTCGAGGACACCTGCATCGACACCGAGTGTGAGGCAGGTCAACGCTGCAATGGCGGAAGCTGCGTCGATGCGTGCGACGGAATCGTCTGTCCGTTTGGCACCAACTGCATCTCCGGCAGCTGCGTCGACCCATGTTCTGCGGTCGCTTGTGGCGACGACCAGTTCTGCCGAGAAGGCCTCTGCGTGAACCGTTGCCCATGCTCCCCATGTGGAGCTGGCGAGACCTGCAACGCGGACGGCACATGCACGCCGCGCGGCTGTGACATCATCAGCTGTCCTGAAGGCTTCTACTGCGACGACGGTGCTTGCAACGACGCTTGCGAAGGTGTCGTCTGCCCATCCGGCCTGGAGTGCGTCATCGACACCTGTACGGTTCCTCCGCCTCCTATGCCGCCGATGGATGCTGGTGTTCCTGACGCTGGCCCAGATTCGGACGCGGGTACCGATCCGGATGCTGGCGCCGACATGGACGCCGGAGTGATGGGTGACGCAGGATTCGACGCCGGTCGCACGGCCCAGGACCCAGATGAAGGTTGCGGCTGCCGAATTGTTGGCTCCTCCTCCTCTGACGACTCGGGCATGCCAGCGCTCTTCGCAGTGTTCGGCCTCTTCGTTGCCTACCGCCGTCGCAGCCGATGAAGCGTTCGACGTACCATTGCGTAGCCCTCTGCATCCTGGCGATCTTCGCCGGATGCGGAGATGACGACCAGCCCATCGACGTGGGAGGCACCGACTCTGGGCCCCCGACGCCGTCCACATGCGAGATGGACACGGACTGTCCGGATACGTACTGCAACCCTGGGAGCATGCTCTGCTGTGTCCCCGCGGACCCGCCCTTCGAGATCTGCGGCGACGGTATCGACCAGAACTGCAGCCGCTACGATGGCTCATGCGGCGACAACGACAGTGATGGCGTTCAGGCCTGCCGGCCTGGCGAGGACACGATCGGTGGTGTCTGCGACTGCGACGACGAGCGCAACGACGTCAGGCCCCCCTTCGGTGACCTCCCTGGAGCCACCGAAATCTGCGACGGCGCAGATAACAACTGCAACGGTCGGGCAGACGAGTCCGCCGAGTGCTGCGAAGGATGCGCCTCCCTCGGCGAGAATCGCACTCGCGCCGACGTGTGCACCATCGCCGGCGACTGTGTCTGCAGCACCGGCTCTGGGACCGAACCCTGCGCCGAAGGACAGACGTGCTGCCAGTCCGGCTGCACGGACATCGAGACCGATGCCGTGAACTGCGGGTTCTGTGGTGCGGTGTGCACAGGGTCGTCGGACAGCTGCGTCGCTGGCAACTGCCAGTGCGGCGATGGGCCGCCATGTGACCTCAACTTTGAATGTTTGGCCGGCGTCTGCCAGGAGCCATGAGTAGTCGGAAGAATCGTATGAGAATCGCAACTAACTATAAGCTCCTCCTTCGCCTCGCCGTGTTTTCGGCGCTGCTCGTACCCATCGGCTGCGGCGATGACGACGATCGCGCGCCTGTGGACGCCTCCGAGCTAGACACCTTTGTGCCGGACGTCCCGGTTCTGCCGGACGTTCCGTTGGTGGATGGAGAGGTGCCGGACTCTGGCGTGATGTGCGAGCCGGGCCTTGTTGATTGCGGCGAGGGCTGCACGGCCCTGGCCGGCGACTCCAATCACTGTGGAGCCTGCGGGAACGCCTGTGCTTCCGGTGTCTCTTGCGCCGTCGGTCGATGTGACTGCGAAGAGCCACAGAAGAGCTGCGATGGGCTTTGCACGGACCCCGCCACCGACAATGACAACTGCGGAATGTGTGGCAACGCGTGTCGCGAAGGCGATATTTGCCTTGAAGGTGCTTGCGTCATCGACTGCGAAGCCCCGGACCAGCGATGCCCGAGCGGCGAGGACGAGTTCATTTGTTCCGACCCTCAGACCGACAGCATGAACTGCGGCGTTTGTGGCGCTGCCTGCAGCGCTGGAGCGGAATGTGTCGATGGGACCTGTTCATGTGGCGAAGGCCAGATCAGCTGCAGCGGAGCCTGCGTTGACACCATGAACGACGCCAACTTCTGCGGAAACTGCATCACGTCCTGTGGCGATGAAGGCGTCTGCACGGATGGTGCTTGTTCCACTTGTGGTACCGGCCTGACAGCTTGCGGTGACGTTGCGCGCTGCACCGATACGGACACAAGTCGACTTCATTGTGGTGCTTGTGACAACACCTGCGAGGCTGGCGCAGAATGCGTAGATGGCGTCTGTGGCTGCCTTCCAGGCTTCGTCGACTGCGACGGAGAGTGCGCGGCGCTGGCCTCGGACCGAAACAACTGCGGCGCATGCGGCGTTGACTGTGGTCCAGGCGGAGAATGCTCCGCCGGAAGCTGCGTTTGCGCTCCTGACGCGACGGCCTGTGGTGATGAGTGCGCTGTGTTGACCAACGACCCCAACAACTGCGGTGCTTGCGGTGACGCTTGTGAGAGCGGACAGATCTGCCGAGAGAGCGCATGTCTCGAGCTAAACGACACCTGCGCTACGGCAACGCCGGTGACGGCCGACATCAGCATCGCTGACGAGGACATCGAGCTTGGGGGCGATCGTCCGATGGGAACGGGATGCGGCGGCGGAACCGGTGCGACGGCCCTCTACTACGAGGTCACAGTGCCTGCAGGTCAGCGAGCCCTCGTGGATACTGATAGCTCGGCGGACCTTGTGGTGTTCAGTTTGAGCGCTTGCGGCGAAAGCACGTGCACCGACTCTTCCGACTTCCCCGAGGCGCTGACGATCGACAACGCGACAGGTACCGATCCCGTGACTGAGTACGTCGGGGTTCGTGGATACAGCTCGTCGACCACGGGTACCTACGACCTCAGCGTCACCTACACGACGCCCGTGATTGCTGACAACGCCTCTTGCTCGACGGCAACCGTCGTGACCGAGGATGTCACCATCACAGGAGAGGATCTTGAGCAGGGCGGTGCTCGTCCATCAGGCACCGGCTGCGGCTTCGGAAGTGGGCCCCTGGCTCTCTACTACGCTGTGACAGTGCCTGCAGGACAGCGCGTCACCGCGAATGTGCCAACGAGGACCTCGGACCTTGTTCTCTTCATTCAAGATGCATGTGACGACGACGGATGCACCGACTCCGCCGACTTCCCTGAGCGGTTGGTCATCGACAACGCTGAGGCGTTTGACGCCACGTACTACCTCGGCGTGCGCGGATACAGCAGCGACACAGGCACCTTCGACATCGACTTCGCCTACACAACCCCTGTTTTCGCGACCAACGACAACGACACCTGTGCAACGGCAACGGCGGTTAGCGAGGATGTGGTCATCATCGGAGCCGACACGGTTGAGGGTGGTGCTCGCCCAATGGGCGCTGAATGCGGCTTTGGTACTGGAGCAACTGCGCTCTACTACGAAGTGACCGTGCCTCCGGGCCAACGCGCTCGACTGGTGTTTGATGGGCCCGACCTTGTGGTCTTCAGTCAAAACGCTTGTGCGGACACTGACTGCATCGAGTCGTCCGACACACCCGAAGAGATCACCGTGGACAACCTCATGGGCGCAGCCCCACTAGTTCAGTACGTCGGCGTGCGCGGGTACAGTGCCACCACGACTGGTTTGACCGATGTGAGCGTCACTTACACAACGCCGGTCGTTCCTACCAACACGACTTGCGCAACAGCCACCGAGGTGACGGCGGACGTGACGCTTAGCAATCAGCTTACGGAGTTCGGAGGAGCGCGTTCGACCGCCACAGGTTGCGGTGGTGGTAGCGGTGAAGAAAGCCTCTACTACTCCGTAACGGTGCCTGCTGGTGACCAGGTGGTAGTTCAGACGAGCCCGTCAGGCGACATTGTTCTCTACGAACTCGCCAGCTGTGGTGCGGCCACCTGCGTCACGTCCACGGACTCCTCGCCAGAGAGACTCACGTTCAACAACTCAACAGCAGACGCGGCGACTCACATCTTTGGTGTTCGCCCCTACGGTAGCTTCAGCGGCACACCGAGCTTCGGAATCTCGTTCACATACAGCACTCCCTGATCACTTCCGATCAAGACTGAGAGCCAAATGCTACGTCGTAGTTCGAGCCGTTTGCTCCGCTGCCTTTCGAGCCTGACTCCCCTAGCCGCACTGCTCTTGAGCAGCTGCGGCACCACGGAGGGTGGGCTCGAGGGACAATGGATCGGAGTCCTCCAGACGGGCTCCTTGCCTTCCGGCTCGACCCAGGTCGTCCTCGACATCGAGTCTGCCAATATTGGCGAGCCCGTCATGGCGACGCTCGTTTTTGGTGAGGGGGATGGTCCCGGCACGGCTACCGACGCCGAACTTGGTTGGCCAGTCGGCGTGGACCCACAGCTTGAAGCCGTGCCCGTCGCCGATGGGTTCATCTATCCGTCCATTGGCACGCGCACGGGGACCACTTTGCGTATCGACGTCGCTGTCACGGACCTCTGGCAGAGCTGGTGCTCACTGCAGACGGCGCATCCAGTCGGTGGCGGGAGTCCCGAGGCTCAGTGTCTTCCGAACCGTCCATGGGACGCGACGCCGTTCATGTGCACCGTCGAGGGCGACGAAGAAAACCCAGTGTTGAGCGTTGATTGCCTGAAACTCACGCTTTGCCGTCGGACGAAGGTCTGTGATTGCACGACCACAGGCGGCTGCAGCCCATCACCCACCGGTCTCACGCTCCAACTCGAGGTGACCATTGATGAGGATGCGGAAGCCTCCTTCGGGACGCTTCGCTGGGCTGGTGCCGAAGACACGGGCAATCGTAGCGCCCGCGTTCGTTTCACTCGTTAGGCGCTCGCCCTGTCGGGTGCCAACGTGCGGGGTCTCAGTAGACCTTTTCGATGTCCGCCGAGAGTTCGTTGACGCGATGGAACACGCGAATGTTCTTGAGCACTTTCAACTTCGCGCCTTCGAACTTGTAGTGGGGCGAAAGGATCGCGTCGATGACACCCATCTCGCCTTTGTCGAGTTTCACCCAGATACTGTAGGGGGCCGTCGTGCGTGCGAGGAGTGTCTTCTTGTCGAAGCTATCGTTCCGAAAGGCTGCCGGAGATGGCTCTTCGACCCATTCCACGAGCTTCGCTTCGCCGTTCGCAAATCCATATCGCGCCGCGACGTCGGTGCCCGCAGGGGTGTCTAAGCAGCGGAGTTGAATCGTCTCCTCCAGCTTGCGGGCCAATTTCTTCATCTTATCGTCGCCGTTGATGGCGGCGATGAGGACATCGGCGAGAGTGCGGCTCCAGAGTCGATTGCTTGGTACAGTCACCGCGGGAGTCTCTCGATTTTTCGACCTTCCCGCAAGCTAGACCGCTCTTCGTTCAGAATGAACATGCGTCTTTTGTCCTCAGCGCCCCTCGCAGCTTTGTTTGTTGAAGAGTCTAGAACCAGGTGAGAAGACCCAAGGCGGGCTGGAGAATTGTGCCGCTTCGGGAGAAGGCTGTGGTTTGTGTCGTACGTGGCATTGAAAGTTCCGCATCTCCGTTGACCCAGACTCGACCGATGGTGAGCTCCGCGGCCACCCAGATACGCCCCTTTCCGAGGGCGAGGCCAAACTGCCCGGCCAGATGGTTGGCGCTCCCCGATGCCATGACCTCTGCCTCGGACTGACACTCGCCGCCGCGTGATCGGACGCAGAAGTTTAGGTCCGTGGAGAAGCGCGAGTGCATGAAAACGGGCCCGCCCCACACATGAATGTGGCTGCTGCTGTACCCGAACGAGATTGGGACGCGAAGATCCATTCGCCGCATGTTGAGAATACGTGCCTCGTCGGTGAAGCGATCCAGCTCGAAGTCCCGGTACTGGAACGAGAGCATCGCGCCGATAGCTAGGTAGATACCGGGGCTCTTGCGGAGGACCTGCACTCGAAACCCAGCGCCTGCGCCTGTTGGACCGATGCGGGCATCGAGCTCAAAGCGGCGCGACACGCCGTACGCAACTCCGAGGTGAGCGTCGATGGACGGCGGCGCGACGAGCCCCGCAATAGCGTCTTCGGCGAGTGCCTGGATGCGCGCGGGAGGAGTGCGCGAATCGATATCGTCGATGGCCTCCACGGTGTCCAAGGCGGTGCCGGCGGCACCCACGGGGGGAGTGCCTTGTAGCGCAGCGCTCACCTGGACATGACCTGCGGGGACGGTCCGCGCGGGCTGCATCGAGGTGAGGCTTGGCGAGCATGCGCAGAGACCAAGGAACAGGAGTAGTTTGCGCACAGCACGTGAGCGTTGCGATTCCTATGCCACCAAGTTGATAGCGGCGTTCCTTGCTTGATAGCCGAATGGAGCCTTCGAATACTGCGCCGTTCCGTCGCGATGGCACGCCTCGGCACGTCAGGTTCCTTACGCTATTTAAGCTGAGCGGCGCGCCTACGAATCGTCGCCCGATCCATATGGAGGATGCGAGAGGCGGCCGCGTAGTTGTTGTCCACCTTCGCGAGTACTTTCGCGAGGTACCAGCTCTCCACCTCTTTCATGGACGCCGTGCAATCCTCGAAGGAGGGCGGAAATGTTGCTCCCTTCGGGACGAGCGCACTCGGCGTTGGACCGAGTGGCGATGCGAGCCCAAGCATCACGGAGCGCAGACGGTTTTGCAGTTCACGCACGTTCCCGGGCCAGGCGTAAGGCATTCGGGAGGCCTTCTCGAGCCACACAAGGGCGCGTTGACGAATATCGTCTGGTACCTCGTACCGTTCGAGGAAACGCTCTCCGATCACCGGGATGTCCTCCGTGTGCTCACACAGCGGAGGGAGCGTGATCACCAATCCGGCGAGACGTTGATAGAAGTCGCGGCGAAACTCGCCACGCTCCACCATCGCTTCGATGTCTTTGTGCGTCGCCGCTACGTAACGGCAGTCGGCGCGTTCGCCCTCATCGGCGCCGAGCGGAGACACCAGGTTTGTCTCCATGACACGAAGCAACTTCACTTGCGTGGATTCCCGAAGGTCACCGACCTCGTCCAAAAAGAAGCAACCTCCGCGCGCCCGACGAATCCGTCCTTGGCGAGACTCAAGAGCGCCGGTGAATGCGCCTTTGACGTGACCGAAGAGTTCGCTCTCGAGGAGAGTCTCCGGCACCGCGGCGGCATTCAGCGCGGACGAGGGTGCAGGAGCGCCGTTCGCGTCGCCGGGGAGCCCGGTCTGAATCGCACTCGCGACGGCTTCCTTGCCGGTGCCGGTTTCACCAAGGATCAGCACGTCGTGATCGATGATGACGGATTCCAGGTGCAGAACGCACCGCAGTGAGTCGCCAAAACACGCGGACCAGACTTCTTGGCGCACGCGGGCCATCGCGGGAGACTCGCCCACAATCTTGCTGATCGCGTCGTACGCTCGCGCCGCCGCCGCCGCGATTCGCTGATAGTCCGAGAGCGTTTTCGGCAGCCTAGCGAGGTGGCGCTTTGGGAGCTGCAAGGTGGTAGCGGGCTCTCGGATGATGGCGAGCATCCCCATTGCCAAAACCGCTTCCTCCGCCGCCGCTACGTGGCCTTCTTCGAGGGCTTCCGACACGACTCGAGCTAGCGAGAGCGCTTCGAGCTCCCGGATGCTGGACAAACGCTCAGTCGGCGTGAGGGCAAAGGGGTTGGCGGCGAAGAGGCCAATCGCAGGAGGCGGTCTCATTTCCCTAGAGTGCATGGTCTCGACACTTGCTGGGCACGAAATCCGATAAGTGGCAGACTTCTCCTGTGCTTGGCTTCTCTCAGCTCTCACGATACCTCGGAGCTTTTTGTGTCTGCGTCGCCCTTTGCGCCCCCCTGCGAGCTCAGGGCCAGGAAGGTACGTCGGTGGCCGAGCCGAGCCAGCCCGCTGAACCGGAGCCGGTCACCGAGGATTCCGCCGACGCCGCGGCTCTGACCCATTTTCATGACGCGCGAAGCCTCTACGACCGTGGGGCATACCGCGAGGCGCTAATTCAGTTTCGTGCGTCGTATGCGCTGAGCCGAAGAGCGGTTCTCTTCTACAACTACTCGCTCTGTTACCAGCGCCTTCGGGAATACAGCGACGCCGTGAACTTCCTCGAGCGCTACCTACTCGAGGTGGTGAATATCCCCAACCGCGCGGACCTCGAGCTGAGGCTGCGTGGATTGAGAGATGCCGCGGAAGATGCGAGGGAGGCAGAGCGCGAAGACGAGGGTGGAGTTCATCCGGCTGCGTGGGCATCGCTGGGCGTGGCCGCCGCTGGAGGTTTGATGGCCGCCATCGCCGGACCCATGGCCTTGTCGGAACGCTCGCGCCTCGATGAGCAACCATGCGCCCTGACGTCGACCTGTGATGCGTCGGCGCTCCGCCGTCGAGCCCGTTTCACAGACGTGGGCATTGGCCTCGCGGGCCTAGGCGCCGTTGTTGGGGTCGTTCTGCTGATCGCGTTGAAGCCAAGCGAGGAGGAGAGCAGCGTTCGCGTCGATCCAGTCTTGGGCGTCGACGGCGAGGGCGGCCACGCAGGCGCCCAGATTGTGGGGAGCTTCTAATGAGGTTCGCTTTCGTTCTGGGTGTGGTGTCCATGCTTGCCGGCTGCTCCGTACTCGTCTGTCCGGACTGCTATGAAGACGGCGAACCCCTCGATGCAACGACGGCGGACACTCTCGACGCAGGGCCGGACCTGAGCGAGCCTGACGCGGCGTCTGCGTGCGTGACGGAGTGCTCAGCGCCGACGCCTCACTGCGACGAAGGCAGCGCGACCTGTGTTGCTTGTGTGGAAGATGAGCATTGCCCCGGCGCCGGGGTGTGTAGAAACGGACGCTGTCCCGAGTGTCTGGACAACACGGAGTGCACCACAGCTGAAGCCCCTGTCTGCTCGGAGAGTGGTCCTACCGCGGGCCAGTGTGTTCCGTGCGTCAGCCGCAGCGGCTGCGAAGGTGTTCGAGTTTCTGGCGTAAACCTCGACGCATGTGAGCTACGCGAAGACGAGCCCAACATTTGTGTGGCGTGCAACGGCGGCGACGCGGCCGAGTGCGGCGGACGAGTGTGCGACGTACGAGCCAGAGAGTGTACCGAGATGCGGACGAACATGGCGCGCACGTGCGAACCCTGCGTCGCGTCAAGCGAATGCCGAGACGGCGGCGTATGCGCCCAAGAGGTGTTCGCTGGAGCACCTACGGGCTTCTATTGTTTCCCGCCGACCTCCACCGGTTGTGTGGTCCCTCGCGTCTACGAGAGGGATCTTTGGGAGAGCGTCGAAGGGCCAGACGCAGAGGTCTGTCACCCCGCGTCGACGACCTGCCAAGGGCTGCGCGACGAAACCGAGCCGTGTGCTGATAGTTCCACGTGTGGCCTGCCAGGTGTTAATGACGCTGTCTGCGTCGAAGGAATTGGCCGCTGCACGTATTTGTGCGGTGGAGATTTTGACTGCCAAGGGGAACAGGTCTGCCCCATTGATGACCCTCAGATCTGCATCGACGCCGACTAGCTACTCGATGACCGGGGATCCGCCGAGGGCTGTCTCAAAGAAGCTCTGAGTTCGACTACGCGCAGCGTCGTCGAAGATGACGAAGTGCCCACCATCAAACTGAATGAGCGCCGCCGTTGCGCCATTGATGTTGCCCTCGGCTCGAGACCCGGCGGAGGTGATCCCGAGGAGCTCGCTGGCTTCGAAGCCGCGCATGGCTGGCTCCAGAATTGGAATCCGCATCGCCAGGGCGAGAGCCTCCATCGACTTTGGTGGCGTGAATTCATCGGTCAGCCCTTGGGTCATCAGCACGTGTTTGGGCGCGTAGCCAGGCAAGGGGTCGTCGATGATGAGGTGTCCGTAGTTCGTTGGGTCGGACACGTCGGTGAGTGTGGAGAGCAGAGCGTACAGAGGGTGTTCGTAGATGAGGCGTTCGTCGTCGCCCACCCCGAGGATCGCCTGCGCAAGAAGCGGGATGCTGAGCGGCTCCGTTTTGTCGACGAGACCGATCGCGAGCTGTCCCCCGGCGCCGCTAAGAACGGCACCCTGCATCGAGTCGTCGATGGCCAAGAAGAGCGGCCCGTTGAGTCCGCCTTGAGAGTGCCCAAAGAAGTACATCTGCGATGCATCAAAGACAACGCCGGGCCCGAGGACACGTGGATCTAGCTCATGGTCGCGGGCGAAGCGCGCCAACGCGACAAAGTCCGCCGCCGCCTGACGCGTGTTGTTTCGAAACGCGTCGGGATTGAGGAAGTTGAAGACGAGGAGTTCCGGCGAAATCTCGTCTGGGTTTCGTGGCCCGTGGTGAATCTGGTCGATTCCCATCATCGCAAAACCGGCCAACGCAGCGCTTTCGGCGGTCTCGCCAACGAAGCTCTCGAAGTCACCTCCAGTGCCGTGAGCGTAGAGAATCAGTGGCCACCCAGACTCCGGCATGTCGCCGTTCGGGATGGTCACCGCGAATCGCTGTTCGAACTCGCCCTGCAAAATCGGTGCGCCGGACTCCTCGAAACGAATGGCGCCACCAACGCTTTGGAAGGGGGCGTCGCCCTCCATGAACATAGGCGCGGTGTAGGCGCCGTGGAGGAGTTGGTAGTTCTCGCCGTTGCGGACGAAGCGCCCGCTTCGTGGAACCGGCGCAGGGGAGGGGGCCGCGTCGATGAAGTCGCGGATCGCGACCATCTCGCCGACGGGATCCTGAGTTGTGAACACACTTAGCGAGACGAGTGATTCGAGGTTGATGCCTGCTTCGTCGAGGGCCGCCACCGCGGGAGCGTACGCAGCCGCCGCGGGCATCGCGCCCGGAATGGGAGACTCCGCGATTCCAAGAACGGTTCTCAGGTTCGGCGACGGCTCCGTGTTTCGGCCTTCCGTGTCTTGAAGCGCCGACGTCAATACAGCGGCATAGGTCGTGTTCGCGCGAAGAGGAACCCCATGTTCCGGTCGAAGAGCCAGTGCGTGGCCTGGCCAGAACACTGTCTCTTCGTCGACGTATTCGGTGCGACTCGGATGTCGCTGGAGGTACGTTGGGCTGGCCGGATCGACATCGATGAGGAACGCGCTTGCGTCCTCATCTATGGATTCCTGAAGTGTTTCGGGAAGTGAACTGGGGTCAATGGCCCCCGAAAAACGAAAGTAGACAGGGGCTGAGACGGCAAAGCCCAGCACGGATGACTCCACAGAGTCTTTGATCGTCTCAAGGAGCGGGAGTCGTGCGTTGTTGGGAAATCCACTCACTTCGGGGGCCCCATCGCTTGTTAGCCGAAGGTCGCTTGGCCATGGATCATCAAAGAATCCGCCATTTCCCAGCTCCATTTGTGCCCGAACGGTCGTGTCGACGGGCGGGTCAACGATAGGAAGTGGATCGACATCACCACATCCGAGGACGATCAGCAGGAGCGAAAGCGCGCGCAAAGACATGGCTCAGTGTGGCCGCCGAAGCGCCTCATGTCATCCGCTTCGAATGCCTCAGGACCACTCGCCTTGATCCTCGTGTGAAGTCCCCATTTGATCGTCACGCAGGTTGTTGTACATTTCAGCATCACTCTTTTGAATCGAGGCAAACATCATTACTGAACAGACTATTTCCTGCGTCCCTTTTTCGACCCGATTGTGTGGTGGCCAATGAGCCGCGGCGATTACGGACTTGGCAAGCGCCAACGTGAAAACGAGAAGGCGCGCAAGAAGAAGGAGAAGGCGCGTCGTCGTGCCGACAACCGTGCACGCGGCGGAAGCGAGCCGGAGTACGTCAGCGCCGAGGAGATCACCGGCGACTTGCCGTCCATCGAGCAGGCCATGGCCAACCTCGAGAAGCGCAAGTCTGCAGATCGCAGCGCCGGAACAATTCCGTGCAAACTGTTCGTCGGAAGTCTGAGCCGTCGAACGACCACCGAAACTCTGCGCGCTGCGTTCGAAGCGTTTGGTCCGGTGAGTGACGCCATCGTGATCACCCATCGCGACACCGGTGACTCCCGCGGGTTTGGTTTTGTGACCATGGCGAGCCGTCGAGATGCCACCAAGGCTATCGAACAGATGCACGACGCTGACCTCGAAGGTCGCAACATCGTCGTGAACATTGCCACCGAGCGCTAAAACTCTGCGCAGTCAAATCGGAGAACGCCACGCACTTCGGTGTGTGGCGTTTTTCTTTTTAAGCTCAGTGCGCTGCAGCGTCTCCCCACAACTGCTGAAGACGCCGGTCGCGTCCACATCCGCTGCGGTAGCTCGTGTATCGAACCGGGTGGGTTCGATAGAAGTCCTGGTGATAGGCCTCGGCGTCGTAGAAGGTCGAGGCGTCGTCGATCTCGGTGACGATGGATTCGCCAAGCTGCGCCTGGGCCCGGTCCCGTGAGGACTCTGCCGCAGCTCGCTCTTCCGGCGTGCTGACGTAGACACCGGTACGGTATTGGGTGCCGCGGTCGCAGAACTGACCGCCTTCATCTGTGGGATCGATGTTGTGCCAGAAGACTTCCAGGAGCGCCTCGTAGGTGATCTGAGCAGGGTCGTAGACCACACGAATCGCTTCCGTGTGCCCAGTCGATCCCGACGACACCTGGCGATAGCTTGGGTTTGCCACGTCGCCGTCGATGTACCCGCTGACGACTTCGCTCACGCCATCAAGCTGCTCGAAGGGGCGCTCCATGCACCAGAAACAACCGCCGGCGAAATACGCGACGTTTTGTCCAGTCCCGTCGAAGACCGTCGACGGGTCGTCGTGGGCAGGCGGCGCCGAAGGAGGCGGGGTCTCGTCCTCGCTGTTCGGCGTCGATGTACTTGAAGAGGTGCTCGAAGATGTACTCGAAGCGGCCGGGCTGGATGAACCCGAACACGCGAAGGCAGGCAGTCCGAGGAGAGCGAGGAGGAGAGTTCGTTTGGGCATCGTCTTAGGTACGTTACGCGTGAGCTCGAAGATCATTAGCCCGAAAACGCGCGTCGCCTCTAAGGTGCGTCGTCGTCGCCAGGCTCCTGGAGCTGAAAGCTAGGTTCATCTAGCTCCAGGTCCAGCTGGAGACTCGGCACTAAGCGAGGTCCACGCAGGAGCGCTTCGGAGAGCTCGGGCTCAGCGTCGAGGGCGGCGTCACGTGCTGCGTCCGGCACTTCGCCGTCCGGCATTTCGCCGTCCGGCACATCGCCGTCCAGCACATCGCCGTCCAGCACATCGCCGCCCAGCACATCGCCGTCCGGCACATCGCCGTCCAGAACATCGCCATCCAGCACGCCCCCGTCCATCGGCGCGACAGGTTCTTCTACATGTCCAAGGAGTATCGCCGCTCGTAGCTCCGCCGCTGCTGCACACTCGTCGTCCAGGACCGTGCGGCATACGGCAGCGTCTACCCACTCATGGAAGAGCGCGTCCATGTCACCGCTCATCTCGTGGCCGATGCCTTCGAAACGCTCGAGGTGTACGTCGAAGCCTTTCTCGGCCAAACGCCCGAAGAGTTCTTCCGTCGGCTCGATGGGAATGGTCGTGTCCGCGCCGCCATGAAGCGAACGGATTCGCGGGTAGTCGAGATCCCATCGTGTGTACGTCGGCTCCAGCGGTGGAGGCAGCCAGCAGGCCATCGGCAACGCCTCGCCCACCACGTCATCATGATGCAGTGCGAGGGTGATGGTCATGATGCCTCCTTGGGAGAACCCCGCGACGACAGCGCGTCCCTGCATCGGTATCTCTTCACTCAACGAGCGGATCATGTTGGCGACGTGACTTGCGCTGCCGAAGAGTGTCGATGAGAGGCGATCGACAAGGCCCTGCCCGACGTACACCGGCAGCCACTCAAAGCCACGACCGAGCGGGTCGGCGGCTTGAGGCACGATGATACGGACCGGATGAGCGAGGTTCATGAATGGGCCGCCCGGAACATGTGCACGGCCACCGCGTCCGTGAAGCACGACGATGGTCGGGAGGCTGTCGTCGAAGTCCGCGCCGCCAAGAACGGCCTCGATGTAGACGAGGTCCTCCCATTGGCCGTCGCGTGCTTTGAAGTTGTCTTGCGGCGGGGGGAGTTCTGGAAGAAGAGGACCCATATCGATGGGTCCAGCATCCGCGGGTCCAGCGTCCGCCGGCGTGCGCTCTTGCTGCGGCGGCCAGGATGGACCGTCGGACTGTTGTTCACCGACGATATTCGCCGCCAGCTCCTCGAACTCGGCGTAGCGGCCGGAGATGCGAAATTTGTACGCGTAGTAGCCTGCGAAGAGTCCCGCCACGAAGAGCACAAGCGTGATGAGGGGCCACAGCCCGGCTTTTCGTTTGGTCGTCATCCGCCCCTGTCACCCTAGAGACCTTCGGGGCTCATGTCTTGGCCAAAGTTCACTTGTTCTTGAGCTGGCGTGCGCCTCGAGTTGCACAAGGCTGCCCGGTCGGGCACATGGGCCAGCGCGTGCCACGTCGCCCCAAGTTCCCGTTCGATCCGAGTCGCTTTCCGTTCTTCTACGGCTGGTGGATTCTTGGCGTGGCGACGCTGGGCGTCATCGCGAGCATTCCGGGACAGACGGTGGGCGTCAGCGTCTTCAACGACTCCCTCATCGAAGCGACGGGCCTCTCACGCCTGAGCGTGGCGAATGCGTATCTCGGTGGCACCGTCGCCAGCGGCCTTCTACTCCCGTGGGGCGGTACGCTCCTCGACCGACTCGGCGCGCGCCGCACGGCGATCGGTGCCTGCGTCGGGCTCGCCATCACCCTCGTCGCGCTCTCGAACGTCGACCATCTTGCCGGCGAGGGCGCGAGCTGGGTCGTCTTCTTTGTGCTTCTGGCTGGCCTGTTCTTTTGCTTACGCTTTTGTGGGCAAGGCATGCTCACGATGACGAGCCGGACCATGCTCGGTCGCTGGTTCGAACGACGTCGCGGCATCGCCGCCGGAGTGAGTGGCCTGTTCGCGGGATACAGCTTTGGCATCGCACCGCAGCTCTTGAACACTTGGGTTGAAGCCGGTTCCTGGCGTACGGCGTGGCAGCAGATGGCGCTCATCGTGGGGCTTGGCATGGGCACCATCGTTTTTCTCTTCTTTCGGGATGACCCGGAGTCCTGCGGGTTGCGCATGGACGGACGCGAGGCGCCGAAAGACTCCGACGCGCCCGAGCCGGTCGAAGAAAACAAGACGCGCGCCGAGGCGATGAAGACGCTGGGGTTTTGGGTCCCGACGCTCGCGTTGACCTTCCAGGCCCTGATCATTACGGGCTTCACGTTCCACATCGTCGACCTCGGCGCGAAGGCAGGGCTCACCCGGCAGGAAGCCGTCGCCGTGTTCTTTCCCATCGCGATCATCTCGACGGCGACTGGCCTCATCGGAGGCTACCTGGCGGACAGACTTCGCGTTCGGACGTTGGTCTTGGTCATGATGTGTGCCCAGGCGCTCGGCATCTTCTCAGCGGTCACTCTGCAGGAGAATGACCCGGGTCTGATCCTTGGCCTCGGCGTGAGCGGAGGGCTCTTTGGTCCGATCGCGACGGTGGCTTTTCCGCGTTTCTTCGGCCGGCTCCACTTGGGTTCCATCGCGGGCGCGGAGATGATGTTCGTGGTGGTCGGAAGCGCGATTGGTCCAAGTCTCTTTGCGAGCTCCGAGCGAGAGTTTGGAGACTACTCGCCGGCGCTATGGGTCTCCTTGGCGATGCCCGTCATCGCAAGCGTCGCCGCGTTCATGCTTCGCGAAGCGGCCCCGCCTCGCCGCGGCTAGTTGCCCACAGCTCAGCTTCCAGAGCGGCTAACTTGGCAGTCTGTGGGGCGTTCAGGATCGAGCGCGGCTCTGCGAGGGCCCTGATCTTCGCTCGTGTCCTCCCATCGTCGAAAGGCCTCCGCGATGGCGTCGGGTGTGACAGGCCAGGTGCGTTCCCTACATCGGTGAGAGGCGGCGGCAGCGCTGTAGCAGCGTATCGTGGGGCTTCCGCGGTGATTCTCTTGCTGTGCCATGTGCTAAATCAAACGGATGTGCGCCGGATTTCTTCAGGGCTGAGGCGAAGAAAGCGGACCAGGCGAGCTTCGATTCGCAGTATGATAGAGGCGCATGACAGACCCTCTGCTCCGCGTCGTCACGGCGGGTGATACACACATCGGTCGACGGGACCACAACGAAGACGCGATCTTGCTACGCAGAGAGCTTGGGCTGTTCGTCCTCGCCGACGGCGCCGGCGGAGAGAGCGCGGGCAATGTGGCGAGCTCCCTCGCGACCTCCACCATCGCTCATGAAATCGAACAGATGCCGACGACACGCGGCTTTGATGTTCTTGGATTACCGCTTGGCGCTCGACGCCTCGCGGCGGCGGTGCAGTCGGCGAACGCGCAGATCGTCCACCTCGCGCGAAGCTCGGATCGCTTTCAGGGCATGGGAACCACCGTCGTCGCAGCCCTCGTTGAGAATGACGTCGGAATCATGCACTTAGCGCACGTCGGTGACTCGCGCTGTTATCGCCTTCGCGGCGGTCACGTTGAGTTGCTTACTCAAGACCACTCCTTGGCCAATGACGTCCTTGAGTTGACGCCAGAGATCAGCGAAGAGCGAGCGCGTGCGCTTCCAGTTCGTGTCATCACACGCGCCCTCGGGATGTCAGCGCGCGTGCGCGTCAGCATCCAATCGCATGCGCTGGTTCCCGGCGACCGCTACCTTCTTTGCAGCGACGGCCTCACCGACGAGCTTGATGAGGAACAGATCGCCGACGCTTTGCGCCAGTCGGTGCGCCCGCCCGCCCTCGTCAAGCTTCTCTTGGACATCGCCGACGCGCCGAACGCGCGTGACAACACGGCGGTCATCGTTTTCGACACCCATGCCATCGGTGACGTGGATTGGCCGACTCCTCCGCTGCGGGCTCGCCCGATGAAGATCACAGAGGTCTCGGACCCCGAGATTCTGATCGTCGATGATCCAGACGTAGAGAAGAGCGTCGTCGTCCAGGGGACGACGCTTCCCCAAGACCTCGATGAGGATGAGCCGCCGACAACGGAGATCCCCTTGCCGGAGGTCGAGATTAAGGTCCTCCCAGAGGGAAGCGGCAACAAGAAGGGTCTCGAGGCCGTTCAGATGCTCATGAAACAGATTCCGAGTGAGGCGCGGCCCGGTGAAGAGCGGGATCCCACTATGCGTTTCAGGCGAAAGTGTCCGTCCTGCGGCTCACTCTATGACGGCAAGAAGAACGCCTGTCCGAACTGCTGGAAAGACTAGGAACGCGGTCTGGCGCCGAGTCGCCGGAGCTGACATCGTCGGGGTGTGCCACGATTCCCCTCGATGACTGAAGCAATACGCCGCGCCGACGTCCAAGGCGTGATGCGTTTGTTTATCGCCACATTGCTCTTCTTTGGCGCTGCTCACTTCGGTGCAGCGGAAGCGAGTGCACAGGGCAATATGCGCAGGCCGCTGACGAGCAGCGAAGAGGCCCGCCTTGAACGTGGTCGTATCGTAGTGCGCTCAACAACAGAACGTCGCGGCCCCCTCCGGCTTTTTGGTGGAACCAGCTATATCGTCGTCGACATGAGCGTGCGTGACGCATGGGCGTCGATCACCGATGACTCGAGTCAGTACCGCCACATGTTGCCGCAGGTTCATTCGGCGACCCAGGTGTCGCGCGACGGAGACTCCGAACGTTTGATCCGTTTCACTCACGAAGTTGGGCCCGTGAGTGCGGAGTACTCGCTTCGCTTCGAGTACAACGCGCGAACGAAGACCGTGATGTTTCGTTTGGACCCCG
>JBGCFM010000119.1:0-5424 GCA_045106895.1 Polyangiales bacterium | reverse complement strand
GACTCGTCGCCTTGTACTTCGTGGAGTCGTTCCTCCGGAAGCTGCCGAAGGAGCGTGCGTTTGAGTCGCGTGGCGTTGCCCATGAGAAGCACGGGGCCTTCCGGAAACCCGGCGAGAAGCTCGCTCAGCGCTCTCCCTTGGGCGGCGCTCACGTCCCGAAAGACGAGGCCCTCGGCGATGAGGGCGATGTCAAAGTCACGGTCCGATGCCAGCGACACAAGGCTCTGGCAGCGTTCGTGACTCACCGGGCTTGTGTTGCGAGCGGCGACGAGGCGCACCATCGCCTCTTGGTGCAGCGTTCGCGCCTGAGCGATGGCGGCGGCGCCGTCTTGGGTGTCACGTATGGCTTGAACGCTGGCGCTGATGTCCGCTGGAACTTCGCCCCCGAGCGCCGTCGTCGCGACGCTGAGAAGGTCGATCCGGGCGGCCAGAGCAGTCGCCGCCGTCAGCCGAGCGCGGGACACATCGGTGGCGCGTCGCCGAAGACGGCGTCGTTCGTCGGCTTCGGCGATGGCGAAGGCGCGGCGGGACTCGCGCAGGGCGTTGTCTCGAGTCTCTCGGCTGACCCGTGCGCTCACCAGGCCCTCGCGCTCGGCGATGGACTCCGAAAGCACCGCCGTCTCAGCTTCGAGGTTTGTGGAGAGCTCGCGGACTTCCGCCTCGAGCCGCTCTGTTTGTTCCGTGGCCATCGCCAGATCGAAGAGAAGGCGCGCCTCGGTCTCAAGGTCGCCCGCGCGTTCGCTTTGACCACCTTCGCGTGCGTTCTGGGCAGAGCTCTCCGCTTCTTCGGCGAGGGAGATCAGCTCCGGCTGTTCACGGCGCAAGGACTCTAGCTCCTCGTCTTCGAGGAGGCGCGAGCGCGTCGCTGTGGACGACCCGCAGGCGACGAGGAGCGCGAGCGCGACGAGAAAGAGTAGGGCGCGCTTCATGGAGCTTCGTCGGCCCCGACCTCGATGTTGGGGTCCGGCGGGAACTCCTCGGGCAGCGAGCGCTGATGTTCGAGGACCGAGCGGGCTTGCTCAAGGCGGTGGGCCACCTGAGCTCGCTCTCGCCGTAGGGCGGAGATTCGCGCGCGTGCCTGCTCTCGCCGAACGATCATCTCCGCGAGCTCAAGAGCCCGAAACGCGATGCGCTCAGCTCGAATGGCTGGGCGCTCACGACCTTCCGCCACCAGCGCCGCTCGCCGCTGTTCCGCGCGCTCGGCGTGGGCGAGGGCGCCATCCGCGGCGGACACGTTTTCTCGCCGGACCGCGCCCACTCGGGCCTCGAAAACGCTGGCTGCCGCTTCGTCCGATGCCTGCGCCGGTGCCTCCTGCGCCTCCTGCGCCTCCTGCGCATAGGAATCGTTCCACAGCGCCGTGAGCGTTGTAGAAACCATCAGAGTGCACAGGAAAAGCCTCATCGCGGCCCTAGCATGCCAAGGCATGACCTCAGCGCAACAAAACAACAGCCAGGCGGCCATCGCCTGGTAGAGTTAGCGCGTGCTGGAAAGAGCCGCCCTTCACCAGACTCGCTTTCGCACCCCCGGTGTGGCCCCCGACTCACGTGGTGTCACCCTTGGGCAACAAGGCGTCGTTCTCTTCCCCTCCATCGATCGCCTCGTGGCGTTCCTTCGCGCCTATGGCAACGAAGGCTCCCTCGACGACCTGATCACGCATCTGAAGATTCGCCGGCTTATCACACCGCTGCGAACGCGCGAGATCATGCTCTCCATCGCTGCGGAGTCGAGCTATCGCATGGACCGCGTCGCCGGCATCGCCAAGCTCGCCGGAGGACTCGTCTTCACGGGCACGGCACGGCACTTCGTGAAGTACCGCGACAGCGCCTCGCCCCTTGGCTACGACGTCCTCGAGCTTCTCGACGAAGCGGCGGACATGGTCCTCTACCACGACACGTTTCAGCAGTCGTACTCCTTCGAACGCGAGATCCCGCTTCGCGACCTCATCTTCAAGCTCACTCCCTATCGCATCCCCAGCGGCGAAGGCCGGCAGGCATCCTCGCGCTTGTGGGCGAGCGCCGAGGTTGGCGTTGGCGCGGCGATCCTCACGTATCTCTTTCGCTGGCAGGTCACAGCGCGCGCGGCCCTCGCGGAGTGGCCGCCGGAGAGCGCCTTTGATGATCAGGGCAAGCGGCTCTATCTCTTCGACATGAGCGAGGCGCCGGAGCGTATCGTGAAGCTCCTCGATTCGCTTCCTGGCGTGCATGTATTCGAGCCCTTGGGGAAGAGCGTCGCCGTGGAATACGGCTACGAGCATCCCATCGCCCTCGACTCTGCGGCGAGCCTCTTCGACGAAAACACGCTGCATCTCTTCCGCGGTGACGGTGACGTTTTGCAACTCAATCCCTTGCCGCCTTTCGCGCCGGTCCGTTCCTTGGTCCGGACGCCCATCGATGTCGACGCCGCGGCGCCCACACGGACCTTCCAGGGCAGCGATCAGTCCCTGACGCTGGGTCTCGACCTCAAGCTCGCGCCGACCTCGGATCCTTGGCGAAACGTGACGGCGACGGTGATTCTCATCGTCGAACGCGAGTGGCTCGCGCGCCTACTCTATGCGCTCCCGCCTGCGACGCTCGCGTCCCTCCGGATGGGCGTCAGCGAGGACGCGATCTACGTCCTCGACCCCGGCGGAATCGAAGGGCTGCCCCTGGGCGTGTTCCAGTCTGAGGTTGCGCCACGAATCTATGTGCCGAGCGGCCTGACGCTGGTACCTGCGGTGGCGCCTGCGGTTCTTGAAGAGCTGGTTCGCGACCGCGGAACTGGTTATGTCTTCTTCTCCGGCGAGAACGCGACACCCGTGGTCGTGCCGCGCGAAGCGTTTGGTCCCGTCTCTCGACGCGCGCTGCGAAACGTCTCGGCCCGGGCCATCGGCGCCCGCGCCATCGACATGGAAGAGCCCCGGCTGCCGCTTCTACGCTACGACGCCGCGCGCCGTTTTCCGCTTTGGGGACTCCCCAAAGAGCCCAAGGAAAAGTAGCGCTTGGCGCGACAACTGCAGGAGCTCTTCGATGAGTTCGCCAAGGACTTCATCGCGCCACTCCTTCGAGGTGGCGAGACCCAGGCGGTGCGCGTCATGCCGCCTCATGTCCTCGGAACCTTTGGCCACGGCGCATTCTCCGACACGAACGTCGAGCAGCAGATTCGCGAAGGCTTAAGCGATGCTGTGGCGGAGCTCGCGAGCAGCTCTGTCATGCCCTTTCCAGAGCCCGGCGCGATGGCCATCGCGATGACGGGCCACAACCTCATCGCGCTCACGGACCCCAAGCTGGACCGGCGTTTCGCGCGAGGTTCGCTTCCCAAAGTGCTGGCCTGGTCGAACGAGCTCATCGACATCATCGATGCTCCGACGACGCGAGGCGAAGCCCTGACCCGTCACGCGCTGCTCTCGCGCCTCCTCGACCTAACGCGGGAAGATACGATCCTTCGAAGCTGGGCCTACACCTACCGCTTTCATGGCCGCGCCCCGACGGTCAAACCGGTACCGCCCTTCGACTTCCTCGACAAGAAGACGACTCGGCAGACGATGCGCCGGCTCCTCCGCGCTCAGAGTCAGCCCATCGCCGAAGCCACCAATCGGCTCATCACGCGCTCCCCCATCACGCTGCTCCTGGAACACAAGGATGTTCCGGATCTGCGTTTCGGCGAGGCCGTCGTCTCGGTGCTGAGCGACTCGGGTCTGCGTCAGGGCATCATTCAGTCCATCGTGCGAACAGGAACCCAGCATGTCGCGGCGCCCTTTGGCCACGCGCTGAGGCACTTCGCTGCCATGGACCCGCCGGGTGAGTACATTCTGCCGGTTGTCGCCTTTTTGGCCGAGCTTCAGATTCTCGAGGTGATGGACGACCGCGCGGGGCACCGGCCCAAAGACGTCCCCGCCATCGGCGACGAAGAGCTCTTCTCGGCGGTTCTGCCCGCGCTCTTCGAGACCGAGGGCGCAGCGAAGGACCTCATTCAGCTTGAGAAGGCCGACTACGACCGGGTTCATGCCCGCGCCATGCAGCGAAAGGCCGAGGCCGGAGCGGATGCCGTTGAAATGGCTCGAAGCATCGCTCAGCGGGCCATCGCGGCCTCCAGCGCCCGCACGGCATAGCCACACATCTAGACTTAGATCTCGCAAGTCGGCGGGCTGTGGTAGCGTCCTTCGAATGTCGATGCAGGACGTACAGGCGGCTCAGCGACTCCAGCAGATCGCCCGCCACCTTGAGGCAACTTTCCTCGGAAAGTCGGAGGTCATCCGGCTCATGCTCATCGCGGCTTTGGCTGGCGAGCACATGGTTCTTATCGGACCGCCGGGAACCGCCAAGAGTGCGCTTGTTCGCCTCTTCTCGAAGCTCATGCAGGCCAACTACTTTGAGTACCTGCTCACGCGCTTCACGGAACCGAATGAGATCTTTGGTCCCATCGATATCAAAGCCTTCCGCGACGGCTCCTATCAGCGCCGCACCGACGGCATGCTTCCGGAAGCGGAGATCGTTTTCCTCGACGAGGTCTTCAAGGCCAACTCGGCGATTCTCAACTCTCTCCTGAGCGTGTTGAACGAGCGCATCTACACCGTCGGTGGTCAGACGGTGAAGGTACCTCTCATCAGCGCCTTCGGCGCGTCGAATGAAGTGCCCAACGACGAAGACCTCATGGCCGTCTTCGACCGGTTCTTGTTGCGCGTGCGCAGCGAGAACCTCGACAGCTATCACTTCCACGACCTGCTGCTCAAAGGCCTCGCCCACGAGACGGCGAAGATCACCGGCCAGCACGACCGCTTGCAGCCCGTCATCACAAGCGAGCAGCTCCACGCGATTCACGCCGGCTTCGCGCCACGGCTCAACTTCACCGAAGACTTCCTGGCGGCCTACAAGGGCCTCGTCTTCCAGATTCGCTCCGAAGGCGTGTCTCTTTCAGACCGCCGAAGCATCAAGATGCTCAAGCTCTTCGCGGCGAGCGCGCTCCTCGACGGACGCCCCACGGCGGACCCCAGCGACTTCTTCATCCTGCGTCACACCTGGAACAACCTCGATCAGGCGGACATCCTCGACGGGATCGTCGGACCTGTCCTGGAGGCCTGGTTCCGCGATCACCCCGAGACGCGGCGCTTTGGCGCAGCAGACGTGGGACTCGAGGCTCTCATCGAAGAGATCAATCGCGTGCGCGACTTGCTCACGAGCGATCGGCCCATGAGCGACATCCAGCTCTTCAGCCATCTCAAGGCACTGAACGAGGTCAAAGCCGCGCTTCAGGCCATCGGCACCGCGCCGGCGCAAGAAGCCATCGGTCGCGTGGACCAGCTCCTGGGGCACGTGTTCCAGTCCGGCAAGTTCGCGCAATAGCCGTCCGACGAAATGAGTCTTGATGATATCCGCTGGGCGACGGAGCTTGTCTCCGAGCTAGTGGAGGCTGTTGGCGAAGACGTGGTTCTGCGAGCGCCACTGCTC
>JBGCFM010000118.1:0-3764 GCA_045106895.1 Polyangiales bacterium | reverse complement strand
AGCGAGCGATTCACCCGGACCGAGTCGCCATGTACGTTGGCACCGCGGCGGGCTTTGGCGTCCTGCATCCAATCTTCGCCCAGGGGTTCATGACCGCCGTCGGCAGCAAGAGCATGTTCTCGTCGTCGACCCAAGACTGCGCGAACAAGTTCGCCGCGGCTCGGCATATCTACGGCTTTCCTTTCACGCAGCCGTTCCCGGATCTTGAACATACCGAATGCCTCATCGTGGTCGGCGCGAACCCCGCGATCTCAAAGTGGTCGTTCTTGCAGGTGAGCAACCCGATCGAACGCCTTCGCAGCATTGAGCGCCGAGGTGGCGAGGTCTTCTTCGTGGACCCTCGGCGCACCGAGAGCACGAAGGTCGCCGGCGAGCACCTGGCGATTCGACCCGGCACAGATGTGTTCTTTTACCTCTCGTTTTTGCATCTCGTCCTCGAAGCACATCGCGAGAGCGGTGACGTCATCGATGCGTCCCGCGTCCGCCAGTACATGCGGAACAAGGAGAAGCTCGAAGCCATCGTGGAGGGGTGGACGCCGGAGCGCACGGCTGAGGTCACACAAATCTCTGCGCCGGATCTACGTCGACTGGTGCAGCGCTACCTGAGCGCTTCCCGACGAGGCGGCGCCGCGCTCTACTCGTCGACGGGTGTGAATATGGGCGGCCAAGGCGCGCTCTGCTTTTGGTTGCAGGAAGTCATCAGCGCCATCACCGGGAACCTCGACCGCAAAGGCGGCACCTTGGTGGGCGAAGGCGTCATCGACTTCCCCGCCTTCGGCAAACGCACGGGGACGTTGCTTCGAAACGACCGCTCACGCGTGGGTGCCTTCACATCCAACAACGACACCTTCCCAGGTGGCATCCTCGCCGACGAGATCTTCACTCCGGGGCCGAGGCAGATCCGCTCGCTCTTCGTCACCGGAGGAAACCCACTGCTCACGATGGCGGGGTCGGACCGGCTAAGGGACGCTTTTCGTTCCCTCGAGTGTCTGGTGGTTCTGGACATCTTCCCAAGCGAGACGGCGCAGGAAGCAGATTACGTACTGCCCTGCGCATCCCCGCTTCAGCGTCCGGACTTACCTTTCGTCTTTCCGCTCATGCTCGGCCTACAATCGAAGCCCTACCTTCAGGCGACGGAGGCGCTGCTGCCGCTCGAAGGTGAGCAGCGAGACGAAGCGAGCATCTACTTTGCGCTCTGCCAAGCCGCCGGCCTCCCGTTCTTCGGCTCGAAGGTGGCGAACGCCGCCGTCCGAGGTTTGTCGAAGGTGTCCGGCTTGATGACAGGGAACGATGGGATTCCCCAACGTTGGTTCCTCGACGCACTGCTCCGAGCGACGGGCCAAGGCGGCTTCTCGTCGCTCCTCGGCGAAGAACATGGACGCCGCCGACATGCACATCGCCCGGGCAGCTTTTTGGGCGCGCGGGTCGTGACGGACGACGGTCTCGTGGACCTCGCTCCAGAGACGCTCGTCGCGGAACTGGGGTCAATGGAAGCCCTCTTTGAATCGGAGTTGGCAAGCGCCGACGAGCTGAGGTTGATCACGAAACGCCAGGTGAAGACGCACAACAGCTGGACGCACAATCACCCCGCGTTCTCCAAGCAGCAGACGAATCACCTCTACATGCACTTCGACGACCTCCGCGCGCGCGATCTAAGCGACGGTGATCTCGTCGACGTGACGAGCGCGACGGCGACGGTGCGATTGCCGGTCAAACGAAGTGACGATCTAATGCTCGGTTGTGTCGCCTTGCCCCATGGCTGGGGTCATCAGCACGCGAAGGGGCTCTCCGTGGCGAGCAAGACCCGTGGGGTGAATGTGAACCTCCTCGCCGCCGACGGTCCGGACGCCCTAGAGCGCGTGAGCGGGATGGCTCGCCTGACAGGCATTCCGGTTCAAGTGGTCGCCGCTGCGGGTCCGCAGCACGCCACGTGGTCTGGACTCCCCGAAGACGGGCCGCGCCGGCTACCCGTTGTGGTTTAGGAGTCTCAGGGGCGCTCTGCGCGCTCTTCGCTCTCCAAACGAAGCCAGAGAAACGCCTCGCGGTTGCCCTTGGGGCCGATGACTTCGTTGTCTGCTCGTTTGACCTCGACGAAGCCGAGCGCCGCGCCCGCTTTCGCCACGTTGTCGATGGCTTCAAGGCGGTGCTCTTCGTTGCGCACGACGCCGCCGCGTCCGACGCGATCACGGCCCACCTCGAACTGTGGTTTGACCATCGCGAGGACATCGCCACCGGGACCAAGCACGGCCTTGGCTGCGGGGAGCAGTTTGTCGAGACCGATAAAGCTCGCGTCGATGACGACGAGTTGAGCGGGCTCCGGCAGGTCGTCGTTTGTGAGGTGCCGCGCGTTGACGCGCTCCATGACGATGACGCGCTCGTCTTGCCGAAGCTTGTTGTGAAGCTGACCCCAGCCCACATCGATGGCGTACACGCGGACCGCTCCGCGTTGAAGGAGGCAGTCTGTGAAGCCGCCCGTCGACGCCCCGAAGTCCGCGACGACATGCCCCGCGGGGTCATACTCGAAGGCGTTGAGGGCGTCTTGAAGCTTGAGACCGCCGCGGGAAACAAAGGGCAGGTCTTGACCGCGTACTTCGAGGGGTGCGTCGTTTGCGAGCTTGTCGCCGGCTTTTTCGATGCGTCGGTCTGTGGTGTACACCTTGCCCGCGAGGATCAGCGCCTGGGCTCGCGCGCGGCTGGGAACGAGTTGTCGTTCGACAAGGAGTACGTCTGCGCGCGTTTTCGCCACGCGCGCTTCATACGCCCTGCGCGACTCGACGTCGAATGGCGACCTTCTCCTGGACCGCGAACACGCATTCGCGGCCGAGGAAGAGTGAGAGGGTTAGTCGAAGCAGTTGTTGATCGCTTCTGCGTTGCTTGCCGTGCCGCAGGCGTCATAGGCAATGCTGGCTGCGTCATCGCATGCGATGAACGCATCCGAGGGCGGCGATGCGCTGTAGTCTTCACAGCTTAGCGCCGCGCGGCAGTCCAAGTCGGCCTGCCCCGCGTCGTTGATGCATTCGAAGATGGCTTGGTCCGCGTCGGAGCCGCTTGTGACGGTCGTGCGAAGACACGCCACCTCTTCGTCCGTTGAGATCGCCGCGGGGTCTGCGGCGAAGCAGGCGTCGACGTCGGCGAAGTTCCCTCCCTCCACAGCACATTCGCAGAACTGCTGTGTGTCGAGGCGCTCAAGTACCAGGTAGCGGTCGATTTCGTCTGTCGTCGGTCCCGTGTCAGGCGTCAGTCCAGCGTCAGCCGGTCCGCTGTCAGGCGTCACGCCAGTGTCCGGAGCAATGCTTGTGGGCGGAGTGAGGCCAGCGTCGCTCATTGGGGTGCCGTCGTCGTCGCCACACGCACCCAGGACAAGAGCCGCCAAGATAAGAATTCGTTTCGTCATTGTGTCGCTTTCTGCCGCGGATGTCGCGGCGCTGTGAATCGGGTGCCACACATTCGCTCCGAATCGCGATACTGCGGGTCCCACCGGGATCACTCAGCAACCTTCATGCCCTCGGCAGGCCAAAGTAAGCGCTATTGCCATACGGCGTATGAACCACTGGACGGCGACGGACGCAAAACGCCCCGCGAGAGCGAGGCGTTTTCCATGAACTTATGCGCGACCTAGAACGGAATTTCGTCGTCGCCGAAATCATCTGCAGGGAAGTCGTCGTAGCCAGCTCCGCCGCCTGCGCCGCCGCCGCCGCCGCCGCCGCCGCCGAAGTCGCCTCGGCTCTGGCCGCCGCCGCCGCCGCCGCCGCCTCCGTAGCCGC
>JBGCFM010000117.1:0-31918 GCA_045106895.1 Polyangiales bacterium | reverse complement strand
GGCTACGTTTTGGCGCCGAGTCCTGAAGACGTGACTTCGAGCAACGAGCATCGTGCGGGCCACTCGTTCCTCCTCGTGGGCTGGGACGACAACCTTTCGGTTCAGTCCGTGGATGGCGAAGGCAACTTGGCCGTGGACGAGAACGGCGAAGCCATCATGCAGACGGGCTTCTTCCTCTTCAAGAACAGCTGGGGCGACGGCTGGGCCGAAGAGAACCCCTTCGGCGCAGGTTACGGTTGGATCGCTTACGAGTACGTGAGCGAGCACCTCTCGGCGTACGCCAGCGGCATTCCTGAAGTGATGCTCGCCGAGGCTTGCGGCGATGGTCGCGACAACGACGGCGACTCCATGATCGACTGCGCAGACAGCGACTGCGAAGGCGACCGAAGCTGCGTCGACCCCGTTGGCTCCTACGTCAGCACAGAGACCATTGAGATTCCTGATAATGACGCCAACGGCGCCACCAGCGAAATCGTCGTCGACGACGCTGGCACCATCAGTGGCCTCGCCGTCAACATCAACATCGCCCACACCTACCAAGGCGACCTCCGCGTCATCCTTGAGAAGGACGACCGCATGGTCGTTCTCCACGAGAACCAGGGCGGCGGCGAAGACAACCTCACTCAGACCTACGACGTCGGCGACTTCGACGGAATGGATTCGGAAGGCACCTGGACGCTCCGCGTCATCGACTCCGCCAACGCCGACACGGGTTCGATCCGCGGCTGGGGCCTCGACATCACGCGCTGCGCCGCCGGCGACTGCGACATGATGCCCGACGTTGCGACCTACACGAACGACTCCCTCCGCGTCATTCCTGACAACGATCTGGACGGAACGTCCAGCGACATCGTCGTCGACGAGGGCGGCTCCATCAGCGCAGCCCGCGTGACCGTGAACCTTACTCACGACTTCCCCGGCGACACCGTCATCAGCCTCTCGAAGGATGGCACAGTGGTCGAACTCGTTCGTAACCCAGACGTCGCCAGCACCGCGTTCATGCAGACCTTCGCGGTCTCGGACTTCAACGGCGAAGACGCTGCTGGCACCTGGACACTGACCGTCGTCGACGAAGCAGCAAGCGACGAAGGCACGCTCAACAGCTGGACTCTTGAGCTGACGCGCTAGTTCGCTCGAGTCTAACAACGAAGAACGGAGGGGCCCTTGGGCTCCTCTGTTTTCAATTGGGGTGACGTGCTGGCTCCGTACCCGACTTCAAGTCGTCCGGTTCGGGGTGGGCACGCGTGGGCCCAAGGCCATTCGGCTGGCTTGTGTCGCCGCCCCATGCGGCGACACAAGGTTCTCTCCCGTCGCGGGATACGTTCATCGCGCAGTAGCGCTTTGAGGTGCTCTGACATGCATCGAGAACCACGGTGGGAGAGTTGAGAATGTGGCGTCGGCGCTCCCACATCTTGGACGAGCCGGCCTCGAAGCCTTGGGCCCACGCGTGCCCATCCCGAACCTTCGCACGGTTCAAATCGCATCACGCAGAACTGGGGTGGTGGGACCGATGTACGAGGGGCGCGATTCCCTTCAAGTGCTTTGGGCATTTGAAAGGAAGCGCGGGCGTGACCAACCTTCTCCCGTGCTTGACGCATGGTGCTTGGTTCTGATCGCCGCGGCGCTTTCGAGTCATCACACACCGAACGGTCAACACGAGCTCAATTGCCCGAACTCCGGTCAAGTCACACAGACCCAGCGAAGCGTTACGCGCTCTCCGCAAGCTCGCGCAAATGACGTCGACCGCGGCAAAGCGTCACGCGCAAACAAGGCCGGCTGAGCCCCATCTTCGACGCTGCTTCGTCGCGATCCATGTCTTCAACGCCGCAGAGCTCGACGGCTTCTCGCTCGCGTGGCGTAAGGTCGTTCATGGCCCGAAGAACGCGTTTCGCGCTCTCACGCGCCATCACCTGCTGGAGGAACTCGACGCCTTGGGGGGAGTCATCGAAGGTCTCCTCGTAGGACACGGTGTCTTTGCGACCACGGTAGAGGTCGGCGATCTTTCGACGGAGAATCGACGTTAGCCAAGTCCGCATCGATGAGCGGCCGGCGAAACGCGGGAGCGCGGTCAGAGCTGCGACCCAAGTGTCCTGCACGAGCTCCTTGGCGATCTCGTCGGTGGCGACGCGGCGCCGCGCATAGCGAAACAACATCGCTTCATGTTCATCAACAACGGAGGAATCAAGAATTGGGTGCTCTGTGTTCATGGCGCGCCCTCCAAAGGCTGCGGTCGTAACAATCGCTCGATGAGGTCGACGCTGCGTTCGACTTGGGCATCCAAGTCTTCGTCGTTGAACTGTTGAATCTCGAGGATGAAGTACTGTTGGAGCAGGCCGTCCACGGCGAGGAGCAAGTTGACGGCGAGCTCAAGGTCGAGGTCGGTTCGTACCGCACCGGTGCGACGCCCAGTTTCGAGGACGGTGATCCAGCGGCGACGTACCTCATTGTGCATCGCTCCAATGCACGCTGGGTGTGGATGGTTCTCGCTGCGAACCGCCATGGCCAATCGCCAGATCGCCTGTTCGACGGGCCGCCCGGCGAAGTGCTCCAAGATGGCCCGCTTCTTACGGCGAAGTGCGCCCCAAAAATCGGCCTCGATCTCCGCTGGGTCGTGCTCGCCCACGGTGGCCATCGCGTCTTGAATGGAGCGCTCCAACACGGTCTGGAAGAGGTCTTCTTTGTCTTCGAAGTAGTAGTAGACCGCGCTCTTGCTGGCCCCGGCTCGCTCGACGACGGAGGCGATGCTCGCACCCTCATAGCCATGCTCGGCGAGCTCGGTGGCGGCTGCGTCCAAGAGCTCCAGCTGTTTGGCGAGCTCTAGCTTGTGGAATCGTGGAAGAGGCATGAAATGTAGAACAGCTATAAACGCTAAAAACAGCTAGGAACGCACGGTTGTACTACCCTGTTCGACCGCTGGTCTAAGAACCATTGCTCCATTCTTAGGATTGAGCAAGCAGTTTCTACCGATCGTTTCGACCACCGGTCGGTTTTTGCGAATTCCCCGATTCGCGCATCGCCAAGGGCAGCGCTATGCTCGGCGCCTTCTGAGGCGCCTGTGAGCAAAAAGAAAACTAAAGACGACACGAAATCGAGCGCTGTTCGGAATACCGAAAAGACCTCGGATCCTTCGCGCACCATGCGCAACGCGAGGCTGAAGCTCTCACTCTTCATATTGGGACCGGGCAGTCTCTTACTGCTGATGTCGCACGCCGGACGGATCCCTCACGGGTCGCTTCTTGGGTTAGCGCTCACGTTCATCACTGTTGTGGGTCTGCTTCGCGTCACCGGTTTCATGAAAGCTGCACCGGGGGCTCCGTCTTGGCGCGAGACCGCTTTCGGACCGCTTGAGGGCGAACCTAGCTGGCGCTCTCCCCACTACTCGGTTCCTCTTGCCATCCTTGTCATCGTCGGCGGCGCGCTCATCGGTGGTTACGCGTGGTTGTCGTGGGTCATCGTGGTGGCGCTCTTGCTGCTCCTCCCATCGGCGATTCGTCGTCCTGGCATGTTGGTCTTCGTCGTCACGGCGATGATCTACGTACCTCTCCTTGGCACGTTCTCCCTCTGGGACCCCTGGGAGACTCACTACGGCGAAGTCGCACGCGAGATGGTTGCGCGCGACGACTGGATCTCCCTCTGGTGGGCCCACGAGAACTGGTTCTGGAGCAAGCCGATCCTCATCTTCTGGAGCGAGTCGTTCTGGCTGAGCGCCCTCGACGTCAACGTTCTTCCAGACGCGAACCCCTCACATCCAGAGTGGGCGATTCGCCTCCCGGTTCTCACCTTCAGTCTCTGCGCTGTGATGGTGGTCTTCGGCTCGATGAAGCGCATTTTCGGGCCCCGCGCGGGTGTTCTCGCTGCGCTGACCTTGGCGAGCGCGCCCCATTTTTTCATGCTCTCGCACCAGGCGATCACGGACATGTACCTCGTGTCCAACGTCGTGATGGCGATGTGTTTCCTCGCCCTCGCCGTCAGCACAGACGGTGAAGAGCAAGTCAAAGAGACACGCTTCTTCGGCATGGGCCTCGGTCTGCGGCAGCTCGTCTTGGGCGGCATCGCGCTTTTGGCGATCCCTCAAGCGTTCTATCTGATCACACGGAACATCACGTTCTATCCAAACGAGGGCTTCGCGTTTCAGGCCGATAGTTTCCTCTACGGGTCCGCTGGAAACAATGGCTGGGACGCCGTCAGCAACCCCGACGGAGTCCCGGGCCTCGCGACACACAGCATCCAACATGCAGCCGTCGACAGTTGGTGGGCGCAACCCATCAGCCAGGGTCTCTTCTGGCTCCTCTTGCTTGCAGCTGTCCTCTACATGCTGCGCAAAGAGACGCGTTCTCAGGCCCTCTACATGATGGCCTTCTACGTCTTCTGTGCCCTCGCGTTCATGGGCAAGACGATCCCCGGCATCGCGATCCCAGGAATGATCGCGCTCTTCTTCCTCATCGCGACGAAGCGTTGGAAGCTTCTCTACAGCGGAGCCCTCAAGGTCGCACCCGGCATCCTCGTCGTATTGATGGTGGCGATGCCGTGGTTCGTGGCGATGTACATGCGACACGCCAGCGGTTTCACAGACCGGCTCCTCGTTCATGACAATATCAACCGCGTGGCTGCCGGCGTCCACGGCGACACCGGCTCTATTCAGTACTTCGTGGAGCAGCTTGGCTTTGGGCTCTTCCCTTGGGTCGGCCTTGTTCCGGCCGGCGTTCTCGCTTGGGTGTGGATGCGCTCGGACAACGTAGGCGTGCAGAAGAAGCTCCTCGGCGCTTACTCCGGCGGTCTTCCTCACCTCGAAGAAGAAGTGCGGCTCAAGCGACAAGCCGAAGTGCTGATGCTTCTCGGTCTCTGGTTCTTCGCCGCCTTCGCGCTCTTCAGCGCGATGATCACGAAGTTCCATCACTACATCTTCCCCGCTGTTCCCCCAGCCGCGATTCTTTCGGGCATCCTTCTTCACCGCTTCTTTGGACGTCCAAAGGCGCCGGGGCCCGAGATCACCGAAGGCGCCGATCCTTACCGCGCCAAAGGCGAGGTGGTCCCGCCTGAGAAGAAGCGCGGAGGCTTTGCCCTCTTGCTCTCCATGGCCTCTCCCCTCGCTCTCATCGCGGGCTTCGGCGCGCTCTATGGAGACCTTCGAGGGCTTACTCCGGACGACGTCGAAGGCTCGGCCCGTGTCGACTGGGCCATCAACAACGGCCTCGGCTCAGGCCTCGGCCTTGGGCTCATCCTTCTTGGAGGAGCAGCCCTCGCTGGCGCCGCGTGGATCTACCGAAAAGACCACGCGAAAGAGTCGTCGCCGCAAACGGACATCGCCATCGCCATCGCTGTCGCCGCCGGCACCGTTATCTTGGCCTTCGTCGCCCGCGACGCTGCATGGATGACCTCCGCACGACCCCACGGCTTCGAGCGTTTCATCCACCTCTTCGTCTACAACTACAGCCGACCTTGGCCAGAGTACATCGACTATCGCCCCATCCTGACGGGCTTCGGCATTACGGCGACCTTGCTCTTTGCCTTCATGGCGCTTCGCTGGACCCGCGCAGCTGCCGCACGCGCAGCCCTCGCCGCGGCGCTTCTTTTCTCCGCGTGGTCCCTCAACGTCTACCTGCCGGACCTTGGCCCACACTGGGGCATGCAGAACCTCTTCGCGCGCTACTACGAAGAGCGAAGCGGCCCGGAAGAGCCAGTCCTCGCCTACCAGATGAACTGGAAGGGTGAGAACTTCTACACGGGCAACCGCGTCCACATCTTCGTCGACATCGAGACGGAAAAGCTGCGCGAGTGGATCGCCGCCAACCGCGGAAAGACTGTCTTCGTCGTGCTTGAGAAGGGTCGCCTCGGCAGCATGCGTGGCGTGTTCCGCGGCGCCGAGGTCGAGGAGCTCACGGACGAGCGCTTCAACAACAAGTTCATGCTGGTTCGCGTCACGAACATTTAGTGCGCGATTCAGAAAAGTAGAGGGGACCTGACTTGTCCTGCAGCCCGATGGCTGCGTTGCTCTTCCTCAAAATGTCGGGGACATTCCTTCGTCATCGCGCCTAGCCCTCGGACTCCAGTCCTGCGTCATCTCCCGTCTACCTTTCTGAATCGCACACTAAAATCCTCTTGAAGGAACTTTTGCCACGCCGGGACGTCTGCTTGTCGGCATGGTGAAGAAATGAAGCGTCGCTCGCTCGTATGGGGTTCCCTCGGGGCCCTCCTCTTTTGCGCCGTCTTCCTGACGTCGGCGGCGAGGGGCCAGGACGTCAGCTTCTTCAGCTTCTTCACCGGTTGGCCTCCAGACTCTTATGAGCTCGACTCGGTGGAACGCATCGCGGAGCGCCCAGGTCGTCCCGACTGCGACACTGCGTCCTTGGTTCGATATCGGGGTGACAAGATCCGCTACCGGCGACCCGCACGGGTCCACAGCGCCTTCGTTCCTCGCCTCGCCCGCTTCGAGAGCCTCGTCACCCAGCTGGCCATCGAGCACTACGGGCGCGCACCTCGCCGCCTCCGTCATCGCGGGGCATTCAACTGTCGCATCGCACGTGGACGCCGCGCCCGCATCAGCGAGCACGCCTTTGGCAACGCCCTCGACTTGCAGGGCTTCGAGTTCCCAGCTCTGCCACGTGGCGAAGAGCTCCCAGCAAACATGCCACCGCGTATGCGCCGCAGCTTCTCTATCACGGTCCTCGAACACTGGACCCCACGCCGGCGACGCGACGCCTACCACGCTGAGTTCCTTCATCGTGTGACGGATGCGCTTCGTGTTCGGCCCGACATCTTTCGCGGCATCGTCGGTCCACCGCGGCCCCGTCACCGCGACCACCTCCACCTCGACGCATCGCCCTGGCGCTACGCGATGTACGCGTACGAGCGAGCCGAGTAGCTCGCCGCCGTTGAAACGAGCTGTAGAATCCTTCAGGCTTTAAAACGTGTGGCTAGGCATCGCCGTAGGAGTCTTCGCTCTTAGCGCCGCGGGCCTTGAGTTCTGGTTAAACGCCGACCGGAAGCTCAAGCGACGCATGGCGAAGTTTCCAAAAGCCGAGCGAATCGCCGATGCACCAAGAGGCAAAGACGTACGCATCAGCGGCACTCTTGCTTATGTCGATGGGAGCGCGCCGATCATCGCGCCCTTCTCGAAGCGCCCCTGCGTCGCTTGGCGAATCGTCGTCGAACGGAGTGAGAACAAGAAGTGGAACGAGATCTATCAAAGCAGCGCATCCATCGACTTTCGCGTCGACGATGACAGCGCTCGCGCCCGGGTAGACTCAGTCTTTCTTACTCTTGTGCTCGATGCGGACGCCAAGGCCCAGAAGCACATCATCGGTCGCACCACTCCGGGCTTCGTCGAGTTCTGTGGGTCGGTAGGCATCGACACATGGGGTCAGAGCCTCCGGATGCGTGAAGGCGTCCTTGAGGAGGGCGAAGTCGTGAGCGTCTGTGGCCGCTGTCGTCTCGAGCGCGATCTGAACGCAAAAGTGGGCTACCGCGGACAGAACACCATCTTTCGCGTTGGGCCTTTGCAGTGTGGTGAGACTCTCGTCAGCGATGACCCCGATCTTGTGTAGCCCGGTGAGAGCTTGTTCTTCCGGCGAACATCAGTGAGGCTCTAAACATGGCATTCCAGTTCGCGGTCATGTTAATCGGCGTCGCAGTCATCGGACTGATCTACTACTTTGGCGCGGAGCGGCGTTTGAAGCGAAGGCTTCGGAAGCTCCCCATCAGCAGTTCCATCGCCCTAACGCCGGAAAACCAAGATGTGCGCGTCAGCGGTATGCTGGCGTACGTGGAAGGCAAAGCGCCACTCACGGCGCCTATCTCCGGTCGCCCCTGCGTCGCTTGGCGCGTCCTTGTGGAGGTAAAGAAGAGCAACGGCAAAAGCAGCTCTTGGCACAAGGTGGTCGATGAATCGGACTCGACGGACTTCGCCCTCGAAGACGAGAGTGGCCGCGCCATCGTCGATGGGTCAGCGCTGAGTCTCGCGCTGGACTTCGACGCATCGGACAGCTCCGACATGTTCAACGATGGGTCTCCTGAACTTATGACATTCCTGCAAACACGCGGCGTGAAGACCAAGGGCCTGCTTCTCAAGCGCACTTTGCGCGCGCGCGAAGGCGCACTTGAGTTTGGCGAAAAGGTCACGGTGGGTGGCAGTGGCAAGTTCATGAACGACCCCAGCGCTCAATCCGGGTATCGCGGCACAGCCAAGCTCTTGCATGTGCAGGCGCTCAGCACGGGGGAGCTACTGGCGACAGACGATCGCAAGGGCAACAAAGGGCAAGAGAGCGCCTAGTAGGATGTGGGCCGGAGTCGCGCTTATTACTCTCCTCGTCACCATTGGCGTCGGCGTGGCGTGGCTTCAGCCGGACCGAAAACACAAGAGACGAATGCGGCGTTTTCCGCTCGCCGCGACAATCGCTGACGCGGCGACAAACACGGATGTTCGAGTGAGCGGAACGCTCGCATACGCGGATGGGGCCACGCCTCTGACGGCGCCTTTTTCACGGCGCGAATGCGTAGCTTGGCGTGTCATCGTTGTCGCCGGCGAAGGGAAGAACTGGCAGGAGATCCTTCGCGAAGAAGAGGCCGTGGACTTCATTCTTCAGGACGAGAGCGGACGAGCGCGTGTTGACGGCAGCTTTCTGACCCTCGCCTTGCACCACGATGTTCCAAATGAACGACGCATCTTCGAGCCGGCGTCGCCGGAGCTCCTGGCGTTCTGCGAGGCCCGCGGCATCGAGACATCACGACGTTCCTTGCGGATGCATGAAGGTACTCTCGTGCTGGGGGAGGTGGTGACCGTTTGCGGTCAGGGCCGGTTCGAGAACGACCCAAACGGCGAGGGCTACCGCGGCGGGAAGACCGTCCTGCGGGTCGGGCCACTCGCGAGCGGTGAACTCCTCGTGACGGACGATGCGAGCCTCGCGAAGTAGAGGAGTCTTGTTCTTGACGCCAACTTCAGTGACGCTTCATAGATGGCTCCCCTCATTGGCGTTCTGATTTTTGGGATCTTCGCGTTTTGGCTTCACTACACGTTTGGCACCGCGGACAAGCGACTCAAGCGACGCATTCTCAAGCTCCCCATCGGCGACACCATCGCCCAGACTCCCGTGAACGAAGACGTGCGAGTGAGCGGGACCTTGGCATACGTCGAAGGCAAAGAGCCGCTCATTGGGCCCCTCTCTAAC
The DNA here is from genome assembly GCA_045106895.1 of Polyangiales bacterium. Taxonomy (GTDB): domain Bacteria; phylum Myxococcota_A; class Polyangia; order Polyangiales; family Houyiibacteriaceae; genus JBCCRV01. The sequence goes on along the minus strand of JBGCFM010000117.1, from coordinate 22,754 downwards.
CGGCCCTGCGTCGCGTGGCGCGTTATTGTGGAAGAGCGCCGCAAGCAGAGCGACCAGAGCACCTGGAAGACTGTGATCGACGAGTCGCGTTCCACGGATTTTGCGCTGGAAGACGAGAGTGGGCGCGCCATCGTCGATGGAACTGCGCTCTCGATGGCGCTCGACTACGACGCCTCAGGAGGCCAGGGCTTCTTCAACCCTGCATCTGCGGAACTCAAGGCGTTCATGGACGCGAGAGGCGTGAGCACCCACGGCATCCTCCTCAAGAAGACGCTTCGCGCAAGAGAAGGCATCCTCGAACGGGGCGAGGTTGTCACCGTCGCCGGCAGAGGAACACTCATGCACGACCCAAGCGCTCAGACCGGATACCGCGGGAGCGCGAAGCTCTTGCACATCAAAGAGATGACGAACGGCGAGCTCCTCGCCTCCGATGACGTGAAGCTTCGCCGGCGCGGGAAGAAGAGCTAAACGAGCGGGCTCGAAGGAGTTGGCCGCAGGTCCCACTCCCGTTCCATCCAGCCTGGGCTTCCGGCGAGCTCCTGCTGCACCTGTCCACGCTGTGCAGCGTCGAGCTCCATGGTCTGGGGCTGTCCCGTGCTGGGATCAACCTGCGTCAAAAACCAATTTCCCGTGACGACGTGGCGGTGGATCATCAGGCCACGTGGGTCATCAAAGATCTGCACGAGGTCTTCAGGCCGAAGTGGCGCGTTTGGATCGTGGAGGACTTCGGGGGGGGCCTCAGGAGCGGGTTCAGGTGCGGCCTCGGCCTCCGGCGTAGCAACGGGCTCAGGCTTTGGGGGCTCCGGTGGAGCGGTGTCTTCAAGGAGACCCTCGATCTTCCACTTGAACTCGAGGGGTTCTTTGCGCGCGAGGTCTCCGATGATGTGACGCGCCGCAGACGACATGGGCCCGTCGATGAACTCGTTCAACCGAGCGATGGCGCCGTCCCACTTGTCGCGCTCGTGGCGCGCTTCGCGGAGCAGCTCGGTAACCATGTTCTTAAGCTCGGTGTCGTTCTTTGGCTGATCGCTCATCGTCGTTCTCGCTGTCGGTGCATTGCACGTGGGTTTGGCCTGTCAGATAAGTCGCGCTGGCGGCCTTGTCTATGGGCTAGATGTCGAGATTCGAAACGTTGAGGGCGTTCTTCTCGATGAACTCGCGACGCGGCTCGACCTGGTCGCCCATGAGCACGCTAAAGAGGTCCTCGGTCTCGACGGCATCTTCGATGCGCACTTGAAGCAGGGTTCGTGTGTCTGGGTCCATGGTGGTCTCCCAGAGCTGGTCCGGGTTCATCTCGCCGAGACCCTTGTATCGGGAAAGCTGCACGCCCTTGCGAGCCCGTGTGTCGATGAAGTCCCAGAGCTCGTCGACGCCGCCAATCTCGCGGAACTCAAGCTCCGCCTTCTTCTCAATATTTGCCACCGAAAAGGGCAGTGCTCCGAGGGCGCGAATCCCAGTCTCAATAGCTCGTAGCTCGGTGACATCACCAGCGCTGAGCAAGTCGAAGTCGAGTCGAGTGGTTCGTTCGGCAACGCCAATGCGGATCTTGACCTCGGCAAAGTGGCGATCGGTGCCCTCAACCTCGCCGACAGTGGCCGTGAAACTATTCAAGTCCTCGCCGTGCTTGTTCTCGACGTAGGTCTTCATGGCGCTCGTGGCAGCTTCGAGCTTGCTTCGGTCACCAAAGTCCGTCGGCTCAAGGCTCGTCGCTCGCAACATGGCTTCGATCACGAGCGGATCGGCACGTCGACGAATACCGCGGAGGAGACGTCGCCAACGGCGAATATCGTCCAGGAGACGCATGAGCGGCTCACCCTGCATGAGGGCTTCGCTGCCTGAGGTACGAACCGCCAAGCGGTCGGCGCCACTGTCGATGAGGAACTGGTTCAGCTCTTCGTCGTTTTGTAGGTACTGGCTCTTCTTGCCCTTCTTGATTCGGTACAGAGGCGGCTGCGCGATGTACAGGTAGCCCCTCTCGATGATCTCCGGCATCTGCCGATAGAAGAACGTCAGCAGAAGCGTACGGATGTGAGAACCATCGACATCTGCGTCTGTCATGATGACGATTTGGTGATAGCGAAGCTTCTCGATGTCGAAGTTGTCGCCCCCCGCCACACCACACCCAAGAGCGGTGATCATGGTTCCGACGGTTTCGGAGCCCAGCATCTTCTCGAAGCGGGCGCGCTCGACGTTGAGGATCTTTCCGCGCAGCGGAAGGATCGCCTGGAACTTACGGTTTCGCCCTTGCTTGGCACTGCCTCCGGCAGAGTCACCTTCGACGATGTAGATTTCGCTGCGTGTGGCGTCGTTGGACTGACAGTCGGCAAGCTTGCCGGGCAACGAGTTGACGTCGAGGACACCTTTACGCTGCACGAGTTCGCGTGCCTTGCGTGCCGCCTCACGTGCACGGGCGGATAGGACCGCCTTCTCCACGATCAGCTTCGCCGTCTTGGGGCCTTCTTCGAAGAACTGCTTGAGGCGGTCGCTAACGATGCCTTCGACGATGCCTTTGACCTCACTTGAGACGAGCTTGTCTTTGGTCTGTGACGAGAACGCAGGGTCGGGGTGTTTGACGCTGACGATGGCGGTCAGGCCCTCACGCACGTCTTCACCGCTGAGCGGGTTCTTGAGGTCTTTGACGAGCTTAGCGTCGTTGCCGTAGCCGTTCACGACGCGCGTGAGCGCCGTGCGCAGACCTGTCAGGTGGGTGCCACCGTCGCGGTTAGACACGTTGTTCGTGTAGCAAAAGATCGACTCGTTGTAGGCGTCGGACCACTGCATCGCGATCTCGACGCGGATGCCTTCGCGGGTGTCATCGATGGTGATGACTTCCTCGTGCAGCGCGGTCTTGTTCTTGTTGAGCATCTGCACGAACTCTTGGATGCCGCCCTGAAACTCGTGCACCACCTCGTTCGGCTCGTCCCCGCGTTCATCGGAAATCGCGATGCGGAAACCGGCGTTGAGGAAGCTGATCTCGCGAAGTCGCCGGCTCAGGATGTCAAAGCTGTACGTCGTCTGCGTGAAGATGCTCTGGTCGGGCTTGAAGGAGATCTTCGTGCCGGTCTCCGTCGTCTCGCCGACGACTTCGATGGGCCCCATGGGCGCGCCCTTTTCGTAGCGCTGGTGCCAGATCTTTCCGTCGCGCTTGATCTCCATGATGAGCCACTCGCTCACCGCGTTGACGGCGCTGACGCCGACGCCGTGGAGGCCAGCCGAGACCTTGTAGGAGTCGTTGTCGAACTTGCCGCCGGCGTGCAACTTCGTCATGACCACTTCTGCTGCGGACACGCCGAACTTCTCGTGGATGCCAACGGGGATGCCGCGGCCATGGTCGATGACGGTGATGGAATCGTCGGGGTGAATCGTCACCTCGATGTGGTCGCAATGACCTGCCAAGTGTTCATCGACGGCGTTGTCGATGACCTCCCACACGAGGTGGTGAAGACCGGAGCCATCGTGCGGGTCGCCGATGTACATGCCCGGGCGCTTACGCACCGCCTCAAGGCCTTCGAGGACCTGAATGCTGCTTTGGTTGTAGGTGCCGGAATTGGGTTCGGTCATGGGGCTCGCAATGCGCGCTAAAATGGAGACTGAACATAGCGCTCTGGCGCTTTCTACGCAAGGGCCGAGGCTCCTTGTAAGTGCCCGAAAACACTGGCGAAAACAGGCGCCCAAAAGCGCGACTCAGCGGTATGCACCGGTCCGCGCGAAGTCCGCCGCAAACGCGGCAAAATCCTGGGCCAGGCGCGCGGCTTGCTGGGGGTCAACCGAGAGCCCTCGGCGCCGAGTTCATCGCCCACGACGAGCACTTTTGCCTGCGTTTGGCTACGACCGATCTCCACGTACCTCAAACGGGCCTAGGAGATGACGCTCTCGAGGCACGCTTCGACGCGCGCAGGCGACATGACGCCTTTGTACACATACAGAGCGGCGGGGATCTCGTCCGGCAGCACCTCTTCGCTCACGCGGAGACGTGCCTGGACGGCGAAGACGATGGGAACGGGCAGGCCTGCTTCCGCTAGCTCCACGCGCTTCCACACCGCGGCCCGGCTCCAGAAACCCAAGACCTCGAAGTAGACGGTCTTCTCCCCCTTGCGCAGCACAAGGTCAGGCGCGCAGACGCCGAGCCCAGGAACCGCGAGCAGCTCGCTGCATACCTCCGGCACCCACTTGCTCTTACCCTTTTCAACGCGCGCTTTCTGTTTGTCGAAGAACGCCTGCACTTCGTCGATGAGGCCGTCTCCATCGGCGCGACCGGCGCACTTTCCTTCGGCGCGAAACGCCACCTTCGAGCGGTCCTTCCCCCAGCGGACAATGGCGTCGATGGACCACTCATCGCACGCCTGAATGCTCGGCAACGCGAGGGCGAGGCTTAGGCCGTATTTCGTGTTGGAGCGGAACAAGCTCATGGGGCCGCTTAGTGTGATGCGATAGCGATCACCGTCGGCTTCGATCTCGTGGAGCAGGCGTAAGAACTTTAGTTTTCGAAAGAGCGCCCGATACGTCGTCGCAGACTTGCAATAGACCTCCGCGACGACGGTCTCCGCGCGCAGAAGCACCGCTTGCACTTGTGAGCGCTGGTAGTCTTCCACGATCTGCGGCCCGCTCGCGTGGGCGTATTCAAGCAAACGCGCCGCGTCCTTGAGGTCGCCAAAGAGCAGCCGCTCGATCTCTTCCGGCGGCACTTCGTGTGTTGCGCTCGCTTTCTCGATGAGGGCGTCGCGGTCGAAGCTGCCATTTCTGCGCGCTTCGGCTGCCTCAGTAAAAATCGATTCCCGAAGCTCCACGGGACTCACAGAGGTGTCACTCTCAAACGTGCAGCGGTCGAGGACGAGCTTCCGGATTCCGTCGGCCAGCTTTCGTTCGCGAGCGCCCACGGGGATGTCCGCGATGGCGTCCATGAGCGCCCGGCGTGTCTCGCCAACCATGTCCGCGGCGATGACGGAGTAGCTCGTGGCGAGAATCGTCGCGCGGGCTTTGGCGTCGCCGCGCCAAGCGGTGATCTTCAGCACGCCTTTACGGCGCGTCGCTCGGACTAAGTCAGCGGTAAGCAACGTGATCCCTCCGTCGCTGGGAAGTAAAGGACTCGCTCGTCCCCGCCGTGACCAGCTCGTAGAGCGTGGCTTGCTTGTCGCCCTTCTTTCGAAGAACGCGGCCGAGGCGCTGGACGTGTTCTCGAACGCTGCCGCTGCCGCTGACGATGATGGCCACGTTGGCGTCGGGGACATCGACGCCTTCGTTGAGCACCTTCGAGGTCACCACGGCGCGGTACTTGCCGCTGGCCAGACCCGTGAGGATCTCCGAGCGCTCAAGGATCTTGGTTTGGTGTGTGATCGCGGGAATCAGAAAGCGCCGGCTGATGGCGTAGGCCGTGGCGTTGTCCTGTGTAAAGAGGATGGATCGGTCCGACGCGTGCTCGTTCAGGAGGTGCTCCACGTAGTCGATTTTCGCGGTGTTCGCGAAGGCGATCTCTTTCTGAAGCCGGTATGCGGTCATCGCCTTGCGGCCGTTCTCGCTGTAGGTGGAGCGCCGAATAAACTCGCCCCAGCCGCCGGGACTCGACATGCGGATGCCCTCGCTCATGACGAAGGCGCGGTAGGTTGCTCGTGCCTCATCGTGGCGCGCGCGCTCTTCCTCGTTTAGCTCGATGTCGACGTGAATCGTCTCGTACTCGGCGAGGTAGTCACCGCTCATCTCAACGATCTCTTGGCGGTAGACGATGGGTCCCACCAGCGGCGTCAGGGCACTCTCTTTGCCGTCGCTACGTTCGGGCGTCGCCGTGAGTCCGAGGCGAAAAGGCGCGAGGCACATGCGCGCAGAGAGCGAGTAGGTCTCGCCCGGGAGATGGTGCGCTTCGTCGAAGACGATGAGTCCGAAGCGATTGCCGAAGTGCTCCATGTGAATGTGAGCGCTGTCGTAAGTCGTGACGGTAATGTTCTCGACGCGGTGTTCGCCGCCGCCGACGACGCCAACCTCGACGCCAAAGCTGGTCTTCAAGTTGTCATACCACTGGCGAACCAAGTCCAGCGTTGGCGCGACGACGAGTGTGCTGCGACGCGTCGCGTCGACGGCCATCATAGCGACGTAGGACTTGCCCGCGCCCGTAGGCAAGACGACGACGCCCCGGTTGCGGTTCTTACGCCACGCCCGGATCGCCTCTGCCTGAAATGGCCGTGGCTCACGTCGGATTCGCAGCCCCGCTTCAAGCTCGGCGTAGCGGCGTGCCTCGTCTTCGTATGGCGTCTTCGCCTTGATGAGCGACATCACCACCGCCGCGTAATCCACGGCCTCGGCGCGATGGCAGCCGGCGCGCGGGTCCCAGCGGCAGCCAGCTGGCGCCTCGTCGCTCTCCCCGAGGCCTCGCAGCTCTAGCGTTCCGCTGACAAAATGAAGGGAGAGCACGGGGGGTGTCGTAGCACGATCCATGGCGCCTGCTCGTCTTCAGCGAGCGACGGTTGCCCTTAGGGAAGCGCGCGTCGGAACATCTCATACTCGGAGCGAATGCGGCTCGCGTGAACCCGCTCGGAGAAGGCGTCGTCGTGGATGCCTAGGTGCGCGGCGGACGCGGATTTTGCGAGCCAGTAATGAGCGCGCTCCCACTGGTCGATGATGAACCGTACGTAGGCCTCTTCTGCGCGGATCCGTTGATACACATCGGGTTCGTCCACACGCGCCATCCGCAGGTATTCGCCGACGTAGTAGAGCATGGCCAGAATTCCGTCGCGGGAGCTGCGGGACTGGTTCTGGGGGAAGAGGTCGCGGATGCACGTCGCCGCGGCGATGGAGTGAACGTAGGCGTTCGTCTCATCGAGAAGCGTCTCGAAGCCCTGCGCGCCGGACTCACCGTCGATGTAGATGCGCCTGTAGCTATCGCCGGGCGGTCCATCGAGCTCCGCCGAGATACGAGACCGGTCGAAAGTCTGAAAGTAGGGAAGGTTTCGGCTGTCTTCCGGGAGGATGGAGTATGTCCTGCGGGCGAGACGCATGTGCTGTGCGCCCCACATGTGCGAGCCCTCGTGAACCACGGTGTCAAAAGCGCTCACGAGCTCTTCAAAAGACGAACCCGGTGCGAAGGTGTTGAGCGCCACATCAGGCAACGCGTCCACGAAAGCTACGCCCGGCGGATAGCGCGCCTCGGCGAGGGCGCGAAGCGTCTCACGTTTGGTGGCGGTGGCGGCGTTTGCACGAATCGCAGAGACGTCGGTTAGAACGTCGCACTGGGTCGTCTCTGACCATGGGCCGTCGTAGGCGTCAGTTGGAGCAGGCTCGGGAGCCGGCGGCTGCCCAATGGGGTGAAGGTCCGCGCTGTCGCCGGCGGTCTCGCTCGGCTCGCCGTAGTCCGCCGCGGATCCCCGGGTGAAGCCCGGCGTGTCGTCGCTAGGGCTCGGGTCCTCGTCAGGGATGTTGGCGTAGTCGGCGGCGGAGCCGCGGGTGTGCTGTGGCGCGGCGTCCGGAAATGCGTCCGCCAGCCAAGCGACGCCCATCAAGACAAACCACACGGCGGCGAGGAGCCCGATAGTACGCGCAGCGTTCACCGGCGGAGCATAGCGCGTGCATCAAGAAAGTGTCGCGCTAGGTTCTCGGGGTGGAGCCGGGCAAGATTCAGGGCGCGATCACCCTGACTCAGGAGGGTGTTCTACACACAGGCTTTGGCGCGCCCGTTGAGGTCCCCTGGTCGAAGGTGTTCGGCGCCGTGATGCTCGACAAGAGCGCCTACGTTCTGTGCGAACGCCGTCCTCCCTTGCCCCCGTGGGTCTCGGTGACTGGAAGCTCAGACAAAGAACTTGGTGAGCTCGTATCGCTGGTCAAGAGCGTCCGCGCGCGTGTTCAAGAGCGCGGGTATCGTCAAGCCAAGCACCAGCCGATGCCGCTCGCGGAGCTGGAGACCAAGGTGCTCGGCGGTGAGCACGTTCCCGGCGCCCTCGAGGTGCCCATCGGGCCTGGGCCCGGACGAATGGCACGGATGGCACAACGAGTGACCATCGCCGGAGCCGGCGCCACGCTCGTGGGCCTGGTCGGCGGAGTCGCCGTTGGGGCCATCGCGGCTCTTGGAGCCCTCGGCGTTGGCGTCGCGTTGCCGCATATTCGTCGCCGTCGAAACAAACGTGGGCGCCGCGTCTTGGTCCTCACGCCGCACGGTTGTGTCGTGGGACTGCCCACCGGCGCTTGGGCGTTTGGCTATGACGAGATCGGCGCCTTCGAGCTTGTCGAGCGAAACCCGCGGGCGATGAACACAAGCGGCCGGGGCGCGTCCTTGAAGATCTCCCAAGCGGGTGGAGGCACGATCGGTGTCCTCGACGGTCGCTGGTTTGGTGCGCCGCTTCCGCTCATCGTCGCCGTCGCCGAAGCCTACCGGCTTCGGCACCTGGTCTGAGCTGAAGACTCTCAGTCGAGGCCGGCCATCGCGATGTACTTCAGCCGCGTCCACTCCTCGAGCCCATGACGTGAGCCTTCGCGGCCAAGCCCGCTCATCTTGATTCCACCGAAGGGGGCCTCCGTCGTGGACATGAGCCCCGTGTTGATGCCGACCATGCCGAAGTCGAGGGCGGCGGCGACGCGCCAGATGCGACCAACGTCGCGGGCGTAGAAGTAGGAGGCGAGACCGTAGGAGGTTGCGTTTGCGAGGGCGATGGCCTCGTCGTCGTCCTTGAACTTCATCACGCTGGCGACGGGCCCAAAGACCTCGTCACTGGCGAGCTCCATGTGTCCCTCGACGCCCACGATGAGGCTCGGCTGATAGAAGGAACCAGGCCGATCGACTCGGCAGCCGCCGACGAGCGCTTCCGCGCCCGCGTTCTGCGCGCGGTCCACGAGCTCGTGGACCGAAGCGAGGGCCCGCTCATTGATGAGGGGTCCGATGGTGGAGTCCTCGTCGAAGCCATTGCCGACAACGAGCTCAGCGATGCGCGCCCGCAAGCGATCGATGAACTCAGCGTGGACGCCCTCCTGCACGAGGATACGGTTCGCGGCGACGCAGCTTTGGCCGCCATTTCGGAACTTTGCCTTCATGGCCCCATCGACGGCGGCGTCGAGGTCTGCGTCGTCAAACACGATGAAGGGAGCGTTTCCGCCGAGCTCAAGGCTCACCCGTTTCATTGTTGGTGCGCATGCTGTGTAGAGCTCTTTGCCGACCTCTGTGGAGCCGGTGAAGCTCAGCTTACGAACGCGCATATCGTCGACCCAGACGCCAGCGATGGCGCCCGGGTTCGGCCCCGCCACAACATTGAATACGCCTTTCGGGAGCCCGACCTCCTCTGTTAGCGCGGCGAGGGCGAGGGCCGAGAAGGGCGTCGCCTCTGCGGGCTTGAGTACAAACGTGCATCCCGCGGCGAGCGCCGGCGCGAGCTTGCGTGTGATCATCGCGCTCGGAAAGTTCCACGGCGTGATGCCAGCGCCGATGCCAATTGGCTCGCGGACAACGATGAGTCGCCGGTCCGACGCCGATGGAATCGTCTCTCCATAAGAGCGCCGCGCTTCTTCGGCGAACCAGCGGACGAAGGTCGCCGCATAACGAATCTCACCTGCGGCTTCGCTGAGCGGCTTTCCGTGTTCAAGGGTGAGAATACGAGCGAGCTCTTCTTCTCGCTCGGCCATCGCGTCGGCCCATCTAAGAAGAAGGTTTGCACGCTCAAGAGCGCTGGTGGCCCGCCAAGACGCGCTCGCGCGCTCCGCCGCGTCCACGGCGCTCAGCGCCAGTTCGCCATCGCCCCCCTGAAACTCAGCGATGACCTCCCCGGTGCCTGGGTCGCTTACTTCAAACGTGTCGCCGCCCGTGGTCCAGGTGCCATCGACGTAGCTCTGGGTCTTCCACAGGGAGGATGTTCTGGGGTCGCTCATGGGGCGACTCTGCCGACTCACCGTCGCCCCGTCTAGGGTCTTGGCGCGGAGCTAGGTCTTGTGCCGACGGCGCGAACGGCCTGCCTCAACTCGCGGCGCGAGGCGGGCTTGGTGAGGTAACAAACATTCTCCGTTTCGACCGGTTCCTGGACCACAGCACCACCACTCACGAAAACAATGCCCAGTTCAGGTGATTCTCGGAGGAGTTCCGTAGCGAGTTCAACGCCGGAGCCACCGGGCATGCTGACGTCCGTTACCAGAACATCGATGTCGCTGTCCCTGAACTTCTGTCGGGCGTCATCCGGACAGTTCGCCGTCATTACCTCGTGCCCCTCCAACCCCATCAAGCGCGAGAGCGCACGCAGGACAGCAGGGTCGTCGTCCACGAGAAGAACATGGGCAGGTGATGCCGGGAACGAGCTTGTAGCCTCTCTTTGGCGGGAAGCGATGGGGGCCTCGTCGCAATAAGGAAGGTAGATTGAAAAGGTGGTCCCTTTATCGACGTCTGAACTGATGTCGAGATGGCCGCCTTCGGCGCGCGTGACGCCATAGACGATGGAGAGGCCGAGTCCTGTGCCGCCTTTGTCGCCGCGTGTTGTAAAGAACGGCTCGACGACTTTGTTCATCATCCCTTCGCTCATCCCTACGCCGGAATCCTTCACTTGAAGGAGCACATAAGGTCCAGGCGTCAGAACGCCGAAGCGTAGTGGAGTCGGTTCCTCCGGCCTAATAAGGGAAACGGAGAGTTCGATGGACCCTCCATTGGGCATTGCGTCACGAGCGTTGAGCACAAGATTCATCAGCACTTGGTGGATGTCCCAAGGGTTCGCCCGGGTCACTGCGGGACCCGGCGCCGCCTCGAAAAGAAGATGAATGCCTGGAGGAAGGAGTGTCTGAAAAAGAGAAGCGACCTTCGCACCTACGCCGTTGACGTCGATGGGTTCATGTTCTTTAGCCTCGTCGCGCTCGCGGCCGATGGCGAGCAAGCGCCGCGTGAGCGCCGTTCCAACATCGGCGGCGTGCTGAATCGCTTCGACGTCTGCGTTGCCGCCTTTCTCTGCGAGAAGCTGAGCGTGATTGGTGATGACCGTCAGCAGGTTGTTGAAGTCGTGGGCGATGCCGCCGGCGAGTCGCGCGATGCTCTCGAGTTTGTTCGCACGAAGCAGCCGTCGCTTCATGAGTCGACGCTGACGGCGTTCGCGTTGCCGGCTCCAGGCTTGGACAAGGGCGATGGCGGAGACGCCGACGAGGGCGGCGAGGGTCCCGCCGAGCATGCCTGCGGGAGTGGACTCGACGCGTGGCGGCGTGAGTCCGAAGTGTTCCAGCGCGAAGAGAACGCCCACGCTCGCCGCGCAGACCGCCAGACACACGGCCGCTTCACGTATTCGAAACAGAAGCGCAAACATGATCGGCGGAAAGAGCAGCCAACCGAGCACGCCAAGGATGATGCCTCCCCGCAAGTAGGCGGTGCCTACGATGCTCACCAGCATGAGGAACGCTACGAAACGAAAGCCTGAGTATCCGGCTCGATGCACCGACGGCGTAAAAGCGCTCGCGACGCCCACGCACAAGAGCAAAGCGGTGGAACTGACAGTTCCGTAGACGAGGGCCTGAAAGCCCGCGAGATACAGGAATAGGACCGGGCCCACCATTCCTAGAACAGGAACGATGAGCTTCTCGGTGTTCCCCCTAACGCCGTGTTGCTCCCCCACCGTGTACTATTATAGCGAGGACGGATTGCTTTGTCCTGTCCGTGAATGGCGATGAGACGTGTTTTCTCTGTCTCACGCTCGCAACAATGTGCTCTAGAGTAGGGCTCGTGAATGAGTTCGATTTGGTGGTCATCGGTTCGGGTCCCGGCGGTGAACGAGCGGCGCTTCAGGCAGCCAGTTTTGGCAAGCGGGTGGCCATCGTGGAGCGCGCCCCAGAACCGGGAGGGGCCGCGGTGCATACGGGGACTCTTCCGAGCAAGACGCTCCGCGAGACCGCTCTCTACCTGAGCGGCCACCGAAAACGCGAGCTCTATGGAGTGGGCGTCAACCTTGAACGTTCCGCGACGCTACAGACGCTGATGCGACGAAAGCGCTCCATCGCAGCCGTTGAGTCGAAGCGAATCCGTCAAACGCTCTCCGAACTCGGGGTTGAGTTCATCGCTGGCCACGGACGACTCGAAGGCCCTTCGCGCGTCGTCGTCGAGAGCTTGGTGGACGGATCGCGACGTGTTCTCAGCACGGAAATTGTGGTCGTCGCGACGGGGTCCTCTCCGCGTCGTCCCGTCGATGTTGAGTTCGAGAGCCCGCGCATTCACGACAGCGACCTGGTCCTTGAGATCGACGTGATCCCTTCGTCGATGATCGTTCTCGGGGCAGGTGTCATCGGCTGTGAATACGCATGTATGTTCGCGGCGCTTGGTGTCGCCGTCACTCTCGTCGATGCGCGCATGGAGCTTCTTTCGTTTCTTGATGATGAGATCCGCGAACGCCTTGAGCAGGCCATGGTCGAGCTTGGCGTGACGCTCGTTCGTCCACGACGCTGGGGCCCTGTTCGCGACGTCGGAGGCGCCGCCGAAGTAGAGTTCGACGACGGCTCCACGATGCGCGCCGACCAGGTCCTATTTGCGGCAGGGCGTTTGGGCTGCACATCTGACCTGGGCCTCGAGACGGTCGGTCTCGCGCACTGCATGCGCGGTTGTTTGAGCGTGGACGAGAACTTTCAGACCAGCGCTCCGGGGATCTACGCCGTCGGTGATGTGATCGGCTTTCCGGCCCTCGCTTCCGCCTCGATGGAACAAGGGCGTATCGCCGTTTGCCGCGCCTTCGGCGTCGATGTTCAGCGGAAGATGAGCCCCGTCATTCCTTATGGGATCTACACAATTCCGGAAGTGTCCTGCGTTGGTGAGAGCGAGCGCGCGTGTCGTGAAGCGGGCCGGCCCGTCGTCGTCGGTCGCGCGGACTTTCGCTTGAACGCGCGCGGCCAGATCCAGGGTGACCTTGGCGGCATGATCAAGCTCGTCGTCTGTGCGACGTCGCGCCGAGTTCTTGGAACCCACGTCATCGGGGAGCGGGCCAGTGAGCTCGTCCATTTGGGCCAGGCGGCGATTCTGATGGAAGCCACCATCGACCTCTTTGTGGAGATGGTTTTCAACTACCCAACGATCTCAGAAGCCTACAAACAAGCGGCCTACGATTGCATCTCGGCCCTTCAAGCGCCCGGCGGCTCCATCGCTCCGAGGCGCCTAAGCACCACCGAGAAAAGCTCTTGAACGAACCACGAAAGTGGGGGCGGCGTGGCACACGGAAGCCTCGTGTGTTTCGGGTCGGCGAAGTGAACCGCGCCATCCGAGATACGCTCCAAGAGCGCTTCCCAGACTTCTGGGTCGAAGGCGAGGTGCACGGCTACAAGCGTTCTTCGGCAGGTCACGTGTACTTCACGCTCAGCGATGAAAGTGAAGTTGCGCAGCTGAGTTGCGTGCTTTTCCGGAGCGAAGCTGAGCGCGTGCGCATCGAGATCCGGGACGGCGCCCGCATTCGGACGCGCGGGTCCGTCACATTCTTTCCGCCCAGGGGGAACGCGCAGTTCATGGCGCGCGTCGTCGTCGCCGCCGGAGCAGGCGACCTCGCAGCCCGCTTCGATGCGATTCGAAAGACCTTGGATGCGGAGGGCCTCCTGGGCGCAGAGCGAAAGCGCCCGCTTCCCCGCTTTCCACGCGTCGTCGGCGTGGTGACGAGCCAGCAGAGCGCCGCTGTTCAAGACGTGATTCGCGTCGCTTCAAGCCGCGCGCCCACACGTCTCGTTCTCGTGGACTGCCGCACACAAGGGCGCGACGCTCCTCTGTCCATTATCGACGCCCTTCGGCGAGTACAGACCCTACCGGACCTCGACGTTGTGATCCTTGGTCGTGGCGGAGGAAGCGCCGAGGAGCTGTGGTGCTTCAACGATGAACGTGTCGCGCGCGCCGTCGCCGCATGCCGAGTGCCCATCGTGTGCGGCGTTGGACACGAGACCGATACCACCATCGCCGAGCTCGTGGCGGACGTGCGAGCCTCCACACCCTCGAACGCCGCCGAGCTAGCGGTTCCACGTTTCGAGGATCTGGAACGCGACCTTGAGCTACATCGACGTAAGCTGCAGATCGCCTTCGCCACGCAGATCGATGCGAAGCGTCTTGTGCTCGAGCGCATCGCATCTCGTCTCGTCCGGCCCGGCGCGCTCTTGAGTCACGCGCGCCGCCGCCTGACGAGTCTTAGCACCGCGCTTCCAGAGTCATTGCGGGCTTCGCTGCGCCGCCGCCGCCGCCTCCATGATGAGCTCGCCTCGCGCCTCGCGCGACACGACCCGCGGGTGAGTCTTGCCCGCGACCGGGCGCGTCTGAGCGCGCTTGCCAAACGTTTGGAATCCGCGCTGGCGTCGCGACTGCTGGAGGAGCGAAACAGCCTCGCGCGTACCGTGGCACAGCTTGAGGGGTGGCCCGTGCCGGCGCTCCGCAACGCCGGTTCACGTTTGAGTGAGCTTGCCGCGCGCCTGAACGCTCTGTCACCGCTTCGTGTGCTCGAACGCGGATACGCTATCGCGCTCAGCGACGGGGAGGCGATTCGGAGCCACGAAGACGTCGCCAAAGGCGAGACGATTCGCGTCAAGCTGCGCGAAGGGTTTCTAAAGGCGAAGGTCGTCGAAGCGGGAGGCGACTAGTGCTTCGATTCGCGCTCATTGGTGACCCCGTTGACCACAGTTTGTCGCCGGCGATGCACGAGGCCGGCTTCAGGGCGCTCGACTTGGATGCGACGTACGAGCGTCGCCGCGTCGCGAGGGGCGATGTTCGTGCTGCAATCGGAGAGCTCTGGGACGAGGGCTTTGACGGTTTCAACGTCACGGTGCCGCACAAACTCGAGGTGATGGAATCGCTCGTGAGCGTCGACTCACGGGCTCAGGCTGTCGGCGCTGTGAACACTGTAATTCGGCGCGCGGACGGCTGGCACGGAACGAATACGGACGCGACGGGTTTCGTCCGCAGCCTCCCGAAGCCCGCTGCTTCTTACCCGCGGGCCCTTGTCCTCGGTGCCGGCGGAGCTGCCCGCGCCGTTGTCAGCGGTCTCGCCGAGGCCGGCGTTGCTGTCCGTGTCTCGGCGCGTCGCCCCGGCGCCGCGGAGTCGCTGCGGGATCTAGGCGCCACCGTCGTGTCGTGGCCACCAGTTCTCGACGCGCCCCTCGTCGTCAACGCGACGAGCGCCTCCTGGCATCATGGCGACGCGTTTGTGGCGTCGCTTCCGTGGACGGCAACCCAGGGACTCTTCGTCGACCTCGCCTACGGGATCCCTTTAGCGTTCTTGAAGAGCGCAGAAGCGCACGGCGCTACGGTCCTCGATGGGCTGGGCATGCTCGTTCATCAGGGCGCTCTAGCGTTCGAGATGTGGACCGGCGAGTCGGCGCCGCTCGAGGTGATGCGCGGAGCGCTCGTCGGCGCCCTCGACGCAAAGAGCTGAGCGCTACCGAAGATTGGCCTCGGCGATGAGCCAGCGACCGTCGACTTTTTCAAGCTCGATGGCTGCGCTGATGCTCCCGCGGACCGTCCGAACACGGAGGTGCACATCGGCTACGTCTCCGTCCACGCGAATATCGTGCTGGATGAGTTCGGCCTCCGTCCCGACGAAGGGCTCGATGCCCTCGCGGATGCGCCGCGCGAGCTCCGCGTCGCGATCGTCGTAGGTGCGCTCGCGGGAGCCGGCTCGAAGCGTGAGCGGAAGTTGATCGGTCTGGGCGAAGGACAAGGCGTCGTCAATACGCTCCGAGGAGACCTCGCCGCTGAGGGCGTCCACGAAGGCCTCTAGCCGCTCTTCGTCTGTGACGACCAAGGCATCAGCGACGGCGGCGACGCAGCCAAGGCAGAGGATGGCGGCGGCTGCGAGGAGGAGGTGTGCTCGTTTCATGCATGAGAACAATGCACATCAAGTGCCAGCCTCCGATCGATGCTTTCGCGCAAGATCACGGAAAAACCGGACCTGCGCGCCATGACAAAGTGTCAGCGAAACCGCCTGCTCTTCGTTCGTTTGTCAGGTCTGTACTTCATCAGGTTATGCTCCGCGCCCATGGAGGCTCGAATCCCAGAGGCATACTTGCATCGGCGGGGCTACTACCAGGTCCGGCCGGGCGACGTCATCTCGCGGACCGATCTATTGCTCGTCGATGTGCGCTTCGCGGCGGAAGATCTGGACGGCGATCAAGGCCATATCCACAAGACGCTCTTCTTGCCTCTCGCCGAACTTGAGCGCTTTGCACATCCCCTCGACACTCCGACGCTGCTCATCTGTGGCAATGGTCGCGAGAGCGTTCGCGCGGCGGAGCGCTTGGTCGCCCGTGGGTACACCGAGGTCTACCATCTCGTCGGCGGCATGCTTCGCTGGAATGGCGAAGAGCGCCCCGTGGCGCGCGCGGGCTCTTGGAGCCACTACGCGTGAGAGTCGTCGTTGGTCTCGGTTCCAACTTGGGTTCGCGTTTCGCGCTCATCAACGCGGCGATGAACGAGCTGCAGGCGCGCTTCGGTGAGAACGGCGAAACCCGACGTTCGCCCTTCGTGCGCACTCCGGCCATGACGTGGGAGGATGCGCCGCCGGGACCCGACTACCTCAACGCTGCCATGAGCTTCGAGTGCACGCTGCCGATGCCGGAGTTGCTTGAGGTCACCCAATCCCTAGAGCGTTTGTTCCGGCGCAAGAAGACCGAACGCTGGGGCAACCGTACTCTGGACATCGATATTCTCTGGGCACCCCTCAGCTGCGATGAGCCCCGCGTGCCCCATCCGGGCTTGCTCGAGCGTGACTTCGCCCTTGGGCCTGCGATGGAGGTCGACGACGCGCTGCGTGGAGAATACCGGACGCGACTCCTCGAACTCGGAGGAATGCCGACCATCGTCTTGCCGCCTCTCGTCGAGCGCACTGGCGACCGTGTGGTGGTCCGGCGTGCCCTTGACTCGAGCGACGCTTTGGCGGTGGCCTGGGGCACGACGGGCCAGGACTTCACAAAACACGACTCCGCAAAACACGAGTCCACAAAACACGGAGACGCGCTCACGAGAGCGGCCTGGGTCGAGGCGCCGCCGACGTCTCCACTTGGCGCCGCAGGCGCTTGCGTCGACACGGCGGAGGCGCACCTCGTGCGGCCTGCGTCTGGACGCTGGGAGCTGGAGTCTCTCGAGGACCACTCCTGCGTCCTGCGCGCGCTCCCGTAGCGTCGGCTACAGAATCAGGCTGAGCGCCACATCGACGATATTGGGGATGCTCCCCGGCGCACATCGAACCCGCAGGTGCAGCCCGCCGGCCTCGTAGTGAAGCGTTCCAAGGATAGGCGCGGCGCGGTCTTCGCTGAGCGGACGAGGCTCCAGGCTGTTGAAGAGCGAGAGCGCCGCAGGCAGCCGGAGAACGTCGAGGTAGAGGCCGCCGAGAGAAGCTGGAACACCTGCGGCTAACCTGGCGATGTCGGGGTCTGCGCCGACGACTTCGCGTGGCGGATCTCCGAGGGCGGCGCCGCTCTCACGTACCCGAAGAGATGGCAGTCGACACCGAGGGTCCCCTTCACTAGCAGGCCAGGAGCGCGGAGGACGCGGACAATCGAAGAGCACGCCGGCCAGTGAGCGAACGTAGTCCCCGGAGAGTATCGCCCGCACATCATCGTCCGGTGGGACGGCGCCTTGGTAGTCGAGCCATGGGCTCTCACCGGAGGTACCAAGGGCCACGCTAAAAGGCGCGGGCATCTCTTCGGCGAGGGCCAGGAGCGCTTGGACTTCTTCGTTGCCCGCTCGCTCACCGGCGACCTCGACGAGCGCCGTAAAAACACTTTCGCCGTCGCCGGCCCGCGAATATGCCAGGGCGGTGCCGCGTGGTAGCCGATCGAAGCTGGACTCTTGCGTGGGCGCACCTGCGAGGAAAGTCGCGAGTGGCGAACCCGCGTTGACGTCGATGTGTGCATCTACGTGAATGGCGCCTCCTTGGCCTCGCACCTCGATGAGCACGCCACCCACGTCGGGCAGCCATTGCAGAAGCCCACGAAGACGCCGCTCCACGACGCGCACGAACACCTGAGGGTCACCGAAGTCCGCTTCGCTTCCGCGCGACGCTTGCTCCGCTTGAGCAGCAGCGCGAGCGCTCTGGCTTGCCGCGCGAAGATCCTCATCGAGGACGGGGCGGAGCTGATCGGCGACGACCCCGTTTACAATGTGAACCGTCAGCGGCGCGTCGACGTCTTCGACGAAGAGAACGCGCGCGAGGAACTCTCCGCCTTCTTCGACCCTCTCACGCTCGCCGAAGACCGCAACATCGCCGAAGTGGCGTGCGTCTCCATGCCAGGAGCCTGCAGCGTGGGGCGAGGCCGGGGTTGTCTCAGCGGCGAAGATGACGTCCTCGCCAAACGCCAGCCCACAGACGCGCGAGCTTTCGTTGATCGTGCGGGCGGCGGCGGGTGCTTCCTCAAACTGCGCGAGCACAAAATCGCGCGCGGAGCTCGGGATCATCGCCGAGAGCGTAGGGGTGTCCACGGCGCCCTGAAGCGGCCGCAGCTGGTTTGTCTCGAAGCAGAAGTGGGCGCTCATCGACTCCGGCGCCGTCGGCGGGGGAGGCGGCGGAGCGATCGGCGGACTTTCTGCAGGTTCGCTGCACGCAGAAAGAAAAATGGCGCACGTAAGAACGTGCGCCGTGAAGTTGAACTTCATTTTCTAGAACGCTTCACTTCTTAGAAGGGGTTGTCCGGCACTGTGTCCGGGGGCGCCGCTTCCATTGTTGCGGCTTCCATCGCGGGAGCGTCCATGACGATGGGTGTGGATGCTTCCATGACGACCGGCGCGGCCTCCATGACAACGGGGGCTGCTTCCATAACGACTGCTTCCACCGCTTCCATGACGGCCGGTTCAGCTTCCATCGCGGTCGTCATCGCCGTCGTCATTCTTGTGGTCGTCGTGGTCATCGCCGTCGTCGGGCGCTCTTGCAGCGTCAGCGTGATGTTCGCTGTCATCGCGTCTTCGCCGGCGGTGAATTCTGCTGGGGCGACCTCTCGGTTGGCAGCCAGGTACCCACGACGTGTCGCAGCGACAACGATCGCCTCTGTTGGGGCTTCCGTGTACGTGCGCTCGGAACTCCGAACAACCCGGCCACCGATAGAAATGCGGCTGCCCTCGGGAAGAGCCGTCACGCGGACGATCCAAGGAAGGGCTTCAAGCTCGAAGGAGAGCTCAGCTCCCTCCGTGGCGTTCAGCGTCTGAGAGCGATAGCCGCGCGCGCGTGCGACGACTTCGGCGCCCTCTGCGGGGATGTCGATGGAGACAGGCTCATCGAGGATGGTGGCGATGACTTCGCCGCCAACCAGGATCTCCGCGCCGACGTTTGCGTTGACGCTTGCCGTCACGGACTCCACGGCGGGCTCCTCAATGGGCTCCACCACGGGCTCCTCAATGGGCTCTTCCGCCACCTCCGGCGTCTCCGGCTCGACGTTCACGGTCTCTGCCGGGTCGTCAGTCTGTTGGCCTTGCCACCAGAAGTAGCCACCGCCCGCGGCTGCGATAGCGATGATCAAACCGATGACCATACCATTGCCACCGGGTTCATCCGCGGGGGCGGGGGCTGGTGCAGCTTTGGGGGCCGCTGGCTTTTTGGCCTTCTCGGGCTTCGAGGCTTTGTTTTTGTCGGCTGCCGCGGCTGCCTTTGGCTTGTCGTCCCTGGGCTTGTCCTTGTTCGACTTGTCGTCGTCCTTGGGCTTGCTGTCGGCCTTGTCGGCTTCCTTTGCGGCCGCGGCTGCGGCTGCGGGCGGCTCGCTCGACTTCGCGGGCTTCTTGTCCGCCTCTTCGTTGGCGCTTTCGGCCTCTTTCTCTTCGGCAACGTCGTTGCGCGCAGCGGCCTGCTCCGCTTCGCGTTCCTTCGCGCGCTCTTCGGCGGCGCGTGCTTCACGCTCGGCGGCTTCACGCTCTCGCTGAATCTCTTCTGTACGAACTCGCGCAGCGGCGGCCTCAGCTTCGGCCTCTTCGGCGGCGCCATCCGATTCGGACAGCGCTTCGGCGAGGAACTCGCTGGCGTGCCGAACCTGAGTTCGGTCTTCTGGATCGATCTGTTGAGGAGCCCCCGCTGGAAAGAAGTCTTCTTCTTTCTTTGGGCCTGCTTCGCCGGCATCAAACGTCCCCGGCGCGTTCTCACGCTCGTCGACGATCTTCTGCACGAAGGCTCGACTGTCCGGGTCCATCTTGATGAACTTGATGCCCATGCCCGGCGCAGGTCCGCCTTCTTCCGGATCCCGTCGCCAGACCACGCGGCCAACGCCGTGAATGAGCGATGACTCGTCCTTCAGCTGGAACTCAAACTTCAGCAGCGTGCCGACCTTCATCGGCTTCTTCGATTTAATGAAGATGCCGCCGCGCGAAATATCGTAGCTATATTGCTCGACGAATTCGTCTAGAGTTGCGCTTTTGAAGCGCACTTTGAGGGAAAGCGGTGCTCGCTTGTCCTTCCGCGTATCGGCCATGCTCGAATTCTCCCGGGTTGAGCCGGCGAGCATAGCCCGGACGGGCTCTGCGGGACAGTTCTATGCCAATACCCGCATTTTCGGGCTCTTATCGGCGTCAAGACGGGACAGATGAGTTCCGTATCCCACTGGAGAAGGCCCGAACCGGCCGCATCTTCCTCGGATGCCGCTTTCCCCCGCCCAATCTTGGCGTAGCTCGTACTCATTCACCCCAGATCTCGACCGTCTCGCCGAGCCGCCGCCCAAGCCGGATTTCCCAATTCACCAGGCCCTGGCGCTCTTCCGAGTCACGATGGCGTTTTCGAGAGCACCACTCTTGGGCGCTCTGGTGGGAGGAGTGGGCACAGCCGCGCTCCTTCATCGGCACCACGTCTCTGCCCCGTCGCCGCGCCGCATCACTCCGAGACCCAGTGGTGTTCTTACGTTCGGCGCGGAGGGACTCCGTCTGCTCGGGACGTTCCACCCTTGGCGCAGCATCAAGCGAGCGGGCGTTCACAAGCACGTCACGCTTCACTTCTTTGACGGGCGCGAGTGGCACTTCCATACCCCCGCCGCACGTAAGATGGCCGCGGCAGCAAACCACCGAATGCGGTGGGGACCGAGTAGGCGACATGTCTTAGAGGAATACCAATACACCGAAGCACTCGGTCTACCCTTCGCGTTGGACGTCACCCTGAGCATTGCGAAACGCGTCAGCGACTATCGTCGTCTCGATGACCCTACAAAGCTAAGAGTGCTCTACTCGATGGCGGATTTGAACACGCGTGCGACGTTCGTGAAGGCGAGCGGTCCCGAACTTCAAAAGCGCTGGATGAAACGACCCATGTCTCACGAGTAGCGTCGCGACGGGACGCGCCGTCACGGGATCCCAGTTGGAATCGTGGGTGGCGTGCGCACCTTCATCGAATGCCTCTTTCTCACTGCCAAACCTGGACCGGCACGTTTACAACCACCAAACCGACGAAGAAGCGCTCGACGCTCTCGGTCAACAAGACACCTCGGAAAGCGACAAGTTTTGGTGCCCACCATCTCGTTGGCATCCTCGGGGCGACCGCCATCGGCGGGTTCTTCGCCGGGGTTCCGGTTGTGGGCGCGATGGCTGGGGCTGCCGGCACCACCGTGATCCTGAGCATGTTTGTCCGTTGGCCCAGCGAAAGGTCGCCCTCGTCACCCAAGGCTCTTCCTGCCAGACCACAGGACGCCCTGCTCCTTGGCGCCGATGGTCTTTGCGTGGCGGGTAAGTTCGAACCTTGGTTTCGTGTTCGATCCGTGTCGTTTCACGACTACGTCACGGTGAGCTTTTGCGATGGTAGAAAGTGGTATTTTCAAGCGTACGGTGCACCGCTGATCGCCGAACAAGCCAGGCGTCGGATGCGGTGGGCCCTCGACGGGAGGACGCCCTATGTACTGAGTCCTAGCAGCTACCGAGTCGCCGGAAGGTGCCGGTACAACGAAGCGCTTGGCTTGCCCGTGGCGCTTCGGGCGGATCGGACGATGGACGAACGCGTCGAGGACTATCGCGGTCTCGACGCCGATGTGCAGGTCCGAGTTCTACGCTCGACGGCGGATCCCCCAACGCGGATCGCTTTCGCACAGGTGCGCCGCTCGGAGTCTGCGCCAACTGGCTGAAACAGCCGGCCTCGCTACTGCTCCGCGACGCTCGCCCAAAATGCGCGGGCTTCGTCCAGCGAGTGGCAGCGACTCGCCGGCGGGAGGCTCTCCAGGAAGATGCGGCCGTATCCCTTTTTGACGACGCGTGAGTCGAGGATCGCCACGAGACCTGTGTCTTTCTTGGAGCGAATGAGCCTGCCAAAGCCCTGCTTGAGAGAGAGCGCCGCTGCCGGGACCAAGAGGTCCATGAAGGGCTTGCCACCACGCTCTTCGAGGTCTGTGCAGCGCGCCTGAACAAGGGGGTCCGAGGGCACTTGAAACGGAAGCTTGTCGATGATGACCAGACGCAGCGCGTTCCCGGGAACGTCGATGCCTTCCCAGAAGCTCGATGTTGCGAATAGCACGGCGTCGCCTTCTTCGCGGAAGAGTTCGAGGAGCTTTGCTTTGGGCGCTTCGCCTTGGACGAACACGCGGTGGCCTCGATCGACGAGCGTCGCGCGGCACTCTTGGGCGAGGGCACGCATCATCCGGACGCTGGTGCAAAGCACGAAGGCGCCTCCGCCGGTGATGTCGCAGAGCGCGAGGACTTCCTCCGCGGCGAGGGACGCGTAGCGTGGCGCTCGTGGGTCCGGAAGGTCCCGCGCGAGGTAGAGCCCCGCCTGGGCTGGGTAGTCGAATGGGGAGGGCAGCGTGAGCTCGTCGACTTCAAACTCGAGACCGAGCCGACCCTTGATGAAGTCAAAGTCGCCGGCGGTGGTGAGCGTCGCGCTCGTCAGGACGACGGAAGGAGTCTTGCGGAAGAGCTGATCGCG
>JBGCFM010000116.1:0-7890 GCA_045106895.1 Polyangiales bacterium | reverse complement strand
GTGCCTAAGTTTCGTAAGGACTCGCAGGACCCGGAGTTCGACGCGGAGCTACGGGAGAGAATCTGCGCCGGCGACCATCGAAGTCTATGGCAGGCGACCTGCCTGACGAAAGAGGCCGCCGCTCAGGTTCTCACCGAGGTGGAGCCGCGGGACTGGTACGCCGACGAGGAAGACATTCGCCGCGCGCTCTCGCTGATCGGACTGGACAGTCTCGATGTGCTCCTCGTGATCTGCAAGCGCCTTGGAGACTGTCTCGTTGGACTCAGCGCGGTGGACTCGCCGCGCGTTGCCCCGCTCATGGCCAATGCGCAGGCGAACCTCAAGAAGACGCGTTCCGTCGGCGAGAAGTGGCTGCGACGTTTTCCAGAAGCCGCGGCGGTGGGTCTCATTCCGGCGCTCTACGCGACGGGCAAACCCAAGAAGAGCGCCGAGAAGGCCCTACGATTCGTCTGCGCGAAGAAGGCCAAGCTGGTGCATGAAGTCGCGGCTCGTTATGGCGAAGAGACGGCGCTGCGAGTGCGTTCGCTGATGGACACCGACGGCTCTCCTGTCGCCGCCGCGACGAAGCCTCCAAAGCTACCGAAGTTCATCCGCCCGGACATGTTGCCCGCCCCGGTGCTGAGCGGCGGAACCGAGAGCCTTTGCGGTGAAGACACCCTCGACCTCGTGCGGCTGCTCTCCGTTGTCGAAGCAGGAGATGCGGCGCTCACGAAGCTGCGAGAAGTATGCGTCGAAGAATCGCTCGCGGAGTTCGCCTGGTGCCTCTTTCATCAGTGGCTCCTCAGCGGCGCGCCGATGAAAACGAAGTGGCCGTTCTTTGGGCTCGCGCACTTTGGAGACGGCCGCGCAGCTCGCGCCCTCGGACCTCTCGCAAAAGAATGGGCGCCGGGAGGTTTCCCAAGTCGCGCTCAGCTCGCCATCGACGTCTTAGCGGCGATGGGAAGCGATTCGGCGTTGATGGAGATCTACAAGACGGCGGAACGGGTTCGCTCCAGGGGCCTCGCGCGCCACGCACGCAAGACGCTGACGGAGCTTGCCGCGGCTCGTGACCTGAGCATGGAGGAGCTGACCGACCGCCTTGTGCCTGACCTCGGACTCGATGAGGACGGCACGACTGAGCTCTCGTACGGAGAGGCGCGTTCGTTTCAGGTTCGCTTCGACGAGCAGCTCAGGCCTCAGCTCTACGGAGCAGACGGCAAAGCGATAAAGTCGCTTCCGCGGGCGAACAAGCAAGATGATGAAGAGCTAGTAGGCGAAGCGAAAGCGCACTGGAAGTATCTAAAGAAGGAAGCCAAGGCCGTCGCCGGCGAGCGTATTCAACAGCTGGAAGGTGCCATGTGCGAGGGGCGAAGCTGGAGTCACGACGAGTTTCTAAGCTTCTTCGCGCGCCATGCACTCCTCTTTAACCTCGCCAAACGGATCGTCTGGAGTTCAGGCGGAGTGCTCTTTCGCCTCTGCGCGGACGGGACCTTCGCCGACGAGAGCGACGACTCTTTTGCTCTTCCACCTGGGCGTGTGGGCATCCCCCATCCTCAGCAATTCGATGCGGCTTCGCTCAAGAAGTGGGGCACGGTCTTTGCCGACTATGAGCTCTTGCAGCCCTTCGAGCAGTTGGGTCGTGAGGTGTACGCCAGCGACGAAGCGAAGGCGCTCATCGAAGAGATGCAGTCCAAGGAGCTAGCCACGACACGCCTGTTGAGCCTGCGCAGACGTGGCTGGGAAGAAGGCGAGGGCGGCGGAGGAGGACGCGTCAGCCACTTCGTGCGTTCCATCGGCGATGCGAGCGCTGCGCTGGAAATGAGCCCGGGAATCTACCTCGGCGACCCGCAAATGGAACCGCTCCAGACGGTGCAGATCGCAGTTCAGGATGAGCCTCTATTGTTGAGCGAAGTCGCCCGCGAGCTCGCGCGACTTACCCGGAGTGAGTGAGCGCTTACCAGAAGGCGTCGGAGGTTCGTGGAGGCGAATCGAGGGCACGACTTGCGCTTTCCGCCACTTCGCACCAGGACCGTTCTGCTTTGCTCCTCGCCCGCCTCACTCGCTTTTGCGTTCTTCTGACACTTGCTGGTTGTCTGAATCCGCAAACGGTGACGGTTCCGAGGGTGACGAGCATCGAGGCGGGCCCTGTTGTTGCGCGAGCGGAGCAAGAGTTGGCTTCCTTCGATCGGAGCGGTTCGTCTCAAACACTGACGGCACGCTTGGCGAACTACCGCGACGCTCCCCTCACGCCGGAACATCGCGAGGATATGCAACAAGCGGCGCGCATGGCGCTGACGGCGGATCGCTTGGACCTTTTTGAGGATGCCATCGCGGCTGTTGAACGGACGGTGGGTGTCGACGACAGCCAATGGTCCTGGGGCAGCCGAGTGCTGGGCGCGCAGCTGCGTCTCGCATGGGCGGAGTCCGAGCTGCTCGTCGCGTCGGCGGTGCTCTTCGCCGTGCGCCACATTGAGTCGGAGCTCGGTCGTATCGCCTCCGCGAGGGCAATCGGGAGCGAACGTATTCGACGCCGCGCTCGAGAAGCGGAGATTCACGAGGCCCTCGAGCGAGCGACGTATTTTGCAGCGTGTTTCCAGGCCACCGGCCGCCGCCGTCTTCAGGCTGCGTCGCGTCGCGTGGAGGAGGTTCTCGCGCAAAGACCCGACCATTACCTTGGCTACCGCTTGTCCATGGACATGCACCGGATTCAAGGCCAACACGGAACTCAGCGCCCGAGCGACTGGCAGGCTTTCGAGGCGGCGGCCCGGGAGTTGGAGGCGCGGCGGCCCGACAGCACTGGTCTGAAGTTCATGCGCGGCGCGGCGCTCGTGGACACCGATCAAGATGAGGCGCGCCGTTATCTCAACGCTGCCCTTGAGGAGGCGCCTCACTTCACCCGCGCTCAGGTGTTTCGTGTTCTTGCGGCGCAGTCCGTCGACGAGCGCAACGAAGAGTACGCGCGTTTGCGGGAGATGAGTCCACACCATCAGCTTATCGAGTGGGCAGCGCCGCTCACGGAGGCCCTCGACCAGTGATTCAACGAGCGCAGATTCAACGAGCGCAGATTCGCCCGGCAGGTCGCAAGACTCTGGCGCTCTCCCTCGCTCTGGCGGCCGCAGCGCTGCTCTGGGCGCCCACGGCGCAGGCGGAACGTTTGCCGCTTCGCTTTGGTATCGAAGGCCACGTGTCGCTTCTGTCCAACCAAGTGGACCGTTCACTCTTGAACATCACGTTTGGGGGCGGGATTCGGTTGGGGTACCGCGGAGAAGGCGCTCGGTGGGGCGGCTTCCTCCTCTTCGAGCAAAACGCTTGGTATGCCACGGACCTTTTCCAAGGCGTTGTTCCCGGCGTGCGTAACTTGGGTCTTGGTCTCGAGAGGCTGTGGAGCAGCCGGCTTGTTCGCACCTCCGTGGTCGTGGGCATCTCTATGTTGGCCTACGACACCGAATTGAACTCGAAGAATACGACGGGTCTCTTCTTCGACCTCCGACCCGCGACGCTTCGCTGGCACATCACGCGTTCCGTCGTGTTCGAGCTCACGCCTCTTCATTTTGTCGTCGTCGCTCCCGTCCTCGACGAACCTCGGCTTGTGACCGTGCAATACAGGACCACCCTTGGCTTGGAGTTCATTCTCCGATGAGGCACTTCCTTCTCATCGCGATGTTTCTCGGTTTGGCTGCTCCGGCCCAGGCCTACACCATCGGAACCGGTTTCACAGAGGGCTGCCACGAGCGAATCACGGCACGCGCCTTCGACGAGATTCTCGGACTCCTGCAGGCGCCGGTGGAGCTTCCGGAAGAAGACGACTGGAAGCGCGTGGGCGGTTTTGCCGTTCGGAGTGCCGGCATCGACCGCGACTCACTCACCGAGACCGAGTTCTACATCTTGCACAGCTTGCTCGCGGGAGTTCGCTCGCCGGACACGGACGGTCACTCCGTCCTCAACCTCGACCGGGCACGCGCGCTTCATACAGATCCGGCTCCCATCGGACAGTACGCGCACGCTCTCCGCGCCTCGGCGGACGACTACCAGGAAGGGAACCGCGCGGCCGTCGCTGGAATGCGTGAGGTGATCGCCCGAGAACTCTCCGAAGCCGTCGCGAGCAACGACAGCCAGGTCATCGAGGTCTTCTTCGACTTCTACGGCACCGTGGACGTTGAGGTGTGGTCCCCCGCCTACCACATTGGCCGCGCCGCTCACGCCGTTCAGGACTCGTTCAGCCATACGATTCGTGATGAAGCAGACGACTTCCACACCGTCATCAGCGTGCTCAACTTTGGAGAAGCCGTCGCCAATACGCTGGTCGAAGAGCGGGATGGCTTTGCGCACTCAAACGTCCTCGACTCCTGCGGGCCGGAGACGGATCCCGTTGTCCGGGCGGCCCAAGAAGCGACACGGCTGCTCTTCATTACCGTGGGCCAGATGCGAATGTCCGGCGAGCCGAACGGCATCCTGCCTTTCCTCGATGACTGGTACCAGCTCCGTGAAGGGTGTGACGAGGACAACGACTACTGTGGTAACGCGCACTGGGTGCAGCTTGCGCAGGACGACCCAACGCAGCCGTTCTTGTGCAGCACGGATGGAACTCAGACGTCGACGGGTCCCGCATGGCTCTTGCTCGCCCTTGCCCTCGCCGGCTGGAGAAGGCGTTCGTGACCGGCCTCACGCGCGTCCTAGTTTGCATCGTCGCTTGCGGGGGCGCTGTCGCGTCACACGCCGTCGCGCAGGACGAAGGGGAGCCCATCGAGAGGATCCTCGACATTGGCCCGGACGCGTCCCCGGAAGCCGTCGTTGCTTCTGATCGTTCACCGGGCGAGCGCTCCACGGCCTCGCAGTTTCGCGACCTCTCAACCTCCCTCGCCGAGATGATTCGCGAAGTCGACGAACGGCAGCGTGGTTTCAGCTTAGCCTTGGAGCTGGGAGGCTCGCTCCTGACGCCTCTCGTCGATTTCTCCACGCGCTCCATCACCGTCAACGTCTCCATTCAGGCGGCGTATCATATTCCCGATTGGGCTTTTGTGGTCTCGGTGGAGAACGCGCGCTGGCGAGCGCCGGAGCTTGGAAGTCGCATTTGGCAGACGGCGCTCAACGTTGGCTTCGGCATCGCGCGCTACCATCGCTCCGGTCTCTTGCGAACGATGCTCTTGGTGGGGCCTTCGATCCTGACGCGTGCCAACAACCTCGACCCCGCAGGGAGCGTCGGTCTCTACGTCGATGTGCGTCCCCTCGGGTTTTCGTGGCGCTTCAGCGAGCGCGCTTCCCTCGTCGCCGACCTCCTCTACATGACCCTCGTCGCGCCTGTCCTCACAGGCGTGCCGCTCATCGACTTTCAGTTTCGATCATCCGTCGGTATCGAAGCTATTTTTTGATCGCTCGATTGCGCCAGCCGCGTTTGTCGAGGGAGCGCATGTTCTCCGTCGCGGCAATGGACAACAAGTAGGGCGCCAGGAACTTCAGGTCTTCGTCGGCAAGGTCCCCTTCAAATGGCGCGATACGAACGTAGTTGCCGTAAGAGCGAGCGATCTTTGCGGGCGTGTCGTCGACAATGAGAATGCGCTCTTTGGCATACCCAGTGCGGACCAGCTTTTTGATGTCTTTGAGATAAACCCAGTCGCGCGTGTTGATGTCGCTGTGAAGGGTGCACCGCGCGCGGGCCCATAGAAATACAAGGGGCACGTTGACGAAGTGCCGGACGATAGGAGCGGCGTATTCGGCAGTAGAGGCGGTCCAGATGGCGATGTCGTACGACGCTCGGACATCGCGCAAGAAGTGCGCTAGTCCTGGCCGCGGCACGACGTGATGTTCGGCGAACGCGACTTCGCCGGGAATCCCTCGGGCTTCGTCGTCCGCTGACACGAGTGTCTCGTCGAGGTCCAGGACGAGGAGAGGCCGCTTTGTTTCCGAGGAGTCCACTTGCTATCGGCTCGCTTCAAGAACCGCAGCGCATACTTCACTTGGCGCCTCCCACTGCGGGTAATGGCCCACGGGAAGCTCCACGCTCTCTCCAAGATGGCGCAGTGAATCCAACATGTGGGCGCCGCTTACGGGGTCTTTCATTCCCCAGACGAACGTAAGCGGCACGCGGCTCTTCTCCAGGGCGCCCTCCCAACGCTCCGCGTGGCGCATTCGATCGCCGATGTAATGCAGCAGCGCTGGACTGCGTTTGTGCCCATCGCGCGTACGAATCGACATCCAGAATGCGTCGATATCTTCGTCGCTTGGCGGGTTCGTGAAGACCCGCGTGAATGACTTGGCAAAGCGTTCTCGGTTGAGGAGTCGCGCGACTAACGGACCCGCGGGCGAAGTCAAAATGCGTTGGATCGGTCGTGCACGATGGAGGCGTCCCCGTAGACCTCCGTTCAGCAGCACGACGGAGCGAATCGTCTTGCTCTCGCCCTGACTCGCCAGCAGCTCACACGCCAGCGTCGCTGAATAGTCATGGGCGACGAGGGTCGTGCGCTCAACACCGAGCTGCCGCCAAAGAGCGCGGAGTCGCGCCGCGTGATCCTCAAACGAGTATCCTCGCTTCGGCTTATCGCTGTCTCCAAAACCGATCAGGTCCATCGCCAAGAGGGAGCGTTCTGTGGCGAGGGGTTTCCAGATCTTCGACCAGTCGTAGGAGCACGTCGGGAAGCCATGAAGAAGCGTCAGGTGCGGACCCGTACCTCCTTGGCGAACGAAGATCCGATGTCCGAGAATCTTCATTCGCACGCCCTCGTGTCGCCATGCTCGAAGTTCTTGGTTCATCCAAGAGAGCATAGTCCCGTCGGCCGTGTCTTGTTAGGCCTCTTGTGAGCCGGCTGGCGCAGTCTTCGCGTCGTTGACGGCTTGTCGAAATGGATTCTCGTCTGAGTAGGCTCTGGCCTTCAAGCCCACCATGCTGAGTGCCATCGTCGCGGTCGCGACACCCATCGCGACGATGCCTGGCCGGCTGAGAACCTGTAGGGACTCAACGCGAGCGCGGTTGTCAGTGCACCAGGCCGTGGACAGCTTCCGACTCGCGGACTCGTAGCTATGGAGCTCCGAGAGATCGACGAGGATGCGGAGAGTCCCCGGCGTCTCATCCAAACGTGCGGCGAACTTGGATACGTGGGTCTCAAGCAAGTGGCCTTGCGCGCGTGCGAGCACCACACCGGGTGCGATGAGACTGAACTCCCCGCGGCCCTTTATGTCGTCGTACGTCTCTGAAGCAGTGTTCATCACGATTGGGGCATAGACGACGGTGCGTCGCTTTCCTGGGTCCCCACCCTCAGCTCACCGTAGCACTCTCTGCGCGTTTCATGCACGACCGCCGTACACCCTATGTACGGCATGTGCGTGCTTGCATTGAATCGCGCTACTTTTTGCCTTGGTACGAAGTGTGCGTTGGTACGGCGCATGTCTAAGCGAACAGCCATATTCGTCGCCTGGTCTTTGGCCCTTGGTGCCGTCGCGCTCCTTCTTCCGCCCATCGCCCAGCCCGCGAGCTACCACGCCTTCGCGGACCAACGTGTCCTCGGCGGCATTCCGCACTTCGGCGACGTGGTGAGCAACTTGGCGTTCTTCGCCGTCGGCGTGGCTGGCCTATGCGCTTTGCTCTTTGGCCGCACGCGCAAAGTCTTCAGCCACGCGAGTGAACGTGTCCCTTATCTCGTCTTCTTCTTCGGAGTGGCACTCGTCGGCGCGGGCTCTGCCTACTACCATTGGGCTCCAGGAGACACGACGCTCTTCTGGGACCGCGCGACCATGTCGCTCGCGTTCATGGCGCTCTTCGCCGCCGTCATCGCCGACCGTGTCAACGCTCGCTTTGGCGTTCGCTACGCGCTGCCGATGCTCTTGCTCATCGGCGTTAGCTCCGTGCTCTGGTGGCGCTACCAAGTCGACCTGCGCTTCTACTTCGTACTCGGGCAGGTGTGGCCCATCACCTCGATT
>JBGCFM010000115.1:0-13765 GCA_045106895.1 Polyangiales bacterium | reverse complement strand
CGGCCAGGAGCCCGTCGTTCTTTGGGACCAGGCCGCGGGCGAGATTCCGGCGCGCTTCGTCGACCGCTCGCTCTACCGCGACGACTCCATCAACGGCGAGTACTTGCTGCTCATCGAAAGCCGCGGCGGGAACGGCGAAGGTGTCCTGCGCAGCTTCGGCTTCGAAGTCTCGTCCCGCTGGGACTAAATCGCGGGAGCAGAGCAGCCAGAGCCAAAGCTCGGATGACGCCTAGTTGTCCGTGAAGCTCTCGTTCATCTTGCGGTCAAACTTCGTCTTGCCCTTGAACTTCTTGACGAACTTCTTCCCCATGATCACCGCCGGCGTATCGCCGATGGGGCTCGTACCGCCTTCCGGCCCGCGCCCTTCCACCATGACCATCACCGTCGCGGACAAAGCGCCTTCGGCGAGCATCGCTCCAAAGCCGGGAGCGTCGGCCACAACGTTGTAGCCGAGCCGGTCGCCCACGCGCGCGAGGGCCGTCCCTTGGGGCCCCTCGCCCTGGTCGAGGGTGATATCCACGTCGATGACCTCCTGAACGCTGGCCACGGAACCAACAAGGCCTTCTTCGGCGACGAGGGAGACGCGCACGGTGCCCGTCGTCGCGCCTTCATCGCGATCGAGGCGCACGCTGATCGCGCGCTCGCCCATGTCCACCTCTCGCCAGCCTTCGCCGATGCTCATATCGATGGCGGGACCTTCGAAGAGAGACCCCATCTCGCCGCTCAAGGCGACGCTTAGCAATACGTCGTTGAGATCCGTCAGCTCGATGCTCGCCTCAAAGACACGCTCAATGGCGAGGGGCAGGGCAGCTTCCGCGTTCAAGACCTCGCCCTCGTCACCATGTACGCTGAGGGAGATGCCCGAAGGCTCCATTTCGTCTTCAAAGTAGACGCTCACCGCCGCGAGGAACTCGTCGTCATCGGCGTGTACCACCACTTCTTCAAGGACGCTCGGTGCGCCGAAGTCCTTCACAAAGCTGAAGGGCGCCTGTCCCCCTTCGCTGAGTGTGGCGACTCCTTCCACGCGCACGCTGCGTCCCAAGTAGTCCGGCGCCGGCGAGAGCTCCGGCACATTCACGAACCAGCCTTGGTCGTAGTCCGTGTAGGCGAGCGCTTCATCGCCCACCATGACGATGCTGGCCCCGGGAACAGCGCCGATGCTCTCCATCGCCGCGGCGGGTCCCTCGACGCGCACGTCGAGGCGCGAGTCGTCACGAGCATCGATGATCACAAGAATGTCCGTGTCGTCGCCAAAGGCCTGGGACTCGAGGTCGCTTGTGTAGGGGAACTCTCGGCCCCCAATGATCACGTTTCCTGCGCCCGGGTTGGCCCCCGTGTAATGCGCGCGCCCAATGCCGGCGGGTCCGAGCGTACCGCTCACGTCGATGCCTTCGCCCTCGAGCTGGTAGGTCAGCGACTCCACCTCACCATCACCACGTCCAATGACGACGAGGCTGGCGCCACCTTCCTCTACGAGCTCCGCGCTGAGCACCGTGAAGTTCGGCTCTGGTGGCATCACGTCCGGCCGATCTGCTGTCCCCGAGATACGCTTCCGAATCCGCCGTCGGATGCGCAAACGTCGCTGCTCTTTCGAGAGACTGAACATCACTCCGCGCACGGTGCCGCCAGCGCTGTCCACGACATCTCCTTCGGGCGTCGTGAGTTCAACGAAGATCTCCGGGGGCGCGCCGTTGAATGGGATCTCCGCGTCGACCCACTCCGCGTAGAAGCCAAGTTCGATTCCTTCTTCCGGCGCAGCGCCGTCGGCGCGTACCCGGACGCTCGCGACGTGGGAAGCGATGGGACCCACGACGGAAACCATCGTAAAGGGATCCGTGTCTCCATTGATCGCGCGGTCACGGCGCAGGCCCGCCGTGTCACGAAGGTCCAAAGCGACTTCGCCGTCAACTCGGCCCGCCACAGCGGCCACAAGGTGGCCGTCCCTCGATGCGCCCTCAATCTGCGTGAGCACGCCACCGGTCTCGTCGAGGAGTTCGACGATGACCTCTTCCGCATCCATGCCGGAGCCGCCGACAAAGAGCCGCTCGGCGATGGTCCCCACTTCGTCGAGGCTGACGGAGGACACGGTCTCGCCGCCTAGGTCCCTGAGACGTGCGCCAAGACAGATTCCGTTCTCCGCAACGAGGTCGCAGGGCGCTTCGAATCGCGCAGCACGTACGGTGACCATGCCTGGAGCGAAGGTCACCTCGTCGATGACGCTCGTTTCATTCGCGGCTCGACCCTCCTCGCGCAACATCGCAAGGGTCCTGTCTCCGTCGCCAAGGAGCCGCGCCTCGATGCTGTGGTCGAACTCGAACGCCCTCGCGTTGACCTCTGCGGTGAAGATGTAGCGCTCAGCGACGAAGGACAAGACCACATCCTCCTCCCAGCCTTCGCCCTCCGCGCTCACGCGAACATCGAGGGCGTCGACGCCGAGCATCGCGCCAGGCGCTCCTTGAACGATCACCTCAAACCCGCCGATGGTCTGGTCGAGGGCCACCTCGAGCTCGCCGAACATGCCGTCGAAGTGCCGCGCCACGTCAACGCTAAACGAATCCCCAATGTGCAACGTGAGTCCGCCCTCAGGGGTCGGTGGCAGGATGAGCTCCTCGTCGTCGCTCTCGAAGATGGCACGCACGACTTGTGGGGCCTCGGCGATGAGCTCCTCCGTCTCCGGCGCCCCTTCTCCACTGTATTCGATGGTCGCCATCACAGCGCCGGGCGTTCCGTTCGCCTCAACGGTGAAGAAGCCCTCCATCGTCGTGGCGCCGGCGTTGAGCTCTGCGCTGATGAGCTGTCCTGCCGTGGCCATCGCCGATGAGCCCCCGTCGCCGCTCGTGTCGACGGAAGCGTCGAAGAGCCCTGCGTCGGCGGTGGGGTCCTGCTCCCCCGGACAGCCCACGAGAACAAATAACGGAAGGAGAAAGAGAGAAGTGCGCATCCGAGGATCGTAACGGAAATCGCATGCAGCCCGACATGGTGATTATTGCCACCTCCCCGGATGCCTCAAGCCGCGACCTCTGGGACCCCGGCTCTGGAACCCCGGCTCTCAGAGCAGCTTGAGGAGCTTGTGAATGCGGCGCTTTCGGATCTCCGGCCGCTTGGCGGCGTCCAGCGTCTCCACGTGGGCCTTCTGCTCCTCGTAACTCAGCTTGTCCCAGCCGGACTGATGAGACTTTCGTCGACGGAGCGCCTGCTTTAGATCCTCTGGCGCCTCGATGAGCTTCACGTCGGTATCCAGCTCCATCTCCACGGAGAGCATATCGCCGACTTCGATGGACGCGGCGTCGCGACTCGCCCGATTCATGGCGACGAAATCACGGCCACCTCGCCGGAACGTCGTCGCACGGAAGAGATGGTCGTTGATCTCGACGCGGACCGGCGCGCGGAACTTACCGAACGCTTCCTTTGGCTCGAAAGGAAGCTCGATGGCGCACACGGAGGTGTCTTCATCGCGGATTAGTCTCGTGCTGAACTCTTGCTTCGTCATGGGGGCGTTCCCTAGTTCGAAGCCGGCGTGCCCTCAAGGAACACTTGGCTTCGTTTAGGACTCGCGCGCGGCAAGCTGGTCTTTGGCCCACTGAATGCCGCGCTCAGTCGTGTCCACGACCTTCACAGGAAACACTGGAGCCTTCACTAGGTACTGCGTTTTCACGAGTCCGCGGAGCATCATCCCTTTGGCCACGATCGCGGTGCCGGCGGAGTGTTTCGCCGCGTAGGAGGAGAGTTTCGTGCCGAGGTCTTGGACGAGCTGCCGCTGGCGGCGAGGCGCCCGCACGAGCCCTTCGATCTCCACAACCCACGCATAAGGAGTCGGAAGAGCGAGGATGAAACGCTCGCTGTAGTCCACGAATTCCCGAATCGACTCGTCGCTCAGGTCGAGGGGGTAGCGCTGAATGTGCAACGAATCGTGGACGCGTGTGATCCACGGATGGAGTTCCTCCTCGGGCGTTTCGTCCATGGGCTACTCATGGCACGCGCTCCGCCCAAGGGCCACATTCGTCCGCCCTGGCTACTCCGCCGTGGCTGGGCTGGGCTGGGCCGCGCCGAGGAGCATTCTCACTTGAACCGCAAATTCGCTCGCCTCGCCAGCAGCCAGCGCACCCTGTGCCGACGCCGCGAGACACGCTTCCAGCCCGTGCCCAAGCGACTCCGGAAGTTCCTCGCCTTGCAGCTGATGCCCGACGCGTCCTTCGTCATCGATGGTCCATCGAACAGCGTGCCACGCGACAAAGGGCTCTTCTGTGCGGTGAGCGTCGAGGGCTTCCTGGGCGCAGACCCGATACGCCGCGATGCGTGCTCGCGCCTCATTCGCGTGGATCGCCGCAGGCTGCGCCGTCTGCGTGCTCGTGACCATGGCGACCTGCGTGAACGCGCCGGTGGTGAGCTCAGGCGCATTGAGCAGCTCCTCGTTCCTCTCTTCGCAGGCCGCTTCACACTCGCTGAAACACGACTCGTCGTCGGAACGCTCGCAGCGCTCACAGTCACACTCACCCGTCGCCGCGGCGATGCGCGGCAGCAAAGGCGCGCGTTCCCTCGCGTAGGCACGGCACGCTCCACGCGAACGAAAGATCCCGAGCGTCGAAGCGTCCGGCTCGTAGACCTGTCGAATAGTCCGATGTACATCGTCGCCGAGGGCCTCGGCGCACTCCGTTTCTTCGCACGTGGCCTGGCATTGAGTGCTTGAGATCGAGCCGACGCCTCCGCTGCCGAAGCCGCCGAGGCTGGGACTGAGCGCCGTAGAGATCACCGCCGGCGCCATGGCCGTGCAGCTCGCTTCTCCGCCCCCGGGGCACGTGGCGCTCCGAGACTCCCGCCGGCAAGCGAGATGGCGGCGCGTCACTCCGGACGCATAGATTCGATGCTCCGCGTCGGCACGAACCAGCCGGTGGTCGAGGGATCTCGCGTCGCCAAAGGCGGTCCCAAACCCAGGCCCTTCGCTGCCTCCGCCGGTCTCCGTGATGCCATATCCGGCCAGGATCTCGTGGTACTCGCGCACGCCGTCCGAATCTCGCGGACCGTTCACCCGCAAAAGCAACTCGTGGACGTCATCGTCTACGCCCGGCAGAGCTGCACAGCGCTGGCCGACGCCAAGGTTGTCCGTGTCCTCATACACATAGAAACGGCGCCCGCGAAGCCTCGGCATTTCGTGCGTCACCACCAGCGCAGGCGTTGCGGCTTCGGCGAGCGTGAGCTCCACGGCCATGGCCCGCATCTCCTCTTGGCTCCGCGCTGGGACGACCACCGCCTCCGCTTCGTCGCAAGACAAAGTCACCGTTTGTGCTGCCTCTTCGGCAGGCCCCTCTTCGGCAGGCTCCGGAGCGCGCGATTCCGCTTCGAGAACCCGGGCAGGAGCTCCGCCGCACGCCGTCAACGTGACGAAGACAAAGATGAGCGGCCGACCAAACATGCCAAGGTGTACCAGGCATTCGAGCAAACGAGCGAATGGGCTTCGCGAATTTGAGAGTGGCTGCCACCCGAGGTCGGGCGTAAACCGTTTGGGTGATCACCCGAACCGCCCTTGCCATGGTGCTTTGCTGCTTGGCTTCCACCGCCTTCGCGGATCAAGCGCCCACTGAGCACGAGCTGGAACAAGAGGCGCCCGTTCAAGGCGAGCGCTACCGGTGGACCCTCAGCGTGGACCCCCTCACCTTCGCCTTGGGCTACGCGCACGTTCAACTCGAACGTTCCTTCGGCGACCGGCTCTCCCTCTACATGGGGCCCAACTTTCGTGTCTTCACCAACCCAATCCTGAGCGACCCCGACTTGGACCGCGTGCGCGGATACGGCGCTGAGCTCGGACTGCGCGTCTTCTTTTATGGCGCGGCGCCCGAAGGCGCGTGGGTGATGGTGCGCGGCGTCCTCGCCTACATCCGCGATGACG
This sequence comes from Polyangiales bacterium, assembly GCA_045106895.1. Taxonomy (GTDB): domain Bacteria; phylum Myxococcota_A; class Polyangia; order Polyangiales; family Houyiibacteriaceae; genus JBCCRV01. The sequence continues at coordinate 7,881 of JBGCFM010000115.1, read as the reverse complement.
AAGGTGGCGGCGTCGGCGGCTATGGCTCCCTCCTCGCGGGCTACACTTGGGTCCACAAGCGCCTTGTCCTCGGCGGCGGACTCGGAGTTCAGTACTTGGCGTACTCGCTCCGTGGACAAGGGCCATCCGGGTTGGCGCCGGCAGCCCACACGGTCATCGGTGTGGCGTTCTAAAAACGCGTTCCGCTCTGCGCCGCCAAAAGCTCCGAGCGAACGAGGCTCGCAAAGTCTTCGACCTGATCCGGGTGCGTCTGAACCCACGCGTCGAGGTCTTCGCGCTCGATGGGCACCTCGAACGTCGCTGAAGGACCATACGTGGGCTGTGGCTGGAAGACTGGGCGTGCCGGCGCGTGCTCACACCAGACTTTCAGACGTGTCGGCGTGTAGACGCCGCCCGTCAGCCATGCGACGAACCCATTGAAGAAGCTGACGTCCGTGCGAATCGCCGCGACTCCTTCTGGACATATCTGGTCGAGGTCGACATGCGCCCCCGCACGAATCAAGCCGGCCAAGAGATGATGTTGCCAACGCGAGTAATCCGCGCGTCGCCCCGTCACCTCCGAACCACGCCCATGTGTAGTGCTGACGCGATAACAACCCGTGAGAGCCGGCGCGGCGAGAAGAGAAAGAGCTAGAAACAGAAGGGATAGGTGTCGCATACGTGAGCGCTTTCCGGCGAGGACGCCGCAAGGTGAAGCTAAGGAACGAAGACGGTGGGACGAAAGGAGGTGCCGACGGCCGACGGCGAAATCCGAAGGCCGCCGGCGCCGTACGCGCGCACGCTTGCGCGCGTAACGTTGGGTTAGAGCGCTCGCTGGTATTCGAGGTCCGTGGACGGCCCCACGATGCGCAGCGTCGTCCCGCTCACGGTCCAGCTGCCGTCGAGTTCAGCGTCCCAAATGAGAAGCTCTTCGGCGTCGACGTTGGTCGGTGGCTCGTCCTGCTCTTCGTCAAAGCAGTCATAGAGCCCGGCGCTGATGTTGCTCCAAGCGACGTCGATGGCGTCGCTTCCGCTCAGCGTCCAACGGCCCACCAAACGGTAGTCTGCGTAGCAACCGCTCACTGTGTCTTCTCCGCCGAAAGCGCCGAACATTGTCCCGTCGGCGTTCAGCCAGAACATCTCTTCGAAGTTCACCTCACGACCCTCCGCAAAGTCGAGGTCGTCGACGCTTGTCTCTCCGGTCCAGCGAGCCACCCAAGGGTTACGAATGCGCGCGTAAGTGATCCGGCCCCCAACGCTGTCGATGGTCATAGAGTCGCCGCTGACAGACCAGATGCCGTCGAGTTCGTCGTCCCAGATGTCTCCTTCTTCGGCGGTGACATCCGCCATGTCTTCGTCCAGCTCGGGGTCATCGCAGCCCTCCGTGGCGGAGCGAATGCTCGTCCACTCGGCTGCGAGGGCGTCCCCGGCCAGGTCCCATTCCCCGGAGAGGCGATAGGTGACAACACAGCGTGTCGTCGCGTCGGTACCCGCGAAGTCGCCGGTCATGCTTCCGTCTGCTCGGAACTCGAACGTCTCGTCAAGGCGCACGCTCCGGCCATCGGCGAAGCTAAAGTCCGTGGGCATGGTGACTCCAGCCCAGCGGCCGATAAGCTCAGCCCCCGGCACATCGCCGGCGTCGAAGCCGATGGCCACATCCACCCCGGCGTCCGAACCAGGGCCGGCGTCCGCGCCGGGAGACGTATCGTCGCCGCACGCCGCGAGCAACGAGAGGGCGATCAAGTAGAGAAAAGCGGTCTTCTTTGGTGAAATCTTCATAGGAACCTCCAGCCGCGAGGTGCGGCGGACAAGAGATGTTCCAGGACATGGTTAGAAACGAGTTAAGCGGGCTCGATGAACGTCAATTAATCGAATTAATCCGGGCCCCAGAGTGCTGACGTGCTCCTTGTCGCGAGCTAGTAGTAGGTTCATGCGCGTCAGTCTTTGCATCGTGTTCTTTCTTGTGGCCTGTGGTGATGTCGTCCCGTGCACGAGCGCGGAGCTTGTCGAAGCCCTGGGCAACGCGTCGAATGGAGACGTGGTCACGCTCGCGGCCTGCGAGTTTCAAGACGTGCAAGCGACGGTGCCCGCCGGCGTGTCCCTCGTCGGAGTGGCTGGCTCGCGCATCGCCGGAAGCGGCGACGTTCTCGTCCTTGAAGCGGGCGCTTCGCTCAGCAACGTCGAGGTCACCGTTTCAAACGGTCGCGGCGTCGTTCTCTCCCCAGGAATGCACTCGCTTTCCGCGGTGAACGTAAACGTGGACGGTGGCGTCGGAATCAGCGCCGTCGGCGCGGAAGGCACGTGGTCGAACGTTCGCGTGGAGGGCGCCCTCGACCCGCTACGTGCGGACGCGATTCCGCCGCTCGCCGCACCCGAAGACGGCCACTTTCTCGTGGTGCTCGAAGACGTCACGATCGATTTCATCGATGTGGGGGTACTCCAAGGCGGGCCATGGGGGGTCATTGTTCAGAACAGCACTCTCCACTGGGATGAAGGCTTCGTTCGCGACGTTGTCGGCACCGGCGTCTACGCGTCGGGCTCCACGTTGACGATGACCGACGTGAGCATCGAGAACATGCTCCAAGGGATTCAGCCTTACCCGTCCTACGGCATCCTCGCGACGGAGACCAACTTCACGAGCGACGGCGTAGAGATCCGCGGCAGCGAAGGACTCGGGCTCCTCGCCGACGACTCCAGCGGCGTCCAAAGTGACCTATTGGTGGAGTCCTGCTCCTTCGGAGGCGCATGGATTCAGCGCACCTCGGAGATGCAATTCGACCGGATCAGCATGATGGACAACGGCCTCGCCGGCCTCGTGTCCCAAAGCTCGACGCTGACGATCAACGAAGGCTTGATCACGGGGACAACACTGCAGCAAGCGCTGCACGCCGGAGACCGAAGTGTCACGACAGGCGATGGCGTCCAGATCAACGATCCCTTGGGCGTCACCATCGAAGGCCTCTCGCTCACGGGGAACGAGCGCGTAGGGCTTGTCGTAGACCTCGCATCTCAGCCCATCGCCAATGTCCAAGTACGTTCTCTCTCCGTGGAAGGTGAATCGCTTGGTGCCCTCGTTCAGCAAGATGGAACAGTCGCTCGCGGTTGGGACGCGGCGGTGACGCGAGACGCCACGACCCAGACCAACGACACGGCTCAGAGCCTGCCGCTCGATCTAGTGGGTTCACTTCTGGAAGACAGCATCCCAAGCGCGGACCGCTAAGACACGCTGCGGGCGTGGCTAATTCGCGATAGAGTCGCCCGGATGATGGTGACCATCGGCCGCGAGCAAGAGAAGCAAGCTCTCGATGAAGCCTTCTCGACTTCGCAGATCGTGACGCTCTGCGGCGCGCCCGGCATCGGCAAGAGCCATCTCGCTCGTGCGTGGCTCGCTTCCCAGCCGCACGTTGCACTGACGCTCGATACGCGCGGCGAGCTCGAAGCCCTACACAATGCGCTGCGTGAAGAGCTGGGCCTAGCGCTTGGTGGTGGAGATCTAGGTCGCGCTCTCAAAGCTCTCCCCAGCCCTCTTGTTCTCATCGACTCGTTCGAAGGGGCAACGCCAGAAGCTCTGAAGCAGGTGAGCGCGTGGTCCAAGCTTGGCGTGCGCTTCCTGGTGACTTCTCGAAGACGCTTAGATTTCACAGGTCCAGCCATTCACCTGGGCCCATTGCCCACCGACGGCGATGAATCCGCCAGCGTCGACTTGCTGCTGACGCGCGCAGCCGAGTTCCGACACGGTTTCCGAGTCAAGACCGACGCCGCACTCCTTGGAGACATCGTTCGCCATCTCGATGGCAGCCCGCTGGCGCTTGAACTCGCCGCCCCCCGCCTCGTCCTTCTGGGTCCCGTGCGTCTTCTCGACCACCTGCGAACGCGGCCCAACGCCCTCGGCGACTCCGGCGCCCTTCGCAGCGCCGTCGAGTCTTCTTGGTCGCTTCTGAGCGCCGACGAGCAACAGGTTTTGACACAAGCAACGGTGTTTCGTGGAGGGTTCGATCTCGAAGCCGCCGAAGCCGTCCTCGAGTTTGGCGCCGATTCCGCCGTCGACTGCCTTCAACACCTCTTCGAGCACTCGCTCCTCAAAGCGGAGGAAGGCGGGCGCTTCTCACTCTCCTGGAGCGTTCGCGAGTGCATTCAAGCACTCACGGACGTCGACGCGGAGACGCAGGTTCGTTTTGCCGAGTACTTCGCCGGCGTCGGCGCCGCAACAAGCCCCGAAGTCCGTGGGGCGGACGCAAAACGTGCTTGGTCCGAGCTCCAACGCGAACGGCGCAATATCTGGCGTGCGGCGGAGGTCGGCGAAGCGGCGACGCGCCTCGTCGCGTGTGCGGCGCTCGGTCCCCTCGTTCTGGCGCGCGGTCCCCTGCGCGAATTCGTCAGCCTCGTCGAGTCTCAAGCGAAGCCCAAGACGCCAAGTGACGCTTGGATACGCGCGCAGCTCTTTCGTGCAGAGGCACTCGCTCTGTACGGAGACACGGTTGGTGCCCAAGCAGCCATCGACGAGCTCGAGAATGCACCGCCGGAAGAGCGCGCACGCCTGATGGCCAAGCTCGCGCTCTTGCGCGGGGAGTTGGACGCCGCGATTCGATGCACGGATGCCGGCCTCACGGAACAGAGTGGCGGCACCTTAGGACCTCTTCTGATGGTTCGCGCCGCTGCCCTGGGACCGAGCGGCCGACTCGATGACTGCCGCGACGCTCTCGAACGAGCGCTGGCTGAGTTCCGTCGACTTGGCGAGATGCGCGAAGAAGGCATGGCTCTGGCGTACCTCGGGAATGTTTTCGCTGATCTCGACCGCATGGACGATGCGACGTTCTCCCTTGCGCAGGCGCAGGCGATCCACGAAGAAGTCGGCGATGTGTTTGGCATCGCATTCAGCGAAGCAAACTTCGGTCTCATCGCTCACAAACAGGCCCGCTTCGCCGACGCCATCGCTCACTACGACGACGCTCTACGGACGTTTCGAAAGCTCGGCGCGCGCTGGTATGAAGGAGGCTTTCTCGGCTATCGCGCGATGGCGCAGCACCAAAACGGCGCCGAGAGCGCGGAGTCGCTCAAAGGTCTCCGACACGCGCGTGAGCTACTCGCGGGTGACGACCGCTTCTACGGGTACTTCACGTCGTATATGGCTGTGATCGCCATACACGAGGGCGCCCTGGAGCAAGCCCGCTCTTTGCTCCGCGAAGCCGACGAACGAATCGCGGCGAGTGGCGATACTGTCTTCTCAAGCATCGTCCGCTTCCACCGCAGCCTGCTCGTGCGAGCCGAGCATTCCGGCGCCGAAGAACACGCCGAGGTCGCGGAGCTTGAAGCCGAAGCGCTTCGCTGCCGCCTCGTCGATGTGTGCGCGGCAATTCACCCGACGCTTCGGCCAGCCGCGCAGAAGTCGACGCCTGGCGGCCAAGTCCAAGTGGCGACGGATGGCTCAAGTTTCACGACGTCGCTTGGCGTGGTCGTCGACCTGAGCGAACGAGACCTTCTGAAGCGAACTCTCTGTGCTCTGGCAGACGCCCACCGGAACTCAGCGGGAGTAGCCGTGCCACGCGATGATCTGATCGCCGCGGTCTGGCCTGGCGAACGCATGGTGTCCGGCGCCGCCGCGAACCGTCTTCGTGTGGCCATCGCAAGCCTACGAAAGCTCGGACTGCGCGACGTCATCGTGACTCGGGGAAGCGCTTACCTTCTCGACCTGCGCTAGGAGAACATTGCATGTCGCGAAGGGCTGATTCAGGCTCCGCCATGCGTTTGCGTCTGGCAGCCCTCTTGGTTCTCGCGTGCGCCTGCGGCGACGACACTGCCCCAATGATGATGGACGCGGGAATGGACTCCGCCGTGACAAGGGACGCGGAGCTCCCAAGCGTGGCCAACGCCGCCGAGGCAACGCGGCCTGTTCTGGAGTGTCCGGCGGGTTGGTTCTCGTACGCGTCTCAGCGTGGCGGCTCCTCCCGTCTCTGCGATTCGACGGACCATGGAACGCGCGACTCATGCGAAGGTCCGACGGCACGCTTCGTGGGTAGCGACGAATGCCAGCGCGTCGGCACGTTGTGCAGTGATCCACTCCCAAGCGCTGACGGCCCTCGCTTCTTTGTCCGCCCAGATGCCGCGGGAGGCGATGGAAGCGAGGAGTCTCCTTTTGGCACCATCGCCGAAGCGGCTGCCGTCGCGGAGAGCGGCGACACCCTCGTCCTCGAACCCGGCGAGCACATCATGGCCGACGAGACCCTCGAGCTGAACGGCATAAGTCTGCTCGGACGTTGTGCATCGGACACGTTCATTCGCGGCGCCGAGAACGTTCCCACGTTTAGTTTTCATGGCCGCGCGAACGTGCGAAACCTGACCTTTCGCGACACCTACGTCGCGGGCTTTGTCGAGACCGACGCGACGACGAGTTTCGAGCTCGTCGCATTTCTCGGAGTGGCCGGAGGAGCCCTGGTTGTGCTTGGCGAAGCTTCCTTGCGTGAAGTTCTCGCACGAGGCGGCGTAGAGGACATCGACGATCTGCACACCGCCTTCACCGTGCGAGGAACGCTCCGAGCGGAGTTCGTCGCCGTCGAAGGTTTCGACAGCGAGCAGTTTGATGTGGAAGGAAGCGACGCTCTCCTCGAACTGACGGACGCCGTGCTGAAGCCAATCACGACGGGCCAACGAGTCTCCGGCGGCCATGGCATCGAGGTCGAGCGGGGCGCACGAGCGCTTCTTCGCCGCGTTGACATCCAAGAGCCTTTTGATTTCGGAGTCGTGGTCAGCGACGAAGGAAGCTTCGCCGAAATGGAGTCGTGTGCTGTCGGTTTCGCCATCGGGGACCGGGCCGTGGGCGTGCTCGTCAACGACGGTGCGAGAGCGAGCATTCGGAGCAGCACTCTGTACGGGTCAGACATCAACGTTGTGGCCGTCAATGAAGGGACAAGCGTCGATCTCACCGATGTCATTCTGTCCTTTGCCGAAGGCGTCGACGAATCGCGCGGCTACGGAGTGTTCGTTGCCGACGACGCCCGCGCTCTTCTTCGACGCGTCGAGTCTTCCGGGTCCCTCGTTCATGAATTTCGCGCCGAACGTGGTGGCGTCTTCGACTTTGAAGATGTCTACGCCTCCGGAACCTACAACCCCGATGACGAAGGCCCGCTCACAAGCGCGGTACGCGTTCAGAGCGGAGCGGAGCTTACCTTTCGGCGTTTGCAAATCGAGGGCAGCTCGGACTCGGGGCTCGAAGTCGGTTCGGCGTCTGTGCGCGGAACTGACCTGCTCATCGCCGATACGCTCTTTGAAGAAACCAGCGGAGTAGGCGCGGGCATGGTCGTACGCAACGGCGGCGACGTCGACGTAGAACGCGTTGAGATTCAGCAAGCCTCGTACATTGGTGCGATGATCATCGGGGACGCAGACGTGAGCTTTCGTGAGCTACGAATCGACAATAGCCGACCCTCCGCATGCTTCGACCGCCGCTGCCTGTCTTTTCTCGGAGGTATCGGCCTGGGCGCCTATGACGGTGCACGCGTGGACGTCGATGGCTTTCGCATCGAACGCGCGGCGTTGATTGGAGTACAGGTGGGCGCGCTGGAAGGACCGATCGCGAGCGTCGACTTACGTCGCGGCTCGATTACGCGCTCCCAAGTGGGCCTCAACGTACAAGACGAGAACTACGACACCGATCGGCTTCTCAACGAGGTCACGCTAGAACGAAACGAACGCAACTTCGACGGAACCACGCTGCCGGTCCCGCAGCCCAGCTTCTAACGAATCGGCGACGCCGGCGGGCCCAAATGCGAAGCGAGGTGCGCGAGGGACTGAAACGTCTGCGCCAGCGAATGCAGGTTCTCAGGCTGCTTCATGAGATGCGCGAGCATGAGCGCGTCGGCCGTCGCCAGAATCCCAGACGTGGACAGACGCAGTTGGAAACCCATC
>JBGCFM010000114.1:0-4743 GCA_045106895.1 Polyangiales bacterium | reverse complement strand
GTGAACGGGGCGCGTCAGAACCGGCGCGCTCGCCTGCCAGGGAGTGAGCGCTTTCCGTATGAAGGCCGGCTCATGGACAGGGACGAGAGTGAAAGCTGGCGTGGTGCCCGAAGGTGCGCCGAGGGGCGAAACACGCAAGGTCGCGCCGGCTCCGGATGAAACAGCGGACGCCGTTGCATAGGCGAGGTCGACCATGAATGCGGCGGCGTGGGCGCGGGGGAGGGGCGACTTCGAGAGAGGACCTTCCGGCGAAGCTTCGTCAATGAGTGCGTAGGCGCTGGTGGCGTCACTTTCGCGAACAAGGACGACGAGCACAGCGCCGTCGGCGGCTCCGTCTTCGCGGCCGAGGGCGCGAAGGGCTGCGCGTGTGACGTCGTCGCTGGCCACATCGACGGCGCCGACGAGGGCCGCGTCGATCTCACCCGCGAGGAGCGCGCGTCGTGCGGCGGCGAGAGCCCAAGCGCCGCTGCCCTCTTCGGCGGAGAAGGTAAAGCTGGGTCCACGAAGGTCGAACTGGCTCGAGAGCCGATTCGCGGGAATGTTGGGCATCGTGCCGATCACGCCGGCGCTCTTGAGGCCGTGGATGAAGGCGTCGCCTTCGATGCTCTCGCCGAGCTGGCGGGACCAGTCTTTCGCGCGCCATCGGGCGCCATAACGGGTGACGTCCGCGTCGCAGCTCATTCCGACGTACACGCCGGTTCGGGCAGTCGGTAGCTCAAGCCCCTCCAGCGCTTCGAAGGCAGCGGCCAGGAGCAGGGTCTGCTGTGCGAGGGTGTGCTTCAGGTCGTTCGGCGGAAAACGAAGACCACGCATGGGGAGCGATACGGACTCCGCGCGAGGGGCGCTTCCGGTGAGGAGGTCGGTGGCGTTCTGCCCGTTGCCGACGCGAGCGCCGAGTCCAACGATGGCTACGCGTCCCGTGACGGGCGCGGGCGCAAAGGCCTCCGCCGGCGAGAGAGACACATCTTCGACGATGAGGTGCGCGTCGTTGCCACCGAACCCAAAAGCGCTTACAGCGGCGCGCTTCGGACCGCTCCACGCTTCGCCCGCGCCGGCGAGTCGGCAGCCTGCCTCCGCGAGAGCGCTCGTTGGCGTCGAGACGCCCGGCGTCATTGGAAACACACCGTGGCGCATGGCTTCGAGGACCTTGATGAGGCCCGCTGCGCCGGCTGCGGTGATCAAGTGTCCGAGGTTCGCTTTGAGGGAGCCCACGACGAGGGGGCTGTCCGCGTAGGCTTCGGCCAAAGACGCCAGCTCCGTGGCGTCGCCGACTTGGGTGCCGGTGGCGTGGCACTCGACGTAAGGGATGTCCTTCGCGGAAAGCCCCGCTTGCGTGAGCGCCTGGGTCATCGACATGACCTGTCCGCCGCTCGTTGGCGCCAAGAGACCTCGGCCACGACCGTCGTTCGCCAGGCCTACGCCGCGGATCACTCCGTGGATGACGCGGCCTTCGCGGCGGGCATCCTCGAGGCGCATGAGCGTGACAAAGGCGGCTCCTTCACCAGGCAAAAGGCCGTCCGCGTTGGCGTCAAAGGGACGACTCTGGCCACTCGCGCTGAGGGCCCCCAGCGCACTAAAGCCCACGTGAATGAAGAGGTCGTCGGCGCGGTTGACGGCGCCTGCGACCATCATGTCCGAGCGGCCTTCTTGAAGCGAGCGACACGCCAGTTCGATGGCGTAGAGGGAAGACGCACAGGCGGCATCCAGACTGTAGCCGCCTGCAGACAAACCGAGCTCTGTGGCGATGAGGTGCGCCGGAAGCCCCGAGTGAAAGCGGTCTTCGGGGCGCGCCTCAATGCCAACGCTGCGGCTCCGCTGTCCGAGCCATTGCTGTTCGGCAAAGCGCGAGTGACCCTCGCTGGGAAAGCCGAGGTTTCCCATGACGAGACCGACACGGCCCTGGGCGCCGCCGCTGTCTTCCAAGGCTTCGGCGACGACGTCTCGGCTCATCGTAAAGACGGGGTCGAGGTCGCCAGTCGTGCGCTGCGTGTGAACGTAGCCGCCGCGCTTCGAGTACGCGTGGTCTTCCGTGGCATCCGCCGACACAACATCGGAGTCCGGCGCACGCCAGCGTCCCGCCGGAGCCTCCGAGAGCGCGCATTCGCCCGCTTCGACGAGTCGCCAGAGAGCTTCAGGGGAGCTGGCGCCAGGCACACGACAAGCGCGGCCGACGATGGCAATAGGTGCAAATTTCATAGGTGCCTGAGCGAGTCTTCTCGTGAGAAAATCAGCGAGTTCCAGGGAGGACGTGGGTGGTTACGCCACGTAGCTCGGCGATGGTCTCGCCGTCGCCGGTCCTGAAGACCACGTCGCACACGCCCTTGTCGCCTTCCGCTTCGCGCGCGTGCAGCTCGACACGGGAACAGCCGTGAGGAAGTCCGCGATGATGAAGCGTGAGGGACTCGACGCCGGTCGGGAGCGAATGGCCGCCGAGACGAGCGCTGGCCCAAAGGAGCGCCAGCTGGAGGCCGCCGTCCATGAGCGCAGGGTCCGTCTGCCAGTCGCTCTCCGCGCCGGGCCAGCCCATGGAGCGAGCTCCGAGCATCGTCGCCGCCGCGCCGCTGTGGCCCACCCCGTCGACGCCTCGGATTACCTGGAACTCCGAACCATGGAAAAGCACGTCTCCGTAGACCTCGCCTTGGAGCGGCGCCAGGTCCGTGAGCTTCCCACGTGGCGCGTCCGGCGGCGTTCGCCCGGGCTCCGCAACGTGCGCCGTAGCGCGGTAACAAGCGCGGCCCGTGGCGTCGCGTAGCTCGAGAGCGACGCGCGTGGCGTCTGCGCCAGCTTTCGCCGTGATGACGAAGCGATGGGACTTGCCGGCGTCGAAGTCTGGAAGCACGAGGCCCTGGAAGACTTTGACGTCGTTGCAGGAGATCACGCGCTTGTCCGGACAGTGAAGCTGCGCCGCACGTGCGAACCACTCGAGCACGAGGACCACGGGAACGACGACTTCGTCCTTCACGCGGTGGCTTGAAAGGAACGACTCGCGGCTCTTGTGCACGATGACATCGAAGCTCGATTCTTCGGCGCTCGTCGTGCCCTTCCATGCATCAGGGCTTGCGCCGGCGACGAGCTCGACGTCGCCCGGGGCAGCCATCTCAGCGGCGAAGAGTTTTGCGCCGCCTTCGATGGGAATCAACGGCACGCCCTGAGCTTCAAAGTGAGCCTTGAGAGCGGGCGTCACCATGCCGCCGGCCCAAGGACCCCAGCCGATGCTCTTGGCGACGATGGTCGTTCCGCGGGCTTCTCGTGCAGCGCCTTCGTAGGCTGTCACCTTGTTGAGGACCTCATTGGCCATCGCATAGTCGCACTGGCCCACGTTGCCCGCGCGGCCAGCCACCGAAGAGAAGCAGCAGAGAAGCTGAATTGGGTCTTCGGCGCATGCTTTGAGGAGCGCCTCAAGTCCGAGGACCTTGGTGTCGAAGACGCGGTCAAAGTCCGCGTCGGTCTTGTCCTCGATGCGTTTGTCCGCGAGGACGCCCGCGCCGTGAACGATGCCCGCGATGGGGCCCCACTCGCGCCGGACCGCGTTGAACGTCTCGCGAAGCTTGGCTTCGTCCTGTACGTCCGTCGCTTCGTAGCGAGCTGCGCCGCCGGCGGCTTCGATGGACGCGAGCGTCGAACGAATCTCACGACCAGCCAGCACACGTCGCGCGCGTGAGCCGATGTCTGCGGGCTTGAACTTCTCACCCGCTGCGCGCGCCTGCTCCATGAGGAGGCGCTTGAGAGATGCGTCGTCTGCCGCCGCGGCGAGGGCCGGGTCTTCGGGCTGGAGCGGCGTCCGACCGAGAAGAACGAGTCGACACTTGCTCGCCGCCGCGAAGGCGATGAGCGAGCTTGATGTGACACCACGTGCGCCGCCGGAAGCGACGACCACTGCGCCGGGTTCGACAGGACGTCGAGATGGTTTCACGCGCTCTGCTCGCACCCGCGGCATGCGCCGCCGGCCATTCTCGCCGAGTGCAATCTCCACTTCTTGGCCGCCTGTGTGAAGCTCGTCGTCGAGACGTGCCGCGAGCACTCCAGCGCTCTGCTCGTCGATGGGACCGTCTTCCGTCGCGATGTCGATGGCTCGGCATCCAACGTTTGGCCATTCGAGGGCTGCTGTCTTGATGAGCCCCGGGATGCCGCCCACCCAAGCGCGCGCGCCAAGGTTTTCAGCGCCTTCGAGACCGAAGGTTCCGCCGGTGTCTTGGACACTGACAAAGAACTTCGGTGCGCTCTGCTTGGCGAACCCGCGGGCCAATCGGAACACTTCGCGCTGGATCTCACGTGCCGTAGCGACGTCAGGAATAGCCCGAAGACCGCCGAGGAAGATCACGCCGTCGGTGCTGGCGTCGAGCTCGTGACCGATGCGCACATTGCGCCCCGCCGACTGAAGACGCGACTGAAGCGCCTGCGCCACGTTGCCATCCGCAGGAACGATGAGAAGCGATGTTGCCGTCGCCAGACCCTGAAGGGCGAAGCCCGCCTTGGGCGCTTCTGCCAGGTAAGTGACGTAGCGTCCGACCTGGTCTGCAGAGTCTTCTGCTGGCTCGGCCGCCGAAGCGGCCTCGCTAAAACCCGCGGGTGCTGACCCTCCGTTTGCGCTTGTAGAAAGCAAAGGCTCGTAGATGCCGACGATCTCGGCGAGGGTTCGTGTCTTGGAGAGCGACGCTGCGTCGACCTCGGGCAAGCCCTCGATCTTCTCCTTCATGCCGCTGAGAATCTCCACGCGCTTGATGGAGTCGATGCCAAGGTCGG
>JBGCFM010000113.1:0-8751 GCA_045106895.1 Polyangiales bacterium | reverse complement strand
ATCGGTTTCACGGCGCCGCGAGTAACGGGCATGTGCTTCTCGAGGCCGGCGGTGTTCGCAACGCTCTCGTCGGGCAAGTCGCTCAAGATTGGCTCGGCAGGCTCTGGGTCGGGCTCGGCGGGCTTAGTTGCAGCAGGCTTTGCGGCGGCAGGTTTCGCCGCCGCGGCGCTCTCCGAAACGAGCACATACCCCTTCTTCGTCTTCGCCCGAATGAGCTTCGCCAGCTCTTTGTCCGCCGCTTCTGACGAGCCAAGCGACTTCGTCTTCGACTGCCCGTCGGTGCCGATGCGGCCCCAGTTCGTCGTCAGCTCTTCGCCTTCCACGGACGCCGCCCAGAACTTGTGACTCTTGCCATCGCTTAGATCGTCTCGCGCCATGCCGCTGTCGTACCTCGACGAAAGGCAGGCTGTCGAGCTTCGGAGGGAGGGCGTCATACGCCGTATGACGAGAGACGCCTTCACCACCCAAGGGGTCCTTAGCGTGCGAGGTCCATCTCACGTGGCCTCGTGCCAGAAAGGTTTCGCCGATGATGACCCCCCCTCAACTCAGTCCTCCTCTTCGCAATCCTCGCCGCATGCACAGGGCCTCAGACACCAGCCCCAGATTCGACGGCCGGCGAGTCTGTGCCCGCCGTCATGGCTGAAGCGGAGGCGGAGCCAGCCTCCGAAGTCGCAGCTCTACACACGCACGGCTTCGAGCGGGTCTGGACACTTCCGCGGGGCTTTGCGAATCCTACGCGGGAGTCCGCCGCCGACCTCCAGCGAGAAGATCGAGGCATGTCCGTGACGATCGTCGATGGCGTCGCCTTCGCCAGGCGGCACTTCTCGCAGGAGCCGCGCGTGGAAGAGCGGCCCATCCCCCACGAGAAGGCGCAACGGTACCTAGACGCCGTGGCCGCGGCGTACCCGGCCCTTGGCCAGGAGGGCGTTGAACGAGCCGGCGTTTCCCGGCACTTCACCCGCGCGCTGACGGTGGACGCTCAGGAATGCCTCGTGCCCGAATCCCAAGGCGAATGCACCTACTACGGCTTGTCTGTTCGCTCCCCCGACGCACCCACGTCGGACAATGAGGTGGTCTACCAGGAAGCGTGGAACGCCATCATCGACCTGAGCGCCTCCCTCGTCGATGAAGTCTTGCCGCTTTCTTAAGGCACCGCTTTCCTAAGGAATCAGCGTGGTAAACGCTTCGCCGCCTTCAAAGAAGGCGTCCGTCCACTCGCGAAGGGAAGCGCCTGACGCTCTCCTTCGTGTGGCGTAGCCGCCGAGGAGCACGTGCTCGGTGCCCGCCACAACCCAGGCGTGTCGCTCGTCTACGCCGTAGTTCGAATCGACGACGGCGAGAGTTCGCGCGCTGATGTCGTTGAGGCCGTGGCCAAAGAAGACGCGGATGACCTCGTCGTTGGTGGTTCGCGCGCGTCCCACCAGAATCGACTTCGTGAACTAAGGTTCGCCGGAAGCGCCAGTCCCAAAGTGTGAACCGCAGGTGCCCTCCTATTCAACCTTTCTGAATCGCGCACGAGCCGCGTCCCCAACGTCTCGTCGGGCAAGTCGCCGCGTGCACGAATGACGCCAACGGCCCCGTCGAGAACACTCTTCCCATCGCTGAGTTCGTTCCTTCGGACGAGTGTGGTGTACGCTCTCGCCGATGAAGCAGTTGTGGGTCGCTATTGTTTTGGTTTGCGTCGCGTGTGGTGATGACGTGGATCCTCCCGCAGATGACGCCGCGCCCGGCGATGTCGGTTCGGCAGATGTCGGTTCGGATGCCGGCGTTCGCGTCGACGCTGGAAATTCCGCGGCTTTGCCCCTCGCGTCTTTCTACGAGGAGGCCATCGCCTGGCGGGTTCCGGAAGGACAGCCCGTCTTTGGGGACGACAACACCATCACCGTTGAAGGCCGCCGAATTCGTGTCGTCGAGTTCGGCGTGGGCGATGGAGGGTTCCCCGCGGCGGACTCGGTCTTCGATGTCGGCGGACGGCTCTTCGTGGAAGTCGATGCGGCGGGCGAGGCAATCTCCAACCTCAACGAGGTCGCCGTTTCGATTCGGGCCGAGGACGGTGACGCCTCCGAACGCGGAATCCAATGCGTCTTGGAAACGGGTCACGCTTGCGTTGTCGCGCTTCATCACGTTCTGAGCCCTAGCCGAATCGATCCGCCTTACGTGAACGAGACCACCGGCGAAGCGATCACGGACAGCACGGTGCTGCAGTTCAATCTTCTCCGAGAGCAAGAGCGCGGCGTGGACGCGTCGGGAAGCCCGGTGGCGGAGCCGCGGATCGCCCGCGAGTACGTCGCCCACATTGCTCGAGCCGGCATCTCTCTCTTGACGGCAACGGGGCAGGCGCTCGTTCATCTCTCCCTAGCCGCCGCTCCGCCCGCGCGATTTGTCGTCGCTGGCCATTCGAAGTGGGGAGGCGCCGTGGCTCAGATGGCGGCCTTCGACCCGCGCGTCGTGGGTGCCTTTGTGTCCGGGTGGCCCCTCGACTGGATGCGGTGGCTCGAGCTTGCCCTCGAGCGCTGGAGTGACGGCCTCGGCATCGAAATGTTCGACTTCGTCTGCGCCGAGCCTTGCCTCTGGTCGTCCACGCAAGAGTTCCTCGACTACCACCGCACGCCCGGCGGCCAAGACTGGGTGCGCCAGTTCGACTTTCGTTCACTGCAGGAGGCGGGCGCCTTCGACGATGTCGCGATCCTCGCGCTCCGCAACGGCCGTGAAGCGCACCCCGTAGACACGGAGGGTCCGCTCTTCGCGGAAGGTAACGGCCCCGATGCCTTTCGCTTCATGCCCGACGAGCCGCATCGCTTCGACACCGCAGAGCATGGCTCGGTGTGGCGCCATTGGGTTCGACATGTCTTCGACGGAGCGCCGACCTTCGACGTGGAAGAGCGCCTCGTCGAATCCGCGGGCTTCGTGAGCCTCGATGTCGACGGCGTAGACGTTCGGCAGGTTGTCCTCGCCGCGCGGCAAAGCGACGACGGTACCTTTGGCGCCCTCGACAGCGTTCCGGACTATGCGTGCGAAGGCGAATGTGTGTGGTCTACCCAGCCCATGGCAGTGACGGACGAAACGGCCACGGCGACGCTTCCCGTCGACGGCCCGTTTGCGTACGTGGTGATGGTGCAGCTCGACGATGGGTCCGGCGACCTCGTGACGCTCAGCAGTCAGGTCCACGTGCACCCGTAGAGTCAATTTGTCGGGCTCCACACCAACAAGCCCATAGCCCTCGAATCGGCGTCGTGGCCCAGCAGGTTGGTGAAAAAGGCAGCCTGGCGATTTTTGGACTGAGTGCTCGAGCAAGGACGTCCGATTCACGTCTGCCTATGGACATAGGTGGCCGCGATTCAGAGGGTGCTTGGTTGTGCGCTCATGCCGCAAAGCGGCATCGCGGAGTTTTTCACCAACCTGCTGGTCGCCTGCTCGGAAGGCTGCGGCACTGCTCGCGAGACGCTACACAGGCGAAGGCGGCGCAATACTCGCAGCGCGAACCTCGCTGCCTTCTTCGCGCGTGGCGTCGTCGACGATCTCAAGGGCACGCTGGGTGCGCGCTTCTTGTTGCGTGAGCGCCGCGCTGTCGACGATCTCGACTTTGTCGAGGAGGTGCAGGTAGTCGAGCTCGAGGTCGCCGTTGCTGGGCAACATGAACACGCCATAGAGGCGCGCAAAAGTACGAAGGCGCTCGACGGTCTCGGTGGGGATGTGGCACTGGGCGTGCGTCATCAGGTAGACGATGGGCGTTCGCCGCTGTTGTCGCTGGAGGCGCTGGAGGTCGGTGGTGAGTAGGTTGAAGACCTTGGCGTAGTTTCGTCCGCGTTCGCCGCGAAAGCACAGAACGTAAGGCACGCTGATGCCTCCGCCGTCGACGCGGCCGCGGCGCGCGTGCTGCACATCGTAGAGGCGAGAGTCGAAGAAGCGTAGGTACACGTCTTCGCCCTGGAGCTGCAGCTTCTTGACGAGCGTCAGCGCGAGGCCACGCGCGAACACGGCTCGCTGGCCACGCATCGAAGCGCTGGCGTCGACGAGGATGTAGTGGAGGCGCCGGTCTTCTTCGTGCTGCTTTTCGTGTGCGTAGTAGAAGACTTCTTTTTCGGCGAAGCGGCGCTCAAAAAGCTCGTTGTCGAAGGCCAGCTCGCTCAAGACCAAAGAGTCGATGGTGCCACGTCGGTCGACGCCGCTGTATCCATCCACGGCGAAGGACTGCTGGCCGCTCGCCTTCTTCGTCTCGAGAACGCTGGGCAAGAGATCCAAGGAGAAGTTGACGACGTCGTTGGCTTCCGGTGACTCAAAGACGTTGAGGAGGTCCACCATCTCCATGGCGCCGGCGGCGCTCGCTTCGGCACCAAACATGCCGAGGAGACGAAGCGTGTCGAGGTCGATTTGTTCCACCGCCGTGATGAGGCGAACACGCGCCGCAACGACATGCTCGAGGAACGCGATGTCGACGCTTCGTTCGGTGGCGTTGAAGAGCCCAGGGAGCTGCCCGCCGAGGTTCGTGTAGACCTCGGGGTCGAGGGGCAGGAGCGCTGCGCGCGTGGAACGAGCCAGGTCGAAGCGTTCGAAGAGGGGGCCAAGGACCTTCAGAAGGAGAACGCTGATGAGCGGGTCCGCAAGGCGCCACTGGCGCGCGGTCTCGAGGACCTCGCTCGTCGAGAGCTCACGGAGCGTGTCGCCGTACACGCGAAGTAGCTCTTGAACGCGTCCCCGCATGGGGCCGTCGAGGTTGAGCGAGCCCACCGCCGGGCGCGGCTGAAAATCGCCTTCGGGCTCGGCGATGGTGAGCATGCCGAGGTCATGGACGATCCAAAAAGGCACCGGAAGGCCGACTTTGACGAGTGCATTCCGCCATTGGGCCGCGCGAAGCTCAAGCATTGGGTTGCCGCCATCGACGAGTGAGAGAGCCAAGCTCCCGATGTCGCGGGCCGCATCGGTCCCTAAAAGTGTCGAACTAAGAGGCACACTAGGGGTATAGCGGCGCAGCTTTGTGACGTCTACGTCGTTGCCTTGCTATACTCGGCGGATGATACGCTTTTCGCTCACCCTTCTTAGCCTTTCGCTCATCTCCTTCGCAGGTTGTGGGGATGATGACGGGGCTCTCCTTGATGCGGGCTCCGACGTGCCCGTCGTCGACGTCGGGACAGACGCCCCTCCCGGCATGGACGCTGGTCCTGAGATGGACGCGGGTCCGGAAACGGACGCGGGCCCGATGACAGATACGGGCCCCACCGTGGACGCCGGCCCAATGACCGACGCGGGTCCTCCGCCTGATCCGGACGCTGGCCCTCCGCCAGACGCGGGTCCACCGCCACTCCCGGAGCCGATGAACCACCGCCCTGATCCCATCATGTGTGACGATATGCGCTCCATGCCCGAAGTCTTCGACGGCCCCATTGGAGGAGCTTGCACGGCCCATACTGACTGCACCGAAGGCGACAACGGACGCTGCTCGACAGGACGCGGCGGCAACTTCTGCTCCTACGACCGCTGCTTCTCCGACGACGATTGCACGGGTCCATGTCTCTGCGGCGAGGGTGACTTCAACGCGAACCGTTGCTCCAGCGGCGGCTGTCAGGTCGACTCGGACTGCGGCCCCCTCTCCTGGTGCAGCCCCACCTTCGGCGGCTGCGGCAACTTGGGCGGGGTCGTGGCGTACGAGTGCCACACGCCCGATGACGAGTGCAACGACGACGCGGACTGCTCGGAGATGGGCGCCAGCGCCTACTGCAAGTTCTCCAGCGAAGACGCTCGCTGGGTCTGCGACAACTCCCAGTGCGCCGGCTAGTCCCTCGATGAGCCGCCCTGTGCCAGCGCGAAGCCGGCTGCGAGTCACAACGTGGTGATTCCAGCGGGCTGTCCCTGGCACAGAGGTTGCTTTCGATAGGTGTCATGCGACTCCCTCTTTCGTCTTTTGCAGTCTTCTTCCTCGGCCTCAGCGCCTGCTTTGGTTCCGTGGGCAGCGAGTCACTGCCCGAGCCGGCAGTTCACCGAAGCGAGTCCATCACCTGCGACAACGTTCGCGATTCACCGCCGGTGAACATGCGCGAGGAAGACTTCTGCACGAGCCATGAGGACTGTACCGAAGGCGCAAACGGGCGCTGCCTGCCGAACCGCTTTGGTAACTCCTGCACTTACGATGGCTGCTTCGAGGACTCCGAATGCGGCGGGCCCTGCGTTTGCGGAGTCGGTTCCGGTGCAAACTTCTGCACCGGCGGCGGCTGTCAGGTGGATGCCGACTGTGGACCTGGTGGATGGTGTAGCCCTACCTTAGGAAGCTGCGGGAATCTGGGCGGCGTCGTCGCCTTCGAATGCCACACCTCGCGTGACGAGTGCACGGACGACTCGGACTGCTCCGACCTGGCCAACGGCTACTGCACCTTCGCTGCGGAGGTGGGTCACTGGGTTTGCGGAAACTCCCAATGCGAAGGGTAGGCATCCTCTGCGTCGTCGCCGGCATCTTCGCCAGCGACCTTGCGGGATGCTCGGCCACTCTCGACGACGCGGCGCTCTTCGTTCAGTCCAGCGAGTACCGGCAAGACACGCTCCGCGAGAGCCTCGTCGATCCCAACAACGGATACAGCGAGCTTCGCCTCGAGAACTACGAAGCGTGGTCGGAGCTTCCGGAGTGGAACCCCGTCGCGCGGCCTCTCCTTGAGGAGGACATCGGCGCCTTCATTCGCGATGAGAATCGTGTGACCGTAGACGGCCCACGTTTCTTCCAGCGTGACACTTTTGAGCCTTCCCATGAAGCGTGGATGGCCCTCGGCCGCCGCGCCTTCGAGGACTACCCCATGGGCGTGGATGCGCGCCTCGGCGCTGCCACTCACTACGCGGACACGGCGGCATCCATCGGGCTCTGGGTAGACGAGCGTGGCCGTCTTGGCGGCGTGGCGCGGGTGCAGCTGACGGACGAGCGCGAAGCCTTCGCGCCTACCTGCGCGACGTGCCACGGACGCGTCGAAGGTGGTGTACTTCTCCACGGCGCCGCCAACGTGCACTACGACTACAGCGCCATCGGTTCAGGAGGCTCCCTCGTCGAGACGCGGTGGGGGCCCGGGCGGGTGGATGTCACAAGCGACGACAGCGATAACCCCGTGGCTATCTCGGACCTGCGGCCGATTCATCTACACCGCCGGCTTCATCGTGCGGCGAGCGTGCGCAACTCTCTGCCAGCACTCGCCGTGCGAATCGAGACACTGCTCATCACTTCCTACGATGGACGACTCCGACCTCCGCGGGAAGTTGCCTACGCTCTTGCGTACTATCTATGGCACCTCACGGGAGAGCCAACGCCGGACGAAACCCTCCCGGGTGCCGCCATCTTTGAAGAGCGCTGCGCGGAGTGTCACGGCAACGGAAGCCCCCGCACGGAAGCCGTCGACCTAGATGAGGTGGGGACCGACCCCCGCGTCGGTGAGTCGAGCGCGCGGGGCACAGGACAATACCGAGTCCCGTCGCTCTACCGTGTCCTTGAACGACCGGCGCTCCTGAATCGCGGTGAACAAATCACCGTTCGAGAGCTGCTCTCACGTGACAGCAGTGAGCTTGGACATCGTTATGGGCGCGGACTGAGCGACGACGAAAAGGACGCCATCATCACCTATTTGGGCAGCTGGTAGCTTCGCTTTTGTACACCGGCCAGTGCACGCTTTGTTCCTAGAATAAAGGGTTTTTAGTCGCTGCACACGAAATGTAAACGCACGCTGACACCATGCGTTTACACTTTCTTGTCTCTCTTCTTCTGTGCCTCGGCGCCCTCGCGTCGCTTCCTTCTCACGCGTCCGCGTGCGGCGGCTTCTTCTGTGACAACGCCCAGCCGGTCAACCAAGCCGCTGAGCGCATCATCTTCTCGCAGAACCCGGATGGTTCGACGACGGCGGTGATTCAGATTCAATACTCCGGGCCTTCGGAGCGTTTCGCCTGGATGCTCCCCGTCGTTGGAAGCCCAGAGATTTCCGTCTCTTCGAACATCGCGTTTCAGCGACTTCAGCAGCAGACGGACCCGCGCTACATTCTTGATGTGGAAGTGGAGGGGGAGTGCCGAACGCCGGTGTTCCCCGATGGTGGGCCAAGTTCGGATGCGGGCGCGCCGCAAGACGCGGCACCCACCGTGGACAGTGGCGTTCAGGTCACCGTCATCAACGAAGGATCCGTGGGTCCTTACGACTTCGTCGTCATCTCCATCGACCCGGAGGCGATGGACGTCGCGGCCCTCGCCACAGACTGGCTCAATGAAAACGACTACGACGTGAGTGAATTCGGCCGTGACCGACTCGTGCCTTACCTTGAATCCGGCATGAACCTCTTGGCGTTTCGCCTGACGAAAGGTCGCGACGCCGGGGAGATACGACCCGTCGTGCTGAGCTTCGGCACTGGCCTGCCGTCGATTCCACTTCGCCCCACCGCCGCTGCTGCGACGCCGGACATGGGCATCTTGGTCTACGTCGTCGGAGAGAGCCGGGCGATCCCCGCCAACTACTTGGACCTCGAGCTCAACGAAGCCCGAATCAACTGGTTCAACCCAGCGAGCAACTACGACGCCGTCGTCACCCTCGCTGCCAACGAAGCCGGTGGGCAAGGCTTTGTGACGGAGTTTGCCGGAGATGCCGAGTCCATCGGCGACGGCATCTTGTCCACGCGCGAGTCAGAGCTCTGGGACGACATCGCTGGGCTGCCGACGGACTTCGACAAGCTAGCCGCCACCGCGAACCTCTTTCGTGGGTGGGATGGCCTTCTCGAGGTGTTCTTGGCGGAGCTCACCAA
>JBGCFM010000112.1:0-2804 GCA_045106895.1 Polyangiales bacterium | reverse complement strand
TTCTCGACGCCGGCGAGTTTGCCGCTCGTGGCGCCGACGGGAATCTCCACGGATTCCTCCGTCGCGTTCGCCGGCGCGATGAGCACGGTGCACAGCAGGTGCTCGATGACGGCGACTCCGCGCAGGATCAGCGCAGATTCTCCGCGACCCGCCGTCGACGCCAAGAAGAGCGGTCGGGTCAGCACGCCGGCACGCTCTGGGCCGAGCTCTCTCCAGCGCCAATCGTCGTCGCCGCTGGATTCCGGAGTGAGCCCATAGAGCCGCTCGAGGCGCGCGTTGACGTAGGCCTGTCGGCTTGAAAAGAGCTCCCCGATGCTCGCGTCTTCAAGCACGGAGCGTTCGATGAAGGCGTCGTATTCGGTGCCGAGATCCGCTGCCGTGTCCGCGTCGAAGTCCGGGTAAATAGCGGGGTCTTTGTCGAGCTCGGCGATGGTCGCCAAGTCGAGCCACTCACGATGAAAGCGGTGAACCGTCGACGCGGCGCGTGGGTCATCGAGCATACGCTCGGCCTCCGCGCGAACACTTGTTGGGTCGCCGAGGCCACCTTCTTCGGCGCGCCCTCGAAGCGCCGCATCGGGCATCGTTCCCCACAGGCCATACGAAAGCTGAGCGGCGATGGCATGTGCATCGAGTCGTCCTCCTTCATCGACGGCGGCGGAGAGATACCAAAACTCCGGGGACAATAGGGAAAGCTCGATCATCGCTCGAACGCCGTCGCGTGCGTCCCCCTCCGCCGTGACAGCGACGAAGGCCGACTCAAACAGAGCGATGTCTTCGGCGTTCGTCGGGCGGCGAAAAGCCAAACGACCGAGAGTCTCGCCAAACGAGCGGGCGCACTCGTCGAAGCTCGTCGAGGGGGTGCAGCCGAGCAAGGCGTCGGTGTCTTGTGTCACCGTCTCGGAGATGGCCTCGGCCCAGTTCATCAGGCCGCGAACCTGCTCAAAAGTGAGGTTCCCCGATGCACGCGTGTTGGAGAACTGGTGGTGCGTGTCTACGTCGGGAAGAGGAGGAGCGTTCACATCAAGCGACACGCCCAGCTCGCTCCCTAGATCACTGACGGTGTTGCGGACTTCGATGGGCGAGAGCCGCCGAATACCGACCACGCCCGTGGGGTCGCCGGCCTCGCCTTCGATGGGCGGAAGAATGGACCCGGGAGGACCCGTTTCCCCAATGGCGCCTTGGCACCCAAGGGAGAGGGCCAGAGCGAGAAGGGAGAGCTGTCGTCGGAAGGATCGCGGCGTCATCGGACATAGGTGCGACGAGGAGCGCGGATAGCTCAAAAAAGGCCGATCTTCGGATGAGCCGCGCCGGGAACTGATTTGAGCCATTTACTGGGCCGAGCGCACCTAGTCTGCCTATGCAGGCTCCACGTTCGTTTTGCGTTCTTTCTCTCGTCGGTTTCGCTGCCCTTATTGGGTGTGGCGACGACGATTCCGCCGACATGCTCGACGGGGGCGTGGCGGACGTTGTGTCCAGCGATGTCGGTCTGGATGCGCCCACCGACGTCGGCACCCCCGTCGATTCCTCCGTCGATTCCGCCGTCTTGGACGTTGGCACCGATGCTGGCGAAGCGGATGGGGGGCCCGACGCGTCGATCCCCGTCGGCTCTCCCACCTGGGTCATCGTCGGAAACTGGGGCTATCGCGCCACAACGACAAACGGCCGCGACTACTCCGTCATCGCTGGGCCCGTACAGGACAGCGACCACACGCCAGATCTACTTCGCGGCGTTGGCTTCGGCGAGGGCGCGTTCATCGCCGTGGGTGGCGACCGCAACTCGATGATCATGCGGACCCGCGATGGCGTGACATGGGAGGAGGACCTCTACCCGGAGGGCCGTGACTGGATGGGGGACGTCGCGTTTGGAAACGGGCGATGGGTCGCCGTGGGCGGAAACGGTCGCACGGCGGTGTCCGAAGACGGCGGCGATACATGGCGAGAAGGAGCCGAGCGCCTCCCGCGTGCCGGTCGCCGCATCGCGTTTCTGAACGGTCAGTTCGTCGCCGTGGGAGACGGAGGAATGGTCGCGACCTCCTCCGACGGAGACACCTGGAGCGATCAAGGACAAGGCGGCGAGCGAGGAATCAACCAGCTCGCCTATGGGCGCGGGCTCTATGTGGTCGGAAGCCAGAACTGGAACGGGTCGGGCTTTGATATCCGCTGCTACACGTCGCCGGACGCCGAGACCTGGACCGAGTGTCCTTTCCTTGCGGACATCGACCGCCTCTCGAACATTGCGCTTTTGGGCGGCGACGTCGTCGTGACTACCAACAGCGGCTACGAGCTGTGGGATGGCTCGTCGTGGAATCATGACGAGACGGAGCTTCCAAGCGCCGTGCTCGGCGCGGAGAGCGAGTACGTCGGGGCACAAGGCACACGCCGTTACTATGGCGCGGATTGGCGTGCGATGGAGCAAGTCTCCGAAGCGGAGCGAGGCTTGCGCGACATGGCCTTCGGCCACCTCTAGGCTCTGCGCTGCTAGCTCAGGTTCGTCCGCTTCTTGAGCGCGTCGCGGAGCATCTCCCGGCTAGCCGGCTGCGCCACGACGCCGCCAAAGCGCGCCTCCGTCACAAGCACAGGACGACCCTTGATGACGCAGCCCACGGCGATGCAGTCTTTTTCGCCGCTGGCGTCGTCGTCTGCGTATCGCCACGTCAGGCCGCCGCTCATGGACACATTGAAGAAAACGAGCGCGCGGCCTTGTCGGTCGGTGGCGCTCTTCACGCAGGAGCGGCAGAAGTGCCAAGGGTAGCGCGCGGAGTAGGGCTGCTCGTCGCCGCAGCCCGGGCAGTGATGCTTGGGTA